>NZ_MVHT01000030.1 GCF_002086275.1 Mycobacterium intermedium | reverse complement strand
TGATTCGCCGCCAACCGCTGGGCAGCGGCCGCCTTGAGCGCCACAAGTTCGCCGTCATCATGGGCTGAGCCCAGATGCTCAATCGAGCGCGCTCCTCGCCGGTTGGACCACACGATCTGCACCGCGGTCGCCCCCGAGGCGGTCTTCACGGTGCGCACGTAGGCCACCCCGGCAGCCTACGGCCCCGATTTAGTGCACAAACTTACGCAGAACCGACCACGAAACCACAGGTCAAACCCCTACGCGCATCACCAACCCAAAATCGTGAGCCAAGTCAGGATTTCGGAACGATGCTTGCGCAGCACATCGAGCGGTACGTTGTAGGAGCCAGGGATATGCGCGGTCTCGAACTCTGCCGGGGTTCGTACGTCGACGACGCGCGGAGGATTCTCCCCGTTGAGCAGTTCGTCCAGTTCCGTTGCGGCAATGGCGGTTTTCGTCGGAGCGTTCATCGTGCTCTAGTACCCCGTACGGCCGGGGGAAGGCACCGTTTAAATCGCACAAACTTTAACTGCCGTCACCACAGGTAGACGACGGCGTCCTTGCCTCCGGTGCAGGTGATCCACGAATTCGAGTCGCTTCCGACGCACTGCACCAGGAACTGCGATCTGTTGTTTGGGTCGCAAATCGCACCGGGGACGGTGGAACAACCGACAGCGCCCGGCGCGGAAACCATGCGCGGTGTGTTGCTGGCGTTGTGGTAGGTGTTCCAGTAAGAGACCAACACGTTGTTGGCGAACGCGCATGACGTCTGCGGTGATCCTCGACCACCGCGGGTGCCAAACCCGGTGGCGTTGTTGAGTTGAAAGCCGTTGTCGCAAGTTTCGTGGCTGGTGCTCTGGTCCGGACCGGTGACGAGCGGCGGTTGCGCGGCGGCGGGGCGAGACGTCGGTTGCGGGTAAGGAGCCGACGACGGCAGATTCGACGAAGTCTCTTCCGGAGGTGATGCTGGCGGAATTCCCGTGGGACGCAACGGCGCAGCCGTTGGACCCGAATTCGAGTCCTTGTTGATGGAGAGGCCAACAACCAAGCCGACGGCCCCGAGGACGGCTGCGGCGGCGACCGCGATAGCCGCGTAAACCATCCCGCGCGATCCGCGGTCGCCGGACCTTTCGTTGGTACTCATTGCCTGCTGGGCAGCCGGCGGCGGGGCCATGGACGGCATGGGCGTAGGGGGCATGGGCGTACGCCGCGGAGGCGCCGGGCGCGTGGGCGCCGGTCGTGTCGGCGGCGCGGCCGGCGCCGATGGCGCCGGGGACCAAGACTGGCGTTCCGTCGGCATATACGCCTGCGGGGCGTTGTATGCCTGCGGGTCAGTGGGCGCACGCCCCGTGCCGCGCAGTGCCCGACCGGCCGCGCGCGCCAACGCGCCCGCGCTTCCGTACCGGTCGTCGGGTTCTTTGGCCATTCCGCGGGCGATCACGTCGTCAAAGGCCGGCGGAATCCTCGGATCGACCAGGCTTGGCCGCGGCGGCGGCAACTGCAGGTGTGCCCTGATGAGCGCCTCTTGGCTTCCGTTGGGGAACGGGAGGCTTCCGGTGAGTGATTCGTAAAGCACGCAGGCCAGCGCGTAGATGTCTACGGACGGCGTGATCCGGTTGTCGGCGAAACGTTCGGGTGCCATGTACGCCCAGGAACCGATTCGCGTATCCGTCGCCGTCAGCCGGGTGCTTTCGCCCAGTGTTTCGGCGAGGCCGAAGTCGACCAGATATGCGAAATCGGCCGGTGTGACAAGGATGTTTTGCGGTTTGACGTCCCGATGAATCAACCCGTCGGCGTGCGCGGCGTCCAGCGCCGCCGCGATCTGGCCGATGATGTCGACGGCGCGCTCAGGATCGAGCGGCCGCTTCTTGATCAAACTTTCCAAGTCCTGCCCGCGGACCAGTCGCATATCGATAAACAGGAAGCCGTCGATTTCGCCGAATCCATGAATGGGTATGACGTGCGGTTCCTGCAACGTCGCTGCGGCGTGGGATTCTCGCTCGAACCGCGTCCGGAATTTCCGGTCGTTCGCATACTGACTCTGGATTATTTTCAGCGCGACGGTTCGGCCGATCTGATTGTCGTAGGCCTCGTAGACCTCGCCCATTCCCCCTTTTCCGAGGACGCCGGTGATCTTGTACTTACCGAATGTCGTGCCCACGCGCGAGCCATCGAAAGACACCGTCATCTCCTCCCGGTAACCGACAGTATGCGTCAGCCCGCGACGGCGTGTGGAGTCCTTATTGGCTCAGAAAGTTCGTGATGCCCGCAACGACCGCATCGGCATAGCGTGCCCGACCCTCGGGGCTGGCGATCTGGGCGGCGTCTTCGGCGTTACGCATATTGCCGAGTTCGACGAGAACCGCGGGGAATTGAGCCAGGTTCAACCCGGCCAGGTCGGCGCGGCCGTAGAGCCCATTCGACCCGATGTAGTTCGCCGGTTGCAGTCCAGCCGCGGCCAGGGCATCGCGCATCGTGTTCGCCAGCCGGATCGCGGGGCCGGTCTGAACTTCGTTGATCGGCGGGCTCGAGTAGTTCACGTGGAATCCGCGACCGTTCGGCGGGCCGCCGTCGGCGTGGATGCTGACGATCGCGTCGGGGCGCATCGCATTGGCGACGGCTGCGCGCTCGTCGATGCACGGGCCTACCGAGCCGTCGTCATAGCGAGACTGCTGAACCTGAACACCCGCTTGTTGCAGGGCACCGGCGACCAGCTGGACGACGGCGAAGGTGAAGGCGTGCTCCGGATAGCCGTCGTTGGTAGCTGTGCCGGAGGTGTTGCACGGCTTCTCGCCGTTACGACCGTTGGGGACCGGCCGATTGAGTGACGAGTCGAAGACTCCGCTGTGGCCCGCATCGAGGAAAACAGACTTTCCCGCGATGTTCGCCGTCGCGCGGGGCACGTCGATCAAGGCGCCACCCGCGATCACCGCCGGGGTCAGGCCGACGAATTTCAAGATGTCGCGCCGTCGGAAATGCCAGCCGCCGATCGGATCGCTCATCGCGCGATCGTAACCAGTCAACACGTCGGCGCGCCCTTCACCCTGTTCGGCGCCTGATCTGATTCTGCGCGGGGAAGAGGCGATGCATGAGTTCAGCGCCTTCGGATCCGTAGATGCCGCGGTCGTCGCCACGCAACACCCACTTGTGCTGCTGGTCGGCGCGGGCGGCGAGGCCGGCCCAATAGCGCGCGTACGCGGCCGAACGTTCGCTGTACCAGCGCGCAATCAACCTGGCGATGTGAAAGAGGCCGATCATCGCCGCGGCGCCGATGATCCACCAGAAGAACTTGATGACGATCACGGCGATCAGGAAGACCGCGAATAGTGCACCCCACATGCACCGCAACCTACTCAGCAGCACTGACAAGTTTCGGGCGGCGAAAGGTGATGGCGCCGGTGCCAGCGAATTCGAGCGGGCATTGTGGCTCCGGCGCGGAGCATTAGCCATAGCAAACAGCGGCCGAGCTCGGAACATCAGTTGCCACCGACTCTTGTATTGCAATAGCAAACAATGGGTATATTTGGCGCGCGTCGCCTGTTCTAGTCCGCCGAGCCGGCGAACGCACAGGAGGTGCCGTGGCTTCGCGAGTCGGGGGCAGCTTTGGTAAATACCAAATCCGCCGCTTGCTGGGCAGCGGCGGGATGGGTGAGGTTTACGAGGCCTATGACACCGACAAAGGCCGAACTGTCGCGCTGAAACTGCTCGCCGACCGATACGCGCAGGACCAACAGTTTCGCACCCGGTTCCTGCGCGAGTCCCGCGCCGCGGCAATTCTGCAGGAACCGCACGTCATTCCTATCCACGACTGGGGCGAAATCGACGGCATTCTCTACATCGACATGCGGTTAGTCCGCGGACAAACATTGCACGACATCCTCGCCGCGGGTCCCCTCGAGCCGGAGCGAGCGATCGACATCATCAGACAGGTCGCTTCCGCCTTGGACGCCGCCCACGCGCAAGGGCTCATCCATCGTGACGTCAAGCCGCAGAACATCATCGTCACCGAGGACGATTTCGCGTACCTGGTGGACTTCGGTATCGCCGAAGCCAAGGGCGACACGCACCTGACCCAGGCCGGGCAAACGGTGGGCAGCTGGGCCTACATGGCACCGGAACGATTCCGCGACGAAGCAACGACGCGAGCGGTCGACATCTACGGCCTTACCTGCGTTCTCTTCGAGGCGTTGACCGGCTCCCTGCCTTTTCCCAGCGATCGCCTCGAACACGTCATCGGCGCTCACATGTCGGCTGCACCGCCACGACCCAGTGCCCTCATCGGTTACCTTCCACGCGCGCTCGACGACGTTATCGCCTGCGGCATGGCCAAACACCCCGAAGACCGCTACACAACTGCCGGAGGTCTGGCGCGCGCCGCAAAGCGTGCGCTCGCGGGGCCGAACGGTTACCCCTCAGGCCCCGTATCGGCACCGCGCCCAACGATGCCGCCACCCAGCTACCCGCCCTACCAGGTGCTGCCCGTTCCCCCTCACGTTGCCCAGTCGGACACCGGGCGTCCAGGAACGGCGTTGCTAGCCACCGTTATCGGGCTGGCAGCCGCGCTCGTGATCGCCATTGTCGTTGTGGTCGTTGTGCTTGTCGGCAACAACGACTCGCGCCCGCCGTCGCCCACGGTCGCCTACCCCACACCGCAATACACCACCTACCCGACCCGGGAGACCACGACCACGCGGTCATCCGCCCCGTCGACTCCCACCACGACCGCAAGTCAAGATCCCGAACAACAGCTGCGCCAATTGGCAAGCAGCGACCGCGCTTTCGTCGCCAGCCAGCTGGCCGACCGCTGGGTTCCCCAACTGAGCTCAAAGCGCCCCGGCGTCGTAGACAACGGCGTCGTCTGGGACAACCAGATGGCACTCGACGAATTCCTGGCATTCAAACAGCGATACGGGGCCAAACTCTTGTGGTCGGGCGATTGGTCGACCTTCTCGGCGCCTGACTACTGGGTCACCGTCGTGCCGATCACCTATAGAGATTCCGCCGGTGCGCTGGCATGGTGCCGAAGCCAGGGATACGACCGCGACCACTGCATCGCCAAGATCATCAGCACCACACACCCCGTCGACGGCAGCACCGCCTACAACAACTAGCAGTCCCCTCGCGAACAGTCCCCCCCGGCGCTGCCCCCGCGCGTGATGCCCCCGCGCGCCCTGCCCCGCCGCGAGCCCACGCAAATTTTACCGATTCCGGCCGGAATCGTACAAGTTCGCGTCTGCTCACCACCCTCTACTCTCTCGGTATGGCGCCGAAACGGTTGATCCTCCTGGCCGGGCTTGCTCTTGGCCTGACCTCACTTTCGTTCGCGTTGTTGTTGAGGCTCTTTAGTGCGAACCGGCATCGGCTGATCGATTCCGCCCCGTTCCGGACGTTCATCAAGCGGTTCAACTCCACCACCGGCACGGTCGCAGGAACTCCGCTGTCGCCGCACGGTCTTCTCACCCATACGGGACGTCGTAGCGGGCGGGTCTACCAAACGCCCCTGGCCACCGTCCGCCACGGGGACGGCTTCTTGCTGCCGCTGACCTATGGCACCCGGGCGGACTGGTATCGCAACCTGGCGGCGGCCGGCGGAGGCACCTTCGACTGGAAGGGGCGCACCTACCGGGTCGACGGACCGGAGCTCATGTCTGGGCGAGAGCCGCTGCGGGCCTGGCCGTTACGGGAGCGAATCGTATTGCAGCTTGCCGGAATCGAAGACTTCGTTTGGCTGCACGAAAGTCACACCCCTTAGCAGCGACGGCGGCCTGTCACCTCAGATCGGGGCAGTCGACCGGCGCGCGAATGCCCGGTCATGGTGTCACCGTCCACCACAACATCGAACTTCAGGTTCAGCCGCATCGGCTTGGTAACGGACTGCCGCCAGGTCAACCGCTCCCCGTCGGCCGTAAGGTCTTGTAGCGCAACCGTTTCGTCCTTGTAGGTCGCGGTCCCGGCGAGACCGCCGGGCCCGGCGGTGAATGCGTATTGCGTTGCCAGCGAGCCGATCGGCGTCTTGATCTTGACGTCCCACTCCCCATCGATGGCCATCTATACCTCCAGTGGTTCTCGACCTGTTGCGCGCCACACGATTCCGCGGCGCTCGTATTCGAACAGCACTTCGACGGCGTGGGTGACGCGCGGCCCGTACCACCGGTCCAGCAGATGCAGCGCCAGATCCAGGCCCGACGTCACCCCGCCGGCGGTGACGAGATTGCCGTCGTCGACCACCCGCGCCGCAACGGCCCGTACCCCGGTGGCGTCGAGCACGTCGAGGCCCAGGTGATGGGTGACCGCGTGGCGCCCCTCGATCAGACCGGCCATCGCCATCACCAACGAACCGCCGCACACCCCTGCCATGATCAGCTCGGGATTGTCAAAACCCTTGGCCAGCAAGACCGCCAAGTCCGTCTGCGCGGCCCTGGCCAACAGCACGGGGATCGTTTCGACACCCTCGTCGGGATCGCCGACGGTGGGCCCGCTCGCCCCGGGCACGATGATCGCACCGGGCTTAGCGGGATCCAGCTGATCCGTCGCGGCCAACGTCAGTCCGCGGGTACCGCTGACGACGGTCCGCACCCCCTCCGCCGACACCAACGTCACCTCGAGTTCACCGCCGACGCAGTCGCTGCCCGCGGCCAGAACTTCGAAAGGAGCGATGACATCGAACGGGTCGAACCCGTCATACAACACGATCTGCGCATGCACGCCACCATCGTGTCGGCCCGCACTCGACGAGACCAGTGGCCAGATAGCCATATTGCGCCGGTATATTGCCACTATGCACCGAGTGGCCGTGCTGGCGGAGCCGGACGTCATCGCCTTCGACTTGACCATCGCGATCGAGACATTCGGCCGCATCCGGCTGGCCGACGGTGAACCGGGCTACCGGGTGCGAGTGTGCGGCGCTGAACCCACCGTCGACGCAGGACCGATCCGAATCGCCACCGACTTCGGCCTGGATGAACTGGCCAACGCCGACACCATCATCGTTCCCGGTCGAAATGACGTCACTACCCCCGTCCGCGACGATGTCGTCGTGGCACTGAAAGCCGCCTACGACAAGGGAATCCGTATCGCCTCCATCTGCAGCGGCGCCTTCACGCTGGCCGCCACCGGGGCGCTGGACGGCAAACGTGCCACCACCCACTGGGTGGCCGCCGACCATTTTGCCTCCTGCTTCCCCGCCGTCAACCTCGACCCCGGCGTGCTCTACGTCGACGAAGGCCAGATCCTCACCTCGGCCGGAGCCTCGGCGGGCCTGGACCTTTGTCTGCAGATGGTGGCCAACGACTACGGGGCGGCCGTCGCCGCCGACGCGGCGAGGCTCGCGGTTGCTCCCCTTCACCGCAGCGGCGGCCAGGCGCAGTTCATCGTCAGACACCGCCGCCAGACCAACACCGGACTCGACGGCCTGCTCGCCTGGATCGACGACAACGCACACCGCCCATTGACTCTCGCCGACATCGCCCGCCAGGCGGCTATCAGCGTGCGCACGCTCAACAGGCAATTCCACAGCGAGACAGGGCAAACGCCGATGCAGTGGCTCAACGGCGTGCGGATCCGCCGCGCCCAGGAGTTGTTGGAGTCAAGCTCCGACAGCGTCGGATCCATTGGCCGTCAAGTCGGTTTCGCCTCTGCCGCCAACTTCCGGGAGCAGTTCCGCCGCATCGCCGGCGTGGCACCGCAGGCTTATCGCGACACGTTCCGCGCGAAAGCCGGCGTCTGATGCCAAGTCAACGCGACCGCATGCTCAGCGGCGCGTTGTATCAAGCCGGCGATCCCGATCTCGTGGCAAGTCGCCGAAACTGCCGGCGACTCCTCGACGTCGTCAACACAACCTGCGCCGACGATGACGAAACCGGGCAACGCGTACTGCGCGAGTTACTCGGTTCGCTCGGCGCGGGTTCGGAGATACGACCCCGTTTTCAATGCGTACTCAGTCATCTTGAAACGGCCCTAGCCGGAACTGCTGCGACGATCGAGATCGGCGCTGTTGCCCAATCGGCGTACGCAGTTACCGATCCAGAATTCCGAGCACAGCTTTGGCTCTCGTCACTTCTGGCCACGCATAGCCACCGGGCATGCGCTTCAATGCATCCCCGACTGCGGCTACCGCTGACTCACCACGGATCTCGAAATCGTCTAATGCGGCGCGTAATTCAAAGAGCGTCGCACCTTGGTGACGGGCTAGTTTGAGCGCCGCATCCACACCGAGTTGACGCTGCCTGCCCTCGTGAGTTCGGGAGCGCAGCCGCAACAGTTCCGCGTCGTAGAAGCGCATCCCCGTGTCGCGGGCCAGTGACAACCCGATGTCAAGGCGCGCCCTGGCGGCGTCAAGCTGGCCGGCACCAATCAGCAGCCGCCCGATGACACCGTCATAACTGGTGCGAAAACTGTTGGCCTCGAACGTTCGAAAGTAGTCGAGGAGGGCGATCATCGTCGTAATGTGACCGCCCAGAGCGGCTTGGTCGTCGGCGGCGAGCGCCGTCATGCCGCCCGTGGCGGCTTGGCAAGTGGCGCCGACCAGCTGCCATATGGCGAAACCGTGCCGCTCACCCAGTTCACTCACTTTGGCAGCCAGGGACGCGGCCGTGTCGAGCTGGCCGGCGTCAATGCGCATCCCTATCTCGAGCATCGCCGCATAACCGACGGTGTATGGGCCCGCGGGAAAACCGAGTTGTTCACTGTGACGTGCGCTCCGCTCGAGCTCCCGTTCACCCCCGACAAGGTCACCGCGCATGAAACGGGCGCAGGCCAGGTGCGCGTAGGCATACGTCAGCGGCTCGTTGGCCACATACCACCCAGGCTCGTGGAGGTAGGCGCCGTCCCGGTCTACCGCAGCCAGGCCCGCAATAGCGGCTTCGAGATAGGCTGTAGCGGAGCGGAATTCGCCGCGCAGAAGCGCAACCATCCCTAGGTAGGCGTCGATCACCGGAGCGAACCACTGACGCCCGTGTCGGACACCGGCGCGCAGCGACTCGACGACCTGTACCGCGCGATCCAGGTCTGCGCGCGTGACGTAGTAGCCCGCCAGCGCGGCCAGGGTGGCGAAGAGTTCCTCGTCCCGCAGGTCGCTTCCGGCCAGCTGCAGGCACCGCTCGTAATCAACCGCCGCGGCAGGACTCTGATAGCCCTCGGTGGCCCCGGCGAGGCGGCCGCGTTCTAGGCGCAGCGCCAATTCCCGGTGGTCACGATCTGGGCCCGCAGGGGCGCGGTCGATTTGGTCAAGGCCCCTGGTCAAGTATGAGCGAGCTTCGCCCAGCGCACCGCGAAGCCGCGCGCCCGCCGCCGCGCGTTCATAAGCCATGGCTGCGTCGCGGAATCGCTCCGCATGCTCGAAGTGGCCAGCGGCCAATTGCCAGTCCGGGTCGGCGTCAACCTGGTTGCCGATCATGGCGTCGGCCACCTTGGCGTGCAGATCCCGACGCACGCTCGGGGGCGCCAATTCCGCAGCGACTTCGCGCAGCAGCTCGTGGCGAAAACGCCAATTGCCATCGGTCCACGGCTCAATTACCAGCGCATCTTCTAGTTCGGAGATAACCTCGTCGATTTCGTGGTCGCTTAGCTCGACCACCGAGCGCAGCAGACCTTGGTCAATGTGGCGGCCAATGACGGCCGCCGCCTCCACCACCGGCACCACCTTCGGGCTGGCCCGCAATCGTGCGAATAGTGGCTCGTACAACGTCTCCGGCACGCCCGACTCTCCCAGTCCGCGAATGACCTGTTCGATGTAGAACGGCACTCCGTCGCACCGTGCGGCGACCGCCGTCCGCTGGTCGGCGGTCAGGTTCGGATCGAGTGCGGCGATCAGGTCGTGAGTCTGCTGGTCGGTCAACGGAGCCAGGTCGAACACGGTGCACGGCCATTCAGCCGGCAGCCAATCACCAGGACGTCCGGTCATTACCAGGAGCAGTCGGCCGTCGGCCGCGCCCAGCAACGAGCCGAGCAACGCACGCGTCGCCTGGTCGAACCAGTGCACATCCTCGGCGATCACCAAACCGGCCCCGCGACCCAGACATGCCGCCAGATAGTCCTGCACCGCATGCGTAATCAGGTCGTACAGCTTTTGGCCCTCAGCCGCCACTCGCGGGTAGCCGGCATCGATGCCGAGCACGGGCGCCAGTAACGGCAGGCTGTCTGGCGGCTCCAGTCCACACCGGCAAATTTCGTCGTCCAACAAGCGCAGCCGCTCCGCTTGATCGGTGTTGCGGCCTATGCTGCAGCGCCGTTCCAACAACGTCCGCACCGGACGCAGGCCCACGTCGACATGAAATGGTGAACCGATCAATTCCACCAGCGGCAAGTCCCCGGCCAGTTGGGCCGCCGCGGCCGCGAGTCGCGACTTCCCGATCCCTGGTTCGCCTCGAAACACCACGCCCGGGGTGCTCAGCGTTCCGTCCTGCGCTTGCGCCCAAGACTTTTCGAGATGTGCCACTTCCCCATCACGGCCCACCAGCGGACCATGAACCGATCTGGGCGACGACGAACGCTCAGCGACCACCCGGTAGTGAGCGATCGGATCCGCGACCCCTTTAACCAGCACCGCTGCGCACGGTTCCAACTCGAAATTGTTGCCTACCAACGCCGCAACCGCTTCTGAAACCACCACAGTATCCGGTGCGGCAAGGCCACTGACTCGCGCAGCGAGGTTGGCAGCCAACCCGTAGACGTCGTCTTGGGCGGTATCCAAGTAGACCAACCCGCGGTGTACCCCAACGCGGACGTGGATCTCGATGCCAAGGCGGCGGCGAGCTTGATCGCTGAGTTTGACTACCTCGCGGGTGATTTCAAGCCCAGCCTGAACCGCCCGGCGCACGTCATCTTCATGAGCGACTGGGTGGCCAAACACGGCCAACAGCCCATCCCCCTTTGTGGATCCGATGTGACCTTCGTACCGGTTCACCGCGCGCAACACCTGATCGCGATAACGCCCAACCAGGAGGCGGTACGTCTCGGGTTCGACCTGAGTAGACAGCACCGTCGAATCCACCAGATCGGCAAAGAAGATGGTCAATCGCCGGATCTCACCGGGGTCGGCGGGCGCGGCCAACAAATCCTCGGCTTCGGCATTTGCACTGTCGGCGGCCAGCACCTGACCCGCCAAATCCGTCGCGGCGGCGCGATCACCGCGGTTGACTGCCGCGACCGCGCGATCTAGCAACTCATCAATCGACGCCGTTTCCGTTTGGCGCGGCCGAGAGTCGGTCACCTGGCTATCGTGGCACTTCTACGCGCTCATCGGGGGGCACATCTGCGCGGTTGCGCGGATGTTTTCTAGGGCACGAGCCGCGAAGCTGGCTACCATGAGCCCACACACCGAAATCTCGCCACTGAACTGGAGCGAGTTGGGCTTGACTGAATTGCTGCCGACCGGCACGGTGACGCTGCTTCTGGCTGACGTCGAAGGCTCAACGCGGCTCTGGGAAACCCAACCCGAGCAGATGGCCGCCGCACTGGCACAACTCAACCAAGCCGTGAACCGGTCCATCGCGGCCCACGACGGGGTACGTCCAGTCGAACAGGGCGAGGGCGACAGCTTCGTGGCCGCCTTCCCCCGTGCTTCCGACGCGGTCGCGTGCGCACTCGAGCTGCAACAAGCCCACTTGGACCCGATCCAGATCCGCATCGGCGTCCACACCGGCGAAATCCAACTGCGCGACGAATCCAACTACGCCGGTCCGACGATCAACCGTACCGCGCGCATCCGCGATCTGGCCCATGGCGGGCAGACGGTGTTGTCGGGAGCGACTGAAGCAATGGTCCTCGACCGTCTTCCCGACGATGTCTGGCTGATCGAGCTGGGCAGCTACGCGCTGCGCGGTGTGCCACGTCCCGAACGCGTAGTGCAGCTGTGTCATCCCGAGCCACGCAACGAGTTCCCGCCGTTGCGCGTCAAACAGACTATGGCGTCGCATAATCTGCCCACCCAGCTGACAATTTTTGTCGGGCGCCAGTCAGAAATGACTGAGGTGTGCCAGCTGGTGACCGACAACCGACTGGTCACCTTGACCGGCGCCGGCGGGGCCGGCAAGACCCGACTCGCCATCGAAGTCGCCTCCCGGTTGACCACGGAATTCGGTGACGGTATTTGGTATGTCGACCTCGCACCGATCACGAATCCCGCCGTTGCACCGGTGACCGTCGCTCGCACGTTAGGTCTACCCGATCAGCCAGGGCGCTCCGCCATGGAAGTGCTGATGAGTTTCTTCGGTGAGAAGAAACTGCTGTTGGTGCTCGACAATTGCGAGCACCTGCTCGATGCCTGCGGAAGCATGGTGGTCGAACTACTCGCCGCCAGCCCACAGTTGACGGTTTTGACCACTAGCCGCGAGCCGCTGGGTGTGCCCGGTGAGCTTTGTTGGCGGGTGCCGTCGCTGCCGCTAGCGGATGAGGCGATCGAGCTGTTCCGCGACCGGGCTCGCAGGGTTCGCACGGATTTCGTTGTGGGTGAGCATAATTACGCTCAGATTGCTGAGATCTGCACCCGTCTGGACGGTATGCCTTTGGCAATCGAGCTTGCTGCAGCGCGGGTTCGGTCGTTGTCACTGCATCAGATCGTGGACAGCCTGCATGACCGGTTCCGGTTGCTGACTGGCGGCGCGCGCACCGCGGTACGGCGTCAACAGACGCTACGCGCCTCGGTTGATTGGTCGCATGCATTGCTCACTGAGCCCGAGCGCGTGCTGTTTCGACGACTCGCGGTTTTCGCGGGCGGGTTCGATTTTGATGCCGCCCAGGCCGTCGGCGCCGCCGACGATGCCGAAAGCTACCAACTGCTCGATCAACTCGGCCTGCTCGTCGACAAATCTCTTGTGGTTACCGACGATTCGGGCACCGAAATGCGCTACCGAATGCTGGAAACCGTGCGCCAGTACGCACAGGAAAAGCTCGGCGAATCCGGCGAAGCCGATGAAGTTCGCACCCGCCACCGTGACTTCTACGTCAATGCGGCTGTCGATTTGGCATCGCAACAGGAGGCGGGCGCTGAGCGCCTGATGGCGTGGGCGGACACCGAGATCGACAACCTCCGCGCCGCCTTCTCCTGGAGCACGGAGAACGGCGAAGTCGATACCGCGCTGAGGCTGGTGTCCTCGTTGCAAACGTTCTGGTTGGCCCGCGGTCGGTTCAGTGAGGGCCTCACCGGCTTCGACGCCGTGTTGAGCGATGCGCGTCCTAGGGGTGACGTAGCACCGGCGGTCTGGATCCAAGCCGTCGCTGACCAGAGCGTCCTCTCCATGTGGATGGTCGCACCCGTGGATCTCGAAAGGGCGCGCGCAGCACTGGATTTAGCGCGCCAACTCGACAACCCAGCATTGATCTGTCGCGCCCTCGTGGGGTGCGCGACGGCAACGATCTACTTTGCGGACCTGGCGCGACCCTACTTCGCCGAAGCGATTGAACTAACCCGTGCGACCGGCGATCGGTGGAACCTGTGCCAGATCCTGGCCTATCAAACGACCATGGCTTACTACGCGGGCGAACCGCTGCTCGCGCTCGCGGCCGCCGAAGAAGGACGTGACATCGCTGACTCGCTCGGCTACTGGCAGATCTCGCGAATGAGCCGTGTATGGCTGGGCTCCCTCCTGGCCATGCGCGGCGATCTCGCCGATGCCATCGGGGTGCTCCGCTCCGTCGCCGAGGAGACGAAGGACAACGGAGACCCGCCCGTGTCGGCCATCAGCCAAGTTGCCCTCAGCGTGACGCTCGCGTACGGAGGCGAGGTGGTTGGCGCGCAGGAGGCGGTTCAGGCCGGGTTCGGGGCCGCAAACGCGATGGGGCTTTACCAGGACGGGATATACGGCGGATTGATGTGGGCCAATTTGGCCGCCGGCGATGCCATGGCGGCGAGGCACGCGGGGGAAATGGCTTGGCAACACACCATTCCCTTGCGCCAGGTATACGTGCGGGGTTTGATGCCCATGGCGGAGGCACTGCTGGCATGTGGTGACTTAGTCGCAGCCCGCCAGTGGGCCGACGAGACCGTTGCGGCAGGGCTGCCAGGTTGGTACCAAGTATCGGCGCTGACGGCGCGCGCCTACGTCGCGCTCGCCCAAGGGGAGGCAGACCAGGCTGAACGTGACGCTCACGAGGCCTTGGCGATCGCTGGGAGGACTCACGCCTACCTACGGGTTCCCGACGCTCTGGAATGCCTAGCACGCGTCGAGGCCGATGGCGGCAACCGCTCTTACGTGACGCGCTTGTTAGGCGCGGCGGACGCGATCCGGGAACGTACCGGGGAGACTCGCTTTCCGGTGCATCAAGCCGGTTACCAGGAAGCGATTGCGGCTCTCCGAGAGTTCCTACGGCAGCCGGAGTTTGAAGCCATGTGGGCTGAAGGTGCGGCATTGTCCACCGAGGAGGCGATTGCATACGCGCAACGGGGTCGCGGTGAACGCAAGCGGCCCGCGAGCGGTTGGGGATCGCTGACGCCGATGGAGCGGGATGTAGCCCAGTTAGTGCGGGAAGGACTGAGCAACAAGGACATTGGCGCGCGGCTGTTCATCTCACCCCGCACCGTACAGACGCATCTGACACATGTGTACGCCAAGCTTGGCATCACGTCCCGGGTCCAGCTCGTACAGGAAGCCCTGTCGCCGCGAGCAGACGCGAACTTGTACTTTCACGGCGGGTAGCGTACGACTTTGCGTCTGCTCGCGAAGTAGCGCGCGGGGGCTACGTGCGCACCACTCGGCTGATGGCAATGTTGTGCGTCGAGCACAAGTGACAGGTCAGAGCGCGAATCTTCAGGCGAATCCGCGAAATCCGTAACGCCTTGTGGCAGAACGGGTAACGGCAGCCGCACGACAGGGTGATCCACCAGTCCGCCGGGTGATCTGCTTCGTCGCAGAACTTCCGGCAGATGCACGGTATCTCGGTGTCGAAATCCAGCGCCGACAGAATCTCGGACTCTGGCAGTAGCAAGGACCCCCGGGTCGTCATGACCTGAAAGGTTAAAGCTGTGGTTGAGACTTTTGTGGGAGGCGCGCGAACGTGTGGACAAGAAAATTTGTCGACACCTTCCGGCGCACCGCAGACGGGTTAGGTGCGTCCGATCCCGTTGATGACCTCGATCTCGCAGCGGATGCCTGACGCCCGGGAAAGACGCGCATCGGCGGTGACAAACCGAACCTCGAGAGCCTCGGCAAGGGCAACGTACGCGGCGTCATACGGCGGCACGACATGCCGCAGTTCCCATATGCGCTGCAAAAGCGGTTGGTGCGGGGCACGGTGCAACGGCAAGTCCGCCAAATCCGCGATGGCATCAGCCGCTCGCCTGGCGGCCATTTGCCTAGCGACAACGTGCCGGCGCCATACCGAGACAACTTCGAGATCAACGAGCTGGGGCGCCACCAGAGTTTCATTCCTCAGGCGGGCCCGGGCTCGCTGGCCACCGGCGCCATCATCGCCTAGCGCGCTTGACCCTCGAGTCGTTGGCACTGCGCGCGGCGCGCCTTACGGGTTCGGTCCCGCGCGAGGAAATAGGCTCCAAGCCCAGCTACTTGGCAGCGGCACATGGGAGTGTGGTGAGTGGGCCGATGAATCCCGACAGCACACGGACTGATGAGCCCTTTGTTTGGTGCGGGATCATCGACCCCGACCAGGTGTTCGACGACGTCGTCGCGGCGGGACACGAACTGGCCGACGCCGCCAAAATGGGTGACTGGTCCACCGTGTTCGACCTGCTCGACGACCCCGACGAACTCGTCGACATCAACTGGTGGCGTCCCGGCGGGACGGCGTGGTTCACCGTCTTGCACCAAGCGGCCTGGCAGGGCGCACCTAATGAGGTCGCCGCCGAACTCATCGAGCGCGGTGCGCTAAGGTCGCTTCCTGACGCGTGGGGGCGCACCGCCTACGATGTCCGCTGCGAACGGGATCTCAACGCTGGCCGCCCCAAAGACGTTGCAGCCCAACAGCGCAAGTCGCTGGTATTGCGCACGCGCTATCTGAAGCCCCCCCTTCGCCGCTGGCACCGGACAATATTCGCGCGCTCAACTGGCACCTGGCCGATGTCATCGACAGCCGCATCCGTGGCGTGCTCTATGACGGACGGGACCCGCAACGCGTCCTGCGGTACCCGCCGGTCGAGATCTTGCACGAGCTGCCGGACCAGCACCTGTGGTTTCCGGTGCCGGGCATGAACGGGGGCTTCGATGTCAGGCTGGTGGAAGATTTTCTCGAGGTCGAGAGTTGGTGCCGCGATGTCCACGGTTCGGGCCAGGCGCACGTGATCACCTCGAAGGGCGCCATCCTGGTCGATGAAGGTTTCGTGTAGACGCCGACTGGTTACAGGCCGAGCGCGGCCCGCAGCCGGCGGACGTCCATGGTGCCGCTGCGCGCCTCCGTGGGAAAGCTGTCCAGCAGTTTGATCAGGTCGCCGCGCCGGGTGGGGTCGTCGGCGGCTTGCCGCGGTGAATGGCCCTTGAGCGCGGGAATGGGTTCATCGAGCCATTTGGTCTCGTAGTCGCGGATGAAATCGTCGAGCATCGCGGCGACCTCGGGATCGTCGGGATCGAGTGCGTCCTCACCGGCAGTGGGCAACTGTCCGCCCAACTCGGCCGCCTCGCGCACGTCATGTATCGGACGGCGGGAGTCCTCGAGCAGGTTCATCGTCGGGTCGAGACGAGCCAACAAGGTCAGCACTCGGTCCATCCGCGTTTCGCTGTTGGTCTGCACCCGCAACGTCTGGCCGTCCAGAACGAGCGAGGCGCGGACGCGGTTCATGCCATTGGTCGTGACATGCTCAATCCACTGAGGCGGCTCGTAACCTTCGACGCGGTCGTAGGTGCCATCGAGCGCGGCCTCCATTGCGGCTGGGTCACTGACTTGCACGGTGGCTTCGCAGATCGCGAGCGGGTCGCCCTCGGTGTTCACCAGCTCTGGCGGTGCGAAGCGGCGACTCAGCTGCGCCACCAGCGTCACCGGGTCGGGTTCGGTGTCAAGCAGTTCGATCAGTGCGTCGCGTTCGTGCAGGGCGACTGGTTCGATGCCGCCGAAGATCTGCATGCTGTCCCCGGCCGGCACCACGCGCGCACAGATTAGGTGCCCCGGCTTCAGCTGACGGCTCGCCGTTCGTTCACGTACCTCATGGATGTCGCCGGTGCGCAGGTCGCGCACGGTGATGCCGTGGCCGCGGTGCACGTCCTCGACCTCGAACACCGACCGATGCACCAACAACCACTGCTCGGCCAGCTGTCGCTCGTCGTCGGGAAGCAGGTGCCCGCGTACCTCGAGAAACTCCTCGAACGCGCCACCCTCGAACAGCACCGCGTCCGTCACCAGCGGATCTTCCAGCGCCGCGTCCAACGCAGCGGAAAAATCGTCGGCGTAGCGACAGCGTTCGCAGGCCACCTCGGCCACCGCCTCGGTCCACCCGCTCGCCACGGCGTGCTCACCGGCCTTCATATACAGCCAGCCGACCCTCTCGGCTAGCGGCTGTTGCTCACGCCCTAGATGGCACTTCTTGTACTTGAGGCCCGATCCACACCAGCACAGCGCGTTTCGACCGATATCCCGGCGCGGCTCGCCGCGATGCCGTTCCAGCACCTGCAGGAGCGGGTAATCGGGACTAGCACCGGCGCGGCGCAGCAACGCCAACCCGCGCTCCGCGTCGCCGCGATCGGAAGCAAAGCGGGCCAGATCCATCAACGCCAACGGCCAATCGGGATCGATGCGTTCAGCCTCCAGCAACTCACGTTCGCAAGCGTCGACGGCCCCGACCCGCTCCAGGGCCACCGCGCGCAACCAGCGAACTCCCACGAGCGCTGTACGCGGGACTTTGGGTCCGATGATCTCGGCGAACAGGCCCAGCGCGGGCGCCCCTTCGCGGCCGGTGCCGATGGTCTCGGCCACCAACAGCTCGGCCAGCGTCGGATCGGCCAGCACCACCCCAAGCTCACCGACGAGGTCGACCAACTCGCGGAGTTCTTCGAATTGGGCCGTGGCTTCGCCCGCCCCGGTCGCGCCCTTCCACACGGTGCCCAACGCCTCCGCCGGCGACTCGTCGAGATCGACGGCGTCGACCAGCGCAGCCACCTCTTCGAACAGTTTGACCAACGTGTACAGCGCGAACGCGTCGTCGGGGTCGAGGTCGTGTCGCTCGGCCAGCACTGTGCACCCACGCTCGAAACGCCAAGTGTCGAAGTCGAACCCGTCGGGCCCGAGCCAATCACCGTCACGCGCCAGCCCGTAATCGTCGATGATCTCGGAGAGAGGCGGTAATGGCTCGGTGAACACCGCCGGGTCCTCGGCACAGATTGTCCATACGGCGGCGCCAAGGTACACGGGTTCGTCGTCGAACGTGGCTGCCAAACGCTCGCCCACCTCGGTGTGCGCACCCGCGTCGACCCGCTCGACCACCAGACCGTTTCCGGTCACCCGCACCCCGATGAGGTCGCCCTCGCCCGCCTCCAGGCCCGCCAACGTGCCCGGCGGCAGGAGCAGCCACGCGTGCGGGCCGATCAGCTCGGCCGGGACACCGCGCTGCTCGATCAGCTCATCGTCAAGTCCTGGGTGCGCGACCTCCGCCGGCGACCCGTCGACGTAGTGTCCGTAATCCTCGTACTCGCAGACTTCCGCGATCACGATCAGGTCCGGTGTCACGGCGAGTATGTCGTGGGCAACCTCGGTTGCGTCGATCCGGTGCGTGAACACTTTGCCCAGTAGCAGCGTCGGCAGCCAGAACCACCGCTCGTCCAGTAATTGCCTAGCCGGACAGGCCATTTCGTCGAGAAGCTCGTCCATGATGGCTTCTGGATCATCCGCGCCGCAGTCCTGCAGTCGCCGTGCTATGTCGTCCTCGGGCAGAGGGCCATGTTCGATCAGAATTTCTGCAAGGGTCCCCACCGCATCCAACACTTCCGCCACGCCCACTACCCTATGCCGCTGCCGTTGCGGTCGGCGAGGCACTACGCCGCGCTACTTTGCCCGGGACGTGCGCCTCGCGTCATGATGATGCGGTGGTGGACGGTGACGCGGCGGATCCGCTTCTCCTCGGCCAGCGCGTGGTCGCGATACTAGAGACCGGTCGTCGCACGGCGACCTACAAGCTGGCTACGCTGATGGCGCTCATCGAGCATTGCATCGAGAACCTGCCGGCTAAGCCCGGCGACGCACTGCAGGTCCCCATCCCCGACCTGGCGCACCGCGTACTGGGAATCTACTGGCGGCAGGTCCGCCCGTTCGACGGTCATGAGCTGCGGCAGTCGACGCAGCCTCGCGCCCGAATACTGACGGCCACCAACGAGTTACGCGCAGCGGCGGGCTACGGCGTGGGTTCGGTCGATGCGGCGCGCATGCGTGCGCCGACGGCATACGATCGCGCCGTTGACGACGTGGTGTTGTGTCTCGCCCAGCAGCCTTTGCACCGCCTGCAGAAACTGCCCGGTTCGTCGATCAGCGATCCGTTCCTCTACGACGACTCATTCCTGCACGACCACGTGTCGCGGTCGACACTGCGGGCACACGGTGACTGCATCGAACTCAAACCCGGCGTCGCACATGGTCTCGCGCGACTGGCGGGACTGCTGAAGCCGGCGCTGGAGATCATGTGGGTCGACGATGTGCGCCGGATGAACAAGTTTCTCGACGCCGAGGTTCCCGATGTTGCGGGACACCTGTTCGGACGGGAACGGACCGCGCTCACCGCCGTCCGCGAGCCATTCAAGGAGGCGTTCGGTCCGCACTGCTTCTACTGTCACGCACACCTGCCGCCGAACAACCCGATCGACCACGTGCTGCCGTGGTCGCTGGTCGGTATCGACGGGCTGGCGAACCTGGTGCTGGCCTGCGCGCGCTGCAACGGCGACAAGAGCGGCGCGCTGCCGGCGCTGACGATCGTCGACCGCGTTCTTCAGCGCGACCGGGACGTGCTTGAACAGATCGCTTCCGAGTTGACGTGGCCTACCCAGCATGACCGTGTCCTCGCGGCGGCGCGGGGGATCTACCGGGGGCAGCCCGCGGGGGTGCCGACGTGGTCGGGGTACAAGCGAAGCGAACGGTTGGACATCAGGTTTCTTCCCTCCTGGGTGTGACGTTGACAGCGATGCCGGCGGCGACGCTGATACTTGGATCTGGTGTTCGCCGATGGTCATGTGCCATGGTCAGTTAGAGGTCACGAAACTCCGCTGGGTCGCACAACGGCGAGGAGGACACGAAAATGACCATTCGACGGGCGATCGCCATGACCACCGCGCTCACCGGCTTGGCTGTCGGTTCATCCGGTATCGCTTGTGCCGCACCAACAATGAGCGGCCATTACCTCATGACCGTGTCGTCACCATCGGGTCCGGTCAACAACGGCGATTGGTACTTCACTCCGTGTGGTGACGGATGCGCTCAAGTAGCCGTCACGCCCGACGGACAGCCGTTCGGACAGGCGCAGTTCCGTGACGGCCAGTGGACACTCGTTTGGCACTCCGACGTCATCTGCCCGAACGGCACCCGCATTCCCGGGGCCCTTTCCAGTTACGCGACGTGGGATGCGTACACGCTGGCCGGCAAAGACGAATCCGGCCCCGTTATGGAGGTGTGCGAATACACGGCGAAGCCGCGCGTCACCAACGGCCTGCAATTGACGCCGGCCGGCTAGTACGTCCCGGGGCATCACGGCGTTTGAGGGCCCAGATGTCCCGGCCCCGATTAGCAATTGTTCAGTCAGCGAACGCGGCGTACGCTCCGAAACACACGTTTCGGCATTCGTGTCAAGGAGCAGATCCATGACGATTCGTGCACTATTCGCTGCTGTCGCGATCGCAACCACCGCCTGGATTCACGCCTCCGGGGTCGCTCCGACGGCATTGGCGGAACCGGAAGAGGCCGGTTGCACCGAAGTGAGCTATAGCGGCACTTGCGTCTATAAGAACTGCACCGACGCGAAAGCACACGGCAGATGCAGCATCCCACAAGATG
Source organism: Mycobacterium intermedium (assembly GCF_002086275.1). Classification (GTDB taxonomy): domain Bacteria; phylum Actinomycetota; class Actinomycetes; order Mycobacteriales; family Mycobacteriaceae; genus Mycobacterium; species Mycobacterium intermedium. The sequence goes on along the minus strand of NZ_MVHT01000030.1, from coordinate 47,253 downwards.
ACCCGGCCTATTGCTCTAAGCAAGACCGCGACGGCGACGGCCTCGCCTGCGAATGCTGAAGAACTAGCCGTGCAGGGATTAGCGAGGACCAGCGGCATCGATTGCCGCCGATGCGCCTCGGCGAACATCCGATTTTTGTCAGACCTCCGATGAATACTGCCCTCAATTAAGTAAGTGATCTAGGAGGCGCCGTGAAATCGCTCGTCGGTGGGACCTTCGGCAAGTACGAAGTGAAGACCCTGCTCGGCAAGGGCGGCATGGGCGAGGTGTACGAGGCTTACGACACCGACAAGGGCCGAAGCGTCGCGTTGAAGGTGCTTCCGGATGAATACTCGGCCGACGAAACCTTTCGTACGCGTTTCCTGCGTGAGTCGCGCGCGGCGGCGGTGCTGCAAGAGCCGCACGTCATACCGATCCACGACTGGGGCGAGATCGACCGCACCCTGTACATCGATATGCGACTGGTGCGAGGGCGGACCCTGCACGACATGGTCAAGACGCGCGCCCTTAAACCACAGCGGGCGGTCGACATCGTCCGCCAAGTCGCCTCGGCGTTAGACGCGGCGCACAAACAGGGACTCATCCACCGCGATGTCAAGCCGCAGAACATCATCGTGACGCCCGACGATTTTGCTTATTTGGTCGACTTCGGCATCGCCGAAGCCAGGGGTGACACCCACCTGACCATGGCGGGCTATCAAATTGGCAGCTTCGCCTACATGGCTCCGGAACGGTTCAGAGACGAACCCACTACTCCTGCCACCGACATCTATTCGCTCGCCTGCGTCCTCTACGAAGCGTTGACAGGCAAGCCGCCATTTTCAGGCGGTACTGAGCAACTTATTGCGGCCCACCTCTCCTCGGATCCTCCGCGGCCGAGCGCGGCGAATCCCCGCGTTCCCGCCGCATTCGACGCCGTCATCGCGCGCGGCATGGCGAAACACCCCGACGATCGGTACGGCACCGCCGGCGCGCTGGCACGCGCCGCCAAACGCGCCCTTGACCGCTCTTCTCAAGATGAGGAGCTGACGAAAGAGCACGAGCACTTCAGGAGACGACCCGGCTCCACGCCGAAGGTTTCGGAACCACCATCTAGTTCAGACGATGGGGATCAACGCCTGGAGAGATACGTCCTTCCGACGCTCGTCGCGGTCGCGGCCGTTCTAGTCGTTGTCGTGATCGTCCTGGTGGTTGCCATCGCCGTTGACGACAAGTCTGGCCCCGGTACCACGACTACCGTCGCTTACCCGACATCCGGCTACCCCACGTACGGGACAACGACAACGACGTCCACGTATCAGCAACCCATTTACGAGACGACGACGACTCAGCCCTCGTATCCAACGGCCGCGCCCACAACGACACGACCGACGGTGGCCCCGACAACCGCACCAGCCATATCGCAGGATCCCGAGCAGAGAATGCGCCAAATCGCCTCTAGTGACCGGTCTTACGTTGCTACAAGGCTTGCGGACTACTGGGTCCCACAGCTCAGTGCCAAGAGATATGGAACTGTGGAGGGCGGGGTGCCGTGGGATCTACGAATGGCGCTCAACGAACACCTCCAGCTTCGGCAGACCTACGGCGCCAGGTTGCTCTGGTCTGGAAACTGGTCGACGTTCTCGGAGCGCAACTACTGGGTGACCATCGCGGACATTTCCTTCGCCACTGCTGACGGCGCGTTGATGTGGTGCAGTAACAGGGGATTCGACCGCAACCACTGCATAGCGAAGCTCGTCAGCACGAGGCACGGTGTGGCGGGGAGTACGGAGTACAACTGACAGATCGTTGGGGGGAATCTAGACGTTCCTGCGGTTCAGTTCCCCGCCAAGTCCCGAACCTGGCTCACCAGATGACGCACCTCCGCCGGTGACGGCTGCAACTCATACGCATGGTGGTGCACCGCGCGACTTAGCGAATGCCACATCCGCCGGGCCCGCTCCCCCACGTCGGCCCCCTTTTTCCTGCCCAACACAACGAGTTTCGAAGTCATCGTCGGCGGCTTCTCCCCCGTCGCACACCATGCGGCGCTCTGCTCGTTGAGCCAGTCTTCCAGCGCCAAGCGCGCCAGCAGCGCCGCGGTACGCGGCGCACGCGGCCCGAGCGCAATCTGTCCGTCCAGAACCTGGTCGGCGTATTCGAGAAGCTTGGTCCGCCCGGTCATGCGGCGCCAGCCGCAAGGTCACCGATGGCGAGCCGAGCATCGTTCACTGCCCCCTTGTAATCGGACACGCCTTGGTGGACTCCCTTGTTCACCACGGTGAGCGTGTTCCGTCGGGCGGATCCTCCCGCTTTCCATTTGTCGACTGCGATGGAGTCTTCCGCGTCACCGGCGAGCGCGAGCGCCAGCCGCTTGGCCGTCTTATTGGCTTCTTCCCAAGCGGTTTCAACGTCTTCGCGAGAATGGCCCTTCGCGAATGCCTTCGATGAGTACACGTCCCACGCGGTGGCCTCCAATGCTTCCCGACACAGCGCCGGAATCGCGGACCGCTTGATATCTTCCGGCACCGCGTCGTCGGCGGCGATGGCGAACGCGTCATCGAGCAGCCGCGTCGCCGGCCGGGTCGAATCCACCACGCTGATGGCCGAATTCATTGCCCTCGTCACCTCGACGATCCGGGCCGGCGCACGGGAGGTGCGGATCGCCGCCGGCAGGCGGTTGTCGTGGGTCAACACGATCACTTGCCGGTCTTTGGCAAGTGTGGTCAACACATCGAGGAATCCGTCGATCTTCGACGGATCCATTGCTTGGATCGGGTCGTCGAATACCAAGAAGCGGAAGGGACTTTCGGGCGATGTGGCGCGCGGAATGAAGATGGCCAAGGCCAGCGCCTGCAACTCGCCCTGGCTCATCACGCCGAATGCCTCGGTCTCCGCACCGTCGACCGCGGCCTGCAGCACCACCCGCCGGTTGGTCTTCTGCCCCTCCAAGCGAATCGCACCGAGGTCGACGTTGCTCTCCTGGCGTAGCGCCGCCCAGATTTGGCGTGACTTCTCGGTCAGCGGAGCCAGCCGCTCATTACGCAGTTGACCAGCGTTGGCCTGCAACCACTTCAATGCTTCGGTGGCGATCCCCAACTGCGGGGCCACCGCCACGGCTTCCTCGGCCTTGCTTAGCCACTCCCCCAGCTTTTGGGCCACGGGGCTCCAGGCGTCGTCTCGCGCCTTTATCAACGACGACGCCTCCTGGGCCAGCTGCGCGTAGGCGGCACGCAGCGGCGGCAGCGTGGTCTCGACGTGGTCGGCCAGTGCGAAATCGTCGTCGAGTGGCACTTCGGCGAAGTCGTCGTAGGCGCTGCGCGCGGCCGGCAACGCGGTTAGTTCGGCGTCGGCCAACGGCGGACGTGCTACCTCGCGCACCATCGCCACGACGGACGACCGGGCCTGCTGGCTCTCGGCGCGTGCGGCGGTGAGATCCCGCGCGGCGCTCTCGGCGCGCTCCAAGGCCGCGCGGGCGGCGATTGCCCAGTTTCCGTCGAGGGTGCCCTGGCCGCATACGGGGCAGCTCTGATCACCATGTTGATCGTGAAACTCGAGGCTTGACTCCAGCAGCCGCGCACGGTCGGCCGCCAGGGTGTCCGCGCGCCGCGCTTCCTGCCGTTCCGCTTCCGCGGCCGATCGCAATGCGGCACAGCGGGGTTCGGCTTCCTCGGCCGTCGGCACCGCCAGCCGGCTCGCGTGTTCCCAGGCCGGCGGCACATCCGGCGCGGTACCGGTGATCAACGGCCCGACCACATCGAGGTTGGGCTTGGTCTTCTTTACCTGTGCGAGCGCCGTCGCGGCTCGTGGATCCTCGTGAGCGGCCAGCAGCGGCTTAAGACTGTCGGCAACCTTCTTCGCTTCGGCGGCCGGCACCTTCAGCTTCTTGACCTCGTCGTCGAGAAGATTGATGGCTTCGGTCAGCTGCTCGAGACCCAGCAGCCGGTAGAGCTGGTCATAGAACTCGCTGGGCTTGCCTTCGAGAATGCTGCTGAGCTCGTCGTAGCTCAGCAGCGGTCGATACATGGTCAGCGGGGCGTCCCAGCCCAAAACGCTGACCGGTTCGCGCTTTTGGCCCTTGCGCTGGATCCAGCGCTCCAGGTCACCGACCGCCACGCCATCACCCGCGGGCCAGTCCACACCGATGGTCGTCGTACCCGAACCTTCCTCGACAATGTCGATGCGGATTTGCGCGGGATCGCCGGAATGTAGGTTGCGCCAGTTGCGCGACCACACCACAGGCTTGTCGTTCCATCGGGAGTTGACGCCGGTGAGGGCCAGCTCCAAAGCCTCGGCGAGGGTTGACTTGCCTGAGCCGTTGCGGCCGGCGATTACCGTCAGGCCTGGGCCCGGTTGAAGGGGAACAGTGACTTTGGGGCCTATCCCGCGGAATCCGGACACGGTGATCGAGGCGAGGTAGGCCCCGACGGGTTCCTCCGTTGCCTGGTCGTCGGCGTTCAGCGTCTCCGCAAGTTGCGGGGACGCTCCGCTGTCGCCCAGCGCTTCGCCCAACGCCTCGGGGTCCTCGAGCGCAGCCAGCACTGCAAGCCGCGCATGTTCACTGAGCGCATCGTCAGCATCCGCGAGCGCCAGCACATAGTTCTTCAGGGTGTTCGCCGTCCCCATGTCGCGCCTCCTGGGCAAGAGACTAGGGGCTGGGACCGACAGCTGACAGACCCAACGGTGCCCTTACCGCGCCAGGCCCGCAATCAGGGCCAGAAGTCCCTTAAATCGAGGACAAACGCACGCAGTGCAGGCGCAACAACTAGTCATAACGTCACCGGGGTGACCACCGAGCACGGCGACCTTACCGCCTTGCCCGACCGTCTCCAGGACAGGCGCGCGCGGGACCGGACGGCATGGCCTCGCGCGCCGCACACCAGTTCCCCTCCGACGAAGGAGGAGTGATGGACCTATCCACCCGTTACCTGGGACTGCAGCTGCGTAACCCGTTGCTGGCCTCGGCGTCACCGTTGAGCCAGACGCTGCACGGAGTCCGTCAGCTTGCCGACGCGGGCGTCGGCGCGGTCGTGCTGTATTCGCTGTTCGAAGAACAGGTGCGTCGCGAAGCCGACCACAACGAGCTGATGGCTTCCCCTGGCAGCGAGAGTTGCGCCGAGCCGCTCAGCTGCAACCCCAGCACTGCCGACCCCACCAGCGGCGCGCAGCGCTACCTGCGGCTGCTCGAACGCGCGGCGGCCGCCGTCGACATCCCCATCATCGGCAGCCTCAATGCATCCACCCCCGGCAGCTGGGCCCGCTACGCCCGTTGCATGCAGGACGCCGGCGCCGCGGCGATCGAGCTCAACATCTACTACCTTCCCGGCGACACCGGCGTCAACGGTGCTGCGGTCGAACAACGCCACCTCGACGTACTGGACGAGGTAAAGAGCGCCGTAACGGTTCCGGCCGCGGTCAAGCTCAGCCCCTACTTCAGCGCGACGGCTGACATGGTGCACCGGCTGGATGCGGCGGGCGCCGACGGGCTGGTGCTGTTCAACCGCTTTCTGCAGCCCAACATCGACCCCGAGACGCTCAGTACCGTGCGGGGTGTCACGTTATCGACGCCCGGCGACACCCGCTTGCCGCTGATGTGGATTGCCTTGTTGCACGGGAGGATCCGCGCCTCGCTTGCAGCCAGCACGGGTGTCGAGCGTGCCGGCGACGTAGCCAAGTATCTGCTCGCCGGGGCAGATGCGGTCCAGACAGCGTCGGCACTGCTGCGGCACGGGCCCGACTACGCGGCTGTGCTCCTGCAGGATCTGCATATCTGGATGACCCGCAAGGGCTTTCGCTCTTTATCGGAAGTCCGTGGATTGTTGGCGGGGTCCAACGCTGAGACTTCGGATGCCCAAGAACGCGCTGACTACGTCTGGGCGGTGCGCAAAGCCAACAGCGGTATGTACGACGCTTATTGAAATCGCAGTATTATCGGAGGATGCAGTCATGAGCCAGTTCAAATACGTTCGCTTCTTTGAAGAATTCGGCATCGAAGACGTGCCGCTGGTGGGTGGCAAGAACGCTTCGCTCGGCGAGATGTATCAAAAGCTATCGGGGCAAGGCATCCGGGTGCCGCATGGCTTCGCGACCACCGCCGATGCCTATAAGCACATCTTGGACAGCGCCAACGCTTGGGACGCGTTGCACGAGGCGCTCGATGATTTGGATGCGGATGATGTCACCGCGTTGGCGCGCGCCGGCAAACGCGCCCGGGAAATCGTCTACGGCGCCGGCATTCCCGCTGACCTGGCCGCCGAGATCGTGGGCGCCTACCGCATGCTGCAGGAGGAGTACGGCGAAGACGTCAGCCTCGCGGTGCGCAGTTCGGCGACCGCCGAGGACCTGCCGACGGCTAGCTTCGCCGGCCAGCAGGAAACCTTTCTCAACATCACCGGCTCGGAGAGTCTGCTGGACGCCTGCCGGCGTTGTTTCGCCAGCTTGTTCACCGACCGGGCTATCCACTATCGCGTCGACCAAGGCTTCGATCATTTCAAGGTGTCGCTGTCGATTGGCATCATGAAGATGGTGCGCTCCGACCTCGCGGCGTCGGGCGTCATGTTCACCATCGACACCGAATCCGGTTTCAACGACGTCGTTTTCATCACCGGGGCTTACGGCCTGGGCGAGAACGTGGTGCAGGGTGCCGTCGATCCCGACGAGTTCTACGTCCACAAGCCGACCTACCTGGCCGGCCACCGCGCCGTGCTGCGCCGACTGGTCGGCGACAAGGCGGTAAAGATGGTATTCGTCGAGGGCGGAACGAGAGCCACCACCCGCAACATCCCCTCCCCCAAGGCCGACCGCGCCCGGTTCTGCATCAGCGATGAGGACGTCCTCGAACTGGCCGGCTATGCCTGCACCATCGAGCAGCACTACAAGCGGCCGATGGACATCGAGTGGGCCAAGGACGGTCTGGACGGCAAGCTGTACATCGTGCAGGCCCGACCCGAAACCGCAGCGTCCCAACGCAGTTCGGCGACCGTCGAGAGCTATGTGCTCGAGGGACGGGGCGAGGTGCTCACCGAAGGGCGTTCGGTCGGCGAGAAGATCGCCGCGGGTACGGCCAAACGGATAGACCACCTCAAGAACCTGTCGGACTTCCAACCCGGGCAGGTGTTGGTCGCCGACACCACCACGCCGGACTGGGAGCCCGTCATGAAGATCGCCGCCGCGATCGTGACCAACCGGGGTGGGCGGACCTGCCACGCGGCGATCATCGCACGCGAACTGGGCATCCCGGCGGTGGTCGGTGCCGGCGACGCCACCACGCGGGTGAAGGACGGCGAGGTCGTCACGGTGTCGTGCGTGGAGGGCGACACCGGGCGGGTGTATCGGGGCGAGGTCGGCTTCCACGTCGAGAGCACAGCGGTGGCCGACGTGGAGAGGCCGCGCACCAAGATCATGATCAACCTCGGCAATCCCGACCTGGCGTTCAAGACGTCGTTTCTGCCCAATGACGGGGTGGGGTTGGCGCGGATGGAGTTTATCGTCGGCGAGTACATCAAGGTGCACCCGATGGCCCTGCTGCATCCCGAAAAGGTCGGTGATGCAGAGGCTTTGCGGACGATCGAACGACTGTTGCGCGGCTACACCGACGGGGCCGAGTACTTCGTCCAGCGCCTTTCGGAGGGTATCGGCACGATCGCCGCCGCCTTCTGGCCCAAACCGGTGGTGGTGCGGATGTCGGACTTCAAGACCAACGAATACGCCAGTCTGATCGGCGGGAGCGCCTTCGAGCCCGTCGAGGCCAACCCGATGATCGGGTTCCGCGGTGCCTCGCGCTACGCGCACCCGGCTTACGCCGAGGGCTTCGCGCTGGAGTGCCGCGCGATGAGGCGAGTGCGCGAGGACATGGGTCTGACGAACGTCATCATCATGCTGCCGTTCGTGCGCAGGGTCGCCGAGGCGGACCTGGTGCTGCAGACGATGGCCGACCTCGGCTTGCGGCGCGGGGAGAACGGTTTGAAGGTGTACGCGATGTGCGAAATCCCCAACAACGTCATCCTTCTCGACCAGTTCGCCAAGCGGTTCGACGGCTTTTCCATCGGCTCCAACGATCTGACGCAACTGACGCTCGGCGTCGACCGGGACAGCGAGATCGTGGCGTTCGACTACGACGAACGCGACGACGGCGTCAAGGAGATGATCCGCCTGGCCGTGGAAGGTTGCCAGCGCAACGGGATTCACTCCGGGCTGTGTGGGCAGGCGCCGTCAGACTATCCGGACATGGCGGAATTCTTGGTGCGTTGCGGCATCGACTCGATCTCGTTGAACCCGGATGTGGTGGTGAAGACGACACGGCAAATTCTCGAGCTGGAGCGGCAGGCGGTGGCCCAGAACTGAGTCGACGGTCCTGAGTATGCTGGGCGCGCCCACGATCTTGCCGGAGGACCAATGAAGCTGACCAATCCCCTTCGCCATCCGTTCCGCGTGCCACGGGTCGAGAAGCCGCGCGCGGAAGGTCGCTTCTTCCTGCCCGACGGCCGCCGCCTCGGCTACGCAGAGTTCGGAGACCCTTCAGGCCCGGTGGTGTTGTGGTTCCACGGCTCACCCGGCGCGCGACGCCAATTCCCGTTGGTCGGGCGGCGCGCCGCCCGCGAGCTCGGCCTGCGCGTCATCCTCGTGGAGCGGCCGGGTTCGGGGATGTCCGATCCGCACGCCTACGACGCGATTGCGGATTGGGCAACCGACATGGCGCACGTGGCCGACGCACTCGGTGCGGAGCGATTGGGCGTCGTCGGCCTCTCCGGCGGTGGCCCCTATGCCCTGGCCTGCGGTGCGGTTTCACCGCTGGCTGAGCGGGTGGCAGCCGTCGCCGTGCTCGGCGGCACGGTTCCGTCAGTCGGTCCCGATGCCGTCGCCGGCACCGTCTCCGACCTGGCCCGGCGCTTCGCCCCGGCAGTGTCGGCGCTGCGCGGGGCGATGGCCGCGACGACAACCGGACTGGTGACGCCGCTGATCCCGTTCGCGCACTACGCCATACAGGGAGTTGCCGGCTTGATGCCCGAGGGCGACCAAGTGGTCTTCGCCGACCCCGAAATCGAGGGCATGTTCATCGACGACAACCTCGTTTGCATGAAGGGCGGCTTCCAGGCCATTTACGGCGACGCCCGACTCTTCGGGCGCGACTGGGGTTTCCGGTTCGCCGACGTGCAGGTGCCGGTGCGGTGGTGGCACGGCGACTCCGACCCCATCGTGTCGCTCCCTGCCGCCGAAGAGGCCGTGTCGCGGCTGCCCGGCGGCGAGCTCGTCCTGCTGCCGGGTACGAGTCACCTGGGTGGGTTCGCGCAGGCCGACGAGGTGCTCAAGTTCGTTCGGGCACAGTTAGATGGGGCGCCTGAATCGGTGGTACCCGACGTCGACAGCCTCTGATTCCTCTCCGCGAGTACGTCCGCGTACGGCGGGTCCCGGGACGGCAGTTCTTGTCGGTGGCCCGTCATACAGTTTTCCCACGAGAAGGGGAAGACGATGGGTGTACCGAAGTTATTGGGGGCCTCGCTGGCGATGTGCGCAGCGGTGGCATTGTCGGCGCCGGCTCGCGCCGATCAATATGACTTCATTTCGCAACTCGACAGCATGGGCGTGAGCTACGGGTCGCTGTCCGACATGATCGACATCGGTAAAGCGGTCTGTCACGATCTGCGGAATGGTGTGACACCACCCCCGGTGCTCGCCAAATTGAAGAGCACGGGGTTCGCGCCAGCCGAGTCGGCGATCATCCTGTTGTCGGCCATCGACAACATGTGCCCGGACACGAAGGATGACGTCGTCGCGTGGGCGCGGAGCAACGGTTACACGGGTCCGGTGTACTGATTCGATGTCGTTTGGGCGCGCAGGCTCTTGCCGGCACCGAGTTTGCCCTGCGCCTGGGCGAGATTCGTCGGGTGCGCTGTGGCTGACGGGATTCCAGGGGATTGTCCACGAATCCGTCTTGATTTCAGTGGCGTTCACTTGACTTCTGACTTCGCGTGGCGCCGTCGGCTGCCGCTGGAAAGCGGTGGTGGTAGCCATACGATCTGACGGCACGAGAATGTCGGTGCCTCGCCCTAATATCCCACCGTGCCATGTTTGAACCCGCATCTTCGGCTTTACCTACCCCACGACCCGTTCGCTCGGATTCCGCACCACATCGGGGGGTGCCGCGTCCGATGAAAACGGTAGTGACCATCAACATCCGCCACGGGGGTGGAACGACCGACCGTGTCGATGCCCTTGTCACTCGCATGCTCGGCTACGACGCCGACATGCTGGTGGTTTCCGAGTTTCGTGCAAATGCTAATGGCGCCCGTCTGCAAGCAGCGCTCGAAAGGTCCGGTTACGCGACGTCGCATCCCGTCGCCGCGCCTAGGCAAAATTCCGTACTCATCGCGTCGCGATGGCCAATCGAGCGCTCCTGGGCGTTCAGCCAGACTTTGGAATCTCACCATTTATGGTGTGCTGCAACGACAGAGATGGCTATCTGTGGGGTGTACATGCCCCAGGGCGCCGCCAAGGTTTCATACTGGGAGTCGCTGATCCAACACGGTGTTGGTAGCGGGATAGATTTGTTCATCGGTGACTTCAACACCGGCAACAATGATTTGGATAAGGATCCGGGCGGCACGAAGTTCTACGGCCCGGAATTGCCCGGCCGGTTTATAGGCACCGGCTATATCGACATCTGGCGCGCGCGACATCCCCGAACGCGTGAATACTCCTGGTTCAGCCCCACCAAGGCCAACAACGGCTTCCGTCTCGACCACGCCTACGCCCGGCCCGGACTGAACGAGCGGGTCGTTTCCTGCGAATTCGATCACACTCCAAGGCTTCTCAATGAGACTGACCACTCGGCTCTGATCGTGTCGATTGCATCGGACTAAGGGAGGTGGACCCCCGGTGAACTGGTGCGGGCCCTCTCGCTCGTTCGACTGCTCACGCACAGGCAGCTAGACCACAGCGGAAAGCGCATCCAGTTATGCAGGCTTCTTCAATCGTCGTAGGGTTGCAGCGCATTTCTCACAGGGAAATGTGGCTGCGTTTGCAGAAGCGGTTTGGATATGACCGCAATTTGCGCACCTTACCTTGGTCGCCAGATCGGCGTGTGCATCATTCGGATCTGCGCTAGCCGGCGGTGTGTCGGTGCTAACCGCAAGGGATGGAGTCGGCGCGGCAGACACCACGCGCGCCACGGCTTCGGCGGCGGCAGCCCGAGAAATCTGGATTATCCAGTAGAGCCCGCTCGCTGATGCGACGACGAGCCTGCCGTACAGCATGATCGGCAGAGTTCGGTTGTTCTTGTATCGACGATCGGGACCACCTTTGACGTTTACGTATTGCCACGTGTAATCGACTTGCACAGCGTCTCGGGGCGGCGTCCCGCTCTCTATGAAGCGCTGTTCTTGGTGGAACACACGCAATTCTTGGTAGTCGACATCGCTGTAACGGTTTCCTTCTCGCACCAATAGGCGATCCGGCAGAAAATACAAAGATGAGTTACCGGCGGTGATTGAGGGAATCGAGATATTCGTAGCTAGCTGTTTGATCTTGCTCGACGTGGACGCCGTCGCACCAATGGTTCGAACGAGTGCGCTTGCGCCTGCATTCACTTTGTAGTTGTACGTACCCACGACGTCACCGGACTGGATAACTCGCCAGAGTCCTTGCGATTGGGTTAACCAATGCCAGTCGGCGACTAACGAGTCAAACCACTGATGGGCGCCGTCATGAACGTCATAGAACAGGACGACCGTTCGTCTGGCCTGGTCATTGAAGTACAACCAAACGCAGCCGACGCCGCCGAGAACCCAAATTATCAATCCCCATGGCATCGTCATGAGGCCCAGCAGAATAACTACAATTGCTACTGGCCACCACCACACGAAACGTGCGGCCGCAGCATTCAGTTGGTCGACAACGTCACCTCGACCGGTCGGCTCCAAAGTCATGGCCGTTGCACCGGTCACGTCTTCCATGACGATGTCACTCGGGCGGTACGCAAGTTGATGGTCTTGGACAGGTTGTTTAGGTCCGACGAATGACCGTCGATCATTTCCGTTTAGCGACGCACGGTAGTAGACGCCATTGCGGCCGATGTGTACGTAGTTGCCGCGCGGCCCAGTGCCGACACGAAACCCGGGAACACCCACACTGACGCCGACGCCCGACTTGCTCAGGTTGAATCGGAATGGCCCCGCTTTGACACTCTTACGGACATAGAAGCCCATGGCGCTACCTCGCAAACCAGTCGTTGAAGCCCGACAGAGCGGCTCCGATTTGGGGCGAACGTGTCAAACGAATCGCGCGGCCTGCGCACCCGACGAAGTCACGCATGTACATCCCTTGAATAGCTTGATCATCTTGGTAGTCGATCCACGGCGAGGTTAACTCACCGCCGCGTACTCCGAAACCCGAATTTTCAGACGCTATGACGCAATAAGTCAACCGAGCCGCCCCCTTGATAGGAAATTAACGATGGTGTTAAAACATGTCCGGGGAACGAGGAGAGAACTAACCACTCGCCCGTGTTACAAAGCCGCCGGACCCCCAGCGCGACGTCTACGGACTTGGCCGCCCATGTGTGTGAGAGAAAAGGTGCAACTTGTCGCAAGGCTTGCGTATCGTTCGGCCATGCGATTGGTCATCGCCACGATCACCTCACGGATCGACACCTCTTCACACGGTATTCCTCGGCGATCCGACGTAGCCCGCACAATCGATACATGCGTCGGTGATGCCAGTGACTGAGTCCAACGCGCCGTTGCCGCCGGCCGCAGAGGCCGCCTATCGCATATTGATGGACCGAGGCCCACTGTCTGCGGTCGATATTCGACAGAGTCTGCGGTCGGAGGGCTACAGCCAATCGATCGAGCGACTCGCTCAACTCCCGGACCGATTCCCGCATCGGTTTCAGTTGACCCCCCAAGGGTTGTTGTCCATTGCGCCTGCACAAGCGTCGGAAGAGCAGGAAGGTGGCGGAGAAGCTGAGCCAGACAACCCCGACTGGTACACACCGACCAAGCTGCGCCGACTTCCACTGGACCGTGTTGCCGTACTGGATATCGAAACGACCGGAGTCCGTCCCGCGACGGACTATATTTTAGAACTTTCACTCGTCCGGCTGACGGGTGAAATCCTGGCAGACGTCGCCATAAGAATGCCCGAGGAGATCCCGCGGCCTAGCCAAGAAAATCGGCCAGAAATACGTATCGACGAAGCCTTAAAGGTGCTCGACAAGGAATTGGAAAATGTCGACTTCCTAATCGGGCACAATTTGCTCGCCTTCGACGTGCCCTTCTTGAGGAAGGCGGCCGAGCGAGCAGGGGTGGACGCCCCACACCTGCCGCCGTGCGCGGACAGTCTGCACCTCGCGACACTGGTGGACGTCTCGATGCCCAACCGCTCGTTGGCCGATCTCACCGACCGGTTCGCCATCGGTAATCCCGACGCTCACCGCGCTCTGCCCGACGCCACCGCCACGGCCGCGGTGATTCGCCGTCTGCTCGAAGCCATCGATGTGAGCGATCCGAGTTGGCAACTAGTAATCGGCGTACTCGAAGCGTTCGACCACCCACTCACACCACTGATGCCAACGCTCCCAGCCAGGCCAGACCTCGATGCCTTGACCAGGGAACCCGATCCGTTGCTCGTCACGTCAGGTTCGCCAGCCACGGATTCATGGTCGGCCACCCGGGAAGCCTTGAAAGTTATTGAAGGAAAGCGAAAATTCCGCACCCGGCCCGCACAGCATGAAATGGCACACGCCGTCGCTCAGGTATTCGATCACGGCGGCCGCCTGGCGGTCGAAGCTCCCACCGGGACCGGCAAGTCACTCGCATACCTGCTGCCGGCACTCGGGCGGGCATCCCGAAAAGGCCAGCCTGTAATCGTCGCGACGGCTACCAAGGCGTTGCAAGGACAGTTACGTGAAGAAGCAACCCGCCTGCAGGAAGAAGGACTACTCAGAGCGCCTTTCCGCCAAATTCAAGGCGTGGGCAATTACGTCTGCGCGAGGGAACTCGAGGATGCGCTCTCCGACCGCGAATCGTCGGGTCTTGCAATCGCTATCGCCCTTCGCGCACTCGCCGCGTCTCCCACTGGGACTTGGGACGACGTCACCGATTACGCCATTCGCGCCCAAGACACGCGCTACGCCCGCACCCGGGCACGGTTGCGCACGAACGCTGGCGGGTGCGACCGTGTGCACTGCAAGTGGTCGAAAATCTGCCCATTGATGCAGCAGATAAAGGGTCTCGATAAGTCGCCAGGAGTGGTCTCGGTCAATCACGCCCTGTTAGCCAGTTGGGTACGGAACCAACAGAGTGGTGGTAAAGCACCTGGCGATGTGCTCGCCGAGTCTCGCGCGGACCTGGTCTTCGATGAAGCGCATGCGCTGGAAGACAGCCTGACCGCCGCGTGGACCGAACGGATTGATGCGCTTGAACTTCAGATTCTCGTCAATAGCCTCTCCCCTCGCTCGAAGCTGATCAGGGAGGTACGCAAGCGTGCCGGGACGTCGGCAAACGAGGCCATTCAAGCTGTCGCAGCGAGCACTGCAGAGGTGCGTGCACGGGGCGAAGAACTAGCTCAGGCCATCAACCGCTACCTGCACGAGTACGCAGGCAAGTCCGACTCTGCGGTTCTGCGTGGCGGTGTCGTCAACAGCCGACCAGAGTTCCGAGGACTACGCCAGGCCGCATCCACCGTGCGGTATTGGCTTATTCAGTTATCGAAAGCAGTTACTAAACTTCGTAATTCACTTGAGGAAAGCGCTGGAACAGGCTCCGCCCGTCGCCGCCTCTGGGGTTATTTGGAGAGGCTCGACGCCGCGATCGGACTCCTTGGAACGATGAACGGGCTTCCCGACGACCACCTCTGGGTGTACCGCCTCGCTGCCGAAGATGACGATCCCGCGGCGTGGACATTCGAGCGCGTACCAATTCACGTGTTCCCAGAGTTTCAGCAGTCCATTGTCGACCAAACACACTCCACCGTCTTGTGTTCGGCCACACTTACCGTGCAACATCGATTCGACTACCTCGCATCTCGATTGGGCATACAGGTCGACACTGAACCCGCGGAAGGGGGCTTCCGCGCCCTCACCCTGCGATCACCATTCGACTATTCGAAGCAGTCGTTGGTGATACTGACGAATCACTTGCCGGTGCCGATCCCCATGAACGAGCGCGAATTCTGCGAGGAGATGGCGGCAGACCAAACGGGTTTCCTTTCCCTCTCCAGAGGTAAGGCCCTTACACTGTTCGCGGCAAGAAGCCGGATGGAAGCGGTCGCGGCTCTGGTGCAGACCAGAGCCGCCGAACTCGCAGAGCGAGGCGTCGAGCTTCTGGTACAAGGCGAATCAGGACGTTCCCAGATCCTGCACCGGTTTCGGAACGAGCTGGGAACAGTTCTGTACGGCCTGAAATCGTACTGGGAAGGTTTCGACGCGCCAGGCGAAACGCTGTCATATCTTTTCATCGAAAAGCCGCCCTACCCTCATCCCGATGACCCGCTGGTTGCAGCTCGGCAACGCGCAATCGCAGAGCGCGGCGGAGACCCATTTCTCGACTACGTCCTACCGATGACCGCCATGCAGTTTACTCAGGGCTTTGGTCGGTTGATCCGCTCCGAGAACGATATTGGCGCCGTCCTGGTGTGTGACCGGCGTCTGCACTCGCCCACCCAGGCCCAGCGTGTGATTCTTGGTTCGCTGCCGGAGCCGACTATCCACGAGGCAATGGATCGAGACGACGCGTGGACTCGCGCAATCGAATTCGTGACCGGTGTGAAGCCGGATCTCGCCACGGCCATAACATTCGGTCGGGACGACATCACGCAATTGCTGGAACGTCTGCGTCTGGTACCCGGCGAAGATCCGACAGCCAAGTTTGTTGAAGCTGCTGAAAAACTCTTTGGCATAACCGAACTACATCCCAAACAACTTGAAGTAATGCGGGCCTTTGTAGAAGGCAGGGACTTCCTAGCGGTGCTGCCGACCGGCTTTGGCAAGTCACTGTGCTTCCAGCTTCCCGCCCTGCTTGCACCCGAAGCGCGTGCGACGGTGGTCGTCTCTCCCCTGGTAGCGCTCATCAAGGATCAGATGAACGACTTGCGAGGGCGCCGGGGCATCCGACCCGTGCAAGGAATAACCGGTACCACATCGAAAGTGGTACAGACCGAAATACTCCGTGATACAGCCGAGGGACGGGTGCGCCTCCTCTACGTCTCTCCGGAGCGTCTGGCCCGTGATCCGATCTTGCGGGGAGCCTTGCGCCGTCAGCAGCTCAATCGCGTTGTAGTCGACGAAGCGCACTGTATCTCGGTGTGGGGACACGATTTTCGGCCTGAGTTCCGCCAGGTCCCTGCCTCGGTTGCCACCTTTGATACCCGGCCGCCACGAGCCGGCCTCACGGCAACCGCCACGCGCGAAGTCGAGACAGACATCAACGACGCATTGCAAATGCAGGACCCCGTCATCGTTCGGGAGCCGAGTGACCGGCCCAACCTCCGCTTTCGCGTTGTCGAGTGTTCCAGCGAGAGAGAGCGTGTCCGCGAGTTGCTGCGGTTCGTAACGTGGGCTGCGGACAAACCCGGCATCGTTTATGTGTCTCGTCGCGCACTCGCCGAAGAAACAGCAGCATTGCTGCGCCGCGCTGGTCACGCCGCACGGCCTTACCACGCCGGCATGGTTCCCGAGCAACGCGATGCAGTCCAAGAGGACTTCGACTCCGACACCACGCGCATCATCGTCGCGACAAAAGCGTTCGGGATGGGGATCAACAAACCGAACATCGGCTGGGTCGTTCATTACGACCTACCGGACTCGCTGGACGGATACGCGCAAGAGGCCGGCAGAGCCGCACGGCAAAAGGACATAACCGGGGAATGTGTGCTCCTCTACACGCGCGGCGATATCGCACGTAGACGAGGCTTGATCGACGTCCACCAATCCAAAGCTGACGCCGACCTTTCGCAGCGGCTTCTCACCGCGCTGTGGGCATGCCCGGAACGGGGCAGAAGTCGGGTGTTCGACGTCGACGAGATGTCAGACAAGCTCGACATTGACGACGACGAGCTCAATGTCCATCTAGCTCGGCTAGAACGAGTCGGGGCGCTCAAACAAGGCCTCGACTGCTCGGCTCGCGGCATGGTTGACGTGGGCTTTCGGGAACCGGAGCAGGAAGCAGAACGACGCCTATTCCGCGAGCTGTTCTACCAAGCCAATCGGGCAAGGCCAAACGTTCGGCTACAGATCGACTTTCAGCAACTCAAAGACGAGCGGGGCTACGACCCAGATGAGCTAGAACAGCAACTGATCGAGTGGAGCCTCGATCGCTTGATCACCTTTTCGAGTTCGCGCAGACTGCGCCGCGTCGAACTCTTTGCGAGAGTCGCGCCGCGGGACGAATTGGCCCGCCAGGCGTCGCTCTGGAAGGAGTGGCAACGACGTCGGCTTCAGGCAATGATCGACTATGCCACCCACAACTGGGAATGCCGCCGCGTATCGGTCGGTAATCATTTCGGCGACCAGGTTCCCGACTGTACAAGCCGCGGCATCATGCCCTGCGACGTATGCAACCCGGAACCTACGCCGTGGTCGTCCGTCGCGGACCACCTGGTTCCCGATCCGGAACTGCTCGTAAACGCAGAACTGATCGTGTTGCAAGCCGTGGCGTGGTCTTCTGGATTCCGACGAGGCTCGTACGGTCTAACCAGCTTGCGCGCGGCTGTACTCGGTAAGGAGACCCTAGGTGAAGGACGACCACTCGGACAGGGCGTCCTGAGCTGTCCGCAGTTCGGAGCACTACGACATGTGCGCGGCGGCGAAAGGCGCTTTGACGAAGCGGTGAATCAGCTCATCGAGAAGCAACTGGTCGAGCGACGAACCGTCCTTCGCGAGAATTCCCAAAGCCAATACCAAACCCTGGTCCTAACCGCCCTCGGTGCCCAAACACTTGGAGTTTCAACAAAACAAAATGATTGAAAAGAAGCTAACTCATCAGCTCCTGGAGTCGGGTGAGCTCGTGCTCACCGCCGCCGAGTGCACGGCCCTCGGCCTGCCCGAGCACAGCACGACAATCACGATTGAGCTTGAAGGCGAACACTTCGGCGTTCAATGGAGTGGACGCAGTCGAAAGCTCTGTGGCGACCAACTCACCGAACGACTCCAGGACTATGGGCAAGTCGGTGGCCTCCTTCTCCTACGGCGAGTCGATGAGAGTTACCGACTCCAGCTGCTACCCCCTGGCGCGACAATTCACATTCAGAGGCCCCTTATTCAACGTCCCCCGCTGCCGAAGACTCCAGCGGGGCAGAAGGCAGCGCGCCGGCGGGCAACCGTGGACCGGCAATTCCACGCAGACACCGAATATGACTGGAGTCTGTCTCCGGGCAACAGACGGACCGTCGGCTTCCTCACCGAGGCCAGCAAGATACTCGGTGAGCAACTCAAAGCAGCCGGATTCGACGAACTAGAACTCGTAGAACTGCGGCTTCAGGGCGAAGAGCTGGCGACCCTGGACAACTTCGAGGAACTCCTCGCCGTGGACGTCGCCAACGTCGATCGCATGCCACACCAAGAAGCCGTTGCGCGACATGCGCTTTCAAGACTGCGCGGCCGTGCCGTCTTGGCGGATGAGGTCGGTCTCGGAAAAACGATCGAGGCAGGCCTCGCCGTCAAGGAATTAACTCTTCGCGGTCTCGCCAGGCGAGTCCTCGTGTTGTGCCCAGCGCCGCTGCGTGATCAGTGGCGAGAGGAGATGGACCACAAGTTCGATCTCCCTTTTGAAGTGGCCTACCGCGGGCATGAGATCCAGAAACAGGACAAACTTATCCTCAGCCTGCAGTTGGCCACTAGCAACATCGACAAGTTGACCGCTCGACCGTGGGACATCGTCATCCTCGACGAGGCACATCGCGCCGCAGGATCGGGCGCCCGGAAGAGGCGGGAACTCATCACCGCTTTGACTACCGCCTGCCGGTACGCGTTCTTCCTGACCGCCACACCGGTCCAGAACGACCTGCTGGAGCTCTACCGACTTATTGAGTTGCTGCGGCCAGGGACATTCACTTCGGTAAGTGCCTTCAAAAGCCAGTACATGAGCAGCGGTGACCCTCGACGGCCGAATGATCCTGCAGCGTTGCGTCGCTTGATCAGTAGCGCAATGATTCGCACCACCAGGGCTCAAGCCGGCGTGGACCGGGTGGTACGTCGTCCGGTCGATGTGCCGATCGACCTCGGCCCCCGCGAGCGTGAACTCTACGCGTTGTGCACCGATCTGCTTCGAAACGTGATGCGCGACTCGGGTGACACCATGCGCCGGCGCAGTCTTGCGTTACGGCTGACGGCCAGCCCGTTTTCGATGGGGACCACAGCGCTGCGCATGGCTGAGCGACACTCCAACGAGCGGGTCCGCAAGGCGTTGAACGAGATTGGCCACCTTGCGATGGACATCCAGGGTTCCGCGCGTGAAAACGCTGCTCTGCAAATCACGCGTGACTGGATACGCGAGCACGGACGTGTCCTCATTTTCACCCAGCACACCGATACGGTGACCGGCCTGTTGCGTCGCATTAGCGCCGAGGGCCTTCGAGCGACCGCATTCCATGGGTCGATGTCCGCCGGCGAACGGGCCGCGACTATCGCTGCGTTCAAGTCGGGCGAGGCACCCATTATGATCTCGACCGACGCCGGAGCCGAGGGGCAGAACCTCCAGTTCTGCAACTGCGTACTCAATTACGACCTGCCCTGGAACCCGATGCGAATCGAGCAACGCATCGGCCGGGTGGACCGTTTGACGCAACCCAGAGACGAGGTCTTTGTCGCCAACTTGTACGCGCGGAGCACAGTCGACGAAAGCGTATATCGGCTTCTGGCAGAGAAGCTTCGGATGTTCGAGCTCCTGTTCGGACAAGTGACCACCATCCTGGGCGAACTCGACGACTCGAAGTCAGCGACGTTCGAATCGCGGGTCCTGGAAGCGTTGTTCGCCCCAGACGACACGAGGATGCAGAGCTTGCTGTCTCAGCTCGGCACCGAACTTGTCGACGCGCGCAAGCGCGCCTCGACCCTCATTGCCGCCGACTCCGGTCTTAGCAGCTGGATGGCATCGGCCGCGGAGCATCGCAAGGGACTGACCAAGGCAGGATCCAACGAACTCGCACCTGAGGTCGCCGAACGTGCACGCATACGGCAGCGAAAAGTGCAGGCCTGGGTTCGACGAGTTCTCAAAGCACTTGATGCGCAGCTAATCCATGACACCGGGGATGGCGAAGGCGCCTTCCTAACCGTCCAATTCGACGAGGAGCTCGCCGAAGAACTCGGCGGGCGCACGTTGCTGCACATCGCCTTTGATCGCCTTGGCATGGAACATCATCCCGATGCGGAGCTATGCGCTGTCGGATCTCCTGTCTTCGATGAACTGCTTGGACTCCTCCGGGTACGGGGCGACATGCACGCGACCGTCCCAGTCATCCCGGAGGACCCTGGACCCACTCCGTTTCGGCACGCACAGAGCACCACCCTTGCTCGGCGAAGACTCATTCCAAGTGGCACGTGGAGCGGAAATGCGACATTCCGGGCCACCGTCGGAGAGGCCGAGACTACGGAACACATCATTACGGCGGAACTTGGAGCCCACAACGAAATTCGGTTACCGCGGCGCCCGCTCCAGGACGGCGAGTGCCTACCATCGGCTTTCGGTGATCCCTCTGAGATTGTCGCCGCCTTCCAGCGCGCGGCGACCGAACAACTTGAGCAGCGACGGCAAGAACGCACCGAACAGATCCTGCGCGAGCGAAAAATTGAACTCGATCGAATTCGTAAGGGCTACAACGCGCAAATCGCCGAGGCTTCATACGAAGATAAGACCCGACTGCGGCGAGCGCTAGCCTCGGAAGAGCAGCGCCTCGGACGGGCACCCGACGTTCGAGCGCGAGCCAAGATGCTAGCTGTCATCCTTGACGAGGATGATTGGCTGGTCGAAGAGGTTTGGACGGGACCTGGTGGATCCGAAGGAACCCTGACCTACGAATGGGGCCTGACCGAGCCACCACTCGTGGAAAGCGACGCCTCCGGTGAGCCCATCACCGTGCTCGCTCTTTGTTCCGATGCCCACTGGATCGACGAAACCGAAGCCACCCATTGCGATTCGTGTGGATATGATCGCTGCACCGCGTGCGGCGAGGACGCCATCTTCACGAACTGCCCTCTCTGCGACTCGTCGGTTTGCGGCTCGTGCAGGGCAGAGACTGGCGGGCTATGCCTAAGGTGCAACTGGCCCAACCGGGCACCAGAACGCGATACCAGCTTTGCGATTGCGTGGCGCCTGCACGACGACACGACACTGCTGGTAGGCCAGCGCTTCGCTGAGTTGGTACGCACCGACGGTTCCAGTCGCCAACTGATCGTGCGCGATGAAGATGTCGATGACCAGCATCGAGTGCGGTTGCGCTCTTACGCATTACGTAATGAATTGCCTCCTGACAGTGGATTGGTTTTTCACGACCACACTGAACGGACGGTTTCCCCAAATCAAGACACGCTGTTGTTGCGGAGCCTTAGCACTGTCGCGGTCGAACTCGGGGTCGAACACGGCGCCGGGTCCGCTCTCGACTGTGACGCCATTGACGACATACCTGATTACGATGCGCCCACAGTGAGCGGTGAAGGTGCTCTGAAGTTGACGGCGCTTCTTGAGAAACTTCGCGCCGAAGTCGCTCCCCCAGCCCCGCCGGCCGTGGTGGTAACCCGTCGCTCCACGTTCACCGACATCTGCCTTGAAGCGGACCGGCTGATCGGACGTGTGAGTGTCGTAGGCGACGACGACATGCTGCAGATACTAGACGAGTCTGTTGCGCAGTTAAATTGGCGGGACCACTCACCGGAGGACGAAGTACTGGCAGCGACTCGGTTCGCGGGCCTGCAAATTTCGGTAGAACGCAGACATGATGCGGTTGTGGTGCGCGCTCAGGACGAAGCCCAGGGGGACTTTTCTGAGCAGTGGATTGCGCTTCCCGATGGGGCGTCGGTCAACGAGCAGTTCGCCTGGTTCGAGATCCTGCGCTCATGCGGTACCCCGGGCGGAAGAGTGGGCCAACGTCAGCACGAACCGCAGGCAATAGCTGAGCCGTTTCCAACACCGTCCGAGTGTCAACTCGTCGACAGGACGATCAAGCCGGTTTCTGAGATTACCCCCGCGAATGACCAGTTGGACCTGGTCCCTGCGCAACCAGAATCATTGGCCACGTTGGGTGTAGGTCAGCACCTACCGCGTGGACCCGTGGTCAACGCGATGCCAACAGAGTTGGGCCGAGCCCTACTGGCACGAATCCAGCCGATGTTCACGGCAGTCGTCCAGAACGGCTTCGAGGTCCATGAGACGTGGCACGGTCACGGAACTGCGACGCATACCTATCGCATGTTCGACGGCCATCCGGTCGCTCCGATGCTCGACGACATCGCCGAACGCCAAAGTGACTTCGGGGTTTGCCGCGACGGGCACTTCTACGCAGCAGGCGCATCGGCATTGTGTGAATCCTGCAAGACCTGGGCGTGTCCCGCCTGCGACGGAATCGGTAATCGCGCATCGGTGTCTTGTTCGCATTGTTCCGCTTCGGTGTGCCGGCGGTGTGCATCGGTGGAGCACGCAGTGCCGGACGTTCGATGCATTCTTTGCAACGATGCAGCATGTCCCGGCTGCGGCCGCGACCCTGACGTACAGCCCTGTCGGGTCTGCGAGCGCGAGATGTGCGCAGGCTGCCGTGTCGATCTATTGTGCCCGGCATGCGATAAGTTGGCTCTTGCCACCGATGAGCAGTTACACGATCTTCCAACGGAACTCGCGGTGCAGGGAGCCACGGTCTTCGTCGGCTTCGATACAAATGCAACGACCGTCCTCATCAACCGAGGTAACGCGATCGAACAAGCAATCGTTCGCAATGGCAATGTTGAGCGGTGGGTCGTACTCGGTAAATACACGATCGACGATGCGTACAAGCTGCAGCTGGCCGCATCCCGGCATCTCGGAGTCCAAGTCAAGCCAGTCGTCAAGACCCTCGACCCTGAGGCGCCCATCGATGTGCCGCACCTTCTGGTCCAGTCACAACGGTACGTCTACGCTTCCTGGTCGGTTGACGAAATCGACTTACATGGGCGCCATACACGTTGGTTCACCTCACCCGAGGGCGACATCACACGTTTGATTGCAGAGGATTTCGAGCCGATAGCCAATCCGCCTAAAGCCATCGAAGGGATTCCGCGGAAAGTTAGAAAGCTAAAACGCCGCGCGCAGAGCCCTCAAGTCTTCGACCTAGTGCTGCAATGGAATCGTGTCGGACACGACGTCGCGGTCACCGATTATGGGCTCATCGACCGCACGTTGACCGAGGCCGGTGTCAGCGAAAATGTGGTGGCGTGGGAGACGTCCGACAAAGACTTGTCCTGGGTTGCTGAAGCGTGGAACCCATCCCCACGCCTGCGTGGGTATGCCACGACCGACCTTGCCGAAGCCGCAATCGTCAGTATTGCAACATTGTTCGCACTTGGTGTTCGTTCGAACGACAGTGTGAAGTGGTACGTAGTCTCGGATTCACCGCAGGCTCCGCTAGCTACCACCTTGGCCCGCTCGCTCGGCCTTGAAGATGCCGATGAGGTCGACGATTTTGTCGATCCCAAGGCGGTCAGGCTCTCAACGGTCCTAAACGCGACAAGTGTCTCTGTCGACTTACACCCAATAGGCATCACCAAATCCGCCGCGCGACACAGCTTGCAAGACACGACTGCCAAGGCATTAAGAGCGTGGATGCCGACAGCGCAAGTGCGGGTGCCCGAGCTGTGGACACTACCTCCGAAGCTCAGGACCTTGCTGGAACAACGGACGAAGAAATCCGAGCCTCGCAGGTCGCTGACGATCGGCGTCCGCGTCGAACAACTGGTAAGCGTGGAAGGTGGCCGTCCTTGGCGACACGAGGCACGGTTAATGCCCGGCGATACGGACGGGCGGCAGGTCAGCTATACGACCCAAGTGCCACTCGACAGCGGCATGATCGACCGCGAGGGGCATTTCGGCCCTGAGGGGGGGCAATGCCCCTACTGTCACGCACGGGTGTGCGACGCTTGCGTCGACGGCCTGGTTGGGTGTGACTGTTGCTCTGTCGCAATTTGCAAGCAGTGTGTTCGCCAGGAACGTCAGGCCCTCTGGTTGTGCCCTGCGTGTTCTGCCATGCGCCCGCCAACTCGCCGCGAGGCCCGTCAGCACGGACGAATCCTCTTGACGCGGGGGATGCTCATCGGAGTAGATCAGTTGCACGAGGTTGTCGTCGAACGGGCGAAGAAACAATGGGCCCGCCAGGCTGAGGGTGGCCTGAAGGCGCCGCTTTTGAACTCGTCACTCATTGAGTTCCTGAACGAGCGCTTAGAGGGAACTCCAGATTAGAAGCGCCTTGGGCGCCACCACCTGCGACTGCTTGCGCAGCCTTTTTGTCGGTGGCTCGTCGTAATCTGAAGTTGCTTCAAGAGATACCGCCTCAAGCTCCGACTGGCGGTGCGCCAACCCCAAGGCTCATGGGTGGCTCGGATGACGAAGCGGTCCGCCCCAACCGGTGCGGATAAGAGCGTCGAGTGCGCGCCCGTAGTGGGCGCAGAGGGAGTGCAGAATGAAGCGTTCGCAAAAACGCTACGACATCATCGGCGACGTCCACGGGTGCGCGGCCGAACTGGAAGCCCTGCTAGACACATTGGGCTACAGAAGAACTCGCACCCGCGACGCCTTTTCGCCACCCAGACCGGACAGCAATTTTTGTCGGTGATCTGATCGACCGCGGACCCGAGCAACTTCGAGTCCTTGAAACGGTGAAGGCCATGGTCGACGCCGGCAGCGCCCAGATGGTTCTGGGCAACCACGAGTTCAACGCACTGGCCTACGACACCGAGTGGCCCCCGGGATCAGGGAAATACCTTCGCCCCCACGATGATCCGAGCGACCCGAAGTCAGCCAAGAACGAGCGTCAACACGCAGAATTCCTCAAACAAGTCACCGGGGAGGACCGCAAGTACTACCTGGCATGGTTCTGGTCACTGCCGCTGTGGCTGGATCTTGGTGAACTTCGGGTGGTACATGCGTGCTGGCATAGCAGTTCGATTGCCATTGTCACCGAGGAACTTGGCGGCGACCGATTCGCTACCGCGGAAGAGCTGGTGCGCGCATCCGCCAAGGGCGACCCGCTTTACACAGCGGTGGAAACGCTGCTGAAGGGGCCCGAAATAAGCCTGACCGACCACGGACATCCTCGTTATCACGACAAGGACGGAGAACCCCGTGACCGTGCCCGGGTGCGTTGGTGGCACGACGGACCCGTGACATTGCGCGAGATCGCCGAGATGGGTGGAGGATTCCGCACCGCCGACGGCGCGCCGTACCCGCCATTGCCGGACACGCCACTGTCCCCCGAGCACCAACCTCACCTCTACACCGAGCAAATCCCCGTGTTTTACGGCCATTATTGGCGCCAGGGGCCGCCTACGCACCGACGAGACTGGACTGACTTCACCGCGTGTGTCGACTTCAGCGCGGTCAAGGGTGGTGCATTGACCGCCTATCGATGGTCCGGTGAGGCGCGTATCGATCGGGATCACTTCGTGTCGGTCCCACGTCAGAGCCAGCCGACCGACGCTTAAAAAGATCGATGACGGACCCGGCCGAGGCTGCAAACGCACGCCAAAGTCGGGTTCGCCATCACCACAGTTTCCCCGAATGACACCGCTGGCGGGAAGGGCCCCTGCCGACACCGGTGTGCCCGGAACTCAGTGTCCGGACAACTTACGGTGCCGGCGTTGGGCACCTCCCTGCCGCGTCGTCCCGACCACTCAATAGTGAGAGTCGCTGCTCACGATCCGCCGCACGCCTTCGGGTGCCACCCTCGGAGCGCTTTGCGGAACTCAGGATTCGGGTTGGCACCGGGCAGCACCGCCACCACGTCAGCCAACGCCTCGTCGATACCGACGCCCCGTTTGCAAGCTCCGTACGCAGCGGCGATGGTGGGCGTACGACTGTACGCCTGCACACAGTGAACGAATACGGTACGGCCCGCGGCCCGCAACTGCTCGATCGCCCGCACGGTGTCGAGTAGCACGAAATCGAGATTGTCGTTCTCGCCTTCTGCGTCGACGAGGCGGACGTCGAGGTGCTCCATACCCACGGGCAGGTGTTCATCTGCGACCCGGCACAGCGACACAACCGCATCGACTTCTTCGGGCAGGCTTCGCAGTGCGGCGACGCCCCCGATCCACACCTTCTCGTCGTAGGGATGGCGCACAGGTTGACGGGCTTCCGGAAATCCTCGGTAGGTGTAATCGAACGTGTCGGGTTGTCCTTTGTCGACGATGTTGTTCGCCAACTTGACCAGACCGCGCGTCCTCAATCCTGGCCAGCCGTGCAGCAGTAGCCGCCAACGCGAGGGAACCGCGGATGCTCCGTACGCGGCGCCAAGCAACCCACCAGCTATGGCGGCGACGGTGTCGGTGTCATGACCGCCGCGCACGGCGTCCTCCAATGCTAGCCGCAGATGATCGGCGCGGAATGCACCGGAAGTGTAATCGTCAGCCGGGACAGGTGTATTCACGATCGCAGACCACGCACCCTGTAACGCGGCGACCACCCAGCCGTTCTTGGCTGCGAAGTGCGAAGGCGGTGATGCCTCGGCCTCGTCGAGGCGTGATGCCCATAGGTCGCGGCGCGCAGCGTCCAGCCGGTCCAGGCCGATCCGCGCATCGATATCCCCGGTGAGGACGGCGTGGCGGATGGCGTAACACCAGAGCACGCAGGCGTCACCCGCGTCCGGGTCGTGGTGTGTGAGGTCGCTGAGCCCACGGGCCGCTTCGGCCAGGGCTTCCTCGTCTGCAAGGTAGGCGAGGGCCACCGGCGCGGTGCGCATCAGCGAGCCGTTGCCGGCCGTGTGTCCGGTGCGCTTGTGCAAGGCCGCGGATTCTTCACGCGCGAATTTCGCAGAGATCCCCTGCCTTCCGAGCGCAGAGAGCACCGAACGAGTCTGATTACCAATGCCTTTCGGAGCTTGCGCCCACTCGCGCCAGCGGCGCACGATGTAGTCTTGGGCCTGCTCGTCGCGCAGGTCCGCCCCTGTGGCGGCGATTTCTGCGATCGGGACCGCCATGGACGTGTCGTCGGTCCACTCGCCCCGCTCGAAGGCGCCCAGCCCGCCGCCGATCATCTCCACCGGAACGTCGGGGGCCAGCGAGGGCCCAAACTCGTACCCAGCGCCGAGGGCATCCCCGGCGGCCATACCCAGCAGGGTGCCGCAGGCGCGGTCACGTTGTGCAGCAGTCAAAGTCATGATTACCTCCTTAGACCCGCGAGTCATCGCGGAATTGAGTTTGGTCAAGCCCGGACGTACCGTCCGGTGAGTCGGGACTATCGCTATCCGGCGTTCAGACGAATCCCTGATCGACCAGAACGGACCCTTCGGGCGTCACAAGGTGGGCTTGGCCCGACCTCTCAACGAAGCCGCACCAGCTCTTGACCTCAAGACCGCCCCGTTGCAGCTCGATGTGGAACCCGTACTTGGCGGGCATGGGAAACCAGACTCGCTGACCGGGAAGCTCCTGGAGGATCTCGACCGGCGGGTAGCGCAGCACCTTTCGCAAGTCGCCCTCGTACACGCGCCCTTTAATGCGGCCGTCGATAAGCTTGGCGAGCCGTGCGTCGAGCGCTCGGACCTGCTTATCGGTCAGCGACGACCGTGGCGGTTGCAGCAGTCCCCTCAAATTCGTCGTCCGGTTGCGCGCGACTGCCACATCGAAAGGCGTTCGCCCCTTCGCGTCTCGAAGGGACCGCAAGGCACCCCGTTCGAGGAGTTCCTCGACCACATCGGTGGGTGCGCCGTGCCATGCCGCTTGGTGCAGGACTGTGAACCAGCTGGGTCCTCCCGGGCGCCACTGGTTGATGACCAACCAGCTCCACTCACTGTCGAGCACCTTCATCACCTCGGGCCAGTTGCCGACTTTCGCAGCGTCGGCCAGTCGATGGCCCGCCTTGACCAAGTCGTCGGCCATGACGTTGGTGTCCAACACGCCCTGCCACACTCGCGCGCCCTGAATAATCTCGGAATAAGCGTCCATGGGGTCCTCCTCTCTCATGCCTCACTGCGGAGGCCCTCTCGCCGACGTCGTCTAACGTCGGCCGCTTCGTCATCCGAGCCACCCACGAGGGTTGGCGAACCGTCTAGTCGGAACTTGCCGACGGCGTCTCACGCAGCAGGGCCATTCTAAAGCGGAGCACTGACAAGCTGGTGTCAATGAAAAGACGGCTTCTCTTGCAACCACTTTCAACAGCATTACTGCTCTGTTGCAGTTGGTCCTGTTGTGACACAGTACTCTGCTGCAATTGTTTCTGCAACAGCGACCTGTATGCTGTGTCTATGCAGCACATGGACGGGCGCTCTCATGAAGATGACGACCAGTTGGGCGGCACGTTCGCCGAGCGGGCGAAAACTGCCCGGCTAAGGGCCGATCTAACCCAGCAGCAGCTGTCGGACCGGCTCAGCGAGGCGGGGGTCAAGCTCGACACGTCGGCGATCACCCGGATCGAGGCCGGCCAGCGAGAGCCGAGGCTCGGCGAAGCTCTCGCGATCGCGCAGGTGCTGGGATTCAACCTGAACAACCTCGCGCCGCGGGCAAACCTTGACTTCTATATTGGCGACGTCAACAGGTTGATGAACGAGAGCCGAGCGGCCCTGGTCAGGATGATCCGCTCGGTCGACCCCGTTGTCGACTTCGTCCGCCGTAATCCTGACTGTTTGGGCGACCATCGCCTCGAGGACCGTTTCCGTGACATGATCGACCGCTTTGTCGAGGACGTCTCGTTCGAGAACCAAGCCGTCACCCGGAACCGGTCCGACGAAAAATTGAAGCGCCAACTGCTGCGCGCGGTGAGCGAAGACATCCTGGTCAAGGCCGACG
Source organism: Mycobacterium intermedium (assembly GCF_002086275.1). Lineage (GTDB taxonomy): Bacteria > Actinomycetota > Actinomycetes > Mycobacteriales > Mycobacteriaceae > Mycobacterium > Mycobacterium intermedium. The sequence goes on along the minus strand of NZ_MVHT01000030.1, from coordinate 18,326 downwards.
ACATACCTCCCGCGCACGAGCGGTGGTTCAAGGACGACATCAGCGTGACAGGTTCGAGCACGGGCGGATGGCTCCCGGTACAACCGGCCGTCCACCCTGATGAGTGGCAACGCTACTTCAATCAGCTACGCGCCTACGTCAACAAGCATGGTGCCGCTCGGGTTCCGCGCGCATACATAACCCCGGATGGTGACGGACTCGGCGCATGGGTTGCCGAACAGCGCCAACTCTTCGCACGCGACCTGCTCGATCCGAAGAAGGCGGCTCGGCTGGAGAAGTTGCCCGGTTGGAGTTGGGCTCGGAACACCCGCTCCAAGACAAGAACTAGGACGGCAGGCCCTGCCTGAGTGCGCGCCGGTGGTGGCGCTAGGCCCAGGCAATGTCCAACCGGTGAGCGAGATCCGGTCCCCCGACCTTGCGGATGAACGCCGGATCACCGCACACCACGAGTTGGTCGCGGGCGCGGGAGAGACCGACGTAGAGCCTCTCGCGGGAGCGCTCGAACGCGGACACCTCGTTCACCACCAGCACGACAGCGCGGCGTTCGAGTCCCTTGAACCCGAGGACGTGGCCGTAGAAGACTTGCTCGGCGTCCCAGAAGCTGTCCCAGTAGGCGGCGTTGCCGGCAGCTTGGCGTTCCTTCTGTTCGGGATGGCGACTGCCGGTGGTCAGTAGGGCGACGTCTTCGGGGCGCCACCCCTGCTCAAGTAGCAACTCGACCTCGTCGTCGCCGACGTTCATCGCGTCTTCCTGCGAACACGGCACGAACTTGACGGCCGGCCCGTCTCCGCCCAGAAAACGCATCGGATGATCAACCAACGGCTGAAACGCCGTCGCGATCTGTCGAGTGTTGCGCAGATTGTGGTCGAGAAGCAGCGGCACCAGCGGCACCGGTGGCGAACCGAACCGGTTGAATACACGCTGCCCTTCGTCGGTGAAGATGTAAAGGCCTCCGGTTTCCTCGTCGGCGAGGGCGGCCAGCAGCGGATCCCACCATGCATCGGCGAAGTCCTGGGCTTCGTCGACGACGATCGAGTCGAACCGGTGGCCGGGCTCGAGTTGCGTTGCCAAATCGGTCATTTGGTGCGGCAGCTCATGCTCCCAGAACCGCACCGTCTCGTCTGTGCGTATCGATTCATCCGGTCCTTCGGGTGCGCCCCACTGGATACCGAGTGCGTGGAATTCGCCGACGTAAGCCGGTTGTTGCCGACGCTTCCAGGTGGCGGTGACACGCTCCAGGTAGGACGCCAATCCGTGGGAGTAGCACAGCAGGGCAACACGTTGTCCCTTTGCCGACAGACGGCGGGCTTGCTCCATCGCCAGAAACGTCTTGCCGCTGCCCGCTCCCCCGCGGATTTCGACCCGGTTGAGCAACTGGATCGCATCAAGGATGACGGCCTGGTGCTCGGTCAGCGCGTCCGCGGTGTCCTGATGAGCGAGGGCGCGGGCAACAACACTGCGCTGCGGTAAACCCCTGCCACTCAATGCTTCTGCGAGTTGCGCGATGCCCTGAGCCGTTAGCAAGGGCCGGTCAAGTTCTTGGCGGATGAGGACGGATTTCAGCTTGTCGACAAGCTGCCGGAGGTCGGTGCGGTCGATGACCTTCCAGCGCGGACAGTCGGGTAACGCGAAGTCGTCGGCGATGTCGACATTCGGCAGGACAATCATGTGATCCCAGCGCAACCGGCCCTGGGTCCAGCGGTCATCGCTCTCGACGAATTCGCGCAGGGCATAGCAGGATTCGCGTGCCTGCCGGACAGGATCAATCTCGTGGTCGTGACCCCGACTCCCCTGCCGCCAGGTCTTGCCGTCGTGCCAGACCTCACCGCCCTTGACCTCCAGACACACAATGCCGGCGCCCTCGATTGCGACGACGAAGTCCACCTCGTGGTCTTTCAGGTGGTCGGTGACCCGCTGGCCTGGGATGATCAGATCGTCCGGTTGGAGCTGCTCCTGAAGGGTTCGGTACACCTTGCGTTCGGCTTCGTTGCCAAGGCGAGGGGTTTCGCTCGAAGGGATCATCGGTCCTGCACCCCTGTCGTTCATTCGCCGCGGTCGTGGGGTGCTTGGTCACTGCCGCTCGTCGCGCTCAGAATCTCAGCTAATTCCATTGCACGATTGAATTACGCCGCGGTGACAAATCTGGCAGACAGTCGATTCGAGATCGCGACCTGATCACCCAGCGCATCGGCGAGGGCGATTCAACATCGCGCTCCGACAACCCGCACGCGAACGAGGCGATCACGATTCCAGCGTATTGGTCTTGGTGACATGTTTGCCAAACACCCGCGCAGCGATCGCGGTAGCCAGTTCGTCGTGTCACTGGGCCTCTCGGGCATGGTTGGGTCCATGCGCAGTGTTCGAGCGGCCGGTGACAACGCGTCCATGGAGTGCTTCTTTGCCCTGCTGCAGAACAACGACTTAGACCGCCGCCGATGGGAACCCGTGAAAAATCTTTGTCGCTATCTTCACCTAAATCGAGCGCACCTCCACGGCGACGTCGTCAGATTGGCCTCGGACGATTGACCACAGTCGAATTGGAGGCAATCATGGCCACACCGGCAGGTCATGTCGCGTAACCGTAATCGTCACCCGATCGTGCAGCAGACCCGTTCGCCCATCTGCCGGAGGCAGGTACGACTTGTCGTACACCGCTGCTATACACATTGGCCAGACGAGAAGGGATGGCGCAAGCAATGACTTATGAAACCGCCTTTGACGATGTATCCCCCCGAACGTGGGCAGACGCATTCCCATGGCTTGCAGGCGCCGTTGGGGGTAGCGGCGTGGACTGGTTGAAAGATTCAATCCAGGACACCGATCCGATTACGCATGAAGCGCGGCTCGCGACGATCTCGGCGCTTGCGATGGAGCGGTTGACGCGCTGGACTATCGGTCAGATCTTTCCGGGGCTACCCCCTGACATTAACTTGCTGCATCTAGACCTGCCGATGCGAGCAAGAAATGCGCTAGCAAAGTTTGGGCGTGCGGATCTAAATACGCTGACGGCAACCACGCTAGAGGAGATGCTCGACTGGAGCCAAGTCGGCGTGGGAACCGTTGATGCGATTCTGCGGGCGCTAGCAGATGTGTCCACTTACACAGCGACCCCCACCGTATCGGCTCCGTTCTCTATCACCCGACTCGGGGCAGCCAAATCCTCATTGGAGCGCCCAGCTCGAGCCGGCTGGATTGATGCCGTGCTCGAGGACTTGACCAAGATCGCAGTCTGGTATCGGACTGTGGGCTCTCCCGACAAGCCCCTGATCGGTTGCCCTGTTCCCTCGGGAACTCCCGACGAGATACTAAAAGCAAGGCAGCGGTTGGAAGCGCTGACCGCCGGCGACGTATTGAGTGAACAGGATCTTGAACTAGACGTCGCAGGACTATTCGACGATGCGTTGGCTCGCCTCGATCCGCGGGCAGTTGATGTCCTCCGTGCACGACTCTTCGCCGACGAGCCGGCGACGCTCGACCAACTCGGGAAAGGACACGACGTAACCCGAGAAAGAATCCGCCAGATCGAGGGAAAAGCCCGCGGCACCTTGCTGAGCGTAATCTCTGAGCAAGGCCCCTTGGCAATGGTCGCCACGAGCGCTCGCGATCTTATCGGCACCATCCGACCACTCGACGACTTAATCGAACTTATTCCGGCGCTCGGCAAGGAAGTCAAACGCGTCGGCCAACCTGCTTGGCGAGTGCTAGACCGACTCGATGACGCTTACGAGATCGAAGACGGATGGTGCGTAGTCCCAACGATGACAGCCGCGCGATCAATCACTCAGGCTCAGTTAGATGAAAGGACAGACAACTACGGTGTTATACGGCTCGACGAACTCGACCTAATTAATTCGAGTCGGCCCGAGCGGCGCCCAGACTTGACTGCGTCATGGCTAGTTCACTGCGGTTACGTAATACATGGCGAGTTTGTCCTGACCCGCACATCTTCTGTCAGTGATTACGCCGCAGCAATTCTTCTGCTTGAAGGCTCGCCGCTCAGCTCTCAAGAGATTGTCGATCGCTTCGTGTGGGAACGCAATGCCCGCTCCCTCGCGAACGCCCTGAGCTCGGACAGCCGATTCGAACGTGTTGATCGTGATCGCTGGGCGCTGAAGGAGTGGGGATTAGAAGCTTATACCGGTATCAGGTCAATAATCCGCGAACTCGTCGCACGGGAAGGTGGACGTGCGCGGCTGGACAAAGTGGTCGAGTACATCACAGCTAGGTACAGCGTTAGCGCCAATAGCGTCATCTCTTACGCTGCTGCCGCACCTTTTACGACAAAAGATGGCGTGGTTCAGTTAGGCGCGGAGCGAACGGCGCGCAAGACTCCGCGCGAAACCCGGCGGTTGTTCCGTCGACCGGACGGGTGGGTCTACCGCGTACGCATTACAACTGATCATCTGCGGGGCAGCGGGTCCGTGGCACCGATGGCGATCGCAAAGATCGTCAATCTAAGCGAGGGCAAGGCGATTCAACTGAAGTCCCGGCTGGGCCCGCAAACCATCGCGTGGACCGGAATACAACCGTCCTTCGGAACGATCCGCCGGTTCCTCATTGAGGAGGACGTGGCCGCCGGTAGCGAAGCATTTCTCGTTATCCGCGACGATAGTACGTTCGACTTCGAGCAAGTTCGGAAGTCAACTAACGACCCCGTTTCCGACGCCCTCTCGCTGATAGGAGCAATGCCGACGTCAGATGCCAAAGAGGCCCGAGTTTCGTTGGCGACTGCAATTGGGCTGCCTGAGGACGCACCCGTCGCCAGCATTATCGGCGACTACCGCGCTCGCGGCGATGACGATGTCGCTGACCTTATATTCGCAGCACGGGAATTTCTTGAAACAGGCCATACGCGAGCCGAGCACACACATGATGCAGACATAGATGAGATCTTGGACCTTTTATGATTGACACTATGCATGGGCTGCGGTCTCTAAAACTAAGCGATCGTTACCGCAGCGATCGGGAAGATGTGGTCAAGAATTTTTTCTTGCCCGCATTCTCTGTTTCATCGTCTTACAGCCGCGCAGTCGGCTACTTTACTTCAACTAGCCTGGCGCTCTACGCACGCGGGATTGAGATCTTCGCCAGTCGCGGCGGGTCGATGCGGCTCATTGCCTCTCCGCATCTCACCGAAGATGACATCATCGACATAAACCGCGGTTATGACATACGTGCCGTGGTTGAGCGGGCCACACTACGCGAACTTCATGACGAACAGCCTAATGTTGTGCTTGACGGCCTCGGCGTAGTGGGACGTTTAATCGCCGAAGGGCGGCTCGACATTAAACTCGCGTTCGTCGAACAAGACAATTGCGTCGGCATTTATCACGAAAAGATCGGCATCTTTCGTGATGAGGCTGGGGACTTGGTGGGGTTTACGGGTAGTAGCAACGAGACCTACGGCGGGCTCATGGCCAATTTTGAGTCGGTTGAGGTCTACCGTGGGTGGATTTCGGGAGACGGCGCGCGGGCATTGCGGTTAGAGGCGGATTTCAGCGCCTTGTGGTCAAATCAGACACCACACTTGAGCGTGGAACGATTCCCCGCGGTCGCACGCGAGCGACTAATCATGCTCGGAAAAACCCGCCGGCATTGTCCTGTGCCGGCTACCGACAACGCTTTGATTCCGGCGCCGGTAGAAGTTAGCGAGCCACCGCGACTGAAGATCCCAGATGGCTTGCAGGTGCGCGGATACCAACGGGACGCCGTGATGGCCTGGCTAGCCCAGAGAGGGTGCGGCATCCTTAAGATGGCCACCGGCACTGGCAAAACCAAGACGGCAATGGTGGCGGCAACCAAACTGGGCGACATGTTGCGCCAAAATGAACAGCCGCTAGTATTGCTGGTTCTAGCTCCGCTAATTCACCTAGTAGACCAATGGATCACTGAGATTGAAGACTTCGGGGTTCGGCCTGTGGCGGTCTACGAGTCGAGTCAAAAGTGGCTTCCGGTGGTCGAAGAGCAACTCGCAGCAACACGTATGGGTCAGCGTCCCGTAATGGCTATGGTTGCGACGAACGATTCGTTTGCCAGCCAACGGTTCCAGTCCTTCTTATCACGGATTACATTGCCGCTACTGGTAATTGCCGACGAGGCGCACAACCTCGGTTCGAAGGTTTTTCGTTCAGCGCTACCTCAGAACGCCACCTACCGCCTCGGTTTATCCGCGACACCAGAGCGTTGGTTCGATGACGAGGGGACGGATGCTCTCACTGAGTACTTCGGGCCAGTCTGTTGCGAGCTCGGGCTTGGGGACGCGATCAAGATAGGGGCGCTCACCCCGTACCACTACCTTCCTCGGCTCATTGAGTTGGACGATGCTGAGACCAATCTCTATGTGCAACTCTCGGCACAGATCGCGCAATGCGTCGCATCTGGCGACGACTTGAAGTATGCGAGCCCGGATTCGCCCCTTGGATTTTTGCTTCGTCAGCGAGCGGGCGTCCTCGGTCACGCCCGAGGCAAACTTCCCGCACTTCGCGCTGATCTACAGTCCCGCCGGGACTTGTGGTTCCAGCTAATCTATTGCGCTGAAGGCCGGTGCCCGTCGGAGCCTGGCGATGCTCCTGGACCGAGACAAATCGACGAGGTGATGCACCTCGTTGGGAATGCACTCAAATTATCGGGACACACTTACGTATCCGAAACGCCACGTACTCAACGGAGGGCGCTCCTCCGACGTTTCGGTACAGGAAATGACTTGCGCATACTGGTAGCAATGCGTTGCCTGGACGAAGGGGTTGACATTCCGGATGCGCGTGTCGGTTACCTGCTAGCAAGCAGTAGCAATCCGAGACAGTTCATCCAGCGTCGCGGGCGCCTCTTGCGACGCGCGCCGGGGAAACAACGGGCAGAGATTTTGGACTACCTTGCCGTACCGAATGCCGAGGCAACGATTAACTTCAACATCGAACGCGCTCTCCTCGTCCGGGAGTTGGAGAGGGCCAACGAGTTCGGGAAATTGTCAGAAAACTATGAGACGACATTGCAAGTTTTGCGCCCCCTAAAACAGCGCTACCAACTTATGGACATGTAAAACAGCTTAATGCAAGAATCCGAAGCCGAAGGAATCGAGAATGACAGAAGTGCGAACCGAAAGACAAGTATTAGAAAGTCTTAGCACCGAGCAGTTAGCATTGCTTAAACGTGTTCTTGAGATCGAACGAGCAAAGCTCCATATCGCCGCCTACGACGCGACTGACGACTTGCTGGCAGCGGTGAAGGAGATTATCCCGTGAAACTACAGTCAATCACCATGACAAACTTCCGTCAGTTTAGGGGGACGCAGACTCTCGAGTTGACTTCGGATGCCATGAGGCCAGTCACGCTGGTTTTCGGAGCGAATGGTGCAGGTAAGACAACACTGCTCAATGCCTTCACCTGGGGTCTCTACGGCAATATGTCCGAGGACGTCGAGCAGCAACAGCGTATGGTCACGGACAGCGTGTGGCGAGAACTCCCGATCGGCGACTCGATTGAGGTCGCCGTAGAAATCCGCTTCGATCATGAAGGACGGGACTATCGGCTACGTCGAAGTGCCCACCTCCGCAAGGAATCTGACCATCAAGGCCCAGTATCGCCCACACTGGAGCTATGGACTACGCGTCCAGATGGCTCGTCTGAGGTGAGTCACGCTCCTCAGGAAACCATCCTTAGCATTCTTCCGGTCGGCGTAAGTAGGTTCTTTTTCTTCAACGGCGAACGGATTGAAAACCTCGTCAAGAAGGGCGCCTACGCTGAGGTGCAGAAAGACATTAAAGTCCTACTTGATCTGGAGCAGGTAGAACGCGCAATCGTGCATCTACCAAAAGTGAACCGCAAGCTCACTGATGAACTGAAAAAGCACGGCGGTGCGACCGCTAGCGCAATTCAGGATGCCATCGACTCGCTGACAGATAGGGAAACGAAGGCCAAGGATGACTTGAAGGTCATTGAGGGCGAAATTGCGATACTGACTGAAGAGCGTGACGCCATTATGGAGTTGCTACGACAGCACGCTGAAGCGGCGCCGATCCAGGCTGAACGTGACTCCGTCTCGACTGAGCTTGAGGAAGCGCGCAAAGCTCGGGACGCAGCGTTGACAGAGCGCGCGTTGTTGGTGGCGACGAAAGGATTCCAGGCATTCACGGAGTCCCTGGGCGAAAAGACGGCAGCGATGGCCGACAACCTGTATCAAAAAGGGGCGTTGCCTGCCCCTCTCAAGCGAGAGTTCGTTGACCAGTTGCTTGAAGAGGGCTCGTGCATCTGTGGAACCCCTCTTGTTGAGCACAGCACGCCATGGAGTCACGTCAGGGAGTGGCGGCAACGGGCTGGGTTGCAGGCCGTCGAGACCGCCTGGCAACAACTAAGCGGCCAGATTGCACCACTAGCGGACGCACGCGCAAATCTGCGGGATGCGCTCAGCGCATTGCTAAATCGTATTCAGGTTGAGCGTGAACGAGTATCACGCCTGGAGGCGCGCAAATCGGAACTCGACGGCAAGCTCAAAGCCAGCCGATTGGAGGGCATTCAGGAGTTAGAAAACAAACGAATTGATTTGGAAGGCCGCATCGCTGTCAAAAACCAACGCAAGGGTTCAATTCAGGCAGAGCTGGACGCAATTGCAAGAGAAATCGAGCAGAAAACTAAAGAACGTTCGCGGGCACAGGTAACCGACGAGTTGGCACAAAAGGCTCGATCACGATCCGATCTAGTGCAGTCCGTGAAAAAGGCGCTCGAAGAAATACTTGCCTTCCGAGAGGAAGACATGCGGCGACGTCTCGACGCCGAAGTCAAGGAAGTATTTAAAGGAATCACCTTCAAACCATACGTTCCCACGCTTAACGAGGGATTCGAGCTGACCCTTCACCAGAACGTTAATGGCGTCGAGTTGCCTGTTCCGAAGTCCACTGGCGAGAACCAAATACTGAGCCTAAGCTTCGTAGCAGCTGTTTCAAAGCTAGCTCGGGAAATCCGAAAAGTCGGCCGGGCGGAAGGTACGCCGGCTATCGATGCAGGAACCTTCCCGATAGTGATGGACGCTGCTTTTGGCTCCTTAGATCAGGACTACCAAGAAGCTGTTTCGCGGGCACTGGCGAGGATGGCGCCGCAGCTGGTAGTTCTAGTTAGCAAGAGCCAAGGCCTCGGTAAAGTGGTAACAGAACTACTTCCTTACGTCAGTCATCTCGGCGTGATTGAGGCGCACACGACTGCACAGGGAAATGTTGCCGAGGACATCGAGCTGGAAGGGATGTCGTATCCGTACATTCGGTCAGACACGTCTGATCATTCCGAATTGAAGGTAATTAAATGACCACCGTACATGGTGAGGTTCGTGCCCGTCGACCGCAGCAGCACGAGGCGCTCATGCAAGAGATGCAAAACGAAGCAAAGTTTCCCACGTACCGCGATATCCTCTTGTTTGCTGCAGCTGTGGGGTTTCATCAGCAGCGCCGAGTTCCGTTCAGCAGCAGTTCGGGCGATCCGATTCGATATGAGGTGCTTACCTATCCCGGGTTCAGCGATACGCTTATCAACATGATTGCCGCGAACACGATTTCAGACGATCCTGAAATCATGGATGCTTCCCGCTTGGAAGAACGAATCAGGATCTTCGAAGAATACGCAAATGGCGGACTCGAATACATCCAAGAGCAGGTCAACGTCAGGCACCAGCCGGTCGACCTTATCGTTGTAGATCTGGTAACAGACGCATTGGCTGAAGGCGGCGGGGCGCGACCTCTGTCAGTAGACGAACTCTTGGGCGGCGTTACATGGGCCTAACGGTTTCTGCAACTTCGTCCTGGCCAAGCAACTCCTCCATACTCGTTTCGCTCGTGCCTGCACTCTCATCCAGCTTCTCGGGTTCGGGTCTTTTGATCCCCCGCTTGGTCGGTTGAAGCGGTCCCTCCCGTGCTGCCGTCAACCGCCTAGGGGCGCGCTAGCCGTCCTAACGTCTCAGCGATAGCCGTCCAGTCGTCCACAACCGTAAGGTGAGACCACGACATTCGCAGCGCGCCTTCGATTTGCTCGGAAGGTAGTCCAGCTGCAACTAGCACGTGACTTGGTTCGTAACTCTGTGAAGTGCAAGCTGATCCATTCGAAACTGCAGCGAGGTTTTTCAAAGCAACAATGGCGGCCTCTGAATCGACCCCAGGCACAGAAAAGTTGATCGTGTGTTCAATCGTCCTGTCTGGATCTCCGTTGATTCCGATCCCCAGAGGCAACAGCGACGCTAACGCCTCACGCTTAATCGCTGCGCACTTGGCGGCCCTTTGCTCATGATTTTGAAGGGCAAGGGACGCCGCTAAGCCAAACCCCGCAATAAGGGCCACCGGTAGGGTGCCAGGTCTCAGCCCGCGCTCCTGCCCGCCGCCATACTGAAGGGGTTCGAGCGGAAGTCGACTGAAACGGCGCCGACGCGTCATCAATGCACCAATCCCCTTGGGCCCATAGATCTTGTGGCCCGAGATCGACATCAGATCTATGCGCTTCAAGCGCAGGGGGGCGATGATTTTACCGAATGCTTGCGCAGCGTCTACATGAAAGAATGCCTCATGCTCTTTGAGGGCATCGGCAATCTCAGCGATGGGCTGCACAACCCCCGTCTCGTTGTTCACGGCCATGGTTGAAACAAGAAGCGTGTCGGCGCGTAGAGCCGCTTGTACCTCGTCGGGATCAACCCACCCGCCCGGCGTCGGACGAATCAAAGTCACGTCGAATCCGCGCCTTGACAGCTCGTCGAGCGGGCCCAACACGGATTTGTGCTCGATCTGGGTCGAAACGATGTGTAAACGCCCAGTCCGAACCCCATGTGAAGCCAGACCGAGGATCGCCAGGTTATTGCTCTCTGTGGCGCCGCTGGTGAAGACTACCTCGTCCGCGCACGCATCGACGACGGATGCGATATCCGCTCGGGCAGCATTCACGCGATTCTTTGCAGCCTGACCGTAGTGATGGGTGCGGCTCCCAGCATTGCCGAACTCCTCGACAGTCCATCTGACGATCTCTTCCATCACCGCCGGCTCGACTGGCGTCGTCGCATTGCAATCGAGGTACACCGGTCGTTGGAGTTTTTGGGCATCGCTTCCACCGGGCGTGTCGGTGGTGGCAGTTACGGTCATGGCAGCAATCGTACGTGTAGGTTCAGACATCAGTACGGATCAACACGTCCATCAGTACGGACCAAAGGATACGTACATCCGCCATGGGAGGCATGCATGACCACGTTAGAGCAGCGCCGCGCGAGCGACGAGGCGACAAGCAAGAAATCCGCGGGCTTCGAGTACAACTTCCCCGCGATTCGCGGCGTCCAGGCCGGCCGCGAGTATTACGTGACGATGTGTCCGCTACGTCTCATCCCGAAGCTGTTCTCCTTCGACGAGGAGGAGGTGCCGGCCGAGATGCGCGCACAGCGCACCCTTAACAAGGCCCGCATACCCGAGATATCGCGGTATATCGTCGAAAATCCTGATAGCTATATCTTTTCGGCGTTGACTGCGTCTATCAACGCGGACGTGCAGTTCGAACCGATCGATGGCGCAGCCACTGCCGGCGAGCGCGTCGGGATGCTATCGATCCCTATGTCTGCTCGCTTCATTATCAACGATGGGCAGCACCGTAGAGCGGCGATCCAGCAAGCGCTGGTCGAGAACCCCGACCTTGGGGACGAGAGCATCGCTATCGTTCTTTTCCTCGATGTCGGGCTAAAACGCTGCCAACAGATGTTCGCCGACCTCAACCGCCACGCAATCAGACCTTCTAAGTCGATCGGTGTGCTGTATGACAACCGCGACGAACTGTCAGTAATCACAAAGCTTATCGTGACCCGCTCTCCCTTCTTCAGCGACTTGACCGAAACTGAGACAAGCAACCTGTCTATTCGGTCACGGAAACTGTTCACACTATCCGCGCTCTACAGCGCCAACAAATCGCTCTTAGAAGGAATCGAGGTGGGTTCATTCGAGCGTCGCGTCGATTTGGCGGCCCGCTATTGGGCTGTCGTCGCCGACCAGTTTCCCGAGTGGCACCAAGTCCGCAGACGTCAGGTGCACTCGAGTGAGATTCGGCGCGACTTCATTCATAGTCACGGCATCGTTCTCCAATCTCTGGGCAAGATCGGCAACGCCCTGATTCGCAAGTCCAACAGTGAAACGGATTGGGTGGCAGTTCTTTCGAAGCTAGGGGAGATCGATTGGCACCGATCCAACGCGTCGGTTTGGGAGGGCCGCGCCACTATCGGCGGCAAGGTAAGTAAAGGCGCCTCCAACATCCTGCTGACTGCAGGCCACATCCGAGCCGCGCTTGGATTGGAATTGCCGCCTGACGAGCAGCAGGCTGAGCGCGAATTCACTAGGAGAGACAAATGAAACGCGAACTACCGATCATGCCGCGGAATCGGTCCGCTTTCGACCGTCTCGGCTATGTGGCAACAATCGACGCAGTTCTCAAACAGACGCAAGAGCTATATCTCGCGGACGCGGTGCCATGGGTCGTCGGATACTCGGGTGGAAAGGATTCCACCGCCGTGCTCCAGCTCGTGTGGTTGGCGCTTGCAGCCCTTACACCCACCCAACGAACGAAGCCGGTGCACGTCATTAGCACCGACACGCTGGTCGAGAATCCTGTTGTCGCCTCATGGGTTACCCATTCCCTGGAGGTGCTATCGAAACAGGCTGAAACACAGTGGCTTCCGATCAAGCCCCATCGATTGACTCCCGCGGTAACTGACACGTTCTGGGTCAATCTAATAGGTCGCGGTTATCCCGCTCCTCGCCCCAAATTCCGCTGGTGTACCGAACGGTTGAAGATCAAACCATCGAACACCTTTATCAGGAGCATGGTTCGCACGCACGGAGAAGCGATCCTCGTGCTGGGCACGCGGAAAGCCGAAAGCAGCGGTCGCTCTCATCGGATGACCGCACTCGAAGCTCGGCGGTCCCGAGATTTGTTGAGTCCCAATGAGTCCCTGCCCAATTGTCTGGTGTATTCCCCCGTCGAGAACTGGTCGAATGACGACGTGTGGACGTTCCTCATGCAGACTCCGAACCCATGGGGCTACTCAAACAAAGAGCTTTTGACCATGTACCAAGGAGCGTCACCAGACGGCGAGTGCCCGTTGGTCGTTGACTCAACGACTCCCAGTTGCGGCGACAGTCGCTTCGGTTGCTGGACGTGCACATTGGTCGACAAGGACAAGTCGATGTCCGCGATGATCCAGAACGACGATGAAAAGGAGTGGATGCTTCCGCTGCTCGAACTACGCAACGCACTGGATGTCGCGGACGACCGTCACCTTCGTGATTTCCGCCGTATGAACGGTTCAGTCCAGCTGTTCCACGACAAGCCCATACCTGGCCCATATACCCAGCAGTCGCGAGAGCAGTGGCTGAGGCAGCTTCTCGAGGCACAGACGTGGATCCGGGCCCATGGACCCGATTACGTTCGATCGCTCGAACTAATCACGCTGGCCGAGCTCGAAGAAATTCGCCGGCACTGGGTTGTAGAGAAGCATGAGTTCGAGGACAACCTTCCGAGGATATATGAGGCTGCTACTGGCGAGCGCTACCCCGGCCGTCCCCTAGATGAGCACCTTCCGCTGGGCGCGGACGTGGTCGAAGTCCTTTCCGAAGTCGTCGGCGATGACCGTTTACATTTCGAGCTCGTGCGCGAATTGCTCGACGTCGAACAGCGACATCGGTCGCGCGCACGTCGCGCCGGGCTCTTCGACTCCCTCGAGAAGGCGCTCCGTCGTGGGTTCTACGAGAATGAGGACGACGCGACTGAGCGGGCACTCAATCGCAAAGCGGCGCTTGAGAGAGTTGACAAACCAACACCCGATGAGCCCGATCCATTGGATGTCGCAGATGGATTCGTGCGGACTGCACAGGCGGGTGTCGAACGATGATCATCGACCAGCTCGTTCTGCACAACGTCGGCACATTCGCGGGCCGCCACACGATTGAGCTCACCCCACCATCGTCGAAGAAACCGATTGTGTTGATCGGTGGGCTAAATGGAGCTGGCAAGACCACGCTGCTCGAAGCAATTCATCTCGTGCTCTACGGACCGCTCGCCGGGATTGCGGCGAGAAGGTCCGGCAGCTACGAGGCTTACCTTCGCGGATTGATTCACCGGGGGGTGCCGGCAAGTGAGGGTGCTGCACTTGAGCTAACGTTCCACGCCCACCAAGAGGGAGTCGAAAAGGAATACTGGATAAGACGCAGTTGGCGGAGTATCGGGTCATCCATCCGTGAAATTCTTCTTGTCTCCGTCGACGGTAGACACGACGAAGCGTTGACCTCGACCTGGAGCGAGCACGTCGAAGCATTCCTTCCGCGTGGGATCGCTGGGCTCTTCTTTTTCGATGGCGAACAGATCGAAGCCCTTGCGGATCTTGAGCGCTCGCAGGAAGTGCTCTCGTCGGCGCTCGCATCTTTAATGGGCCTCGAACTCGTCGACCGACTCTCGACTGACCTCGCTGTCTTACGGAAGCGTCATCACAAGGCCCACGTATCTGACAAATCGCTTGCGATAGTGGACGAATGCAAGCAGAACGTTACCGTTAAGCGGCAGGAGGAGGAGGCAGCCGCTCAGCAGGCCGCTGGGCTGCGTGTCAGTGTCGAGCGCGCGGAAAACACCCTGCACGAAATCAATGAGCGTTTCCGTGCAGCAGGTGGTGAGCTCGTCGAACAACGCGAATCGGCCGAGCAGAGGGCTAGTACCTTACGCAGCGAGCTTTCCCGCATCGAAGATGCGATTCGACATGAAATGGCCGAAGCAGCTCCCCTGCTTCTCGTTTCAGAGTTGCTGCAGGATATGTCGACCCAAGTCGAAGCGGAATCTGAGGCACGGCAATACCGGGCGGTCAGCAATATCCTCGCCAGTCGAGACGCCGATGTCGTGACCTTCCTGGCAAAAGCGAAGGTCGCGTCCGCAGTTCGACGTCAAGTCGAAGAGTTCTTAACCACGGATAGGGAGGCGCGAACGATCGCATCCTCCACCCGTGAAATCGTCGGTATCACCGACGCCGCAGCATTACGTCACCTCATCTCGTCGACATTGCCCAGTGCCGATAAGCGCCTGCGTGAGTTGATCGAGATGCGTACCGACACAAGCGGAAAGCTCGACCAAGCAGAACGTGTGTTGGTCGCAATCCCTGATGACGAAGCAATCGGATCACTGTTACGCGAACGCAGCGATGCCGCGGACGAGGTGGAGCGACGCCGCACGGCACTGCTTGTCTCCGAGGAACGACTGAACCTTGCCCGTCAGGAACGGGCACGGGCTGACGCAGCGTATGAATCGGCTCTTGAGAAAGCGGCGCAAGCGTCGCTCCAGGCAGACGACGAACGACGACTAGTCGAACACGTTGACAGAGTGCGAGCAACGCTGACGGATCTCAGGCTGGCGGCCAGTCAGCGCCATCTTCGAAGGATCTCTGAATACATACTCGATGCGCTTGGACGCCTCCTCCGCAAAGAGAACCTCATCACGCAGGTGGATGTCGATCCGGAGACAAACATCGTCCAACTGTCGGGCCAGGATGGACTCCCGCTACCAGCAAGTGATTTGTCAGCAGGCGAGCGTCAGCTGCTTGCTGTAGCGCTGCTGTGGGGACTTGCTCGCGCTGCAGGACAACCTCTCCCCGTGGTGATCGATACCCCGCTTGGTCGACTCGATGGCTCTCACCGACAACATCTACTAGAGCGCTACTTTCCGTACGCAAGCCATCAGGTTCTGTTGTTGTCCACGGATACCGAGATCGATGATGAAGCGTACGCCCGCATAGCGAAGCACGTCGGTCGCGAGTACCGACTGGTCTTCAACCAATCAACCAACTCGACCTCTGTGGTCAACGGATATTTTTGGGGATAGTCATGGCAATCGAGAATATTCGGCTCTCCCAAACAGCACGCGATCAGCTCGTCACACTGAAACGTCGCACGGGGATACTCAACTGGAACATCCTCTGCCGCTGGGCGTTATGCCGCTCGTTGGCCGAGCCAGCTCCGCCACCCACCGTCCAACTAACTCTCGACAGCAACGTCGAGATGTCGTGGCGCGTCTTCGCGGGCGAGCACGGTGACCTTTACTGGGGATTGGTGAGATACCGCTGCCACCTCGACGGCTTGTCACTCGACGACGAAACACTTGCCACTCAGTTCCGGTTACATCTTCACCGCGGCATCGGCTATCTCGTCGGTGATCCGCGAGTCACCGACGTCGCAGGACTTGCAGGTCTTGCGCTGGCGGGTGACCCCGCCGCATGAATGATCAAGTCGCCCGGCATAAGACCGCGATGAGCCGGGCGGCTTTATCCCGGCCAGTCGCCAGGGCTTTACGTGACGCAGTAGTCACGTCAACCACGTCAGTGTTCGATTACGGCTGCGGTAAGGGTGATGACATCCGAAACCTAACCGCTCTCGGCTACACCGTAGACGGTTGGGACCCCACCCACCGGCCCTCGGCTTCGGTTCAGTCCGCCGATGTCGTGAACCTCGGGTATGTCGTGAATGTGATTGAAGACCCCCGTGAACGCGCTGAAACCCTAAGAAGCGCATGGGCGCTAGCTGAGAAAGCTCTGGTCGTTTCCTCGCGTCTCACATGGGATGCGCGGAGTCTGACCGGACGTCCGCTCGGTGACGGTCTGGTCACGCGAACTGGGACGTTTCAAAAGCTTTACGAACAAGCAGAACTGGGCCGGTGGATCGAAGACACACTCGGCACCGAGGCGTATGCCGCAGCGCCGGGTGTTTATTACGTCTTTCGGGAAGCCGCCGATGCTCAAGCCTTCTTGGCTGAACGTGTGCACACCTACCGGCCACGTTTGCGTATTGATCCGCACGAACTCTTCCAGGCGAATGAGACCGTTCTTGAGCCCCTATTGTCCTTTATGAAGGTGCACGGACGAGCGCCACGTACCGGAGAGATCGGCCCGGAGTCGGAATCAGCCATCAAAGATGCCGTCGGCAGCATCGCGCGTGCCCAGCAGCTCATCCGCAAGGTTACTGATGACGATTACTGGAAGCAGGTAGCGATTCATCGACGGGCTGAACTCCTTGTCTACATTGCACTTTCGCGATTCAACGGCAGGCCACGCTTCAGCCAGCTGGGAACGACACTCGCAATCGATATCCGCACGCACTTCGGCAAGTACCAAGATGCGTGCATACAAGCGGACCGCATGTTGCTGGCGTGCGGCGACCCGGCGATAGTGCTCGTCAACGCGCGGTCGAGTTCTGTCGGCAAGCAGACCCCGAGCGCTCTCTATGTGCATCGGAGTGCTCTGGGGGAGCTTCCGCCAATCCTCCAGGTTTACGAGGGCTGCGCCCGCGCGCTGTCCGGCACGGTCGAGCACGCAAACCTGGTTAAGCTGTCAGTGACCGAGCCGCAGGTGTCGTATCTGACGTATCCCGAGTTCGACCGGAACGCACACCCGACGCTCGCATCCTCCGTAATTGTGAATCTTCGGAAGCTGACGGTGGACTGGCGGGACTACCGCCAATCCCCGAATCCGCCAGTGCTGCACCGCAAAGAAGAGTTTTTGGGCGCTGACGATGCACGACGCGACCTCTACAGCCGGCTCACACGATCCGAGATGCGCGCGGGACTGTATGCGCGACCTGAGCTCATCGGGACCATATGCGGCTGGAACACCGTTCTTGCGGAATCTAGTGTCGCGATCCGAGGTCATCGCGTTGTGCGGACCGATAGCTAAGCATAAGCAGAGGCTCACACCTTGAGGTGAGCCCGTCGTAGTGGTCCAGTCGTTGTGGGACTCTGTTGCCCGAGTGGAGGAATCGTCAATACCTGTGGATCGGGTGTTTCAGGCGACCTCCGTTTCGGTCGTGGTGGCGGCGTCGTCTGCCGGTTCGGGTGGGGTGATGTCGGTAGGACGTTCGAGTAGTTTGCCCTTATGGAAGACCGCTCCGGCACGGACCAGGGCGACCAGGTGGGGAGCGTTGACGGCGCGCCAACGAGCCTGAGCGGCGTCGATCAGCTTGTAAGCCATGGCGATTCCCCTCTCTGCCAACCTGAGTTGAGGCGCCCACCCCCTGACAATTAATGACTCGAGGGCGGGGATGGAGAGACTCCCTGAGATGACAAGCAAGGTGACGACGTTGGTCTGTGCGACCGGGATGGAACATCCTGGTCGGATGGCCGACGACGGAAAGCAACGTCCCGATCCCGAGGTGCCCGAACGTGCCCGGCGCCGGACATTCACCGCGAAGTACAAGCTGGAGGTGCTGGCCGCTTACGACGCGTCGCCTGATGGTGAGAAAGGCGCGGTGCTCCGCCGCGAGGGGCTGTATTCCAGCCACATTGTGGAGTGGCGACGAGCC
>NZ_MVHT01000309.1 GCF_002086275.1 Mycobacterium intermedium | reverse complement strand
CCCGAACCCGGCTCCCACTCGTGAACTATTCCCACACCAATACTGGTACCTGCTGAGCCCCCACCTATGATCACGGCCCCTCCTAGTCCAACCCCTGCACGGTGCTTATGTGCATTCCTACCTCACGAGGTAGGTGCGGCGTTGGCTTTTGAGGTCAATTTGTCGTAAAGAGACTCTGCTAAATCTCGGATCGTGGAGATTTCAACGGTGCTCACCCGGATCCCGGTCTCAGCCTCGATGTGAATCCGCAGCTCCTGGCTGCCTAGGGAGTCCAGACCGTACTCGGCGAGCATGCGGTCCGCGTCGATGGTGCGGCGCAGAATCAGGCCGACCTGCTCGGACAGGAAGCGGCGAAGCCGGCCCGGCCACTCCTCTTGGGGCAGCTCGTTGAGCTCGGCAAGGAACTTGCTCCCGCCCGCCCGGCTCTTGCCCATCGACTGGAAGTTCTCCGCGAAGGGGCTGCGCTGAGCGAACGCCATCAGCATGGGCGAACCGATGACGGGGGCGTAGCCGG
>NZ_MVHT01000308.1 GCF_002086275.1 Mycobacterium intermedium | reverse complement strand
GTCAGCTACGGCGTCACTGTGGGTTCCAGACATCACCGCCGAGTGTAGGCGGCAACGGCGGGGCTGGCGGTAACGGCGTTGTCGTCGCCGGTGTCGCCGGAGCTGGCGGGGCCGGCGGCGCGGGCGGTGACCCCGGTGCCGCCGGGGCCGGCGGGATCGGCGGTAAGGCCGGCGGGCCGGGCGGGTTCGATGGGGCCGACGGTCTGACCGGGCCGATGCCGACCAGCGGGGGTAACGGTGGCAACGGTGGCAACGGCGCTGATGCGGTCGTCGCCGGCGGCAACGGCGGGGCCGGCGGCGCCGGGGGCCACGGCGGGGCGGTCGGCAACGGCGGCAACGGCGGCAACGGCGGTGCCGGCAAGGCGGGCGCCGCCGGTAAGGCGGGCACCGCGGGCACCACCGACGAATTCAACCTCGCGGGCGGAAACGGCGGTGACGGCGACGCCGGACAGAACGGCGGGGCCGGCGGTGCCGGCGGTGCGGGCGGCGACGGCGGGTGGCTGGCCGGTAACGGTGGCAACGGAGGCGC
>NZ_MVHT01000307.1 GCF_002086275.1 Mycobacterium intermedium | reverse complement strand
CCCCGGCCATTGCGCTGCCGGCCAGCGCCAGCCGGCGCGACTTCTTGGCCCGCACTCCGACCGGGTCGTCCACGCCGTCCGTGTCGTCCGACCAGGCACTGTAGGCGAGCGCTTGGTCACCCAGGTGAGCGTTGGCGCACACGTCGAGGTAGGTCGGGGTGAGGGCTTGGGAGTTCACCTCACCGGTGCCCGGATCCAGCGCGTAGGCCAGCGCGGCCGTGGACGACGCAAACAGCGGTGCGTTCGCCGAAGCCAGCGCCGCTCCCCGGGCCAGAGCCAGGTGCGGTTCCGCGGGGAAGCTCACCGCCAGGGAGGTCGCTGCCTCCAGCGCGGATTTCAGCGGCACGATGTCCACGCCACAGCCGACGACGAACAGGCCCTTCGCTCGCGACGCCGGCGCTTGGAGTTCGGCGACCATTGCCACGAGCTCGGCACGCCTGTCCCGCTCGGCGCGTCCCAGCGGTTGCCGATGCAGGTCGACAATCGAGCCGTCGGCGACATCGACGACGGCCAGCGTGGCGCTGTCGGCCT
>NZ_MVHT01000306.1 GCF_002086275.1 Mycobacterium intermedium | reverse complement strand
TGGGCCGTGGGGGGATGGGCGAGGTCTACGAGGCTGATCACACCGTCAAGGAGTGGACGGTCGCGGTCAAGGTGATGACCGCGGAGTTCAGCAAGGACCCGGTCTTCCGCGAGCGGATGAAACGCGAAGCCCGCATCGCCGGCAAACTCCAAGAACCCCACGTGGTGCCCATCCACGACTACGGCGAGATCGACGGCCAGATGTTCCTGGAGATGCGCCTGGTCGAAGGCACCGACCTGGACAGCCTGCTCAAACGCTACGGCCCGCTGACCCCGCCGCGCGCGGTGGCCATCATCAGCCAGATCGCCTCGGCCCTCGATGCCGCCCACGCCGCCGGGGTGATGCACCGCGACGTCAAACCCCCCAACATCCTGGTCACCCCCGACGACTTCGCCTACCTGGTCGACTTCGGCATCGCCAGCGCCACCACCGACGAGAAACTCACCCAACTCGGCACCGCGGTGGGCACCTGGAAATACATGGCGCCCGAACGGTTTTCGAACGACGAGGTCACCTACCGCGCCGACATCTACTC
>NZ_MVHT01000305.1 GCF_002086275.1 Mycobacterium intermedium | reverse complement strand
AGCCCGCTGGAACCGGAGGTCCCCTACTACTCGGCGACGTCGTTCGACCCGCGGGAAGAGCCCTACTGCGACGCCTACTACTGGGCGGACAACCTGCGCCACACGGTCCGGTTCGCCGCGGCGGTGCAGGCCGCCCTGGAAGACGGCTACCGCGTCTTCACCGAACTGAGCCCGCATCCGCTGCTGACCCACGCGGTCGACCAGACCGCCCGCAGCCTGGACTCGTCGGTGGCGGCGTTGGCCGGCATGCGCCGTGAACAGCCGCTGCCGAACGGCCTGCGCGGGCTGCTGGGTGACTTGTATGCGGCCGGTGCGGCGGTGGACTTCTCGGTCCTCTATCCCGGCGGCCGTCTGGTCGACGCGACGTTGCCGGCATGGACGCACCGGCGCCTACTGCTCAACGACACCACCGATCGCCTCGCGCACGGGAGCAGCGTGGCGGTCCATCCGCTGTTGGGCCCCCACGTGCGGCTGGCCGAGGAGCCGGAGCGGCACGTGTGGCAGGGCGAGGTGGGTACCGACGCGCTGCCGTGGTTGGCCGATCA
>NZ_MVHT01000304.1 GCF_002086275.1 Mycobacterium intermedium | reverse complement strand
ACCGGACACGCCTCCCCGGCCACGATCAACGCCGTCGACTCCAACCCCGCCGGGGACAGCATCGCCACCGCCGAGGGTGTCTGACTCAACACCGACACCTGTTCGGCGACCACTAGCGCGTGCAGGTCTTCCGGGGAAGCGGCCACCGACTCGGGCACCACCACCAAACGCCCGCCATGCAGCAACGCCCCCCAGATCTCCCACACCGAGTAGTCGAAGGCCAGCGAGTGAGCCTGCGTCCACACCTGATCCGGCCCCGTCGGCACCGGCGCAGCACCGGCGAACAACCGGGTGACGTTGCGATGGGTGACCGCCACCCCCTTAGGAGTGCCGGTGGTGCCCGAGGTGTAAATCAGGTGCGCGACCTCGTCGGGGGCGGGCGCCGGCAGCGGCGCGGTCGAATGATGTTGCGCGTGGTCAACAGTGATGACCGGCACCTCGTGGCTGTCGAGGCGGTCGGCCAACTCGGTGGTGGTGATCAGCGCTACCGGGGCGGCGTCGGCGAGCACGAACCCGACCCGCGCCACTGGGACTGCGGGGTCGATCGGCACATAGGCGGCCCCCGCCTTGAGCAC
>NZ_MVHT01000303.1 GCF_002086275.1 Mycobacterium intermedium | reverse complement strand
TGCGCGGTCTTTCCCCACCCCCACGATGCGGGCGGATCCGGCAAGTCCAGCCAGTCCCACTGGGTTTCCTCGCCCGGGGCGTGCGGAATCACCGCGTTGGGACGTTCGGTCGCCGTGCGACACACCTGGCAGACCGGACGCAGCCCCCGACGGCGGATGTTGCGCGTCAGACTCTGATACGACAACCCGAAGCCCAATTCCTCCAACTCGTCATAAAGAGTGCGCGCCCACAGGTGCGGGTCCTCGGTCAGCCTCGCGGTGACGTACTCGACGAACGGATCGAACGGGTCCGGACCCGGTCGAGCCCGCACCCCGGGCGTGCCGTCGCCGGCCAGGTACTTGCGCACCGTCTTGCGATCGAATCCGGTGTGGCGGGCGATCGCCGAGATCGACCAACCACGTTTGTGCAGGGCATGTACTTCCACATCGTCCTCCCATGTGAGCATGAGAAAGCGGGCCTCCTTCGGCAGCGCTGCAGGCATCAGACACCAGCAGCATCGAAGGAGGCCCGCCCTTCTCGGCGGAGCCACACGGGTGGGGAATTTCGATGAGCGTCAGTGGGGAATTTCAGTGAGCGCGATCA
>NZ_MVHT01000302.1 GCF_002086275.1 Mycobacterium intermedium | reverse complement strand
TCCCAGCGGTTGCCGATGCAGGTCGACAATCGAGCCGTCGGCGACATCGACGACGGCCAGCGTGGCGCTGTCGGCCTCGACGAACAACATCGCGATGTACGGGTAGTACAGAGCGGACCCGACCGTCTGCGTCAGGGCGGCCGCCGCGAGCAACGGGGATACCAGCATGACGTTGCCGATGTCACGCGCCGCCAGCTCATCGCGCAGCGCAGCCGCTGCGGCGGGATCCGTCCAGGTCACGCCGGCCGAGGTCAGCTGGTGGCCGGCCTCGGCCGCCCCTTCGCGCGTACCGACCAGCGCCGAGATCGCCTGCGTGGGGGCACCACCGTGCGATACCTGAAAACTGTCTTCTTCGACGGTCACGCCGTCGGCATTTTCACCCTCGACCAGCACCAAGCGGACAGCCGCGGGTTCCATCGATACCCCAAGGACGATGTCCACTTCGCCTCCCGAGAAGGCGGGCCGAGCGCACCCCGCAGGCCGCCGTGGCCTAACCCTACCCGCGCGCGTGTAGCCGCGACTCCGATTCTAGTCAAGCTCTAATGTCGCGGCTATACAGCGGAAACGAGAGGTCAATGGGGGCCGGGGCCGGCAAAC
>NZ_MVHT01000301.1 GCF_002086275.1 Mycobacterium intermedium | reverse complement strand
GCTTCGCCAACGCCGGCAACATCAACACCGGCTTCGCGAACACCGGCGACAGGAACTTCGGCGCATTCAACCTGGGCGACAGTCAAGGGGCCGACGGCTACCACATCCCGATCAATTTCCCGGCGATTCCGATCAACCTGGTGGGCGGCACCAACTCAACGATCCCGATCACCGGCTACATCGATCCGATCACCGTCTCCATCCCTGCAATGACCATCCCGGTCCGTTTCTCGATGACCGTGCTGATCACGATCACTATCTCGGGCAACCAAGCGGTCCCAGCGATGGGCCCGATAGTCGTGAACCAGATCGTCCTAAACAACCTCGCGGTCGGGGCGAACATATCGGTGCCCTTCCAGATGAATTTGCTCGGCCAACTCCAACTGGGCATCCCGGGCCCGTCCAGTTTCGGGGGCTCCTCGGCAACGACGTCGGGCTTCTTCAACGGGAATGCCAGCAACACGTCCGGGTTCTTCAACTCGAACGACTGGAGTTCGGGCCTTGCCAACGCCAACGGGGCGTGGACGTCGGGCTGGTACAACTCCGGCACGTTGCTGTCCGGCGTCCAGAACCTCGGCAACGCCATCTCCGGTATCGCCA
>NZ_MVHT01000300.1 GCF_002086275.1 Mycobacterium intermedium | reverse complement strand
CCCTCGGCGGTGGCCATGCTGTCCCCGGCGGGGTTGGAGTCGACGGCGTTGATCGTG
This sequence comes from Mycobacterium intermedium, assembly GCF_002086275.1. Taxonomy (GTDB): domain Bacteria; phylum Actinomycetota; class Actinomycetes; order Mycobacteriales; family Mycobacteriaceae; genus Mycobacterium; species Mycobacterium intermedium. The sequence continues at coordinate 546 of NZ_MVHT01000300.1, read as the reverse complement.
GCCGGGGAGGCGTGTCCGGTCGAGGTGGTGCAGACCTGGGCGCCGGGTCGGGTGATGGTCAATGCTTACGGTCCGACCGAGGCGACGATCTATGCCTCGATCAGCGCCCCGTTGGTGGCGGGGTCGGCGGTGGCGCCGATCGGGGTGCCGGTGCCGGGGGCGGCGCTGTTCGTGCTGGACGGCTGGTTGCGGCCGGTGCCGGTGGGTGTGGTGGGCGAGTTGTATGTGGCCGGTTCGGGTGTCGGGGTGGGGTATTGGCGGCGCGGCGGGTTGACGGCGTCGCGGTTTGTGGCCTGCCCGTTCGGCGGGGTCGGGACCCGGATGTATCGGACCGGGGACCTGGTGTGCTGGGGTGCTGATGGTCAGTTGCGTTACCACGGCCGGGTCGATGAGCAGGTCAAGATCCGCGGGTATCGCATCGAACTAGGTGAGGTCCGGGCCGCGCTGAACGCCTTGGACGGGGTGGACCAAGCGGTGGTGATCGCCCGCGAGGACCGCCCCGGGGACAAGCGCCTGGTTGGTTATGTCACCGGCACCGCCGACCCC
>NZ_MVHT01000002.1 GCF_002086275.1 Mycobacterium intermedium | reverse complement strand
ACAACGGCGCGGGCGGCAACGCCGGCAACGGCGGCGCGGGCGGCGCCGGCGGTAACGGTGGAAACGGCGGCACCGGTGGGGCCGGCGGGTTCGGCGCGTCCGGTGTCGGCCGATCCGGCGGCCAGGGCGGCAACGGCGGCTTGTTCTACGGCAACGCCGGGTCCGGTGGAGCGGGTGCGGTCGGCGCCGACGGCAACGGCGGCGGTGGTGGAGCCGGCGGAACCGGTGGGCTGTTCGGCGGCGGTGGGGTCGGCGGGACCGGCGCCATGGCCGATGTCACGATCCCCGGTGCCCTCGGCGGGGCCGGCGGATCCGGTGGCGCCGGCGGGGCACTGAGCGGCCTGGTCGGTGCCGGTGGCGGTAACGGGGGGGTCGGCGGAGCCGGCACCACCGGAGGTGCGGGCGGAGCCGGTGGCGCCGCCGGCATCGCCAGTTCGCTGTTCGGCGGCGGATCCGGCACTATCGGCGGCTCCGTGGTCGGCGCCGGCGGTGTCGGCGGGGATGGCGGAGCCAGCCTGGCCGGCACCGGCGGTCCAGGCGGAAGTGGCGGTGCGGGCGGACAATTCGCCGGTGCCGGCGGCTCCGGTGGGGCCGGCGGATCGGTGCTGCAGCCCATAATGGGCAGCGGTGGTGGCGGTCTTGGCGGAGGTGGAGGCATCGCCGGCTGGCTTGGCTCCGGGGGCTCCGGCGGTACCGGCGGCACGGCGGGAGCGTCGCTCCTGCTGACCCCCGGCGGCCAGGGCGGACCGGGTGGCAACGCGACTTTGTTCGGTTCCGGCGGAGCCGGTGGAACCGGCGGCTTCTCCGCGGCCGGCACCGGCGGGACCGGCGGCCACGGCGGAGTCGGCGGAACGCTGCTGGGTGACGGCGGTCCCGGTGGGACCGGCGCCGAAGGTGCCCCCGGTTTCGGTAGCGGGAACGGCGGAATCGGCGGCGGTGCCCTGCTGATCGGCAACGGCGGCAACGGCGGCAACGCCGGCAACGCGGCGACGCTCGCTTTGCTGGGCGGCCCCGGCACCATCGGCACCGGCGGAACCCTGTTGGGCCTGACCGGGATTCCCGGCTTGCCGATGAGCCCGAACCTGTTGGTCAACGGGAACTTCGAAATTGCCACCCCGTCACCGTCGGGCACCAGCTCGGTGACCTACCCAGGCTGGTCGGTTAGTGGCACCCCGACCATCATCGCTTACGGCACCCCCCGCGTCAGCTATGTGTTGGGAGTCTCATTCCCGTTCCCCGACCTGCCGAGTTTCCTGGGCTTCCCGGGCACGGCGCCGCCGGGGGCCGGTGCCAATTTCGGTGGCGGCGGCCCCGTGGCCACGTCCAGCATCAGACAAACCGTCGACCTCACCGCCGCGGCAGCCAAGATCAATACGGGCACAACGCCTTACACGCTCACTGGACTGCTCGGCGGAGCGCTCATCGACCCGTCCTCGACCTCCCTGCAGGTCACCTTCCTCAACTCGAGCGGCGCTGTTCTGGGCACCGGCTCGACCACCTCAGTGTCGGTGCTGGATCGTCTGGGGATCACTGGGTTACAGCCACGGTCAGTCTCCGGGACGATCCCGGCGGGCACCACCTCCGCGGTCGTCACCGCCACGTTCAACGACAGCAACCCCATCACGAACCACTACAACAACGCCTACGCCGACAACCTGTCCTTCACCGTCGGCGCTCCCGGCCTGACCCCGGCACCGCTGACCGTTCCGAGTTCCAATGTCGGCCAACTCGATCACGTGTTCCTGATCTACATGGAGAATCACGGCTTCACGGACATCGTCGGCAGTGTCAATGCGCCCTACATCAACAGCCTGCTGAACACCTACGGGTCGGCCAACAACTACTTCGCCAACAGCCATCCCAGCGCTCCCAACTACTTCCGGATCCTGGGCGGCTCGGACTTCGGCCTCACCTACAACCCCAACCCGCCCTCCATCAACGCACCGAGCCTCATGCAGGAGATGGATGGCGCGAACATTTCGTGGGCCAACTATGCGCAGAGCATGCCTTACCCTGGCGCGCTGGTGTCCGCGGGTGACTACAGCACCTTCCAGATACCCGCTGCTCAGTACAGCTACGTCTTCAACAACACAGTCGCCTACCAGCAGCAGCACCTGCTCCCGCTGACGCAATTGAGCATCGATCTGCAGAACGCGAACACCACCCCGCGGTTCAGCTGGATCGTCGCCAACAACGCCAATGACATGGAAGGCCCGGTCGATTCGCCCCTGGGCATCCTTAACTTCGTCGGCAGCCAGCTCACCAATCACCAGTACAACGTCGCCGCCGGCGACCAGTTCCTGCAACAACAGGTCTCACTCATTCAGAACTCGACCGCATGGAACACGGCCAATCAGCGTGACGTGATCATCATCACGTGGGACGAGGACTTCAACAATCTGGGACTGGGCATCGGCAACCAGGGCAACCACGTTCCGATGATCGTCATCCCCAACCAGGGCGCCGTGAACGCGGGAATGCTGTCAGGCCAGTTCACCACCAACTCGTATTACGACCAGTACAGTCTGATGTCGACGATTGAGTACGCGCTCGGTCCAGCAGTGGGAGTTCCGTTGGCGCCATTGACGTTTAATGACATGTACGCGACACCGATGAATGATTTTTGGTCTTAACGGCGTCGGGTGCCGCCGCCGGAACCAACATGTCAGCCGAGGTGATGCGGCCGATCTTGCTGCTTAGTCAAATCATCGTCGGTCGCCTCACCAGCCCGTGAGCTGCGCCGAAGAAATCGACAAGCTGCGCGTTGATGCCAGCATCTACACGCATTCCCGGCGTTGACCGCAGAAAGACCCGGTCCCTGGCACTTCGGCTTCTTGCTGGCCAACGGCTTTTCTGAGCAGCTCATCGCCGGCAACGAAGTTATGGCGCTCGCCGCAACTCGAGCGGGTCGCTGTAAATCCCAGCTCAGCGTCGAAGGGCGAGTCCACCTCACCGAACAGGAATGGCACACCGCCATCGAATCGCCATAGAAAATGGCCCCCAGGCTTGCGCCTGAGGGCCTTTCTCGCTAGTAGCGGGGACAGGATTCGAACCTGCGACCTCTGGGTTATGAGCCCAGCGAGCTACCGAGCTGCTCCACCCCGCGTCGGTGAATGCAAGGTTACCGAACGCGAGCGAACCTGGCCAAATCGGGCTCTGAACAGCGCTTATGAGCCGTCCGATCTGGACGAAAATCCGTTGCCGGGGCACATTGGAGATGGATAACATCCGACAGCTAGTCGCCCACGGACCCCTTCGGCGCCGGCCCATCGCAACAGCGCTCAAGGAGATCGACATGTCACAACGCATCGGAGAGAAGCTGCTGAACTTCGCTTCGGAAATCGAAGGCGACACCATCGCGCAGGCAAAGACGACCGCGTCGATGCCGTTCGTGCATCCGCACGTCTCCCTGATGCCCGACGCCCACCTGGGCAAGGGCTCGGCCGTCGGAACGGTCATCCCCACCAAAGGCGCGGTCATCCCGGCGGCGGTCGGGGTGGACATCGGGTGTGGCATGGTCGCGGCCAAGACACGCTTCACCGAAGACGATCTGTCGGCAAAGTTCGGTGGCGACTACCGGCGAAAGCTGCCTCAACTGCGGCGCGCGGTCGAGGACGCAATTCCGCTGTCGCCGGGCAACTACAACAAGTCGCTGCGGCGGTTTCCGTTCACCACCAAAAAGCACAACGAACTGCTCAAGCTGCAGGACGACCTCGAGGTCGACCTGTCGCACAGCCCAAAGTGGATGGAGCAGTTGGGATCTCTGGGCGGCGGGAACCACTTCATCGAATTGTGTCTGGACACCGATGACAACGTCTGGCTGTTCCTGCACAGCGGCTCGCGCGGCGTCGGCAACAAGATTGCACAGCGGCACATCAAGATCGCGCTGCAGCAATGCACAAAGGACCCCTCGGTCAAGCTGCCGAACCACGACCTTGCGTTCCTCAAGGAGGGAACTCCCGAATTCGACCGGTATATCAAGGATTTGGAGTGGGCTCAGCGCTTCGCCTACCTCAACCGCGCCGAGATGATGGATCGCTTTGTCCACGTATTCGCTCGGTGGCTGGGTGTGCAAGCGCAACGTGTGGAGTTGGAGCGAATCAACACGCACCACAACTACACGGTCCCGACGCAAATCGACGGCGAGGCTGTCTGGCTGACGCGCAAGGGCGCAATCGACGCGACCGAGGGCAAGCTGGGCATCATCCCCGGCTCGATGGGCACGCGCTCATACATCGTGCGCGGCAAGGGAAACGCCGACGGCTTGTGGTCGGCTCCGCACGGGGCCGGCCGCCGGTTCAGCCGGACAAAAGCCAAGAAGCTCTTTACCGAGCAGGATCTGGCAGCGGCCATGGCGGGCATCGAATACCGGCACGGCAAGGAATGGATCGACGAGATTCCGCAGGCCTATAAGGACATCGACCAGGTGATGACGGACGCGGAACCACTCGTCGAAATCGTCACCTCGTTGCGGCAGATCATGAACGTCAAGGGCACCTAGACGTCCGGCAGGCGCCGGCTGAGCTGCTCCATCGTCAGCAGTTCACGGCGGTCCGCACTGAGATACGCGATGCCGATTCCCAGTTCGTCCCAGCGGGCGGCGACCCGGGCTTCCAGTGCCGGTGAGATCTTGTTGACCGCCGGATAGTGGCGCCCGCCCCACTCCGGGCGCGGCTCGAACTCCCAGCTTCGCGTCGCGTCGATGAGCACCCTCGTCCATTCGCCGCTGCCGTACTTGCCCATGTCTGCCTTCTCGGGTGGCGTGGAGGGATCCAGCGGTGAGCCGAGTGTCGGCCCATAGAACGAGATGTCGCCGAGGCCGACGTTGACACGGTAGGCCATCGCCCAGTCGAGTGCCTGCGGATCGTGGATGTCGATGTCCTCCTCAACGACCATCACGTTCTTGTAGAACCAGATGGATCCGCTGGTACCCCACAGCGCCGCGGCGACCTGCTGCGCGTGACCGCGGTAAGCCTTGTGGACCTGAACAACGATGTTGGTGCCATTCGACACCTGCGACATCCACACATCGGTCACGCCCCGGACGCCGGCGCTTTCAAGCACGTTCCAGGCGATGGCGGAGCGGGCGTAGTTGATCATCGAGTCTTCGACGAGGAATCCCGGCCGCATGCCTTCCAGCGAGCCCCGCAGCACCGGGTCATTGCGATGGGTAATCCGGGTGACCTGCAGCACCGGCGTCGGTGCCGCATGGCCATCGAGGTACCCGGGGTATTCCGCGAACGGGCCCTCGGGCACAAAGGTAGCCGGGTCAGGGTCGACGTAACCCTCGACGACGATCTCGGCGCTCGCCGGGACATGCAACGGCACCGTTTCGCACGCCACCAGATCTACCGGCCGGCCGAGCAGCGCGCCCATCATGTCCCACTCGCAGACATCTTTCGGAAACGGACTGCCTGCACAAAACGGCAATACGTCGTGCCAGCCGTAGACGATGGCCACCGGCATCGGCTCGGGCTTGTACTGCTGAAGATGACCGCCCCAACCTTGGATGGGCGCCAACAGCTTGGCAATCTTGTCGCGGTCGACGATCATGCCGCGGTAGACCCCGATGTTGTCGCGTCCGGTCACCTTGTCTTCGGTCACCACACCGCAGAACGTGTCGATATACCGACCGCCGTCGGCGGCATGCCATTTCGGCGCCGGAAACTGCCAGAGGTCGATCTGATCGCCCGCGATGCTGTTCTCTTTCACCGGACCGGTCTGCACAATGCGCGGCGGAATCGGTTTCAGGAACGCGTCTTTGAGGTGACGCACGACGGCGGCATCGCTGGAACTGGGCGGCAGACCCAGCATGAGCCGGATCTGACACCGGTTTCCGATCGCCGACGTCAGAAACTTGGTGCACCGGGTGTCTTCATGCCCGACGATGTTCTCGAACAGCAGCGCTGGTCCACCCAGGGACAGATTCGCCCGGGTGATCGCACCGATTTCCTCATCCCAGTCGACGCGGGCCGTGATGTGCCGCAGCTGGCCTGCGGCCTCGAGGGTCGCCATCCAACTCCTCAGGTCGGGTACCAGTTCGTTGCTCACAGTGTCACGCCTGCAACCGATCGCGTGCCATTCACGCCGTCTTTCCAGCGTTTGATCAGGTCGTGCTCGATACCGAGTTGGTCGATGACCCGGCCGACGACGTAGTTCGTCGCCTCGTCGATGGAGGTGGGTCGCGCGTAGTAGGCCACTGTCGGCGGGAAGATCACCGCACCCATCCGCGCCAAGTAATGCATGTTTTCCAAATGGATCTCGCTCAACGGCGCCTCACGCGCAACCAGAACCAGCTTGCGGCGTTCCTTCAGGGTTACGTCAGCGGCACGGGTGATCAGGTTGTCGCTGAAGCCAATTCGAATGGCGCTCAACGTCTTCATGCTGCACGGACAGACAACCATGCCGTCCGTGCGGAAGGACCCACTGGAAATGCCGGCCGCGAGGTCGCGGGCGCTGTATGCGTGTGATGCCAAAGCCCGGACGTCGTTGACACTGTGATCCGTCTCCATTTTGATGGTCGCGCGGGCCCAATCACTCAGTACGAGATGAGTTTCGACGTCAAGGTCGCGCAGAACTTCAAGCAGCCGGATACCTAGAGCGGCTCCGGTTGCACCGGTCATGCCAACTATCAAACGCATGATGATCACTCCTCGGACAGCCCACGGGTCAAGCCCGAAACGATCAGCACTACTGCGGTGAGGAACGCGTACCGCATGCTCCGGAAACCGAGCAGAACCAGACGTTCCTGCCACGGCTTGCCGTGATGTCCCTGCGATAGCGTCGGATTGGCGGCGGCGGTGCCGAGCGCGGCGCCAACCGTGGTGAACAACCAGTTGCCGTAGGTGCCGTAGAGGGTCGTCCATCGGGCCGCGCGACGAAGATTGGGCGGCAGCTTGACCTGGGTCCAGATCGCACCCAGCGCGATCAGGAAGGTGCCGTTCATCACCCCTTCCAGGTGCGCCGAAAGCGCCATGCGCATGTTGGTGAAGCGCCGCTGCTGGGTTCCTGTCACTAGGCCGACCAGGAATAGCAACATGCCATGCCAAACCAAACGCCGTCCCGTCACTTGCAATTCGGTCATGGGGACCACCTCCTCGAACCGTTGAGGTGTCAAAGTTCTCGGGTTCGAATCCCGGCCCACCAGCACGGTCGCCCGGACGCTTCCGCACGAGGCCGCGATGCACCATCGCGGTACGGATTGCGCCTTCGAACTCATGCGTTAAGCATGCGCACCGCGGCCGTACAGCTAACTAGGCCAACGAGACGTCTTTCCCACACTTTGGGTCATCGGGCGGTCCGCGCGGCGAGCAAGTATCTGATTGCGCCCTGCCCGTTGGAGCTGGTGTCCATGTCACCGGCCGGCACCCCCGCCGCCTGCAGCAGATCGCTCAATTCGCGCGAGGTGGTGGCCCACCCGTGCGTTTGCAAGTAATTGTCTGCGTCGTTGCGTTCATGCGTATACGTCAGCCCGCTGAGGTCGGCGTCGAGCCCGTACTGTCGCCAGGCTCCAGCAAGCTCCTCCATCAAGGCTCCGATGGACTGGGCCCCGCGTGGTAGATGGTCGGCGACAAGTCGGCTGCCCTGGGCGCTGAGTGCGGTGATGTCGTCCAACATCCGGTTCTGCGCGTCACCGGGGAGATATCCGATCATCAGTCCCTCGAGCATCCACGCGCTGGGACTTGAGCTGTCAAAGCCTGCCTCCCGCAGCGCCGCTGGCCAGTCCTGGCGCAGATCGGTTCCCACCGTGCGCAATTCAGCCAACGGACTCGCGCCGATTTCGGCCAACGTCGAGGTTTTGAACTCAAGCACCGCGGGTTGATCGATCTCGTAGACCACGGCTTCCGCCGGCCATGCCAGCCGGTAGATACGGGAGTCCAGCCCCGAGCCGACGATCACCGCCTGCTGGATACCGGCCGCCATCGCGTCTGGGAAGAACTGGTCGAAGAAGTGCGCCCGTACCGCGAAGAAGTCGGCTATCCAAGCACTTCCGAGATCGGAATACTCGATGTCACCGCGTGCCAACCGCGCGAAGAATTCGACACCGGCAGCGCAGACCAGTGGTGCGGCGTACGGATCGTTGATGATCGGATTCGGCTGCCGACTGGCCGCTGCCCTGGCCGCAGCGACCATGGTGGCCGTCGCACCCACGCTCGTCGCGAGGTCCCAGGTGTCGTTCTCAGTTCTTGCCATGTTGTCCCTTCTCATCGAAATACGGTGCGCAACAATGTCGATGCAGTGGTGAGCGGCCCGCGGCGGCCGACCATGTTCATCAGGTGCAGGAATCGCTGTACCACCAGCGGATCGGTTTCTGCCGCCGTGACCATGCGGTCAACAACCGCGTTTCGGATCCGCACCGACGCGGTTCGCTTCCCCGCTATCTGCGGCAGCGCGAGGTCAGAACTCACCGCCATCCGCCAAGCCACGCCCGCTTCTTTCGCCGCGCGGCGAAAGAAGCGCCGCGGCAGATCTTCGTCGCCGTGGCGCAGACAATCGCGCAGGATTAAGGCCTCGATGGCGGCGATCGTCATGCCCTGGCCGTAGAGCGGGTTGAAGGTGCACATCGCGTCGCCCATTACGATCAGGCCATCCGGCCGGTGGGTCAGCCTTTCGTAGTGCCGCCAACGGTTGGCCCGGAATTTGTACTGCATGAGGTCGGCGAGTGGTTCCGCGCACCGCGCGGCCGCTAGCACATGTGGTGGTGCGACGTCGGTCAGGCAGTCGAACAACGAGGCGCGGTCGGTCGGCGCCGGACGCCCAGCCAGTGTCTGCACCGCCAGCATGTAGTTGTCGTTCTCGCCGGCGAACATGGCGAAAGCCAGTGGGCGCTTTGGCTCGGCCGCCGTGAGGGTGATGTTCTCCCGCAACCTGCCTGGCGCAACGTAGACCGGCAGACCGGAGTAGGTGACATGCACCTTCAGTTCACTTTCCGGCGGACGAGGATAGCCCAATTGCTCCAGCAAGACCGGCGTCCGGGAGCCGCGGCCGGTGGCATCCACCACCAGGTCCGCCAAAAGGGTTCGTTCGGCACCGGAGTCGCGCCGGGCCAACACCACGCCGGTCACCCGGCCGAGCTGCCCGGTCGAAGTCAGCCGCACCGCGTCGTGGGCCTCGGCAAACGTCACGTTGGGAATGTCCAAAACGCGGCGGCGCAGCCGCCATTCGAGAAATGGCCGATGCGCGTAGTGGACGACGATCGAACCGGGGTCGGGAATGGTGCCGGACCGCAACAGTTGGTGCCCGCCGAAGTTCATGCAGAGTCGCGACAGATCACCGTCGTCCCACACCCGCGCACCGCCGGCGACAAGGTCGGCAAGGAAGCCGGGGAACAGCTTTTCCATGCTTTGTGTGGCGCGTGCCGTCGGGATGTGCGGCAACCCGCCCTGGGGCACTCCCCGACGGTTGCGCGGTCCGTTGGGCAATGAATCACGTTCGACGACGGTCACATAACCGTAGAAATCGGCAAGCACCCGCGCTGCCAGCAGTCCGGCGATACCGGCCCCCAGGACTACGGCATTACCTTTCGGTTCAGACAATGTCAGCTCCAAGCTTGCTGGCACGAAATTCGGTGGGTGTGGTGGCGAGCAGCCGGCGCATCACAGTCGCCAGATGTTGTGGACTGGCAAATCCGCATTGCTGCGCGATCTCGCCGATACTCAAGGAGGGGTTGCCCAACAGCTCACACGCCTTGGTGACACGGCGGTTCATCAACCACCGATGCGGTGGCTCTCCTGTTCCTTCACGGAACAGTGTTGCCACGCGTGCCGCTGACAGTCCCACCAGTTCGGCCAGGTCGTTTAGGCCGACATCATCGGACACGTGGGCTTCGAGATACTCGACCAGCCGCTTCAGGCGCCAATCACGGTACCCGGCAACACTTCTCTCCGTTCGGGTAATGGAACCGGAAAGACTGGAATGCTCCCGGATAAGGCGGACGACCAGATGTTGGGCGAGCAAATCGATCGTCATAGCCGAATACGCGTCTGGGTAGCTCATTTCGCGAACGATCTGACGGGCGATGTTCTCCACGAACGGATCACGCGAGCACATCGGGTCTATAAGCGTTACGGAGCCGGCCGCCTTCATAACACCGCTCTGCGCGGCGACACGTTCGACCAGCCTGTGCGGTAGATACACGTGTAGGTAACTGAATGGCTGCTCTGACCTGAATATCCCTCGGGGACGTTCGCCGGCCGCAACCAGATTCATGTGGAAGGCCGGATGCGGGCGGCTCCATTTCTTCCGCCCGTTCCCGAAGTAGATGTGGTGGTGGTTGCCGCTGAGCGCAAGGGAGACCAGGTCTATGCCTTCCCGCGCCGGCCCCCGCAATTCGTAGACCCGTTCGCCGCGAAAGCGCCAGATCGCTGCCGACACACCGTGGCCGGCTGACGTGATGCGCCTGTGTGGCGCGAACCCCACCGCACCCGCGATGTTTTCCGGTGCGCTGGCTGCCGTATGCGTGCACGAGGATTCGTTGAATGATCGCGAAATCACAAGTGCCAGTGTGTGGTCGGAGACGATCCGCCAAGGTCCGGGTATTAAGACAGATTTCCTTCAAATAGCGACACGTCAATTTGATGCGCACTGCGTGTACAGGGCACACGACACAGACACGCGTTGGCTGGCGCATCTGCGGTAGAAGGGTGACCGACGAAAGGATCGCAGTGGATTTAGTTGAGGGAAAGTTGTTTGCCGACGGGAAATTCCGCGACGCCGACAATGTCGAGCCGGTAATAGAAGCGGCGACGGAAAAGGTCCTGGGACTAGGAGCGAGCGCTACCCGCGCCGATATCGACGACGCCGTGGCGGCGGCCCGGCGCGCACTCCCCGACTGGCGGTCGACTCCGGCCGCCGATCGCGCCAAAGCCCTGTTTACGCTGGCCGACGCACTCGAGGCACTTGCGCTCCATACGAGTGAGCTGTGCAGCCGGGAGACGGGCGCCCCCATCACGTACTCTCGGCAAGCGAATGGCTTCCTGCCGGCGGTGATATTCCGCTACTACGCAGGACTGATAGACACGTTCGACATCGAGGAATTCAGGCCGAGTCTGGTCGGGCACACCCTGGTGCGCCGCGAGCCGATCGGCGTGGTGGGCGCCATCGTGCCGTGGAATGTGCCTCAACTCCTGGCCGCGATGAAGCTGGCCCCGGCACTGGCAGCGGGCTGCACCGTGGTCTTGAAACCGGCGCCCGAGACAGCGCTGGACGCGCTGGCGATCGCAGAGGCAGCCGAAGAAGCGGGGCTACCGCCCGGCGTCCTCAACGTAATTCCGGGTGGGCGCGAGACCGGCGCGTATTTGGTAGGTCACCGCGATATCGACAAAGTGGCTTTCACCGGATCGACGGACACGGGACGGCTCATCGGGCAGACCTGCGGGCAACTTGTCCGTCCGATAACCCTGGAGTTGGGCGGGAAATCGGCCGCCATCATCCTGGACGACGCCCAATTGGGACCCACCATTCAAGGGCTGCGGTCGGTGTCCTTCGGTAACAACGGCCAATTGTGTTATGCCGGTACGCGGATCCTCGCGCCGCGCAGTCGCTACGGGGAATTCGTCGACGCGCTGACGGAAATGGCCGACGATCTGGTCGTCGGAAACCCGCTCGACGAGAACGTCGACATCGGTCCACTGGTCAGTTCGCGTCAGCGGGAACGGGTATTGAACTACATCGAGATCGGCAAGGCGGAAGGCGCCCGAATCGTCACGGGAGGCGGCGTACCGGCAGATTGCCGCCGAGGCTGGTATGTGGCGCCGACAGTTTTTGCCGACGTGCCCAATTCGGCGCGAATAGCCCGTGACGAGATCTTCGGACCTGTGCTGACGGTGATCCCCTACGAATCGGACCGCGAAGCGATCGACATCGCCAACGACTCAGAGTTCGGCCTTGCTGGCAGTGTGTGGTCATCCGACGAGGCGCGGGCGACCCAGCTTGCCCGCGCCGTGCACACGGGAACCATCGGCATCAACATGTATCAGCCCGACTTGGGCGCACCCTTTGGCGGCATCAAAGCGAGCGGCTTCGGCCGTGAACTCGGCCCTGAGGGTTTGGCCGCCTATCAAACGACCAAGTCGATCTTCCACGCCGCCGGCGCCGCTGCAGCACGGTGAACTCGCCCGCGACGTGGCCGACCCGAAAAGCTCGGCACGAACGGCTATCCGACGGCCGTCAGGACCGTTTCAGTTCCATCCTGAGGCGGCCACAACGGCTGCGGTACCTCGACCCCGAATGGCGCGTCCCAGTGGTTTCGGGACGAGACCTCCTGCACCGGAAGCCGGTTGGCGGCGACACCCCACCGACCCCGCGGGTAGCCGAGGGCCAGCATGGCCGACATCTTCCAGCCCTCCTCGACCGGCACGCCCAGCAACTCGTTCACCTTGTCCTCGCAGTTGCGGAGCACCATGGTCATGACACCGCCGACTCCCTCGGCACGCGCGGCGAGCAGCGCGCTCCAGATCGCCGGATAGATGTTGGCGCCACCAAGATCGTCGATAGCGAAGACGAAGAACAACAACGGAATCTCTTCAAAGTGGTCGGCAAGGTAATTTCCCGAACCCTTGATCCGGCGCATATTCTCGGCGTGCGCTGTTGGATCCACGCCTGGTGCCGCCACGGCCATAGGCCCCATCCCCGAGCTGAACTTCTCGTATTCCACAGCGCGGGCCTGCCGAAACAGTTGAGCCAACTGGCCTTTCAGTTTCGGGTCGTCCACCGCAAGGAAGTGCCAGCGTTGGGTGTTTCCGCCGTTCGGCGCACGAACGGCGGCATCGAGGATCCGCGCCTGGGTGTCCAGCGGGATCGGGTCGGGCCGCAACCGCCGCATCATTCTGGTCGTGTACAGCGCCTCGTAAATGTCCATCGGTCACTCCTTCCACTACTCGGGCCAGCTGTTGTTGCGGATGATGTCCACGAAGTTCGCTCGCTTGAAGTTCGGGTCGAAGTGCGCGAGCACGTCGTCGTTCATGGTGCCGAAGGTGCTCTCCGGGCGGTGCTTCATGCCCTCGTTGAACGCCGAGATAATGCGATTTTTGAAGTCCGGCCGCGGGTGTGCCGCTGTCACGGCGTCCAGCGCCTCGGGCACCAGGTCCTCGCGGCCCATGCCGAGCACGTCGGTCTCGACACCGGCTGTGACCAAAGCGATTTCGGGGTCCAGGAATTCCGGCACGCCCGGCGTCGTGTGCAGGGCGATGCCCAGCCACACCTTCTCGGCGTCGGCCCGGTCGTAACCACGCTCAAGCAGGAAGTCGCGCGCCGCGTTGGCGCCGTCGACCTCAAAGCGCAACATGGACTCCCGGTAGCGCGGCGTCAGCCCAATGTCGTGAAACATCGCACCGACGTACAGCAACTCCAGGTCGGGCTGCAGACCCAGCCGGCGACCGTGCAGCGCCCCGAACAGGAACACCCGTCGGGAATGGTCGAAAAGCAGATCGTCTTCGACGTCGCGGATGTATTCGGTGACGTCGCGTACCAGCGGTGTATCCGGGACGATGATACCCGCGATGGTTTCGATCGATTGAGTGGTCATGGGTTCCTCCTTGGTTGGTGTGATCAGTGTGAGCGGATGCACCCACACCGGGCCTTGGCGTTTGCGCCGTGATTCCCACAAAAAGCGACACCAGCCAGCAGAATGGACGGGTGCGGCCTGCAACCAACGGCAGTGGTGCTCCCCGGGTGGTGGTCATCGTCGTGTTCGACGACGTGACGATGCTGGACGTCGCGGGCGCGGGCGAGGTCTTTGCCGAGGCCAACCGGTTCGGCGCCGACTACCGCCTGAAGGTCGCATCGGTTGACGGCGACGACGTCGTCACTTCGATCGGCACCCGGTTGGGCGTGACCGACGCCATTTCCGAGATCGAAGCGGCCGACACCGTCATGGTCGCCGGCAGCGACCACCTGCCCCGGCGGCCCATCGACCCTGCACTCGTCGAGGCGGTCAGATCGATCGCGGGCCGGACCAATCGGCTGGCGTCAATCTGCACCGGTTCGTTCGTCCTTGCGCAGGCCGGTCTGCTCAACGGCCGGCGCGCGACCACGCACTGGCACGATGTCCGGCTGTTCGCTCAGGCTTTCCCTCAGATCACCGTCGAGCCCGACGCGATTTTCGTCCGCGACGGCGACATCTTCACCTCAGCCGGGATATCGGCCGGCATCGACCTGGCGCTGGCGCTGGTCGAAGCGGATCACGGCACCGACCTGGTGCGCGCCGTGGCCCGCTGGTTGGTCGTCTACCTCAAACGCGCGGGCGGCCAGTCGCAATTCTCGGTGCTTGTCGAGGCCGACCCGCCGCCGGAGTCTCCGCTGCGCAAGGCCACCGATGCTATCTCGGCGAACCCCGCTGCCAACCACAGCGTGAATTCGCTTGCGGTGCAGGCTTCGTTGAGCACCCGGCAGTTGACGCGGCTCTTCCAGTCCGAGCTCGGCACCACGCCGGCCCGTTATGTGGAGTTGGTGCGCATCGATGCCGCCCGCGCAGCACTCGACGCCGGCCGCAGTGTGGGCGAGACCGCGCGCTTGGCGGGCTTCGGCACGCCCGAAACGCTGCGGCGGGTGTTTCTGAGCCACCTCGGCATCACCCCTAAGGCGTACCGGGACAGATTCCACACCGCGTCCCGCAGCTGAATGCCATATTCATTACAGATATCCTCTAAAAGACCGCGTCCCCTGCCTCGAAGGAAGCCAATGCCGGCAGCCAAAGCCAAGCCGGTCAAATCCTCCCGAACCTACCGGTCGGCGCTTCGGACGAAAGGGGCGCTGGAGACGCGCAGAAACATCCTCGACACCGCGATGCGACTGTTCCTCGAGCGCGGCTACGGCAAGGTAACCGTCGCCGACATCGCGAACGAGGCAGACCTGGCGCCACCCACGGTCTACACGAGCACCGGCGGCAAGACGGCAATCCTGGCAACGCTCATCGAAGAGGCGATGCAAGACCCCATCGTCGCCGAAACCCTCACCTCAGTGCGCAAGGCCAAGTCCGCGGCCGACGTCCTCAAGATCACCGCGCATGGGACTCGGGTGGACAACGAGCGCTATCACGACATCATCGAAGTGATGAAATACGCTGCGGCAGTTGACGCTACGGCAACCGATATCCTTCGGCAGTCCGACGCGGGTTACCGGCAGGCGTTGGGCCAGATCGCACGCAGGCTTCGCACACTCAAGGCGCTGCCTCGCGGCGTGACCGAGGCCAAAGCCACCGACATCCTGTGGTTCTACTTCGGACACGAGGCTTGGCACCGACTCGTCGCCGAGTGTGGCTGGTCCTGGGATGACGCCGAGCGATGGCTGCTGGCGCAAACGTTCACGGCGTTGATCCGGCCCGACCTTAGTTAGCCCGAAAACACGGGCATGTTGATGCCGTAGGCCGCGTTTTCCTGCGGTGTCGCCAACACATATCCGTACCGCGCCGACGCCTCGACGAACTTCGCAAGTTCTGCCGCTGTCGGCGGCTGCAGCTCCTTCGTGACCGGGCGACCAATTTCGGCGAAGAACCTGCCGAGCCGCGACGTGGTGATGATGAGGTCGACGGCCGGTTCATCGGTGACGTTGCGATGAGCGTGCATGACGTTGCCGGGTATGCGTACGTAATCGCCTGCCGACGCATCCCGCCAAGCCAGTTGGTTGCCGACGGAGACAAGTACCTGTTGCTGCCCGGAGAGGATGAGGAAGTCCTCGGCGTCGGCGTGCCGGTGCAGCGGCACCACGGCCCCTGGCGGCACCACCCCGCGCATGACGCAGAATTCGTCGGTGTGGCTTAGGAATTCGACCGTTGCACCGAAGACGTCGAGGCTCTGACCAGGCGGAGCGGTAGTCACGTGGGACAACAGGGCG
The DNA here is from genome assembly GCF_002086275.1 of Mycobacterium intermedium. Lineage (GTDB taxonomy): Bacteria > Actinomycetota > Actinomycetes > Mycobacteriales > Mycobacteriaceae > Mycobacterium > Mycobacterium intermedium. The sequence continues at coordinate 132,356 of NZ_MVHT01000002.1, read as the reverse complement.
CCGGCATTCAGGTCTTTGATAGTCACCATATTGATTATAGGTGTTCTATGTCTGCAGCCACTTGCACGAACCGCTCACCGGCCGGGCGTACTGTTGCGCCGTGCACATTGACGTGATGATGACCCCGCAGCCCTTGGGCCGGATTGGAGAGCTGGCCCGTCAAACCCAGGCCGCCGGCTTTTCCGGCATGCTGTTCACCGAGACCGGCCGCACCGCCTACCTCAATGCAGCCGTGGCCTCCCAGGCCGCGCCGGGGCTTGAGTTGTCCACCGGTGTCGCCGTGGCATTTCCACGCAGCCCCTTCGTCACCGCGGCCACCGCCTGGGAATTGCAGGAGGCGACGGGCGGAAAGTTCCGGCTCGGTCTGGGAACGCAAGTGCGCACCCACGTGGTGCGCCGCTACGGCGTGGAATTTGAGCGGCCCGGTCCGAGGCTGCGCGACTACGTCCGCGCGGTGAAGGCGTGTTTTGCCGCGTTTCGGACCGGGAAACTGGACCACCACGGCGAGTTCTACAACCTGGACTTCATCACCCCGCAGTGGAGTGCGGGCCCCATCGACGCGCCCGACCCCAAAGTCGATGTGGCAGCGGTGAATCCGTGGATGCTGCGGATGGCCGGCGAGGTCGCCGATGGGGTACACGTCCACCCGCTCGGCGAACCCGGCTATCTCGCCCGCCACGTGCTGCCCAGCATCGCGGCTGGCGCCGAAAAGGCGGGACGGTCCCCGTCGGACCTCGATGTGATCGTACCGGTGCTGACGATCGTCGGCGACAGCGACGAGGAGCGCGAGAAAGACCGCCAGCTTGTCCGGTCCAGCATGGCCTTCTACTCGAGCACGCCCAACTATTCCTTCATCTGGGACGAAGCCGGTTTCGAGGGAACGACCGCGCGGATTCGGGAGAAGCAGAAGGCTGGGGACTTCGCGGGTATGGCCGCCCAGATCACCGACGAGCACATCGCCACGCTCGCCACGGAATCGACGTGGGACGGGCTGGCTCAAGCCCTGACCGACAAATACGAGGGCATCGCGACGCGGCTCGCGCTGTACAACGCCGTCGGCGATCAGGAGCGCTTCGAACGCTACGGCGAGGTGGCGCGGCAGCTGCAGCGGTGACGGCCATGACGAGGGCGCGCAAAATGCCGGCTTATACGGCGTGTCACCGTACAAACACGCGCGCTCGCGGTGCAAGAGGCCTCGCTATCGAGGCTATCGAGCGGCGTTGAACTTGTTGATCGCTTCGTCGAGGCGTTGCAGCGCCGCTCCATAGCCGGCGAAGTCGCCTTTCTTCTGCGCGTCCCGGGCCGCGCCGATCGCCGACTGAATCTCTTGCAGCGCAGCAGCTTTGGCCGGCGACAACGTCGTCGCTCCGTCCGGGGCAGGCGGCACGACGGCCGTGGGCGGCGTGGTACCCGGCACATTGGCCGGCGGCGGGTTAGCGGCCGCCGGCGGTGGCGCCCCGGGCTCGTTCGGCACGATGCCCGTCGCTGCATCACCCGCGCCCGGGCCGAACAGCGTGTTGAGCGCATCACGCACGGTGGGCCCGTAGCCGACCTTGTCGTTGTACATCATCGCCACGCGAATCAACCGCGGATACGACGACGCCGCATCGCTGGATCCCGGTGAGGCATAGACGGGTTCGACGTAGAGCAGCCCGCCCTGACCGACCGGAAGAGTCAGCAGATTGCCCCACTTGATGCGGTTCTGGTTGTCTCGGCCGATCACACCGAGGTCCTGAGACACCGCCGGATCGGTGGTGATCGCGTTGTTCGCCAATTTGGGCCCATTGACCTGGCCCGGGATGGTCAGGACGGTGATCTTGCCGTAGGTCGCGGGATCGGAGCTGGCGCTGATGTAGGCGGCCAGGTAGTCGCGCTTGAACCTGTTCATCGCGCTGGTCAGCTGATACGACGCCGTGTTGTCGTTCTTGTAAATGTTTTTCGCGACGATGTAGTACGGCGGCTGATAGCTGCTGGCGGTGGGGTTCGGGTCCAGCGGCACGTCCCAGAAGTCCGACGTCGAGAAGAACGTCACCGGGTCGTTCACGTGGTACTTCGCCAGCAGCATGCGTTGCACCTTGAACAGGTCCTCGGGGTAACGCAGATGATCCGCCAGCTCGGGTGTGATGTCGCTCTTGGGCTTGACCGTGCCGGGGAACACCCTCATCCAGGCCTTCAGCACCGGGTCTTGTTCATCCTGCTGGTACAGCGTGACGGTGCCGTCGTACGCGTCAACCGTGGCCTTCACCGAGTTGCGGATGTAGGACACCTTCTTGTCCGGGGCCAGCCGGTTGAACGCCACCTCGTTGGAATCAGCCGTCGCCGACGACAGCGAAGTGAGCTCGGAGTACGGATAGTTGTCCAGCGTGGTGTAGCCGTCGATGATCCACAGCAACCGCTTGTTGACGATCGCGGGGTACACGGCGGTGTCGGTCGTCAGCCAGGGCGCCACCGCTTCCACCCGCTGCGCCGGATCCCGGTTGAACAGGATCTTGCTGTTCGACCCGATGACGTTGGAGAACAGGAAGTTGCGCTCGGCGAACTTCGCCGCGAACACGGTGCGGGCGAACCAGCCACCGATCGGTACGCCACCCAGGCCGGTGTAGGTGTAGTTCTTGGTTTCGGTGCTGGTCTCGTAGTCGTATTCGCGGTCGACACCGGTCTTTCCGACGATCGCGTAGTCGGCCGTGGTGTTCGAGATGACCGGACCGTAGTAGATCCGCGGCTGGTCCAGTTGTGCCGGCCCGTCGGACACGACGTTGCCGTTGGCGCCGACGACGTTGACCAGGAACTCGGGGTAGCCGCCGTTCTGGTTCGGATCATTGGCGACGCCCCGCACCGTGTTGGCCGGCGAGGCGATGAACCCGTTGCCGTGCGTGTACACGGTGTGCCGGTTGATCCAGTCCCGCTGGTTTTCGATCAGCCGGTCCGGGTTGAGCTCACGGGCGGCCACCACGTAGTCCCGCAGATTGCCGTTGCGGTCCAGGTAACGGTCGATGGAGAGCTGGTCGGGGAAGTAGTAGAAGTTCTTACCCTGCTGAAACTGGGTGAATGCCGGGCTGACGATGGTGGGGTCGAGCAAGCGGATGTTGGACGTGGTCGCGCGGTCAGAGGCTACCTGCTGGGCGGTGGCCTGCCCGTCGCCGACGTAATTGCGGTAGGTCACCACATCCGGTGTCAGGCCATAGGCTTGCCTGGTCGCGGCGATACTTCGGCTGATGTATTCGCTTTCCTTCTGCGCGGCATTGGGTTTCACGCTGAACTGCTCGACGATCAGCGGCCAGCCGGCGCCCACGATCAGCGATGAAAGCAGCAACAACACCAAGCCGATGGCCGGAATCCGCAAGTCTCGCAGGGTGATCGCGGAGAACACCGCGGCCGCACAGATCAACGCGATGGCCATCAGGATCAGCTTGGCCGGCAGTACCGCGTTGATGTCGGTGTACCCGGCGCCGGTGAACGGCTTGCCGCCGCGGGTGTGAGACAGCAGTTCGTACCGATCCAGCCAGTAGGCAACGGCTTTGAGCAGCACCAAGATCCCGGCCAGGGTGACCAGCTGGATACGTGCCGAGCGGCTCAGCGCACCGGCGCGTCCGGACAGCCGAATGCCGCCGAAGATGTAGTGCGACACCAGATTCGCCACGAACGCCACGAATACGGCGACGAAGACGTAGCTGAGCACCAGCCGGTAGAACGGCAACTCGAAGGCGTAGAAGCCCAGATCCTTGCCGAATTGCGGGTCGCTGATACCGAAGTCGCCGCCGTGCAGGAACAGCTGAACCCGAACCCAATAGCTCTGCGCGACCACACCGGCCAGCAACCCGATGGCCGTCGGGACCCCGATGCCCACCAGGCGCAGACGTCCCATCACCGCGGCGCGATACCGCGCCACCGGATCGTTTTCGTTGCTCGGAACGAAGACGGGCCGGGTGCGATAGGCCAACGCGAGCCCGGCGAACACGATGCCGCCGACGAGCACGCCTGCCACGAAAAACACCACCAGGCGAGTTACCAGCACGGTGGTGAACACCGACCGATAGCCGAGCTCGCCGAACCAAAGCCAGTCCACATAAGTGTCGATCAGCCGCGGACCGGCGAGCAGCAGGACGATCACACCCAGCGCGACGGTGATCAGGATCCGGCTGCGACGAGTCAGTTTCGGCATCCTTGCGGTGGGCCGCATTCCCACTAGCTACGCTCCCTGCTCTGTTTCCCCGATGCTCATCACTGTACGCATCGTGACCGCCGAACCCGATGGCCCGCTAGCAACCCCGCTAGCAACTGGGCGTCGGCGCCCCCGATGTCATCGCGTGTAGCGCATCCACCGCCGAGCTGAGCGTCTCCACCTTCACCAGCTTCAAGCCGTCCGGTATGTCGGAGGTCGCCTCGACGCAATTCTTGGCAGGCACCAGGAAGACGGTGGCGCCCGCCGCACGCGCGGCTGCCATCTTGTGGGTGATCCCCCCGATGGGGCCCACTTTGCCGTCGAGCGAGATCGTGCCGGTGCCGGCGACGAAGGTATTGCCGACCAGTTCGCCGGGGGTCAGCTTGTCGACCAGGGCCAGGCTGAACATGAGCCCGGCCGAGGGCCCGCCGATGTTCGCGAGGTTGAAATTGACTTCGAACGGGGCCCACGGCGCGTCGAGCACAGCGACCCCCATGAAGCCGTAGTCGCGGTCCTTGTTCTTGCCCAACGTGACCTGCGCGACGCCCGCAGGCTCGTTCTTACGCCGGTAGTCGATGGTCACCACATCGCCGGGCTTGGTCGTCTTCAGCAACGACGTGAATTGTTCGACGTTGGCCACCGGGGTGCCGTTGACGTTGTCGATGGCGTCACCGGGCTTGAGCTTGCCGGCCGATGGACCCGGGTCGTTGACCGTGGCGATCGTCACCGCCTTCGGGTACTTCCCCAAGTAACCCAGCGCGGCGTATTCGGCGGCGTCTTCGGAGTTCTTGAAATCTTCGTTGTTGGCCTTGTCAACCTCGTCCCGGGATTTGCCGGGCGGGTAGACCAGGTCTCGGGGCACCAACTGCTCCTGACCGGACAACCACAGGGTCAGGGCCTCGCCCAGGGTCAGGTCGTCGCGCTGGGACACCGTGGTCATGTTGAGGTGACCGGACGTCGGGTAGGTCTGGGTGCCCTCGATCTGGACGACCTGCTTGCCGTCGACCTCCCCCAGGGTGTCGAAGGTGGGACCGGGCCCCAGTGACACAAACGGCACCGTCACCACCGCGAGCAACACCCCGAACGCCACGATCGGCACCAGCGCGACCATCAAGGTCAAAATCCGCCTGTTCACGCCGCATACACTAGTTGGAGCCTGGCGGGCCGCGTTCACTGCGAGCGAGACGGTGGAGTGCGCTTTCTGTTCCGCTGGTGGGTACGGTTGGGTGTATGGCTGACCTGCCTTTCGGCTTCTCGTCCGGAGAAGACCCTGACCGCGACAAACGAGGGAGTAACGATCCCGAGTCCGGCGCGGGGTCCAATCCCTTCGGCGCGTTCGGGATCAGTGGTGATTTCGGCATGGCTGAATTGGGGCAGATTTTCACCAAGCTCGGCGAGATGTTCGGTGGCGTCGGCAGCGCGATGGCCTCGGGCAAAGCCTCCGGGCCGGTCAACTACGACCTGGCTCGGCAGGTCGCATCGAACTCGATCGGGTTCGTTGCGCCCATCCCCGAAAAGACCACCTCGGCGATTTCCGACGCCGTGCGCCTGGCCGAGACCTGGCTTGACGGAGCCACCGCGCTACCGGCCGGCACTACGCGGGCGGTGGGCTGGACCCCGTCCGACTGGGTCGACAACACCTTGCAAGTCTGGAAGCGGCTCTGCGATCCGATGGCCCAGCAGATTTCGTCGGTATGGGTGGCATCGCTGCCCGAAGAGGCCAAGGACATGGCCGGTCCACTGCTGACGATGATGTCGCAGATGGGCGGCATCGCGTTCGGTTCGCAGTTGGGCCAGGCGTTGGCGCGGTTGTCCCGCGAGGTGCTGACCTCTACGGATATCGGCTTGCCGCTGGGGCCCAAGGGGGTGGCCGCGATAATGCCCGAAGCCGTCGAGTCGTTCGCCAAAGGGCTCGAGCAGCCGCGCAGTGAAATCCTGACGTTCCTGGCTGCGCGCGAGGCGGCGCACCACCGGCTGTTCAGCCACGTGCCGTGGCTGGCCAGCCAGCTGCTGGGCGCCGTCGAGGCCTACGCGATGGGCATGAAGATCGACATGAGCGGCATCGAGGAGTTGGCCCGCGACTTCAACCCGGCAACACTGGCCGACCCCACCGCCATGGAGCAGTTGCTGAGCCAGGGTGTTTTCGAGCCGAAGGCGACGCCGGCGCAGACGCAGGCCCTGGAGCGTCTCGAGACGCTGCTTGCCCTGATCGAGGGCTGGGTGCAGACGGTGGTGACCGACGCACTCGGCGACCGCATCCCCGGCACGGCCGCGCTCACCGAGACGCTGCGTCGCCGACGGGCCAGCGGCGGTCCCGCCGAACAGACCTTCGCCACATTGGTCGGTCTCGAGTTGCGACCGCGCAAGCTACGCGAGGCCGGTGTGTTGTGGGAGCGGCTGACCCAGGCTGCCGGCATGGATGCCCGCGACGGTGTCTGGCAACACCCGGACCTGCTGCCCGGTGCCGACGATCTGGACGACCCGGCGGGCTTCATCGACCGGGTCATCGGCGGCGACACCAGCGGCATCGACGATGTCATCGCGCAGCTGGAGCAGGAAGTCGAGGAGGACGGTGACCGTCCGGACGACCCCGGTTCCTCGGACAACTAACGCTGTGACGCAGCTAGGCCGCACACACCGACGGGCGACGGCTCCGCGGCTTCAGGCACCGAGTAGTTGCCGCCCGATCTGCGTCCAGTAACGGAGTCCGTCCGGGCTGAGGAGGATCCAGTTATGGAATCCGCCGGTCGCCATCACGAAGCTGATCGGCGCTGACTCAATTGCGGCTTTTTGCGAAAGGACAACCGCTTCGGCCGCAGCCATATCGAGCGAACCTGCGTAGATATGGATTGGCGGGAGTCCGTCGAGTGACCCGTACAGGGGACTCACCAAAGGATCGGTCAACGCAAGACCGCCTGCCCACTGCTGAGCAAATTGGTAAAGCATGTTCCCGCGTGGCGGGAGAAACGGATCGTTGACGAACTGCATATTGGGATTGCTTCCAGTTATAGATAACAGCGGGGACACCAAAACCATCGACGCCGGTACGGGTTGGTTGTTAGCCACCAGGTATTGGACGGCGGCCAGGCCTATGTTGGCCCCCGACGAGTCACCGAGCACGCTGACGCGGGAGGCACCGTGCGTAGCGATTTGCGAAGAGATGAAGTCGGCCACCTTGGGTACCACCGTGGCGGCGGTACCACCTTGTTGAATCAGCGGATAGATGGGCACCGAAATCGTCGCACCCGTCTGGTAGGCCGTCACCGAGTACCAAACCCAGTGGAAAAACAAAGGCGGCCAGATGAATGCGCCGCCGTGCAGGGCGACGACATAGTTGCCGGTGGGATTCGCAGGGATGATCTCCACCACGGGCATACCGTCGTAGGTGGTGTATTGAACCGTTTGCCCCAACAGCGAAGTCAAGAGCAATGGCGGGGTGTCACTGAAGAGCGGTGATAGCAGGCCACTGACGAATAGATTTTGGACCGGAGAGCCCAGCACCCCCATCTGGTCATAAATTCCGGAAAAAGTCAGAAAATCTCTCAATGGCCGAAACAAAAAATCGGTTTCGAGTCGAGTTAGTAGCGACTGTTGACCGGTGAAGAGCGGAATTTCCGAGGGTGGGGATGGCATGGCTGGCGACCCGAAAATATTTGTGAGAATCATGTCCCCCAGCGCCGTCAGATTGGCAGCTTCCGCGCTGGCGAACGATTCCGCACTTGACATCAATGCCTGAATGCACTGTTCATGAAACGTCGCCGCCCGCGCGCTGAGCGCCTGAAACCCCTGACCGTGGGCCGAGAACAGCGCCGCGATCGCCGCCGAGACCTCATCCTCGGCCGCCGCAAGAACCGCCGTAGTTTGGGAAGCCGCTGCCGCGCCAGCAGCGTCGATATCCGAGCCGATGGTTGCCAACTCCGCCGCTGCGGCCACCATCGCCTCCGGTACTGCGATCACAAACGACATGTCGTGCACCTCCGACGAGCCCTGCTTGTCACTCGGCTGGCGGTCATCGATCCGCCAGGTACAGGCAACGTAAGGCGGGTGCGTTCGGTCGATATGAGTGGTCGAGTACTGAATTATCCGTAGCCGGTACTGAATTCCTGGCCTTGTGGATAACCGAGCAGTCCGCACGCCCGGCGCGTGGCACAGTCACACGTCATGCCGCAGGACCCGCCTTACACACTCGATCCGGCTATGCCGATCTTGTTGCGACCCGACGGCGCCGTGCAGGTTGGCTGGGACCCTCGGCGTGCGGTTCTGGTCCGTCCACCAAGTGGCCTGTCCCCGGCCAAGTTGGCCACGTTGCTGCAGTCCATGCGATTGCCGATCCCGATCGACGAACTGCAGCGTCAGGCGGCCGGCCGCGGTCTGGGGGACGCCGACGGGCTGGCGGAGCTGGTCGCCCAGCTGGTGAGCGCGGGTGTCGTTACCCCGGGTAACCGGCCCGCCCGCGGGCGGACGGCGTCAATTCGCGTGCACGGGCGCGGGCCGCTGTCGGACCTGCTCGTCGAATCGCTGCGCTGCTCGGGAGCTCGAATCGGGCACAGCAGCCAGTCGCACGCGGCCGTCACACCAGCCGGGGTGGACCTGGTGGTCCTGTCCGACTACCTAGTGGCGGACCCGCGCATGGTGCGCGAGTTGCACAACGCAGGCATCGCGCACCTTCCCGTGCGGGTGCGTGACGGCACCGGGTTAGTGGGGCCGCTGGTCATCCCCGGTGCAACAAGCTGCTTGGCGTGCGCTGACCTGCATCGCGCCGACCGGGACGCCGCCTGGCCTGCGATCGCCGCGCAGCTACGTGACACCGTCGGCGTCGCCGACCGCGCCACGCTGCTCGCGACCGCCGCACTGGCACTCAGTCAGATAAACCAGGTGATCACGGCCATCCGCGGGCAGGCGGCGGCCGCCGATCCGCCGTCGGCGCTCAACGCCACCTTGGAGTTCGACCTCAATGCCGGCTCGATCGTGGCGCGCCACTGGACCCGGCATCCGCTGTGTTCGTGCTGACCCGCGTTACTCAGCCGCCCTCGATCTGCGACATATCAAAGCAAGAGTTGCAGGTTCATCACGCAGGCAAGTTAGCCGTCATGGATGATGGTCCTGTGTCAGAGATCAAACGCGGACGCGCCGCGCGTAACGCCAAGCTCGCAAGTCTGCCGGTAGGGATGGCCGGCCGGGCGGCACTTGGGTTCGGTAAACGCCTCACGGGCAAGTCAAAAGACGAGGTCAACGCCGAACTGATGGAGAAGGCCGCCCACCAGTTGTTCACCGTTTTGGGTGAGCTCAAGGGTGGAGCCATGAAGGTGGGCCAGGCCCTGTCGGTGATGGAAGCGGCCATTCCCGAGCAGTTCGGCCAGCCGTACCGGGAAGCGTTGACCAAGCTCCAGAAAGACGCCCCACCCTTGCCCGCGGCCAAGGTACACCGAGTGCTGGACGCACAGCTGGGCACCAAGTGGCGCCAGCGATTCAGTGAGTTCGACGACAAGCCGGTGGCCTCCGCCAGCATTGGTCAGGTGCACAAGGCGGTCTGGTCCGATGGCCGCGAAGTGGCCGTCAAGATCCAGTACCCGGGCGCCGACGAGGCGCTGCGCGCCGACCTGAAGACCATGCAGCGGTTGGTCAGCGTGTTCAAGCAGCTCGCGCCGGGCGCCGACATTCAGGGCATTGTGGACGAACTGATCGAGCGCACGGAGATGGAGCTCGACTACCGGTTGGAGGCCGACAACCAGCGCGCCTTTGCCAAGGCATACCAGGATCACCCGCGATTCCTGATACCGCACGTCGTGGCGAGCGCACCCAAGGTGGTGATCCAGGAGTGGATCGACGGCATTCCGATGTCGCACATCATCCGGGACGGAACGCCCGAGCAGCGTGACCGCGTCGGAACACTTTTGCTGGAGCTGGTTTTCGACGCACCGGGCCGATTGGGACAGCTGCACGGCGACGCCCACCCCGGCAACTTCATGCTGCTGCCCGACGGCAAGCTAGGCGTGATCGACTTCGGTGCGGTGGCGCCGCTGCCCGGCGGCTATCCCCCCGAACTCGGTATGACCATCCGGTTGGCTCGGGATAAGAACTATGACCTGCTGTTGCCGACGATGGAGAAGATCGGGTTCATTCAACGCGGCCAGCAGGTGTCGGTACGCGACATCGACGAGATGTTGCGCCAGTACGTCGAACCCGTCGAGGTGGATGTCTTCCACTACAACCGCAAGTGGCTGCAGCGGATGACGGCGAGCCAGTTCCAGTTCGACCGATCGGTCTCCCAGATCAAGACAGCGCGGCAGATGGACTTGCCGCCGAAGCTGGCCATTCCGATGCGTGTCATCGCCTCGGTCTCCGCGATCCTGTGCCAGCTGGACGCGCATGTGCCGATCAAGGCGTTGATGGAGGAGTTGATTCCCGGTTTCACGGAGCCGACCAGCGCGATCGTCTGATCACGCTGGCCGGCACCGGTAGGCTCACCCGATCTATGCGGCCTTGCGGGGACGCCCACGAGGACGCTTGCGGCTGATCACCGAGCCGCGCTCGAAGATCTCGCCGCCCCACACACCCCACGGCTCGGCCCGCTCCAGAGCCGCAGCCAGGCACTGACGGCGAACTGGGCAGCTCACGCAGAGCGACTTGGCCCGTTCCAGCTCAGCCGGGGTGTCGGCAAACCACAGATCGGGGTCACCGACATGACACGGCAGGTCCAGTTTGCGGACCGACTGTGTCTGTCTGGGGACTGTCGTGGCCGACATGTCCTGTTCACCTCTTCCTAAATCTGGTGGCTGTCCAATTCGGTGATCCGGACCAGATTTGGGAGGAGAACGGCTCAGGTCCCAAAAGTTTGGCCACGGATCCTGGTGACTTCCGGTCCGTGGCCATTTGGCGAAACTGGGCTTACAAAGTTAAGTCGGGCCCCTGTTCACGGAACGCGTCAGTCGCGGCGGCACGGTGCTTGGCGCTGGCCGACCGAGCCGCCGACACGGCGGCATGGGCGGCATTGGCCGTCATCGCACCTACCCAGCGAGAGGGCGCACCGGCCGCGCCTACACCGAAGATGTCGCTGTTGATCACCGTGGCCGCCTCCTCTCGTTTGCCTGATGCCAGCCTTCAGCTACGCGCTGGCAGAGTGTGCCTTCGAGGGTAAACGGTCGCGGCTGTTCACCACAACCGATTTTCTGACCTGCGCAAATGCGCCTCAGCGGGATTGTCGGACGAGGTTGAGCACGTCGGCGCCGTACTGTTCGAGCTTGCGCGCGCCGATGCCGGGGATCGCGATCAGGGCAGCCTCGTCGGTGGGCCGCATCTCCGCGATCGCGATCAGCGTGTTGTCGCTGAACACGATGTAGGGAGGCATCTTCAGTTCCTTGGCGATCTCGGTGCGCCAACCCTTGAGTCGCAGCAACAGATCCTCGTCGACGTCGCCGGCACACGTTTCGCAGCGCCGCAGCATGATGGCCGCCGGGGTGGTCAGGTCCTTGTTGCACACCCGGCAGCGCGTCGGGGTGCCCTTGCTGCGGCGAGACTTGGCAGGTGCGGCCTCGATGCGCGTCTGCGGGGCAATGCCGTTGAGGAACCGCGACGGCTTGCGGCTCTGCCGCCCGCCCGACGCCCGCGCCAACGCCCAACTGAGCGCCAAATGCACTCGCGCTCTTGTGATTCCGACGTACAGCAGGCGGCGCTCTTCCTCCACGCGCTCGCTGTCGGGTCCGTAGGCCAACGCGTGCGAAATCGGTAGCGTGCCGTCGACCAATCCGACGAGAAACACCGCGTCCCACTCCAAACCCTTGGCCGCGTGCAGCGAAGCCAGCGTGACGCCCTGCACCACCGGTGGGTGGCGTGCGTCGGCGCGGGTGCGTAACTCGGCCACTAAACCGGGCAGTTCGAGCTGCGGACGCTGGGCCACCTCGTCGTCGACGAGTTGAGCGAGTGCGGTCAGCGCCTCCCAGCGCTCTCTGGCGCGGGTGCCGACGGGCTCGTCGGCGGTCAGTCCCAGCGGTTCCAGGATCCCGCGGACGACCTGCGGCAAGGGTCCGTCCACTCCTCGTTCCGCGGCGCGCTGCAGCGCCAGCAGAGCCTGCTTGATCTCCTGGCGGGTGAAAAAGCCTTCACCGCCGCGGACCTGATAGGCGATACCGGCCTCGGTCAGCGCCTCCTCGTACACCTCGGACTGCGCGTTGACCCGGTAGAGAACGGCAATTTCGGCCGCCGGTGTCCCGGCCTCGATAAGCCGCGCGATCGACGCCGCCACGGCGGCGGCTTCGGTGGGCTCGTCGGGATGTTCGTGGAACGACGGGGCCGGGCCGGGAGGGCGCTGACCGGAAAGCCGCAGCTTGCTGCCGGCGACACGGCCCCGCGCAGCCGCGATCACCTGGTTGGCCAGTGACACCACCTGAGGGGTCGAGCGGTAGTCACGCTCCAGTCGCACCACCGTCGCGTCCGGGAACCGGCGGGAGAAGTCGAGCAGGAACCGGGGCGAAGCGCCGGTGAAGGAGTAGATGGTCTGGTTGGCGTCGCCGACGACGGTGAGGTCATCCCGCTCCCCCAACCACGCCGACAGGACGCGTTGCTGCAACGGCGTGACGTCCTGGTACTCATCGACGACGAAGCAGCGGTAGCGGTCCCGGAACTCCTGGGCCACCGCGGCGTCGTTTTCAATCGCGGCCGCCGTGTGCAACAGCAGGTCGTCGAAGTCGAGCAATGTGACGGCCTCGTCGCGGACCTTGAGCGCCTCGTACGCGGCGTAGACGTCGGCGATCTTGGCCGCCTCCATCGGAGTGTCCCTGCTGATCGCGGCGACGGCGCTGGCGTAGTCCTCGGGGCCGATCAATGACGCCTTGGCCCACTCGATTTCGCCGGCCAGGTCCCGCACGTCGTCGGTGCTGGTGTTCAGCCGGCAGCGGCTGGCGGCGCGGGCCACCACCGCGAACTTGCTGTCCAGCAGCTCCCACCGCGTGTCACCGACCACGCGGGGCCAGAAATACCGCAACTGGCGGTGCGCCGCGGCGTGAAAGGTGAGCGCCTGCACGGAGCCGACGCCGGATTGCGCAACCATGTCGAGTGAACGCAACCGGGAGCGCATCTCCCCCGCCGCGCGCTGAGTGAACGTCACCGCAAGCACTTGCCCGGCGGCGACATGACCAGCCGTGACGAGTTGTGCGATGCGGTGCGTAATGGTGCGGGTCTTGCCCGTGCCAGCGCCCGCCAGCACGCAGACTGGGCCGCGCGGAGCCAGCACGGCTTCGCGCTGCTCGTCGTCCAGTTCGGCGGTCAAGGGGTCGGCGACCAACGGCATGGCGTCCATCTTGTCCCTCATACTGGCAGCGACGACCGACAAGCTCGGTGTGTCGCCGCGCGGTTACGCGGCCGCCCGGTCACGACCGCCGAGCCGGATGCGTTGTCGGAATGAATAGTTAAGAGGCTACGTTAACCAGTCATGACCAACGCTGCGCTCACCATCTACTCGACCACCTGGTGTGGCTACTGCTTTCGGCTCAAGACAGCCCTCAAGGCCAACGGGATCTCCTACGACGAGGTCGACATTGAGCAAGACCCCGAGGCAGCGGAATTCGTCGGCTCGGTCAACGGCGGCAATCGGACGGTTCCGACGGTGAAGTTCGCCGACGGATCAACGTTGACCAACCCGAGCGCGGCCCAAGTCAAGGCCAAGCTGGCGGACGTCGCCGGCTGACCGGACTGAGGCTTATTCGGGCGGCGCGCCCGTTCGGCGGTTCAGTGCTAGGTGCGGCCAGGTCGGCGTTCGTTGCGTGCTGCGCGGTGTTTGTGATCCCGGCGTGCTCTCACGACAGCACCGCCGCCAACCCGAATCCAACGCCGCAAGCCACGGGCATCGATGCGCTGATCGTCAGCGTGGAAGACGTGCGGCGCATTGCCGATTACGACGAATTGACCACGCATGGCCGCGAAACCATGCGTAATCCGCCGCCGGGAGACTTGAATGCGCCCGGTCCGTGCCGGGCGGCGGGCACCAGTGATGTGACATTTGCGGGCGGCTGGAACGAGTTCCGTAGCGCCGGCTACAGCGGCGTCTCCGACGACATCGATCCGGGCGGGAGCGCACTCGTCGGCTCCGTCAGCCAAGCCGTAGCGATATACCCGGACGAGCGGACAGCGCGCAGTGCGCTGGACCGGCTGCTGTCGTCGCTGCAGGCGTGCGTCGACTTGCACGACCCCCATTACGACTTCAAGGTGGATAAGTCCGACGCCACCACCGTGCGGATCACCGACCAGGGCTGGAGCCACTTCTACCGCGCCAAGAATGCGGTGCTGATATCGGTCGGCGTGGTGGGTATCGAGCCCGCAGAGCGGATCGCGAGCGACGTGCTTCAGGTCGTCACCGACCGAGTCAAGTGAAGCCTGGCGCTCAGTCGCGCCTGGCCCAGGACTCGATGATCACGCGGGCAATCGAAATCGATCCGGGCAGAAGCAGTTTCGAGTCCGACCTACTGGTCCAATCGCCGGCATCCAGCGCGGCGAGCACCTCGTCACGGGTGAACCAGGTGGCCTCGGCGATCTCGCCGTCGTTGAAGGAGAACGGCTCGTCCGGGTCGGCTATCGCGTGAAAACCGACCATGAGTGAGCGCGGAAAGGGCCACGGCTGACTGCCCAGGTAGCGCACATCGCGGACGGTCAGGCCGATCTCCTCGCGGATCTCGCGGGCGACGCACAGCTCGAACGATTCGCCGGCCTCGACGAATCCGGCCAGCAGCGAGAACATCCGCGGTGGCCACCCACCTTGCCGCGCCAGCACCGCCCGGTCGCCGCCGTCGTGTACCAGGCAGATCACGGCCGGGTCGATGCGTGGGAACTCCTCATGCCCGGTGATGGGATTGACCCGTGACCAACCGGCTCGGGCGGGCTTCGTCGGCGTCCCGTCGATGGCGCTGAATCGGCAGCTGTCATGCCAATTCAGCAATGCCGTTGCGCAGGCCACCAATTGGCTGGTGGTGTCGTCGATGAATTTGCCGAGCCGACGAAGGTCCACCACCTCGGGTCGCGCATCGGGATCATCGGGCGGCTCAAGAGGGCTGCGGATGGCCCACACATGTCGGCCACCCTCGATGCGGCCCAGGAACACCGCCTCGGGCGGGGGCTTGTCGCCCAACGCGGCGGCCGGCTGCAGCGCCACCCGTCCGTTGGCGATCATCACCTGATTGCGGGAGTCCACTCGTAGCAGCGCCGCGTCCGCCCATCCCGCGGCCGCCGCCTCGATGTCGGTGCGCAGTTGATCCGCCCGATCTGCGCCCACCCGCGACAGCAGCGGCGTTTCTCTGAGTT
This sequence comes from Mycobacterium intermedium, assembly GCF_002086275.1. Taxonomy (GTDB): domain Bacteria; phylum Actinomycetota; class Actinomycetes; order Mycobacteriales; family Mycobacteriaceae; genus Mycobacterium; species Mycobacterium intermedium. Next base: position 116,905 of record NZ_MVHT01000002.1, on the reverse strand, counting down.
GAAAGTTCACGCCCGGCTCCGCCGCGCTTTCGGTCGCCGGCGCCGTCTGGTGGCGACCCGATGCACCCGGCTCCGCCGCGCTTTCGGTCGCCACTTAATGCCCCGGGGTGCGGATGTACAGCAAGCGATCGCCTGCCTCGACGGCGTCCACCTCGGGCGAATCGATGCGCAACAGGTTGCCGTCGCGCACCACACCCAGCACGATGTCGCGCAAGTGCCGCGGGGATCCACCGACCTCGCTCGGCTCGACCTCGCGTTCGGCAATGACGAGACCGGCATCCGGCGTCAGCAGGTCCTCGATCATCTCCACGACGCTGGGCGTGGTGGTGGCCAGGCCAAGCAGCCGACCGGCCGTTTCCGAAGAGACCACCACGGAGTCCGCCCCGGATTGCCGTAGCAGGTGTTGATTCTCGGCCTCTCGGATAGCAGCCACGATCTTCGACTGAGGCGAAATCTCGCGGGCCGTCAGCGTGACGAGCACCGCGGTGTCGTCTCGACTGGTGGCCACGATGATCGCGGCCGCATGCTGAACGCTGGCAAGTCGGAGCACGTCGGATTTGGTGGCGTCACCGTGCACGGTGACTAACCCGGCGGCCGCAGCACGGTCCAGCGCTGCCCGATCGGTGTCGACCACGACGATGTCTCCGGGGACCGCCTCGTCGCCGAGCATGGCGGCGATGGCTGTCTTGCCCTTGGTCCCGTAGCCGATGACGACGGTGTGGTTGCGCACCTTGCTCCTCCATCGCTGGATCTTCAGTGCCTGTCGGGACGTTTCGGTGACAACTTCCAAGGTCGTGCCGACCAACAAGATCAGGAATGCAATACGCAGCGGCGTGATGACGAAGATGTTGACCGTGCGGGCGAACTCGGAGATGGGGGTGATGTCGCCGTAACCGGTCGTGGACAGCGTCACCGCCGAGTAGTAGAGGCAGTCGAGGAAGCTGAGCCGGTCACCCTGCGCGTCGCGATAGCCGTCGCGGTCGAGGTACACAACCACGGCGGCAACGAGCAGGGCGACCACGGCAATGGTGATCCGCCGCGTAATGATCCGCACGGGGCCGGCTTGACCCTGGGGAATGCGCAGCACGCCGACAAGCGCATAGCTGGGCTGGACGGTCAATCGCTCGTCCAGCCGCCTCAGCCGCCGCCAGCTACCTTTCGCCACGGAAATCCGTCACCGGTTCGACCTCGGCGCACCAGACATGCACGACAACATGTAACCACGGTCAGCCGTCGAGGGGGCGACTGGAGTCAGCCAGTAGCGCGGCCAACTCGTCGGCCTCCGGCAGACCATCGGGGACAACGGTGGTTCCGCTGCGCACGTAGTAGAAGGCGGTTCGCACCGATGAAGCAGGACAGCCGCACAACGCCGCCCACGCCAGCCGGTACACGGCGAGCTGGACAGCGGCCTGGCGCATGGCTTCCGCCCCTCGCGGCGGTTCCCCGGTCTTCCAGTCCACCACGGTGGCGCCCCCGTCGGAGTCGGCGAACACCGCGTCGATGCGGCCGCGTACCACGGTGTCGCCTATCGGCATTTCGAACGGCACCTCGATGGCAATGGGCGTGCGGGCCGCCCAGGGCGATTCGGCGAACGCGGTCTGCAATGCGGCCAATTCCTCGTTGTCCCCGACTTCCGCGTCGGCAGCACCTGGCAGATCACCCAGGTCGAACAGCAATTCGGCACCGTAGAACTGCTGAACCCAGGAGTGGAATGCATTGCCCAACAACGCGTGTGGGTCCGGGCGGGTGGGCAGCCGATGGACGAGGCGCCGCGCCGAGGCGGGGTCCCGGGCCAACTCCACCAGGCCGCTGACCGACAACTGGCTCGGCAGCGTGACGGTTGGCGGTTGGGCTGCGCGCGCACGCTCAGCCAGGAGCGCATCGACGTCGGCGATCCATCCCTCGCTGTCGGCGTGCTCACCGCCCACCTCGGGCGAATCTGCCGCCATCGCTTCCAACACCAGGCGGGCTCCGCGCTCGACATCATCGCGGCGAGCCGCCAACGGGTCTACCGGCCACACCGCTTCGACAACATTGTCGTGCAACGGGTTTCGCTCCCCCTCGGCCGGCTCAGGCGCCCACTGTTCCACCACCCCGCACGGGTCACCGGCAGCGGTCGAGCGGTCGATGATGTCTTTGAGCTCGCACAGGAATGCCGATGGCCCGCGTGGCTTCATACCGGTGGAGCCCCAATGGTGACCGGACACCAGCAGAGTGTCCTCGGCCCGGGTAACCGCCACATACAGCAGCCGGCGTTCCTCGTCGATGCGCCGTTGATCGAGATGACCACGATGCTCAGAAATCTTGTCCGACAGTTGTTTTCGGTTTGTGACGGTCGAGGTGTCCAGTACCGGGATGCCCAAAGCACCCACCGAGGCACGATCGCCCCGCAGTAGCGGCGGTAGCTCGCCGGGGTCGGTCAGCCAGCTGCTTCGCGACGCGGTCGACGGAAAGGTCCCACCGGACAAGTGTGCGACCGCCACCACCTGCCACTCCAAACCCTTCGCAGCGTGCACGGTCAGCACCTGTACCCGGTCGCGGGCGACCGCCAATTCGGCAGGGGGCAAGCCGTTCTCGACTACCGCGGCAACGTCCAGATAGGCAAGCAGGCCGGCGACCGTGGGCTCGTGGGTTGAGCCGCTGGACATCGTCCGCTCGGCGTAGCTCGCGACGACATCGGCGAACGCATCGAGGTGTTCGGCACCCGCCCATTCCCCCGACACCGCCGTCCGGGCACGGACTTCGCAGTCGACGCCGAGCGTCCGGCGTACCTCGGCGACCAGGTCTGGCAGCGAGTGGTCCAGATGGCCCCGCAAGGCGGTCAGCTCAGCGGCCAGCGCGCCGATACGCTGGTATCCGGCGTCGGAATATTCGTCTGGGGGCCCCGGGTCGAAGATGGCGTCGGCCAGACACGCGGTGTCGGCGTCGGCTCCGGCCGCCATCGCTATCGACTCGGGAGTGGCGGATTCGGTTACCGCCGGCGTCCCGATCAACGCCCGTGCGCGCCGCCACAGCGCCGCGAGGTCGCTGGCGCCGAGCCGCCAACGCGGACCCGTCAGCACCCGCATGGCCGCAGCACCGGCCGTCGGGTCCGCGACCAACCGCAGCATGGCAACGACCTCGGCAACCTCGGGGATGGACAACAAGCCGGCCAGCCCCACGACCTCGACCGGGATCCCGCGGGCTTGCAGCGCATCGGCGATGGGTGCCGCGTCGGCATTGCGGCGCACCAGCACCGCGGCGGTGGGCGGGCTGGCGCCATCGGCCGTGGCGCGCCGGTACTCGGCTTGCAGATGATCGGCTATCCACTCCCGTTCGGCCTGCACATCAGGTAACAATGCGCAGCGAACGGTCCCCGGCGAGGCGTCTGGGCGGGCGCGCAGCTCACGCACCGCGACGGAACGACGTCGCGCCTCGGCGGAGATGGCGTTGGCGACGGTCAGCGTTCGCGGCGGGTTACGCCAGCTGGTGCGAAGCTCCAAGGTGGGCGCCGGGGTGCCGTCGGAGAGCGGGAAATCGGTGGTGAATCGCGGCAGGTTCGTCGCCGAGGCACCACGCCAGCCGTAGATCGATTGAATCGGGTCACCGACTGCGGTCAGCGCCAGGCCGTCGTCAACGCCGCCGCCGAACAGGGCCGACAACGCAACGCGTTGGGAGTGCCCGGTGTCTTGGTATTCGTCGAGCAACACCACCCGGTAGCGGTTGCGCAGGTCCTGACCCACCTGCGGGAAAGTCGCCGCCAACCGCGCGGCCGACGCCATTTGCGCACTGAAGTCCATCACCTTCTCCGCGCGCATCCGCCAGTGCAGTGCGTCCAGCAGCGGCACGAGTTCGGCGCGCTCGGTCTGAGTGGCCAGCAGCTTCAGCAGCCATTGGCTGGGGCCGCGGTCGCGCTGGTACGGGCCCGCCGGGAGAGTGTGGATGAGCCGTTCCAATTCGATGTGCGTATCGCGCAGCTGAGTGGTGTCCACCAGGTGCTCAGCAAGCTGGCCCCACAACCGCAACACCAACGAGGTCACCGCGGTGGGGGTCTTGTCGGTACGAAGCTCGCCGTCGTATCCGTTGACCACGTCGAACGCCAGCTGCCACAGCTCGGTTTCGCTTAGCAGGCGAGTATCGGGTTCCACGGGCAGCAGCAGGCCGTAATCGCGGATCAGTGATCCGGCGAAGGCGTGGTAGGTGCTGACCACCGGGGAGCCCGACGATTCGCAGTCCGCGGGACGCACCGGCCCCAAGCCGATGCCCGCCAGCCTGGCCAGCCGGGATCGGACGCGGCGCAGCAGCTGGCCGGCGGCCTTGCGGGTGAAGGTCAGCCCCAGCACCTGCCCGGGTTCGGCGTAGCCGTTGGCGATCAGCCACACCACCCGCGCGGCCATGGTCTCGGTCTTGCCGGCACCGGCGCCCGCGATGACGACCAACGGCCCTGGCGGCGCGGCGATGACCGCGGCCTGCTCGTCGGTCGGCGGGAAAAGCCCTAGGGCCGAGGCCAATTCGCTGGGGCTGTAACGGGTGGCCGCCTTGCTCGTCGGAGTGCTCACTGCGGTGACCCGTCCGGGTAGGCCGGGCAGTTCGGCCGGACTGGGCAGTGCGAGCACCCCTCGTTGCGCCGGGCGATGAATTGCGGGCCGGCCGTCGCTTCCGCCGCCTGCCGCACGCGGTTTCGCCATTCCTCGCGCGCGGCTGGGGTCAGCGGATCCTGCTCACGCTGAGCTACGCCACTCGCCCCATTCCGTGCGGGATAGACCAGGCGCGCGCCGCCGGGCTCGTCGCCGGCGGGGACCAGACCTTCGGCGACCGCCAGCTGATACATCGCCAGCTGAGCGTGCTGTTGCGCGTCGTCCTTGGTCACCGGCGACTTGCCGGTCTTGACGTCGACGATCACGAGCCGGCCGGCGGCGTCGCGTTCGAGGCGGTCGACGCGTCCACGCAGCCGTACCTGCCGACCATCACCTTCGGGTGCCGGGAGTATTCCGTCGACGTCGACCTCGACGCCCACTTCGGTCAGCTCGCCGCGGGTTTGCGCCCGCCACTCGACGAAGGCCTGGATCATCGCGCGGTGCCGTGCAAGCTCGTTGTTCGAATGCCACTTCGCGTCGAAAGGCAAATGTTGCCAGGCTCTTTCCAGCTCGGTCAGCAGCTGAGATTCACCCTTGTTCGGTTCGGCGATCAGCGCGTGCACCAGCGACCCTATGGCGGAACGCATTTCGCGGGCATCCGCGCCACCGTGCCGTTCGGCGAGCCAGCGCAACGGGCAGTCGCTGAGTGTCTGCAACGTCGAGGGTGTCAGGGTGACGGTGTCGGTGGCACCGCACAGCGGGGCGCTGGTGCTGACCGGAATCAGGCCGTGCCACCCGGCCGGATCCGCACCCGGCACGCCGGCTTTGGCCAACCGCGCCAACTGCGCTGCGGCACAAGCGCGGGTGGCGTCATCCACCGCACCTGCCGGTGCACACACCACACTGCGCAACCGACCCACCATCGCGGCGGTGGACAATACGCGCGGAGCCGACACGGCTTGCACCGCAGCGGGTTCGGTGTCACACCCGGCCAGCGCGGCGATTTCGAAGAAGAACGCCGAGGGCAACTCGCCCTCTTGGGCGCCGCCGCCGGTTTCGCTGTCGACGGCAGTCACCAGCACCCGACGCCGGGCCCGGCCCAAAGCCGCAACCAGCAGACGCCGCTCCTCGGCCAGCACCGGCGCCCGCACCGAGGCGTCCTCGGTGAGCCCGTCAAGCTGGTCGAGCAGCCGTTGGGTGGCCAGTACGCCACCGCGCGGAATCGTGTTGGGCCACAAACCCTCTTGCAGGCCGGCGAGGATCACCAGGTCCCACTCATGCCCCAGGGCGGCGTGTGCGCTGAGTACTTGGACCTGCTCTGTCGGCGATTCCGGCTCGCGGTTGGGGTTGGGGAGCTGCAATGAGCCGACGTGTTCGATGAGCCCGCGCAGCGACGCACCCGACGTGCGGGACACGTACTGGTCGGTGATGTCGAACAGCGCGGTCACCGTTTCCAGATCCCGAGTGGCCTGTGCCCCGGCCGATCCGCCGCGCTCGCTCGCCGTCAGCCAACGGCGTTGCAGACCTGACCGATGCCAGGCCGCCCACAGCGTGTAGCGCGGGTCATTCCCCTCGCGGTGACAACGGTCGGCCGCGGCCAGCACGGCGCGCACCCGGCGCAGTGCAGCTGCCTGCGGACCGGACACGGGCGAGTCGCCACTCAGCGTCTCGGCCAGCAGATCGCCGAACTTCCCTGTTGGAGGGGCTGGCTGGGCGCGTTGCAGTGTCCTGCGCAGCTGGCGCAGTGAGACCGGGTCGACCCGGCCGATCGGCCCGGTAACCAGAGCCAACGCTTGTTCTCCGGACAACCCGTCCGCGGTGGCCGCCAAGACGGTGAGCAGTGCCCGCACCGCCGGTTCCTCCGCCAACGATCCGCCGATCGCCGGAATCGCCACCGGGACACCCGCAGCGGCCAACGCCCGCGGCAGCCGCGAAGCGGCCCGCGGCACGGACCGGACGATCACCGCCATCTGCGACCAGGGAATGCCGTCAACGAGATGCGCCCGCCGTAGTGTGTCGGCAATCAGCGCAGCCTCCGCGTGCGCGGACGTCGCCAGACTCACCTGCACCAATCCGGAATCGCTTGTGGTGCCCTCAATCTGCCTTCCCGCGCTGCTGCCCGGCAGGCGTCGGGCGATGCCACTGACAACCTGCGCAACGGCGGGAGCACACCGATACGACCCGGTCAAGGTCACCGCTGGGGTCTCGTCGCTGAGCAATCCTCCGTGCTCGCCGCCGCGGAACCCGAACACCGCCTGGTTCGGATCGCCGGCGATGAGCGCCAGCTCCGCCCCGGCCGCGAGCACCCGGACCAGGCGCGCCGCCTGCGGGTCGAGCTGCTGGGCGTCGTCGACCAACAGGACACGGATGCGGGCACGTTCGGCCGCCAGCAGCTCCGGGTCGACGGCGAAAGCCTCCAGGGCGGCGCCGACCAGTTCTGCGGCGCCCAGCGCCGGTGCGCTCGCGTTGGGAGTCGCCGTGCCCACCGCTGCGCGAAGCAGCATCACCTGCTCGTACTGCTGGGCGAATTGGCCGGCGGCGGTCCATTCGGGGCGGCCGGACCGTCGCCCCAGCCGCTGCAGCTCCTGAGGGTCGACGCCGCGTTCGGCGCAGCGCGCCAGGAGGTTTCGTAACTCTGCGGCGAACCCCGCGGTGCTCAACGCGGGCAGCAGATGTGCCGGCCACGCCGTCCCGGCCGCGGGCCCGTCTTCGAGGTCACCGGCCAGCAGTTCGCGGATGATGGCATCCTGCTCGGCGCTGGTGATCAGCCGCGGCGGCGCGTCACCGGTGCGTTCGGCAGCGCGCCGCAGGACGGCGTAGGCGTAGCTGTGCACGCTTCGCACCAGCGGTTCACGGACCGCCGCGAGAGCGCGACCGCTGCCGTGCGCACCCAGCAACTTCGTCGTCAATGTGCTGCGGGCCCGTGTTCCGAGCCGACCCAAGCCGCTGAGCAGCAGAACCGATTCGGGATCGACGCCGTCGCTGATGTGCGCAACCGCGGCGTCGATCAACAGGCTGCTCTTACCGGTCCCCGGACCACCCAGGACACGCACCACGCCGCGCGCGCCCGACGCCAGAACGGCCTGCGCTTCCGCACCCCACGTGAATGACATAGCGGCATGCAATCACGGGGGTACGACAAGTTGGCCCGACTACTGCCGCACGAATGCGTGCTGCAGCAGATTGTGGTCGAATCCGCCCGGCGCGCGACCGTCGACGGCGTACTGATAGACGGCGACGCGGAAGATCTGGCTCAGCGCGCTCGACAGGAACGAAACGACGATGATGCCCAGGACCGCAGCGGCCAGCACCACGACGCCGAGCGGCCACAACCGGACCGCGACAAGGGCTCCACCGACGCCAGCACCGACAACCGCGATCCCCAGAACGGACAGGAAAGTCACCACTCCGATGGCGGCCGCTCCCGTCGCACCCTCACCCCATCGCGTCTTCACGACCGTCGCCGAGCGTTTCAGTGACTGGATGGGCCCGGCGCCTTCGAGCGCGACCACGGGGATGACGAAAAATGTTGCGACGGACCAGGCCGCGCCGGCCAGCCACACCGCGATATCACCGAGCACGCCGAAACGCTTCTCGAGCGCTTTCAGGATCAACCCGACCGTGGTCGCGACGAAGGTCCAGCCGAGGATGGGACCGATGCGACCGGCGGCGGCCGCGATGCCTTCGCTGATCTTGGTGTCCTCGCCGCGCATCGAGCGCACCGCGCAGGCGGCGAGCGCCACGTTGAAGAAGATGGCGACAAACGTCGACACGTACGCGATTGCCAGGCCGGCCACATAGAGAACGGGATCACGCTGATCCAGGGGGCGGCCCTCCAACGCGCCTCGGGCCAACAGTGCCGATCCCCCGATCGTGACCACCGCCAATGTTCCGAAAATGGTTGAAAGTACCGGGAATACCGCGAGCGAGGGGTCGCTCTTGAGCACCCTCCAGCTCTGCTTGGTCAATGCCCAGCCACGCTCGATCCTGCCCATGGACGCTCCTGGAAAGTTGTACGCGGAATACTATCGGCTTCACCGCACCGCCGATAGGCCCGACGAATACCGGTGTCCGACAAAGACATCAAGTGCGCTATTGCTGCAGCGCCACGATCTGGCTGTTGCGGTCGCCGACATAGACAGTGCCGTTGTTGGCGACGGCCAGACCCCACGGGGTGTCGAGTCCGCGGAAATGCAGCTCGATCTGCTCTGTGGCACCCGCTGGCAGTTTGAGTGTGCGGTTGTTCCCCATGTCGTTGACGTACACCGTGCCGTCCCTGTCCACGGTGACACCGCCGGGTTGCTTCAGACCCTTAAACGGAAGGGTCTCTTGCACTTTCGAGTCGGGCGGTAACGCCAAGACCCGGTTATGACCGCCGTCGGCCACGTAAACGGTGCCGCCGTTGTTCACCACCAGGCCGGTCGGCTCTTTGAGGTCGGTGAACGGCAGCACGAACTGGTTGTTCGATCCGGGCAGCAGGGCCACCACACGATTTTTCGCCGTATCCGCGACGTACACCGTGCCACTCTTATCCACCGACAACCCGGTCGGATTCTCCAGGTCGGTGAAGGGAAGATCACGTTGGTCCTTTGATCTGGAAGGTAGCACCACAACGCGTTTGTTGCCCGCGTCATTGACGTAGACCGTGCCGGTGTTGTCGGCGGTGACACCCGTCGGGAAATGCAGCCCTTTGAACGGAAGTTCGATCGGCGTGGAGGAACCTGCGGGCAGGGCCAGAATCCGGTTGTGTTCGGTGTCGGCGACGTAGACGGTACCGCCGCCGTCTACCGACAGACCTTGCGGCTGGCGCAGGTCGGTGAACGGCAACGTCACCTGCTTCGGTTGCTTTGTTTCTGCGCCCGAACCGCTCACGGTGACCACCGCCGTCACCGTCGCAGCAACCGCGATCAGGACTGCAGCCGGGATGGCCACGGCCTTACGGCGCCACCAGGGCCGCGAGTTCGGCCGTGACGGTGGCTGCGGGGGCGGCAGCGCTGGCTGCTGTGGCACCTCGGGCGCGCGGGCAACGGGGGGTTCTTGCCTCGGGGACGGGTACACCGGCGGCAGCGGGCGGGGCATGGTCGGCGGGCTGTACGGACGCGCCGGGGCTGGCGGCGGCGTCCGCGGCGGCGGGGCCGGCGGTTGGACACGGACGTCAGGGCGGGAGGGGACGTAGATATCCGGACGCGCGGGGTTGCTGCCGCGGCCGTAAGAGCCCGAGGGCGCCCGGAAGGGCGTCTGGCGTGGCGGCGTGTGGAGAGCATTGTGCGCGGCCCGGGCCAGCTCGGCTGCGGTGTCGTATCGATCATCGGGATTCTTGGCCATGCCTTTGGCGATGACCGTGTCAAAGCCCGCCGGCAGCCCGGGGTTCGTGGTCGTCGGACGCGGCGGCGGCAACTTGAGGTGGCCGGTGATTTGTTCCTCAAGGGTGTCACCCGGAAAGGGGTGCTGGGCGGCCAAGGACACGTAGAGCACACAGGCCAGCGAGTAGATGTCCGCCCGGGTGTCGATTCGTGTGCCACCGAACCGCTCCGGGGCCATGTAGTGCGAGGTGCCGACCACGTCGCCGGCCGCCGTTAAAGCCAGTTCGCCTGTCGCACGTGCAATTCCGAAATCGATCAAGTAAGCGAAGTCGTCATTGTCGAGCAAGATGTTGGACGGTTTGACATCCCGGTGCAGCAGTCCGGCGGTGTGCGCACTATGTAATGCCTTGGCGATCTGGTCGATGATGCTCACCGCCCGCTCCGGCGGCAGCGGCCCGCGGCTCAACTCCTCCTGTAGGTCGCGCCCCTCGATCAAGCGCATGTCCACGTAAAGACGTCCGTTGATTTCCCCATAGGTGTGGATCGGGATGAGATGCGGATTGCTCAACCGCGCGGCCGCATGCGCTTCGCGACGGAACCGCTGTTGGAACACGTGGTCGTGGGAAAGTTGAGCGGGCAGGATCTTGAGCGCGACAATTCGATCGGTGACGGTGTCATGAGCGCGCCACACCTCGCCCATGCCGCCCCGGCCCAGCACCTCGATCAGCTGGTACCTACCGAACGACGTCCGTCCCAACTAGCCCTCCCAGAGCAACCTGCAATGCATCGCCAGACCATAAAGCGCGCCGTTAGCAGTCTCAGTCATTTGCAGGTGCTGCGGTGCGTTCCACGGAGCCGGCGTTATGGACCATTCACTGCCAAAATAGCGATTACCAGAATGCGCCACCAGTGCTGGCATTATCGACGGGTGACCGCCGACCTGCACATACACCACTTCGGCCCGGCCGGCCCAGTACAAGTGCTGCCGATCCACGGCGTGACGGAGCACGGCCGGGCATGGGAGCTGCTTGCCGGCTACTTGCCCGAAATCTCCGTAGCCGCACCGGATCTAATTGGCCACGGGCGCTCGTCATGGGCCGCACCGTGGAGCATCGACGCCAATGTCGCGGCCTTGGCCGCCTTGGTCGATGACCAGGGCGATGGTCCGGTCGTGGTGGTGGGACACTCGTTCGGCGGGGCTATCGCCTTGCAGTTCGCCGCCTCCCGTCCCGACCTGGTTGCTGCCCTGGTCCTGTTGGACCCGGCAGTTGGGTTGGACGGTGACCGAGTGCGCGAAGTCGTCGATGCGATGATTTCTTATCCGGATTACACCGACGCGGCCGAGGCCCGGGCCGAAAAGGCTTTCGGCGCTTGGTCGGACGTGGACCCGGCAGTCCTCGACGCCGAGCTGGACGAGCACCTCGTCATGTTGCCGAACGGGCGCTGCACTTGGCGGATGAATCTCGGCGCGATGGTGTGCTATTGGAGTGAATTGGCCCGCGATCCTGCGTTGCCACCGAAGGGAACGGCAACCACGCTGGTGCGCGCCGCGAAGTCCGACCCGCAGTACGTCAGCGACGAGCTGGTGGCGGCCCTTCGACAGCGGCTGGGAACCGATTTCGAACTGCTGGATTTCGAATGCGGCCACATGATCCCGCAGGCCAAGCCCGCCGACGTCGCAACGCTGATCCGGGGCTATCTGAAGGAACGCTGACATGGCGCAGATCACTGACGAACAGGTGGAGCTGGTGCGCTCGCTGGTCGCGGCCATTCCGCCGGGCAAGGTTTCGACCTACGGTGACATCGCCGCCGTCGCAGGACTTTCCAGCCCACGGATCGTTGGCTGGATAATGCGGACCGACTCTTCAGACCTGCCCTGGCACCGGGTAATCACAGCCTCGGGACGGCCGGCACGACACCTGACCTCCCGGCAATTGGAACTGCTGCGGGCAGAAGGAGTTTTGGCCGTCGACGGCAAGGTTGCGCTGAGCGAAGTACGCTACGAATTCCCCACGGACAAGCCCTAGAGAACCATTCGCACCAACGCCGCGGTGCGGGCCAGCCCCGGGAACGCCTCGGCGGTGGATCGCGGGTGCAGCGCATGCACTGCTAGGCGAAACATCAAGGCCCGCAACAACATCTGCGGCCACTCGGGCAGCGCGCTCCACCGTTCGATGAGACCGTCGTCGGCGTCGCCCCAGGACAACGCATCGACGACCACGACGCCGGCCGCCCAGGAGGCGGGACGCCAATACGGCGTGATGTCGGTGATGCCGGGCGGGGCGCTACCGACGAAAAGGACTGTCCCGTACAGGTCTCCATGCACCAGCTGGTTGGGGCTGCGGGTCGGCTTGCGCAGCGTTGCCAGCTGATTGATGAGTTCGATCGAACGCTCGGTGTCTGCCGTCGCTGGGGCCGTCCGCGCCCCCGGCGGGATCGACTGCAGCGGCCGTTCTTCCCACGCGGCGCGGTCGGCGGCGATGAACACATCGACGTCCGCCCACGGCGTGGTCGGGCCCTGGGTCAAGAATCGGGGGCGCTCCAGCTTGCCGGTGGCCTCGTGCAGACGCACGGCGGCCGAGACGACTTCATCGTGGCGCGCTTCCGGAGTGCCGGCGACGAAGGTGTCTGCCCGCCAGCCGGAAACCACGTACCGGCCGTCCGTGGAGCGAACCGGCCGCGCCAGCCGCACGCCGTCGACGAACAATGTCTCGCGCACCCTGGCGGACCAGGCGGCCCGGGCATGGTCGGCCACGAGCGACAGCACGACCTCGCCGCATCGCCAACCGCCTTCCCAATTGGCACCTAATGAGACGGGCTGCACGCCGGTCAAACCGAACGCCGTCAGCACATGTTCGGGCGGTGGCTCGACGGTCACATCGGTCAGCCTAGTAGAGCCCTAGATAGCTTCCGCGATGTGACGCTCGGGGTGTTGCGGGCACGATCGTCCGTTGCTTCGAGCGTTGGTGCAATTATCACCCCGCCACTCGGCCAGCCCGGCCGAGGCCGACCACCCCGGCGATGACCCACCGTCGATCTGGGCGGCGGCTGGTGGCGGTGGCGGCGTGGGCGCAGCACCGAACTGGGATGTGTAATTTGCGCTGACCTGATGTTCACAAAACGAAATGCTCCGGCCCGGCCCGGCCCGGCTAGCATCAGCGGTGCAGCAAATTTGTTGTTAGGTCACGTACTACTACCGGACCTTTCGAAATTGTCGTTCGGAGGTCCGCGATGTCATGGGTGAGCGCTGTTCCTGAGTATCTGACCGCGGCGGCAAGCGACTTGGCGGGGCATCACCTCCACCCGGTTACGGTGGCAATGGCGGGACAGGCGGCAACAGCGGCAACGGCGGCAATGTTCCTACAGATAACTTGAGCACCCATATCGCGGGCACCAGCCAATTTGCCGGCTTCGGCGGCGCCGGAGGCAATGGCGGGCTGTTCGGCCACGGCGGTGCCGGCGGGAGGGGCTCGGGCCCACGGGCGGCAACGGCGGGACCGCCGGCACCGGAACTGCTATGGGGCGATGCGGGCGTCGGCGGCAATGCCGGTGCGGCCCCCGCCCTGCCGCCTAGCCCCGTCACGGGCATTGGCGGCAACGGCGGAAGCGCCCAGCTGTTCGGCAACGGCGGGAACGGCGGTGCCGGCGTCCTCGGCCAACCCGGCGGCATCGGTGGCGCCGCCGGGAAGATCTTTGGCCTGCCCGGGGTCAACGGGCCGGCTTAGGCGCGCGCTAGTCAGCGGGTCCCGCTGCAACAGGGGGCCGCGGTGTCCTCGGCCGAGTGGTCACCACCGGTACCGAAGACCTCGGAATCGGCCAGCACTGTGTAGATCTCCCAGTTCTCGCCACTCGGCCCGGTGGCCCACACCTTGTCCTGAGTGGCATAGCAACAGGTGGTGTTGGTCTCCTCTGCGGTGACCAGACCCTCCTCGACGAGGCGGGCGGTCTCGGCGCGCACCGCCTCGCTGGAGGCCACCTCGACGCCAAGGTGATTGAGACCGCCGCCGGACCCTTGGTTCTCCAGCAGGACAAGCTTGAGCGGCGGGTCAGCGATCGCAAAGTTCGCGTAGCCAGGCTTGACCTTCGCCGGCTCCACGCCGAAGAGCTTGCTGTAGAAGGTGATTGCTGCGTCGAGGTCGTCCACGTTCAGGGCGAGTTGGACACGAGACATGGGATCGCTCCTTTCGAGGTTATGAGACATATATCGAAATAGTCCCGTCTTCAGGGTGCCACCTTTTTGATATATGTCAAACTCTCTGGCAGGATGGTGTCATGCCCAGAGCCCTACCGCTGATCGACACGACCGCGCCGGTGTGCTGCGCCCCCGTGGCCGCGGGTCCGATGAGCGACGCCGACGCGCTGGAAGTCGCACTGCGCCTGCGCGCGCTCGCAGACCCCACCCGGGTCAAGATCGTGTCGTTGCTATTCGGCTCGGCAACCGGGGAGGAATCGCCCGGAGAGTTGGCCGCCGCGCTCGGGTTGACCGAGTCGACGGTCAGTCACCACCTGACCCAGTTGCGCAAGGCCGGGCTGGTGGCATCAGAACGACGAGGCATGAACGTCTTTCACCGGGTGCGACGCGAATCGCTGCAGGCGTTGTGCACCGCGCTGGATCCGAACTGCTGCAGCTAGCCGGGTTGCCTTTAGTACATGACCATGTCGGGCTGAATCTCCTTGGCCCACGCCATGATTCCACCCTGCAGGTGAAGCGCATCGGAGAAACCGGCCTTCTTCACCGCGGCCAGCGCCTCGGCCGAGCGCACGCCGCTCTTGCAGTACAACACCGCTTTTCGGTCCTGCGGCAGCTGCGACAGGCCCTCTCCGGATGTGATCAAAGACTTCGGAATCAGCTGTGCGCCATCGATATGCACGATGTCAAACTCCGCCTGTTCACGGACATCGATCAGGGCCAGCTTGCTACCCGAGTCCAGCAACGCACGCAATTCGGACGGCGTGATTGTCGAGTTGGCGGCGTCGTCGGCGTCGTCGGTCGCGTCGCCGGTCGCCAGGCCGCAGAAGTGTTCATAGTCGACCAATTCGGTGATTTTCGGCGTCGCCGGGTCCTTGCGGATCTTTATGGTCCGGTAGCTCATCTCCAGCGCGTCGTAGATCATCAACCGGCCGAGCAACGACTCCCCCAGCCCGGTGATCAGCTTGATCGCCTCGGTGCCCATCACCGACGCGATCGACGCGCAGATGATGCCCAACACCCCGCCTTCGGCGCACGACGGCACCATGCCGGGGGGCGGCGGCTCCGGGTAAAGGTCGCGATAGTTCAAGCCGCGGCCATTGGGAGCGTCTTCCCAGAACACCGACACCTGACCCTCGAACCGGTAGATCGATCCCCACACGTACGGCTTGCCGGCCAGCACCGCGGCGTCGTTGACCAGGTACCTGGTGGCGAAGTTGTCGGCGCCGTCCAGGATCAGGTCGTACTGCTTGAACAGGTCGACGGCATTGTCGGTTCCCAGCCGGAACTCGTGCAGCCGCACGTCGACAAACGGATTGATCGCCGCGATCGAATCGCGGGCCGACTGCGCTTTGGGGCGCCCGACGTCGGCCGTGCCGTGAATGATCTGACGATGCAGATTCGACTCGTCGACGACGTCGAAATCGACGATGCCGAGGGTGCCAACTCCGGCGGCGGCCAGGTACAGCAACGTCGGCGACCCCAGCCCGCCGGCGCCGATGACCAGCACCCGCGCGTTCTTCAGCCGCTTCTGCCCGTCAATACCCAGGTCGGGAATGATCAGATGGCGGCTGTAGCGTGCCACCTCTTCCCTGGTCAGCGCGGGTGCGGGCGCGACCAGCGGCGGCAGCGAACTCGACACCGAAAGCATCTCCTCGGCTTCATCTAACTGCTCTCACCATCACAGCAGCTGGCTCAATCAACGGCAAACAGCCCCGACACTCTTCCCGCCGCCGCACCGAGCGTCACGCTGGCGCAACGCTAGGCGTCGAGCGCCACTCCAATGTGACGTTCGACACCCAAGAATCGACTATGTGCGCGAGGCTCAGGCGATCGGGTACGGCCACGGGTTGAACCGGCAGGTCTTGCCATCTGGCTTGACCTCATCGGGGTCGAACTTGGCACCGTCGTCATTGGCCGTCGAGAACGTTTGCTGCATCATCACCGGGGCGAGGCCACCCTCCTGGTCGCACGGTTCGTGGCGCACATAGCCGATCGCGTGGCCCACCTCGTGGTTGACCACGTACTGCCGGTACGAGCCAACGTCGCCTTCGAACGGAACCGCCCCGCGCACCCAGCGAGCCTCGTTGACAAACACCCGTGATTGCCGATCGGCACCGAACGACGGGTTGTAGCAAGAAGTTTCGAGGCGGAACTCGTAGCCGCAGCCTTCCCGCACACTCACCGGCGACACCAGCGAAATCCGGAAGTCCGGCTTGCCGCTGTCGATCCGGATGAAGGCGAACTGGGGATTGTGGGTCCAGCCTTTGGGATTCGCCAACGTCTGGTCGACCATCTGGGCGAACGCGTTGTCCCCGCCGTACATCGTCGGGTCCAGACCGTTTTCGATCTCGACGGTGTACCTGAACACCTTGGCGGTGCCCTGACCGACTTGCGGCGTCGAGCCGGGAACCACCCGGTAGCTCTTGTCGCCCGCCTCGGTGAACAGGCCGCCGTCGGGCAGCGTCCCGGCCGGCAGGTTGGCGTCGAACGCAACGAGCCCCCGCGGCGGGGTGTCCAAGATCGATGTGCCCACCACACCGATTTCGGGTGGTTGTTGCGGAGTCTGCGCGGCCGCCTCTTTCGGACCGTTGGCTCCGGTCAGCGTTTGATAAATCACCATCACGGTGATCACTGCCAACACCGGCAGTGCATATGCGCGCCAGCCGTAGGTCGAGACAAACCTGCCCAGCCAGGTCTGCTTGCGCCATTGGCGTGGCCTGTCGCGCTGGGTCCGGGGCCGTCCCGCCGACTGCGCCAGCGGGTCACGCTGGGCACGCAGGGGCTCACGCCACTCGTCGCGCAGCACCGGCACTCGGCCAGTGCCGCGCACAGGCCGCGGGGACGTCATTTCCCCAGGATCGCACAACCTGGCTTGACTGCGTTCCTGGCGCGCCCGAATGCGCCGATCAGTCGGGGAGACGGCGCAGGTAGTAATGTCGTTGCGACAACGATGCCGCCACGGGGACGGGACGGGTGGCGGACGATGGAATCAGATGAGGACCAATGAGCGATCTCACTAAGGCGGCGCGTCGTGCCGTGAGATCGAACGACCGCGAGCGGCCGTCCGAGGCCGCACCCGCGAATCGACGCGGCAACCGGTTGCCCCGCGACGAGCGCCGGGGCCAGTTGCTGGTCGTGGCCAGCGACGTCTTTGTCGACCGCGGCTATCACGCGGCGGGCATGGACGAGATCGCCGACCGGGCTGGTGTAAGCAAACCCGTTCTGTACCAACATTTTTCGAGCAAGCTGGAACTTTACCTGGCGGTGTTGTCCCGGCACGTGGACAACTTGGTCACCGGTGTGCAGGACGCATTGCGTACGACCACCGACAACCGAGGCCGACTGCACGCGGCCGTCCAGGCGTTCTTCGATTTCATCGAGCACGACAGCCAGGGATATCGGCTGATCTTCGAGAACGACTACGTCACCGAGCCGGAGGTGGCCGCCCAAGTGCGCGTCGCCACCGAATCCTGCATCGATGCGGTGTTCGCCTTGATCGCCGAGGACTCCGGCCTGGACCCACACCGCGCCCGCATGATCGCGGTCGGCCTAGTGGGCATGAGCGTCGACGCCGCTAGGTACTGGTTGGATTCCGATCGCCCGATTTCAAAATCGGACGCCGTCGAGGGCACCGTGCAGTTCGCTTGGGGCGGGCTTTCCCACGTGCCGCTTGCCCGCAACTGACCCCGCCAGGCGCCGCGAGCAGCGGTTATGCCTTGGCGATGATGTCGGTTCCGATCCCGAAGCCGACTCGGCGGGCATCGGCAGGCCCGATTTCCACGTACGCGATCTTGGCGGTGTTGACCAGGTAGCGCCGGCCGCGCTCATCGGTGAGACTCAACAGGCTCGAGCCGCCGGCCAGTGCCTCGCTGACCGTTTCCTCGACCTCTGCGGGCGACTGCGCACTGGAAAACACCAGCTCGCGCGGACTGTCCGTGATACCGATCTTGACCTCCACGGGGGCCCCCTTCCGTTGGTATTCCATCGCAGCGTGTCAGCAGCAGGCTAGTAGACGCCGCTGACGGCCGCTAAGGCTGCCTGACGCAGACGGCAACGCGCACTATCCGGAACCATCACAATTCGGCCTAGGGTCGGTCTAGTGTTGGCCAACTCCGCTCTCGTCGGCCGCTTTGCCAATGCCTCATCAATAACATTGGCACCATCAGTACCACCACGCGCACGCTCCATGACGACGTCCAGGACTACCCGGACGACGAGAGCTATTACGACAACGGAGCCGACCAGGGCTACGGCGATGACGGCTACCACGATGACGAAGCCGATTACAGCTACGCCGAGCTCGCCTGGCCGGCCGACCGTCGGTGGCGCCCGGTCACGGCGCTCCTCGGCGGGGTGATCGCCGTCGGCGCCATCGCGACCGCCGTCATCATCAACAGCGGGGACAGCGCGACGACAAAGGCCACCGTGATCCCCAGCCGGCCGCCGGTTTCCACCGCGACGCGGACCACGCTGCCGTCAAGCGCCCCGGCTTTGACGACACCCAGCAGCCCGCCCAGCGCCAATATCCCGTCCCTGCCGCCGGAGACGGTCGTTACGTTGACACCTCAGACGACACCCCCGACCGCGAGCCTGCCCGGGGTACCGCCCACCGCCGCGCCGACATTGCCGCGCACTGCCACGCCCCCGGGCGCGGCGCTGACTCCCCGCACCGTCGTCTACAGCGTGACCGGAACCAAGCAGCTCTTCGACCTGGTGACGGTCATCTACACCGACGAAAAGGGCTTCCCCCAGACCGAGGTCAACGTCGCGCTGCCATGGACCAAGGTTGTGGTCCTCAACCCGGGCGTGCAGGTCGAGTCGGTGATCGCGACCAGCCTCGGGGGGCACCTCAGCTGCACGATCACCAATGCCCAGGGGCAACTGGTCGTTGCGTCCAGCAGCGACGGGATGCTCGCGACCTGCACAAAGTAGCTTGAGGGCTAGCTCAGCCCGAGTTCACGCATCCGTTGGTCGTGCGTCTGCTGCAGACGGTCGAAGAAGGACCCGAGCTGACCAAGGCCACCCGTCCCGGCCATCACCAAGTCGACGAGCTCGTCGTGGTCGGCCAGCACAAACTGGGCCTGCGTGATCGCCTCGCCCAGCAGCCGACGGGCCCACAGCGCCAACCGGCTGCGCTGTTTACCGCTGGAGGTCACCGCGGCGCGCACCTCGGCGACGACGAACTGCGAATGTTCCGTCTCCGCCAACGCCGCGCGCACAACGTCGGCGACCTCGTCCGGCAAACCGTCGGCGATCTCCAAATACAGGTCGGCGGCCAAGGCGTCAGCGACGTAGGTCTTTACCAACGCTTCCAGCCACGTACTGGGCATCGTCAAACGGTGGTAATTCTCCAAAGCCGACACGTACTTCGACATCGCCGGCACCACATCCACCCCGCGCTTTTCCAGCGCATCGCGCAGCAACTCGTAATGCCCCATCTCGGCGGCGGCGATACTGGCCATCGAGATCCGTCCGCGCAGGTCCGGTGCCATGCGCGCCTCTTCGGTCAGCCGGTAGAAGGCCGACACCTCGCCATACGCCAGCAACGCGAAAAACTCGTTGATGCCGGGATGATCCGCCGGCAGCCGGGGCCCGGACGAGTCGGCCACCTGGTCGGCGGAAGAGGGCGAAGGCATGGGCACACTCTAATAGGCACGGTAAATAGCCGGGGGAGCCCGCTGGACAACCCGTTATGATGGGTATTGGCAGTGGCTGCAATTTTCGTGCAGTTGTCTTCATTATTGAATCCTGGAGTCGCTGCCAGCGAAATGTGCGTGCACATGACTGGCCCCGCTCAGATCGGGCGGCGGGCCGGTGGCTCGGCGAGACAGTCGGAGTCGGAACTCGTGCGCGCGTGGACCGCGATAGAGAAAAAACCGACACAGAACGACAGCTCACCGAGAGGCTCTTCACCAGCGTATGACCGCACTTAAAAGCACAACAGAAACCACCCCGAAAACATTTGCCGAGCTTGGCGTCCGCGACGAAATAGTCCGTGCTCTGGCCGAAAAGGGCATCGAGTCGCCCTTTGCCATCCAAGAACTCACCCTGCCGCTGGCACTGGCCGGCGAAGACGTCATCGGCCAGGCCCGCACCGGAATGGGCAAGACTTTCGCGTTCGGCGTGCCGCTGCTGGAACGCATCACCTCTAACACCGCGACCAGGCCGCTCACGGGTGCTCCTCGGGCGCTGGTCGTCGTACCGACCCGCGAGCTGTGCATCCAGGTGACCGGCGACCTGACCCTGGCGGCCAAGAACCTGAAGGCGGGCGAAAACGGCGAACGCCCCCTGTCGGTGGTCGCCATCTACGGCGGACGTGCCTATGAGCCGCAGGTCGACGCTTTGCACAAGGGCGTCGACGTCGTGGTGGGCACTCCCGGACGGCTGCTCGACCTGAGCCAGCAGGGTCACCTGCAACTCGGCGGCCTGTCCGTGCTGGTCCTCGACGAGGCTGACGAAATGCTCGACCTGGGCTTCCTGCCCGACATCGAGCGCATCCTGCGTCAGATACCAGCGGACCGCCAGTCGATGCTGTTCTCCGCGACAATGCCGGACCCGATCATCACGCTGGCCCGCACCTTCATGGTTCAGCCCACCCACATCCGGGCCGAGGCGCCGCATTCGCTGGCCGTCCACGACACCACCCAGCAGTTCGTCTACCGGGCGCACGCGCTGGACAAGGTGGAGTTGGTCAGCCGGGTGCTGCAGGTCCGCGACCGGGGCGCGACGATGATCTTCACCCGCACCAAGCGCACCGCTCAGAAGGTTGCCGACGAGCTGAACGAGCGCGGTTTCAAGGTGGGCGCAGTGCACGGCGACCTGGGACAGATTGCGCGCGAGAAGGCGCTGAAGGCGTTCCGGTCCAGGGAAATCGACGTACTGGTCGCCACCGACGTGGCCGCTCGTGGAATCGACATCGACGACGTCACTCACGTCATCAACTACCAGTGCCCCGAAGACGAGAAGATGTACGTCCACCGGATCGGCCGCACCGGCCGGGCCGGCCGCACGGGCGTTGCGGTCACGCTGGTGGACTGGGACGAACTGCCCCGCTGGATGATGATCGACAAGGCGCTGGGTCTGGGTTCGCCTGACCCGGCGGAAACCTATTCCAGCTCGCCGCACCTCTACGCCGAACTCGACATCCCGACCGACGCCGGGGGTTCGATCGGCAAGCCCCACAAGACGTCGTCCACCCGTCGTGAGACACGGGAAACGCGGGAGTCGGAGGGCGTCGAGCAGAAGCCGCCGCGCGCCCGAAGCGGTAGCCGTCGTCGGCGCACCCGCGGCGGGAAGCCGATTACCGGGCACCCGACGGGCACCACGGTCAGCGAAACTCCCGCTGAGGCCGGGACGTGCGCTGGACCCGAGTCGCCGTCCGGCGGTTCCGGGACCGCCCGCCGTCGCCGTCGCCGCCGCAAGCCCGCCGATGCCGCCGTGTCGGCCAGCTGAGTCGGCCCACTAACCGCGCTAGAGGCCGCGCTCCCGCATGGTCAAACCCGAACGCCGCACCAAGGGCGACATCATTGCCGCCGCGGCGATCGTGGTTGTCGTGGTCGTGGTAGCGGCGCTGATCTGGTGGACCAGCGACGCCCGCGCCACGATCAGCAGGCCCGCCGCCGTTCCGGCAACCAACCCGACGCCGGCGCGCGAGGTCCCCGAGTCACTCACGCAACTGTGGACCGCGCCCAGCCCCGGCACCCGCGTGCCGGTGGCGGTGGGCGGCACGGTGGTCACCGCCAACGGCCGCCAGGTGGAAGGTCGCGACCCGACCACCGGTGAATCGCTGTGGAGTTACGCCCGTGACACCGATTTGTGCGGAGTGAGCTGGGTTTACCACTATGCCGTCGCCGTGTATCGCGACGGCCGCGGCTGCGGCCAGGTCAGCACGATCGACGGATCGACCGGTCGCCGCGGGCCCGCCCGTAGCAGCTACGCCGACGATCACGTGCGCCTTTCCTCCGACGGCTCAACGGTGTTGTCGGCGGGCAACACCCGGCTGGAGCAATGGCGCTCCGACATGGTGCGGATGCTGTCCTACGGCGAGACCGACGCGCGGGTGAAACCGGTGAACCGCGGCCTGAACTCGGGATGCGTCCTGGAATCGGCAGCGGCCGGCCCGTCGGGGGTATCGGTGCTCGAGTCGTGCGACAACCAGGACTTGAAGCTGCTGCTGCTGCGCGCGGGCAAGGAAGAAGACGAACCCGAACAGCACGCAGTGCCCGAACCTGGGGTAAGGCCCGGTTCGGGCGCCCGGGTGCTCGTCATGTCGCAGACCTACACCGCCGTGTACCTGCCGGCACCGCAACCCAGGGTCGACGTGGTCGACCAGACCGGGGCCGTCGTGTCGACCAAGTCGTTGTCCAAACCGCCGTCGTCCGCCGCCGTGGTGTCGCAGTCCGGCAGCGTCGTGACGTGGTGGACCGGCGACCAGGTGATCGTCTTCGATGCGACCAACCTCACCGAGCGCTACACGATCGCCGCGGGTGAGACGGTGAGTGTGCTCGGACCTGGCGTGATGATGGCCAGTCAGCTGCTGGTTCCGATCACGGGTGGTCTCGGCGTGTATGACCCGGTCAACGGCGAATACCTGCGCACGATTCCGGTGGACCGACCGCCCAGCGACGCACCGGTCGTCCCGATCGTCTCGGGCGCCAAGGTGATCGAACAGCGCGGCGACACCGTCGTCGTACTCGGCTGACACTTTCTCCGGCGAGCAGACGCGAACTCATACAAATTGTGCGGTTTTCGTACGACTTAGCGTCTGCTCGCCGGAGAACTAGACCTCGACTTCGAACGTCGGCAGCGGCTTGCCGGACTTCCAGTGCTTGAGCAGCGCCTGCGCCAACTCCTGGTAGGCGATCGCGCCTTTGTTCTTGCGGCCTGACAGCACCGAAGCCCCCGACGCGCTGGCTTCGGCAAAGCGCACCGTGCGGGGGATCGGCGGCGCCAGCACCGGCAGCTGGTATCGGTCCGCGACGTCGAGCAGCACATCGCGTGTGTGCGTGGTTCGCGAGTCGTAGAGGGTCGGCAGCGCGCCCAGCAACCGCAGCTTCGGATTCGTGATCTGCTGGACATCGGCGACCGTGCGCAGGAACTGCCCCACCCCGCGGTGGGCCAGCGTCTCGCACTGCAGCGGCACGATCACCTCGTCGGCGGCGGTCAACCCGTTGAGCGTGAGCACGCCCAACGACGGCGGGCAGTCGATGATCACCACGTCGAAGTCGTCGGCCAGCTTGGCCAGCGCCCGCTTGAGCGCATACTCGCGGCCGGCCCGCATCAAGAGCATCGCCTCCGCACCGGCCAGGTCGATGTTGGCCGGCAACAGCGTCATTCCCTCTACCGTCGACACCAGCGCGGCGTTCGGTTCGACCTCACCGAGCAACACCTCATGCACCGAGACCGCCAGCTTGTCCGGATCCTGGCCAAGCGAGAAGGTCAAGCAGCCCTGCGGATCCAGGTCGACCAGCAGCACTCGCCGTCCCTTGTCCACCATTGCCGCGCCCAGCGAGGCGACCGTGGTCGTCTTGGCCACCCCACCCTTCTGGTTGGCCACAGCCAGTACCCGCATTTCTGTCACAAGGCCATCCTGACACGTATCGCTCATTCCGGTCGGGGCAGCAGGCCCCGCATGGCCTTGGCGTGTCTCGGGCACAATCTCGGCATGGGCCTGCACAACCACCGACTGCTGCTGATGCGCCATGGTGAAACCAAATGGTCGAAATCGGGCCAACACACGGGCCGAACCGACATCGACCTGACCGAAGCCGGTCGCATGCAGGCCCAGCTGGCCGGACGGGCCATTCGGGAGCTCGGGCTCTCGGACCCACTGGTGATCAGCAGCCCTCGTAAACGGGCTCTGGTCACCGCCGAACTGGCCGACCTCACGGTCGATGAGGTCTCTCCGCTGCTCGCCGAATGGGACTACGGCTCCTACGAAGGGCTGACGACGGCGCAAATCCGCGAATCCGAACCGGGTTGGCTGGTCTGGACGCGGGGTTGCCCGGAAGGCGAGACCCCCGAACAGGTCAGCGACCGCGCCGACCTCGCCATCGCGCTGGCGCTCGAGCACATGGAATCCCGCGACGTGCTGTTCGTCAGCCATGGGCACTTCTCCCGCGCGGTGATCGCCCGCTGGCTCGAGCTACCCATCCGCGAGGGCAGCCGCTTCGGCATGGTCACCGCATCGATCGCGGTCTGCGGGTTCGAGCACGGGGTGCGCCAGCTGATCGCACTCGGGCTGCAGGGGCATCTGGACTTGTGAATTCGAGCAATTGGCCCAGCGAACCGCCGTTCGTACTGAGCGGGCCCGGGGGGACGTTAGTTGCCGACGGAGTCACGGCGCAATTCAGCGACGTGCGGGCGGCGCAGGCAGCGCTGCGTTCCGGCGACGCACCAATGCTGTTAGGCGCGTTGCCTTTCGACGTGGCGCGGCCGGCGGCGCTGATCACGCCGCGGACAGTCCGCCGATCCGAGAGGCCGCCCGACTGGCCGACCGGACCGTTGCCGGCGGTGCGGGTGGGCTCTTCCGTCCCGCCGCGGGCCGAGTACCGCGAGCGGATTGGCCGCGCTAGGGATCACCTTGCAGCAGCGGACAACTCGTTACGCAAGGTGGTGCTGGCACGGGCCTTACCACTGTCCGCCGATGCCCCGCTGGACACCCGCATCATCCTGCGTCGGCTGACTCAGGCCGATCCGACGGCTTACGGCTACCTCGTCGACCTGACCCCGGCCGGTGCAGACTACCGGGGGGCGGCGCTGGTGGGCGCCAGCCCGGAACTTCTGGTCGCGCGGTTCGGCGATCGGGTGGTGTGCCAACCCTTTGCCGGCTCCGCCCCGCGCGCCGACGACCCCGACCGCGACGCCGCCAACGGGGCCGCGTTGGCCGGTTCGGCAAAGAACCGCCACGAGCACCAGTTGGTCATCGAGACCATGCGTGCGGCGCTGGAGCCGCTGTGCCGCGAGCTGACCATCGCGCCCGAACCACAGCTGAGCCGCACGGCGGCCGTGTGGCACCTGTGCACCCCGATCAGCGGCGTACTGCGCGAAACATCAACGACAGCAATAGATCTGGCACTAGCGCTGCACCCCACTCCCGCAGTCGGCGGAGTCCCCACCAAGGACGCCGTCGAGCTCATCGCGGAGCTGGAAGGTGACCGCGGCTTCTATGCCGGCGCCGTGGGTTGGTGCGACGCGCGCGGCGACGGCCGCTGGGTGGTGTCGATCCGCTGCGCACAGTTGTCCGCGGATCGCCGCACCGCGCTGGCCCGCGCCGGTGGCGGCATCGTCGCAGAATCCGATCCCGATGACGAAGTGGATGAAACCACAACGAAGTTCGCCACCATACTGAACGCGCTGGGAGTGAAGAAGTGACTGACAGCATCCGCCGCGCCGCTCCGAAAGACACCGCCGACATCGTGGCCATGATTCACGAACTCGCGGCGTTCGAACGGGCACCCGAACAATGCACCGTCACCGAACCACAAATTGCCGCAGCACTTTTCGGTGAAAATCCCACCGTATTCGGGCATGTCGCCGACGTTGACGGCAACGTCGCCGCGATGGCGCTGTGGTTTCTGAGCTTTTCCACCTGGGACGGCGTCCCGGGCATTTTCCTGGAGGACCTCTACGTGCGACCGGCGTTCCGACGCCGCGGTCTGGCCCGTCGACTCCTGGCGACGCTGGCCGGCGAATGCGTCGACAAAGGTTACACGCGGCTGTCGTGGGCGGTGCTGAACTGGAACGTCGATGCCATCGCGCTCTACGACGGGGTTGGCGCACGACCCCAGTCCGAGTGGACCACCTATCGCTTATCCGGCCCCGAACTGGCCGCGCTCGCCGGGCCGCGCTGATCATCGCCGGCCGCCCAACGCAGCGACGGCGGGCTGAACAGCAACACAAGTGCGGCCAGCGACACGAGCGCCAGCGGGACTCCGTAGAGCGGGCGATGCGATCCGACGGCCAGGTACCACGCCACCGGCAGCAGCAACAGTTGAGTGAACACACCCAAGCCGCGGCCCCAGCGCTTGCCGGCCAGCAGGGCGCACCCGCCTGCCAGCACCCCTCCCCCAATCAGCACAAACCACAGGGCGGTGCCGAGTCCGTTGACGACGTGCTGGTCCGCTCCAGCGATGCTGCGCACCACCAACGCGGCGGCCATCACCAGTGCCGCGGCGCCTTGCCCTACGACGATCCAGCCTGCGCGGCGCACGGTGGTCGGGGCTGCAGCGTTCACAGCGTCAGCGTAGTCGGCGCCGACATTGCGCAGTCGCTGTCCGGGCCAGGTCGTTACGCCCCCTAAGCTCTTGCCTCATGCGTGCCATGTTGATCGTCAACCCCATTGCCACCAGCATCACGCCCGCAGCTCGTGAACTTGTGGCGCACGCCCTGGAAAGCCGCGTAGAACTCACCGTCGAGCAGACCGCGTACTCCGGCCACGCCTTCGAACTCGGCAAGGTCGCCGCCGCCGACGGCTACGACCTCGTCGTCGTGCACGGTGGCGACGGGACGGTCAGCGCGGTGGTCAACGGCATGCTCGGCCGCCCCGACCAGGCGGCACCCGACCAGCTGCGCGCAAACGTGCCCGCGGTCGGAATCATCCCCGGCGGCTCAGCGAATGTGCTGGCCAGGGCGTTGGGAATACCGACAGACCCCGCCGCGGCCAGCAACCAGCTGATCCAACTGCTCGACGTGCACGAGCGCACCGGGAACTGGCGCCGCATCGGCCTGATCGACTGCGGCGAGGTCTGGGCGATCGTCAACGCCGGCGTCGGCGTCGACGCGGAGGTGGTCGCCGCGGTCGAAGAGAAGCGACGTCAGGGCGTCAAGGTCACGCCGTTGAACTACTGGCGGATTGCGACGCCGGTCTCGGTGCGGTTCAGCCGCCGCGAGCCGAACCTCATCTTGGAGCTCCCCGAGCGCGAGCCCATTCCGGGCGTGCATTTCGCCTGGGTGTGCAACACGAACGTGTGGACCTACAGCAGCAACCGGCCGATGGTCACCAACCCGGGTTGCAGCTTTGAGACCGGCCTCGGCCTGTTCGCACTCACCAGCATGAAGCTGATTCCGACGATCAGATTGCTCCGCCAGCTCATGGCCAAGCGGCCCAAGCTGGAGGCCAAGCAACTGATCCGCGATGACGACGTGAGTTACGTGCGCGTCACACGCATGCGGGAGCCGGCCGCCGTCCAGTTCGACGGAGAATACCTCGGCCTGCGCGAAACCATGACCTTCCGCGAGGTCCGCGACATACTTCCGGTGGTTGCGCCGCCCTCACAAAAAGCTGTCTGACCTGCGGTGATCAAAGATGTGACATGCTCGCGACGGAAATGTTGGGCGCAATTCGTACAGCAGTGTAGTACAACGGACTAAGGGCTTCGGTAAGAGACTGCCGAAGTGAGATAGCCCACGAGCTCGCGTAACGCTATTGACATCTAGTGAGCCTGTGAAACGATCAAAAGGTTGCATGCAGAAATATCCGAGGGGTACGGAACCTTTCTTGCGCACGCGTTAACTAGCCAAGAAAACGCCGTGCGCCTTGCTGCGCACTTAGTGAGGAGTAGTGACTAATGGATTGGCGCCATAGGGCGGTCTGTCGTGACGAGGATCCGGAGCTGTTCTTCCCGGTAGGGAACAGTGGCCCGGCGCTCGCACAGATCGCTGACGCGAAACTGGTCTGTAATCGGTGCCCGGTGACCACGGAATGCCTTGGTTGGGCCCTCAATACCGGCCAGGACTCGGGCGTCTGGGGAGGAATGAGCGAAGACGAGCGGCGTGCGCTCAAGCGCCGCAATGCCCGGACGAAGGCCCGCAGCGGAGTCTGACGACTCGATACGCGACTTTACGGCCCCGGCGAACGAAGTCGGGGCCGTATTGTTGCGCCTACACCACCAATCGGGCCCGCCGTCCAATCGGTACGCGCAGCACCACATCGGTGCCGCGATCGGCGCTTTCCCGCATTCCCAACGACCCGTCCAACTCGGCGGATACCAGCGTCCGGACGATCTGCAGACCTAAGCTGTCCGACTTTTCCAGGCTGAACCCTTCGGGCAGGCCGCGTCCGTCGTCGTGTACCACCACGTCGAGCCAGCGCGCTGAGCGCTCCGCCCGAATGGTCACCGACCCTTGATCGGCGGGGTCGAACGCGTGCTCGATCGCGTTTTGCACCAGTTCGGTGATGACCATGATCAGCGCCGTCGCCCGGTCGGAGTCCAGCACTCCCAAATCGCCGACCCGGTTGATGCGGATCGGCCGATCTACCGAGGCCACGTCGTTCATCATCGGCAGGATCCGGTCGATGACCTCGTCGAGGTTCACCTGCTCGTCCACCGACATCGACAGCGCATCGTGGACCAGCGCGATCGACGACACCCGGCGTACCGATTCGATCAGGGCTTCCCGGCCTTCGGCGTTGGCGGTCCGCCTGGCCTGCAGCCGTAGCAGCGCGGCCACCGTTTGTAGGTTGTTCTTCACTCGGTGGTGGATTTCCCGGATCGTGGCGTCTTTGGAGATCAGCGCGCGGTCCCGGCGTTTCACCTCGGTGACGTCGCGGATCAGGATCGCGGCACCGGCACTTTCCCCCTTGCGGACCAGCGGCAGCGTCCGCAGCAGCACGGTGGCGCCGCCGGCGTCGACCTCCATGCGCACACTGGCCCCGCCGGCCAGGAGGTCGAGTACATGCTCTGCCAGTTCCTGCGCCTCGAACGGGTCGGAGATCAGCGGCCGGGTGACCCTGATCAGGTTGTGGCCCTCCAAGTCGCTGGTCAAGCCCATCCGGTGGTAGGCCGACAGCGCGTTGGGACTGGCGTACGCCACGACGCCGTTGACATCCAGCCGGATGAAGCCGTCACCCGCCCGCGGCGTGGAACGCGACATCGCCACGTCCTTGACGTCGGGAAAGGTGCCCTCGGCCACCATGTGCAGCAGGTCGATGGCGCATTCGTGGTAGGCGGTTTCCAGGTGGCCCGACGAGCGTTCGGCCGCCAGTTCGGTTTGGTGCTGGGTGAGCACCGCCACCACCTGGTCGCGGTAGCGGACCGGGGAGGCCGCGATGTTCGGGCCGGGCAGTTGCTCCGACTGCTCGGCGTCGCCGGTCGCCAGAACCCTGCCGGTGACGAAGGTCTCGGCAACCAGGGGCAAGTGATCGGCGGTGACGACAGTGCCCACCGCGTCCCGCTGCAGGACCGTCGGAGCGGTGTTCGGTCGGCACTGGGCCACGCACACGAGCACGTCGTCGTCGCGGCGCACCCACATCAGGTAATCGGCGAAGGACAGGTCGGCCAGCAGCTGCCACTCCCCCACCACGGCGTGCAGGTGGTCGACCGCGCTGCCCGGCAACACCGTGTGTTCGGCGAGCAGATCACCGAGAGTGGACATTGCTCAGGTGCTAGCTGATCACCGCGATGAGGTCGCCGGCCTGGATCACGTCGCCCACCGACACGCTCACTTTGCTGACGGTGCCTCCGACCTCGGCGAGGACGGGTATCTCCATCTTCATCGACTCCAGCAGCACCACAACGTCGCCTTTGCCGATCTGGTCGCCTTCGCTGACAACGACTTCGAGCACGCTCGCCACGATCTCGGCGCGCACATCCTCGGCCATCTTCACCCCACTCGTTTCGGCCGTCCGCATGTTGACTGCTGGTCCATCAGGGTCATGTATATCGAACCATAAGGCCGCTTGGGGCTGCGCCGCGCGGGCTAGCGACGGCCCTTGACCGGTTTCATGAGACACTGGGTACCAACTGGGCGCGATTCGCGGCCCTACTCGTACCAAGCCCTGACGGACTACGGAGGTTCTGACATGGCCAAGCGCGGCCGTAAGAAGCGTGATCGCAAGTACAGCAAGGCCAACCACGGCAAGCGTCCCAACGCCTAAAGCCGCTGCTCAAGCCGCTCTAGAGCCGTTCTTGCCCGCCACGGATGATCGTGGTCCGTCGGATTTCCAGCCGGAGGCGCTCGCGTAGGCCCTCGGGGGCCCGCTCCCCTTGGCACTTGGTCGCGATCAGTGTCTTGATTCGTTCCTCGAGCCCGTAATGCTTCAGGCATCCCGGGCAGGCCTCGAGGTGCTTGCGCAGCTTGGCGCGTGTCTCAGGTGTGCACTCGCCGTCCAGCAAGGTCCAGACCTCGGCGATCACTTCGGCGCAGCCCAGATAGTCGTGCGAGTCGTCGCCCAGCGAGCACGGATCGGTCGGGCCTGACAGCTCACTCATGACGACACCTCCTCGTGCGCATGCTTACCACGGTTGAAACCGCGCTCCTTGGCCACGTCAGCAAGCAGATCACGCAGCTGACGGCGGCCACGGTGCAGCCGCGACATCACGGTCCCGATCGGGGTATCCATGATTTCCGCGATTTCTTTATAGGGGAAACCTTCGACGTCGGCGTAATAAACCGCCATACGAAATTCTTCTGGGAGCGCCTGCAGCGCCTCTTTGATCTCGGTATCCGGCAATGCTTCGAGGGCTTCGACTTCGGCTGAGCGCAACCCCGTCGAGGAATGCTCGGCATTGGACGCCAGCTGCCAATCGGTGATTTCCTCGGTCGGATACTCCGAAGGCTGCCGCTGCTTCTTGCGGTAGCTGTTGATGTAGGTGTTGGTCAGGATGCGGTACAGCCACGCCTTGAGGTTGGTGCCTTCCCGGAACGAACGGAACCCCGCGTAGGCCTTGACCATCGTTTCCTGCAGTAGGTCCTCTGCGTCGGCCGGGTTGCGTGTCATGCGCAGCGCGCCCCCGTAAAGCTGGTCCAGCAGCGGAATGGCGTCTCGTTCGAAGCGCTCGGTCAGTTCCGCGTCGGTTTCGACATGCGGCGCGGACTCGCCAACCTCCGGCCCGGTCAAGCCATCTATATCGGCCATGATGATTAATTGGGTCCCTTCAGTTGCGGTGTCGTAAGACGCCAACCGCTGCTCACCCAACAGGCTCGTTGCCGCTGACATCGGACTCCGTTCCCCAATCTAGAGGCTGCAACCGACAGTAGAAACCGCTCCAGTCAACAGCGCCGGTCGGCCCGCTATTTCCGTGGTGTTACCAGGGGCCTCACAGGAGCCGTGGAGCCGGACGTTAGGGTGTCGCCATGTCCCTCAACGGCAAGACCATGTTCATCTCCGGAGCCAGTCGCGGTATCGGTCTGGCAATCGCCAAACGCGCCGCTCAAGACGGTGCCAACATCGCCCTGATCGCCAAGACGGCCGAGCCGCACCCCAAGTTGCCGGGAACGGTGTACACCGCCGCCAAGGAGCTCGAAGAGGCGGGCGGACAGGCCCTGCCGATCGTCGGCGACGTCCGTGATCCGGAGTCGGTGGAGTCCGCGATAGCCAAGACCGTCGAGCAGTTCGGCGGCATCGACATCGTCGTCAACAACGCCTCGGCCATCAACCTCGGGTCCATCAAGGACGTGCCGATGAAGCGCTTCGACTTGATGAACGGCATCCAGGTGCGTGGCACCTACGCGGTGTCGCATGCGGCCATCCCGCACCTGATCGGCCGGGAGAACCCGCACATTCTGACGCTGTCTCCCCCGGTGCTGCTGGACAAGCAGTGGCTGAAGCCGACGGCGTACATGATGGCCAAGTTCGGGATGACGCTGTGCGCGCTCGGTATCGCCGAGGAGTTGCGGGAGGAGGGGGTCGCCTCGAACACGCTGTGGCCGCGCACCCTGGTGGCCACCGCGGCGGTGCAGAACCTGCTCGGCGGCGACGAGGCGATGGCCAAGGCTCGCAAGCCCGAGGTGTACGCCGACTCGGCCTACATCATCCTCAACAAGCCGTCGAGGGAGTACACCGGCAACACCCTGTTGTGCGAGGACGTGCTCGTCGAGAACGGCGTGACCGACCTGTCGGTGTATGACTGCGTGCCCGGCGGTGAGCTCGGCGTCGACTTCTGGGTGGACGGTGTGAACCCCCCGGGGTACAAGCAGCCGTAGCTGACGCACCCCCGCCCGGGAGACAAGCGCAGGGGCGCCCCCCGCTCCGCAGGCACGCTGGCCGGGCGCGTGCAGAGATCGACAGTGTTCGCGCTAGTCACGTCAGAACCCTTTGGCGCCAACAAATTTCATCGGTTTGAAATGGCCAAAGCCACCACGCCGGACGACTCCAGCGTGGTGACTTTTGGCCTGTTATGCGTTACCTGATCTAGATTCCTGGCAGGTGGACCGGCGGCACGTTGACCGGCGGGACGTTCACATCGGGCACGTTGACCGGCGGGACATTCACGTCCGGCACGTTGACCGGCGGCACGTTGACCGGCGGCACGTTCACGTCGGGCACGTTGACCGGTGGCACGTTCACATCGGGCACGTTGACCGGCGGCACGTTGACCGGCGGCACGTTCACATCGGGCACGTTGACCGGAGGCACGTTCACCGGCGGCACGTTGACCGGCGGCACGTTGACCGGCGGGACGTTCACATCGGGCACGTTGACCGGAGGCACGTTCACCGGCGGCACGTTGACCGGCGGCACGTTGACGTCCGGCACATTCACGTCCGGTATCGGCGGCGCCGGAACAAATGGATCCGCGGACGCCACGCCCATTCCGAGGCCGGCTGCGGTCAAGCCGATGCCACCGACAACCACTCCACGGCTGAACAGTCGCTTCAGATTCATCGCAATTTCCTCCCGTTTATTGTTCGGTGATGAACGGGTTACCCGTCGCCACTAGCCGCGAAACACCAAGCATGCATTGGTGGTCACATTCTTAAGGGACTGCTGCTCTTTGACTTTCAAACGAATCGACTCAAAAGCGCTGGTGCAGGCCGTAGTTGACGGAAGCGCAAAATGGTTGCAGCGAAAGCCATTTCCACCACCCCGTCAACGAACCCGGAATAGCCTGCAGGAAAACGTGTTCGTGATCACAGCGAGCTGCGCGACCGCTTACGTGTTTGTCACCCACCAGTCGGAGGCGTCCGCCGAGCCCGCCGGTTCGGCCGCGGCAATGGTCGACGCCACCGCCTGCGCCGCAACCACCTGCCTGATACGCGGATGGCGGTGACGCCAGAGACCCTGGGCGCTCGACGACCTCCATCGCCCGTACTGCGGCACCTACCTGGGCTCAAGGTGAGAAATGGCAATGTAGTGTTCCTGGACTATGCAGGGTCACGTGGCCGCGGAGAGCATGTCGGGCCAGCCGCTGGCCTGCTCCCCGGGCGCATGACCCGGAGGCGTTTTACCTGCCGCACAGTCTTCCCTGGTAGATCAGCCTTTTTCAGAGCGTCAGGAGGTCCATCATGTCGTCGTTGGTGATCGCGTCGCCTGAGGTATTGGCCGACGCGGCCCAGGAGCGGACCGGGATCGGCTCGGGGGTGCGCGCGGCTCACCGTGTGGCAGCGGCATCGTGACCGCGACGCCGGGCCTTGCCGCGCTAGTCAAAGCCGGTGTGCCGCATGAGGTCTTGCACTTCGAGGTCATCGGCGATCTGTCGAACGGCACCGGCATTGCGCCCGAGCAGGTGTTCAAGACCCTCATCGTCGCGCTGCCCCGCGAACTGGCGGTGGCGGTGATTCCGGTGCCTTCGAAGCTGTCGCTGAAGGCGGCCGCCGCGGCGCTGGGCGTGGCGAAGGCCAGCATGGCCGAACCGGCCGCCGCCGAACGTAGTACGGGCTACGTGGTCGGCGGCATCTCACCATTCGGGCAGCGAAAGAGACTGCGGACGGTGGTGGACAGTTCGGCGTTGCGGTGGGAACGGGTGCTGTGCAGCGCCGGCCGACGCCATTGGGATGTCGCGGTGGCTCCGCATGATCTGATCCGGTTGACCGACGCCGTCATATGGGACATCGCTGTGTAGGTCTCAGCGCGGCATGTTGTAGTAGTCGCGCCAGGCGTTGATCTTGCCGTCCGCCACCTCAAAGGCACCCATCAAGGGCTGGGCAATGTTGTTGCCGTCGTAGACGAACCGATCTACCCGTTCGGTCAACACGACGTTGCCGGTGACGGCGATGTTGACGACCTCCATCTCGGCGTGCTCCATCCGGCCCACATACTCTTCGACCGCTTTGCGAATCTCGGCAGAACCGCGGAATGTTCCATTCGGATCGGACCACGTCGCATCGGGACTGAAACAGCTCACGATCGCGTCGACGTCGCGCCTCTCCCACGCCTTCAGTTCGGCCAGCACAACCTGTTCGGGGTCCATAACTGGACATTGTGCGCCACATGTCAGCCGCACACATTCATCTCATCGATGTTGGGGGAACGCTGGTTTTTGTTCCCGCAACACGAGAGCGCTGCCCAATTTGGTCGTCTCGTCACATCCGCAAACTGCGGGCTCATAAGTACGTTTCATCGCAAGCGCAAGGTCGCGCCGCCACCATCCCACCGCAGCGAAAAGAGCTAGTGAATCATGATGCCCTACTTGACCATTGCCGGAATGATCGTATTGATCATGTTCCCGATCATCCTCCCGGCGCTGATCACCTTGGTACACAAGATCACTGAGCCCAAGACTGAATCACTTCAGTCGCACCGACTGCCGCAGCGCCGACCGGTCGAAGCCTCGTGAGACCCCATCACCACTAACGCGAGCAGACGCAAAATCCCTCGTAAGCAAGGCATTACGGGGGATTTAGCGTCTGCTCGCGGTCAGACCGTCAGATATCCGCCGTCGACGGCGACGGTGGTGCCGGTGATGTAGGACGCGGCGTCGGTGCACAGGAACAGGGCCGTTCCGACGCAGTCTTGGGGGGTTCCGGGCCTGCCGAGCGGTGTGTGAAATCCGATTTCGACGTCCACGATCTGCTTGATGTCCAAGGCGGGCCGCGTCAGTCGAGTGTCGATCAGTCCTGGCGCGATGGCGTTCACCCGTATTCCGTCGGCTGCCCACCTGCGGGCAAGATTCATCGTCAAAGCGAGCAAGCCCATCTTTGACGAGGCGTAACCGGGTACGAAGACCGCAGAGCGAAAAGCGGCCATCGAGACGATATTGATCACCGAAGAACCACCGGCGGCCGTGCTCGACTTGAGCCGCTCATAGCACCGCATGCTCAGTCGCATGGGACCGAGCATGTTCTGCTGCACCGACGCGGCGTAGCCGTCCGGGTCGTATTCGTCACCGGCGGGATAGGCCCCGCCGGCATTGTTGATCAGGATGTCCAGATCACCAAGCGAAGTGACCAACGCATCGACCGAGTCGGGATCTTGAATCCGGCACTGTCGGTAAGTGAATGCGCTGAGGTCGTCGTCGTAATCCTCAGCGCTGGAACGGGTTCCGGTGATCACCACATCAGCCCCGGCCGTGACGAAGCCGTTGGCGATGGCATGGCCGATACCCCTGGTCCCGCCTGTCACCAGGACATTGCTGCCGGTGAAATCGAAGCTGACGGTGTTCATTCGGTCATCCCCAATTCGTTGATCCGCGCGGTGAACCCGGCCGGGTCCTCTGCAGAAGTTATCGTGCCAGCCCGGGGACGTCGGTGGATTCGGTTGGGTGACGGCGCGGGACTTTCTGAACGTCTACGCGACCCGACTCGCGCGGCGTGAATGTAGCGCCGGTCCGCTGTAACAAAGCGTAGCTATCCGGCGAAAACGGCAATGTAGTCGCCCGACGGGAGTTAGCTTAAGGCTGTCCGCCGAGGCGGATCACCGCATGGAGATTGGATGGATATGAAGCGATTGACGTTCACAGTTGCCGCCGCGGGTGTGCTCGCATCTGCGGGGTTGATGACCGGTGTGGGCATCGGTCACGCCGACACATTCCAGACCGAGGGTAGCTACCCGAGTCGACAAGCTTGTCAGGATGCCGGTCCGGCCGTGAAAGCCTCGACACCGCCGTTTAATTGGAACAACTTCTGGTGTGTTCCGGATCCTCAGACGTTTGGCAACTGGCGCCTGGTCCTCAGTAACGGTTGATACCGCGGCTCAGGACTGCGTGTAGTTGTAGAAGCCCTCGCCGGTCTTGATGCCGAGTTTCCCTGCGTCCACGTAGGACTGCAGCAGTTCCCGCACGCTCCTGGGAAGGTGCGGAAACTCTTGGGCGTAATGGTTTTCGACGTCGAGCACCACATCCAAACCGACCATATCCATCATCTGGAACGGACCAGCCGGAACTCCCCAATTGACCTTGAACATGCCGTCGACGTCCTCGGGGCGAGCCACCCCCTCGGCGACCACGGCCAGCGATTCGCGTTTTATGGCAGCCCAGATCCGGTTGAAGATGAAGCCGGTGCATTCTTTGCGGGCTTCGAAGGGATGCACGCCGAATTCCGGCAACACAGCCAACAGGGTGTCGAGCAGACCGCGGTCGGTCTGGCCGTCCGACATCAAGTCCAAGGCGTTGATCTGCGGTGGCATGTAGAAGTGCGTGTTGCACAAACGTGTTTTGTCACGGACGTTTTCGGCCATCAACCGGGACGGGAACGACGACGAGTTGGTGGCGAAAATGGTGTCCGGTGGTGCCGCCCGGTCAATTTCACCCCACAGCGGAACCTTGACCTCAAGCTTCTCCGAGACGGACTCGACGGCCAGCCACGCGCCGTCCAGTGCCTCTTCGAGCGAGTCCGTCCCGGTCACGGTGCCGACCTCGCCAAACCCTCTGTCCTGAACCACTTTTGGCAGAGTGTCTGCCACGTACTGGATCGCCTCGGCGCGCTGTTCGGCCCGGCGCGCATAGATTCGCACGGTACCGCCTCGGCTGGCGAACATCAATGCGATGCGACGGCCCAAGGTTCCGGCACCGATCACCGCGACCGGGCGGTCCCGGATGTCCTCGAAGGTGTAGGTGTACGACGTCACTCACGCATGCTAAGTCGCATTGTTCGATCCGGGCCAAAGTGACGACGATGATACGACCGAGCTGAAAAGGAGAGCCGGATGCAGGCCGTCATTGCCGCGATGACAGGTAGATGTGCGTATGTGGCGTTGGGGTTGGTGCTGGGATTCGGGCTCGCACCGGGCACCGCCCACGCGACGGGCGGCCTGGCCTGCCGCGTCGACGACAACAATCTGAAGCTGGACTTCGACGGGGTGTACTCGCATTCGATTCCCAAGATTCATGCGGTCAGCGGCGAGTTCCGGTCCAAGCTTCCGCGCACGCCGAAGTCGTTGCAGCAGTTCACGCTGGACAGCTCGGATCTCCTGCAGCAATGGTGGCAAGACAGCGCTCTCAAGCTGCTGATCTACCGCGAGACGCAAGGCGACGACCCCTTCGCCTCGGTCCAGCTCGTCATCCAGACCACCCGCTCGTCGAACGAAGAATTGCGCTACGTCGGTGATTACCAGCTGAGGCTGTCGAGTGCCGGCGACGGCGGACAACCCCCGGTTACCGCCGGAGGGAACGTCAGCTGTTGGGACAGCCAATAGCTAGAGCAGAGTGATCTGCTCGGGTTCCGGCTCGGCGGGCTCAAGCAGTTCAGGTCCGTTGTTGCGGACGTTGTTGACCAGCGTCGAGACCTGGCGTATTTCGATGCCGCTCACGTCGGGCGGTCGCGCCAGCAGTTCGGGATCCAGGGGGGCGTCGGGGTTCAGCCAGGCGTCCCATTCCTCTTCGGACAGCATCAGCGGCATCCGATCATGAACCTGGGCCAGCTCGCCCACCGCATCGGTGGTGATGATCGTGCAGCTCAGCAGCGGCGCGGCATCTTTGGCCGGCTTCCACACCGACCAGAGCCCGGCCATGCACACCAAACCCCCGTCCTCGCGGTGCATGAAAAACGGCGTCTTGGGCCCCTTCTTCCCCTTCGGCGCCTCCAGGCTGCCCCGCCACTCGTACCAACCGTCCATCGGCACCAGGCAGCGCTTGTTCTTCGCCGAGCTACGGAACGCCGGCGAGGTGGCGACCTTGTCCGCCCGGGCGTTGATCAACAACGGGCCTTTGGTGTCCGGCGCCCCGTCGGGGCCGGCCTTGACCCAGGGGGGCAGCAGTCCCCAGCGCATGACCCGCAGCCGTCTCGTGGGCTCGTCGTCGGGCTCGCTGTGACGGCTGACGACGACGGCGATGTCGTTGGTAGGCGCCACGTTGAACTTGGGTGCCGCCGCATCGGCCGAGGCCCCGGTCGCTTCGTCGATTGCCTTGATCTTCTCGGCCAACTGCGCCGGGTCTGTGGTGACCGCGAATCTTCCGCACATGGTTCCCATGGTGCCCAATACCCATGACGCCCGCCGACACGGCAGGATGAAGCGGTGAGCATCGCGTCCTGGCCGGCCC
Organism: Mycobacterium intermedium; assembly: GCF_002086275.1. Classification (GTDB taxonomy): domain Bacteria; phylum Actinomycetota; class Actinomycetes; order Mycobacteriales; family Mycobacteriaceae; genus Mycobacterium; species Mycobacterium intermedium. The sequence goes on along the minus strand of NZ_MVHT01000002.1, from coordinate 78,717 downwards.
CAGCCGTACGGTCCCCGGTGCATGCAACCGTCACCGTCCCGGGCTCGAAATCGCAGACCAACCGGACGCTGATCCTGGCGGCGCTGGCCGCCGCGCAGGGTTCGGGCAGCTCGACCATCTCCGGCGCGCTGCGCAGCCGCGACACCGACCTGATGATCGGCGCGCTGAAGACGCTGGGCCTGCGCGTCGACGGCGAAGGCACCGAACTCGAGGTCAGCGGCCGAATCGAACCGCAACCCGAGGCCCGGGTGGATTGTGGGCTGGCCGGCACGGTGCTGCGTTTCGTCCCGCCGCTGGCCGCACTGAGCGCCGTCCCAGTCACGTTCGACGGCGACGAACAAGCCCGGGCCCGGCCCATTGCGCCACTGCTGGACGCGCTGCGTGGGCTCGGCGTCCCGGTCGACGGGACCGGTCTGCCGTTCCGGGTGGCAGGGAGCGGATCTGTCGCCGGCGGCACGGCAGCCATCGACGCGTCGGCGTCGTCGCAGTTCGTGTCGGGCCTGCTGCTGTCGGCCGCGTCGTTCACCGACGGACTGACCGTCGAGCACACCGGTTCGTCGCTGCCGTCGGCACCACACATTGCGATGACGGTGACCATGCTGCGACAGGCCGGTGTCGATGTCGACGACTCGGCGCCCAACCGATGGCGGGTGCGGCCCGGCGTGGTGCAGGCACGCCACTGGCAGGTCGAGCCGGACCTGACCAACGCGGTGGCATTCCTGGCCGCCGCCGTCGTCACGGGCGGCACCGTCCGGATCACCGGATGGCCGACGGTCAGCGTCCAACCGGCCGACCATATCCTGAACGTCTTGCAAACCCTGAAGGCCGTTGTAACGCAGCCTGATTCGTCGTTGGAGGTGCAGGGCTCGGAACAGTACGGCGGCTTCGATGTCGACCTTCGCGACGTCGGTGAGTTGACGCCGACGGTGGCGGCGCTAGCGGCCCTCGCCGCTCCGGGATCGGTGTCTCACCTCACCGGCATCGCGCACCTACGCGGCCACGAAACGGACCGGCTCGCCGCCCTCAGCACCGAAATCAACCGCCTGGGCGGCACGTGCGAGGAAACGCCCGACGGACTGGTCATCACCGCGACCCCACTGCGGTCCGGAGTCTGGCGAGCCTACGCCGATCATCGGATGGCGATGGCCGGGGCGATCGTCGGGTTGCGGGTGCCTGGCGTCGAAGTCGACGACATCGGCGCCACCACCAAGACCTTGCCCGAGTTCCCACAGCTGTGGGCCGACATGGTGCGAGGCTCCGACACTTGAGACCCGGCGACTACGACGAGTCCGACGTCAAGGTCCGCTCCGGCCGAGGTTCACGCCCCCGGACCAAGACTCGTCCGCGACATGCCGACGCGGTAAAGGCCATGGTGGTGAGCGTTGACCGCGGCCGCTGGGGCTGCGTGCTCGGTGGCCAGCCCGACCGCCGGGTCACCGCGATGCGGGCGCGCGAACTCGGCCGGACCCCGATCGTCGTCGGCGACGAGGTCGACCTCGTCGGCGATCTGTCCGGGCGGCCCGACACCCTGGCCCGCATCGTGCGACGCGGCGAACGGCGAACGGTGTTGCGGCGCACCGCCGATGACACCGATCCCACCGAACGAGTGGTCGTCGCCAACGCCGATCAACTGCTGATCGTGGTGGCGTTGGCGGATCCGCCGCCTCGGACCGGATTGGTGGACCGCGCGCTGATAGCCGCCTACGCGGGTGGCCTGAGGCCGATCCTGTGCCTGACCAAGACAGACCTCGCCCCGCCCGAGCCGTTCGCCAAGCAATTCGTCGATCTGGACCTGAACGTGGTCACGGCCGGTGTCGAAGATCCGCTGCTCTCGGTGGCGGATCTGCTGCGTAACAAGATCACCGTGTTGCTCGGCCATTCCGGGGTTGGCAAGTCGACACTGGTGAATCGCCTTGTCCCCGCGGCCGATCGCGCGGTCGGTGAGGTCACCGAGATCGGGCGGGGGCGACATACCTCCACGCAGTCGGTCGCTCTGCCCCTGGAAGGGGGCGGCTGGGTGATCGACACCCCGGGCATCCGTTCCTTCGGTTTGGCGCACATCGAGCCCGACGACGTGCTGATGGCGTTCTCCGACCTGGCTGAGGCGGTCGAGGACTGCCCGCGCGGCTGCGGGCATATGGGGCCGCCGGCCGACCCCGAGTGCGCGCTGGACACGCTCACCGGCACCGCGCAGCGCCGCGTCGCCGCAGCCCGCCGACTGCTCGCCACCCTCAGAGAGGCTTAACCCCCCGGCGAGCGTGCGTGTCGGTACAGCGACACGCCGTCGCGGCCGGCATTTTGCGCACGGTCGCGCTGGACGCTGGACGCTGGACGCTGGGCGCTGGGCGCTGGGCGGTCAAGCCTTGACCAGTCGCATGCCGAGCTCCCCCGGCGGCACTAAATGCCCTTCGGTACACCGCATTTCAACTTCGGCATCGGAACCGCAACCCAGATGGGTGAGCCGCAGCCGATGGCGGCCCGGCAGATGGCGCTGCCCCCACTGGAACATCGACCAGACCACCGGCATGAAGTCGATGCCGGCCTCGGTGAGCACATACTCGTCGCGGCTGCGCTGCCCCGGCTCCTGATAGGGCCGACGGGTCAACAGGCCCAGGTCGACGAGTTCGGCCAGCCGCGCCGACGTCGCCGCCTTGGTGATGCCCACGCGGCGAGCGAAGTCGTCGAACCGGGTGGTGCCGTAGTAGGCCTCGCGCATGATGAGCATGGCGGATTTGGTGCCGACCACCGTCATCGTCTTCTCGATCGCACACTCCCCCACCGCCGACCACGCATCCCGGTCCGCCAGCCGCCCCTGCAGCATTGTCACGTAGATCACCTCCGATCTGGGTTGTTTTTAGTATACCCAGGTGTTTACCTAGGTATAGAGCTGAATACTCAGCTTGCGACTCAAGGAGGAGTTATGTCCCGTGACGCCGTGATCGTCGGCGCTGTCCGCACCCCCATCGGCAAAGGCAAGGCCAACGGCGCGCTGCACGACGTGCTGCCCGCCGACCTGCTGGCGCACAGCCTGCGCGAAGTGGTGGCCCGCACCGGCGTTGACCCGGTACAGATCGACGACGTCATCGCCGGCGCCGTGACCCAGGTCGGCGACCAGGCGGTGAACATCGCCCGAAACGCCCTGTTGGGGGCGGGTTTCCCGGAGTCGGTCCCCGGAACCACCGTGGACCGGCAGTGCGGCAGCAGCCAGCAGGCCATCAGCTTCGCCACCCAAGGCGTGATCGCCGGCGCCTACGACGTGGTCATCGCCGGTGGCGTGGAATCGATGAGCCGAGTCCCGATGGGTAGCTCGGTGCTGCCGGGCAGCAACCCGTTCGGTGCGGACATGGCCCGGCGCTACCCGGACGGCCTGGTACCGCAGGGGATCAGCGCCGAACTGATCGCGGCCAAGTGGGGCTTCTCGCGCGCCCAGCTCGACGAGTTCTCCGCCGCCAGCCACGAGAAGGCGGCCCGGGCCACCAAGGAAGGGCTGTTCGACAACGAGCTGATCCCCATCGCCGGCTTGACCACCGACGAGATCGTCCGGCCGGGCACGACGGTCGAAACGCTGGCCAATCTCAAGCCGGCGTTCTACAGCGAGGCAGCCGCGGCGCGCTTCCCCCAGATCAACTGGCACATCACGCCGGGCAACTCGTCACCGTTGTCCGACGGCAGCGCCGCGGTGATGATCACCAGCAGCGAGTACGCCAGGCAGCACGGCCTGCGCCCGCTGGCCCGCATCCACACCGCGACCGCGGTCGGATCCGACCCGCTCTACATGCTGACCGGCGTCATTCCGGCCACCGAGAAGGTGCTGCAACGCGCCGGGCTCACCCTGGCCGACATCGACCTGTTCGAGGTGAACGAGGCCTTCGCCCCGGTTGTCCTGGCGTGGGCACACGACGTCGGTGCTGACCTGGCCAAGACCAATGTCAACGGCGGGGCCATCGCGATCGGGCACCCGTTGGGAGCGAGTGGCGCGCGCATCATGACCACATTGGTCAACGCGCTCGAGCAACGCGGCGGGCGGTACGGCCTGCAGACCATGTGCGAGGGCGGCGGCATGGCCAACGCCACCATCATCGAGCGCCTCGGCTGACGACGATCGAGACTGGGCGCCCCCGCGGCGCCCAGTTCCCGGCCCAACGCAGGACGGAGAGGCATGCGATGACACGGATTCTGGTGACGACCGCCAACGGCGATACCGGACGCCCCATGGTCGAATACCTACTCGAGCGCGGGCTTCAGGTCAGGGCGATGGTCCGCCGGGACGACGCTCGCGCCCAACGCCTTCGCGATAGCGGTGCCGAAGTCGTGTTCGGCGATCTGCTCAATCTTCGCGATGTCCGCGCGGCCCTGGACGGCGTACAGCGCGCCTACTTCAATTTCCCGGTCGGCGAGGGACTCGTCGAAGCCGCGGTCATGTTCGCCCAGGCAGCCAGGGAGCACAACCTGGAACTGATCGTCAACATGTCGCACATTCAGTCGCGACCACAGGCGCACAGCAAGGCGACGCAAAACCATTGGCTCGCCGAGCAGATCTTCGACTGGTCAGCAGTGCCGACAACCACTTTGCGGGTCACGTTCTTCATGGAATGGCTGACCTACATCGCCGGGTTGATCCGATGCGGCCGCTACGTCTTGCCCTACGACGCCGACAGCCGCTTCGCCCCGATCGCCGCACGAGACATCGCCCTCACCGCCGCGACCATCCTTTCCGATCCCGAGCAGCACGGCGGGCACACTTACACGTTGACCGGGCCGGTCGAGTACAGCCACCAGGAACTCGCCGCCGAGGTCTCCCGCGTGCTCGCCAGGAATCTTCCGTACGAACGTGTCACCGCCACAACGTTTCTCGATCTGCTCGGAATCCCGGACGACACGGCCAAGCTGCGGCACTTCGAGGCGGTGACGATCGACCAGCGAGAGGGGCGCCTGGCCGGGGTAAGCGATGCGGCCCCGACGATCATTCAACGCCCACTGGCCACGGTAGAAGACTTCATCAACGAAAACCGATCCATGTTCTATGACGCGCGAAAGGCATTGCTGTGACTACTGTTCGAGCTGCCGCAGTACAACTGAGTCCGGTGCTGTACAGCCGGGAAGGCACCGTGGCAAAGGTGGTCGCCAAGATCGCAGACCTGGGCGAACAAGGAGTCCAGTTCGCCACCTTCCCCGAGACGGTGATCCCCTACTACCCGTACTTTTCCTTCGTCCAGCGTCCCTTCGAAATGCGCTCGCAGCATCTGCGATTGATGGATCAGGCGGTGACGATGCCGTCGCCGGAGGTCGATGCAATCGGCGCCGCAGCCAGAGCCGCCAACATGGTGGTTTCCATCGGCGTTACCGAACGCGACGGCGGTTCGCTGTACAACACGCAGTTGTTGTTCGACGCCGACGGCACATTGGTTCAGCGCCGTCGCAAGATCACACCGACCTACCACGAAAAGGCGATCTGGGGGCAGGGCGACGGCAGCGGATTGCGGGCGGTCGACAGCGCGGTCGGCCGGATTGGGCAGTTGGCGTGCTTCGAACACTTCAACCCGCTGGCCCGTTACGCCCTGATCGGTGACGGCGAGCAGATTCACTCGGCGATGTGGCCAGGCTCGTTCGGCGGTGACCTGTTCGCCCAACAAACCGAGATCAGCGTGCGCAACCATGCCTTGGAGGCGGGCGCCTTCGTCGTCAACGCCACGGCATGGCTCGACGCCGACCAACAGGCACAGATCATGGCCGATACCGGCAGTCCGGTCGGACCCATCTCGGGTGGCCATTTCACCGCGATCATCACCCCCCAAGGCGAGCTTCTTGGTGAGCCACTGCGCTCAGGCGAGGGCGCGGTGATCGCCGACCTCGACCTGTCTTTGATCGATACCCGCAAGGTGCTGATGGATGCCGCCGGCCACTACAGCCGTCCTGAACTGCTGAGCCTGCGGGTCGACCGCACGCCCGCCGCACAGATCCACGTCGAAATCCAGGAGGCCGACTATGTCCACGTCTGAAACCCGATTCCAGGGCGTGCGAGTGCGTTACGAGAGCACCCAGAGCTACGACGAACTCGTGGCCGCGTTGCTTGCCGACATCGGCGAACGCCCAGTGCCGTTCGACAAGGTCCAACAACCGGCGCTCAGCTGGGAGTCCCTTGAGCAGCAGCTCCAAACCTACGTCGGACCAAGCGGATTCATGCTGTTCGCCCTGATCGACCACGGCGCGTGGATCACCAAGGCCGGTATCGACCGCAAGGTGCTGCGCGTCATGCTCGGCAACCCGCTGATCGCGATAACGATGCTCCGCAACGACGTCACCGCGGGCCTGTTCGCCCCTGTCGAACTCTTGGTCCTCGACGAGCCCACCGGCAGCAGCCTCACCTACGTCAAACCCTCGTCGCTGATGGTGGTCGAAGACAACCCCGAATTGCTCGCCGCCGCAGAAAAACTCGACGCAAAGCTGGCGGCGCTGGCCGCCAAGGTGACCGAGAGTTAAGGCAGCCCGAGGATCTGCGCCGCCTGCTCGGGCGTCGCCACCTCGCGGCCCATGCTCTGACAGAGACTGACAGCCTCGGCCACCAACTCAACATTGGTCGGCGTGCGGTTGCCGCGATAGAACTCCAGTCCCAAGTGCAGGTGTCCGCCGCGTTCGAGCGCCAGCCGGGCCATCGGACTGGCGCAGAGGTCCCCGCCGACGACGGAGACGGCCCACGGAATGTCACATCCGTCAAGCAATTCCAGGTAGGCATCGAGAGCGCGTTCCGTTGGGGGCAGACCGAACGGCGCGCCCAAATACCCGTTCTCGGTGGAGAAGTACAACTTGACCATCGCCCCCTGCGGTAACTTGCCGGCCCGCCACCAGGCCAGCGTGGCACGCAGGAAACCGGGCTCATAGATCGCCAGACTGGGGCCCAGCTTCGCCTGACGGCAGATGTCGAAGGCCCGGTCAATCGTTTGAAACGAGTTGCGGTAGACGAAATCTCCCACCGGCACGCCGTCGGTGCCGGAGCCGCCGAGGTTTACCGACCCGGGATCGGTGAGGCCTACGCGCATCCCGGCCGCGGCGAGCGGGATGAGGTGTTCGTACGAGATTGAATAACTCTCGTCGAAGTGGATCGTGGGGTACAGCAGGGCGTCCGGCCGGGCGGCGAGGATCGGTCGCCAGGCTTCGAGGTAGCGCTCGGCGGCCTGCTGCACGCTGGCGCCGGGCAGGTCGATGTGATTGTGGATGATCGCCGCGCCCGCCGCCATGCAGGCCAGCGCATCCGCGCTGATCTCCGAAGGTTCAACCGGCACATGGGGATTGGTCGCCTTCGAGGTCAAACCGTTGATGGCGCATTCGATGACGACAGGAGTCATGCGGGAGGACTCAGAGCCAACCGGTGCGGGCGGCGGCGACCGGCTCGGCGGGCATCGGCGCCAATTCACCATTCCACACGCCGTCCAGCATCCGTTTCACGGTCGCGACGATCTCCGGTGCCGCCGCGGCAAGCCCCGTCAGGTCGGCCGCGGGAACCCCGTCGGGGTCGACACCGGCCCGAGCCAGCACCGCGGCCGGGTCGGCCAACTCGTTGGCCAACCAGGAGACCGGGTCCGCGGACAGCTCCGGGACGAAATGCCGGCGCCCGGGCTCCCAACCGTCGAACCGGGGGTGGTGATGCGCGCGGTCCAGGGTCCCGGGTGGGCTTTCGGTGGATTCGAAGAGATCCACCCGCCACACCGGGCGTCCGAAGCCGATGGGGATTCCCGCGTAGATCGACCCCTGGGGCTCGTCCCGGTCGACGAGGCGGAGTTCGAGTCTGACTCCCCGTTCCGGTGTTTCCTGGCCGGTCATCGGGGAGGGGTCGACGAAGAACATGTCGCCGACGACAACACCGAGGGATTCGAAACCAAAAGCTGCGAGCACGTCATAGAGCGTAGTCCCGGTCGCCGCGCAGGGCGCCGGGCGCGCTCGCCGGCACCGCGGGGTTCCGGGGAGGCACTGGAGGGATGCGGACATAGCCGGAGCCGAGCGGGGGGCGCGGGTCCGGCTCACCCTTGTTGGGCCACAGCGACGTGGCGCGCTCGGCCAAGGCGGTGATGGTGAGCGACGGGTTCACGCCCAGGTTCGCGGTGATGGTGGAGCCGTCGATCACGTGCAGACCGGGGTATCCGTGCATCCGGTGATACGCGTCGACCACGCCGTCGTCCGCGGTTTCGCCGATCACGCAGCCACCGATGAAGTGTCCCGTCATGGGGATGTCAGCCAGGTCTGCCCAGGCGCCGCCGGCGATCCCGTCCAGGTGATCGGCCGCGAGACGGGCGACCTTGTGGCCGACCGGAATCCACGTCGGGTTCGGCTCGCCGACGCCTTGGCGTGTCACCATGCGCCGGCCGAACAGCCAGCGCCGGGTGAAGGTGGTGAGCGAGTTGTCGTGGGTCTGCATCACCAGCAACGGGATGGTCTGCTCCGACCAGTGCCTGGGGTTCAGCAAACGGGGCAGGTCTCGTCGTTGTCGCACAAGCTCTTTCACTCCGGCCCGCCATCGGCCGCGTCGTTTTCCGGCGCCCGCCACGCCGTCGACCAGAACCGTCCCCAGCAACCCCATCAGATTGGAGTCGTGACCGTACCGGCACGGCTCCACATGGGTGTGGCCGTCCGGGTGGATCGACGAGGTGATGGCCACGCCCTCGGAATAGTCGACCTCGTCGCCGCGAGCCCGCACGGCGAGGATGGCCTCTGAGTTGGTCCGCGAAAGTTCGCCGAGCTTGGGCGAAATGTGTGGCAGGCTGCCCCGGTCGCGCAGCTTGTGCAGCAACCGCTGGGTGCCGAGCGCGGCCGCCGAGAAGACCACCTGTTCGGCGGTGAACGTGCGCCGACGCCGACGGAATTTGCCGCCGGTACGACGGGTGACGACGTCGTACCCACCGTTGGCACGTGGCTGGACGTCGACGACGGTGGTCAGCGGATGAACCTCCGCGCCGAGTCGCTCGGCGAGGTACAGGTAGTTCTTGACCAGCGTGTTCTTGGCGTTGTGCCGACATCCCGTCATGCACTCGCCGCAGTGCCGGCAAGCGTTGCGGTCCGGTCCGGCACCACCGAAGTACGGGTCGCCCACCGGCGCGCCCGGTTTGGCCAGGTTTCCGTCCACATCGCTGAAACACACGCCGACGCGGGTGGCGTGGAACGAGTCCGCGACGCCGAGATCGGTGGCGATCTGCAACATCACCTTGTCCGAAGGCGTTGTGCGCGGGTAGGTTTCGACGCCGAGCATCCGAGTGGCCTGGTCGTACCAGGGTGCGAGTTCGTCCTTCCAATCGGTGATCCCGCTCCAGCGCGGGTCGGCGTAGAAGGAGTCGCCGGGTTGGTAGAGCGTGTTCGCATAAACCAGCGAGCCGCCGCCCACACCCGCGCCGCTGAGCACGACGGCGTCGGAGAGCAGGTCGATGCGCTGGATGCCGTAACAGCCGATGGAGGGCTTGAAGAGGTAGTCGCGGATGTGCCAGTTGTTCTTGGCGAAGTCCTGATCGCGGAACCGTCGGCCCGCCTCGAGAACGCCTACGCGATAACCCTTTTCGCTGAGACGCAGCGCGGTGACGCTGCCGCCGAAACCGGATCCGATGACGAGCACGTCGTAATCGAACCGGCCATCAGAGTTCACGCACCAACCTCTTCCGGCTGAAATTTCGGCAGAACCTCCAGGTAGTCGTCAAGGATAGCCGCGCGGGTGCGGCGCTGATACTCGTGGACCAAGCCGGGCCAGTTCGTGGTTACCCGACCCGAAGCGGTCCGGTACCAAGAGCTGCACTGGCTCCAGACCCCGCGCTCCAAGCGGGACTGGATCTCCGCGTCGTACATCTCCGCCACGGAGCGCCACACCTCGAATGCCCGGCCGGTGCCGCGGCGGGCCAACTCCTCGACGATCTGGCGGATGTAGCCAGCCTGCTGCTCCATCATCAAGATGATCGAGCTACTGCCGAGATTCGTGTTCGGGCCGTAGATCAGGAACATGTTCGGGAACCCGGGTACCGCGATGCCGAGATGGGCGCGCGCACCATCGGCCCATTCGGCCTGCAGGTCCAGTCCGTTGCGGCCGGTGACCGTCATCGGGGCGAGGAACTCGGTGGCCTTGAACCCGGTGCCGTAGATGATCACGTCCACTTCGTGCAGCCGGCCGTCGGCGGTGCGCACGCCGGTCGGCGTCACCTCGACGATGTGTTCGGTCTCGACGTCGACGTTGTCGCACGCCAACGCCGGGTACCAGTCGTTGCTGAACAGCACGCGTTTGCAGCCGATGGGGTAGTCGGGTGTGAGCTTGGCCCGCAGCACCGGATCCTTGATGTGGTGCTTAAGATTTGCCGCCGCAAGGCCCTTCAGCACCCGGGCCAGCGGGGCGGCCTTGACCAGGGCTAAGCCCATGAACTCGCTGAGCTCCCAGATCACGCCGCGCATGGCGGCCGCGAATCCGGGCACACGCTGGAATGCGCCGTGGTGTGCCGGGGTGTAGGCACGGTCCGGCTTCGGGATCACATACGGCGCGGATCGCTGGAAGACGGTCACGTGGCCGGCCGTCTCCCGGATGCGGGGGACGAATTGGATCGCCGATGCCCCGGTGCCGATCACCGCGATGCACTTGCCGGTGAGGTCGACGTCGTGGCGCCACTCAGCCGAATGGAAGGACGGCCCCGAGAACGAGTCCAGCCCCGGAATCCCAGGGAATGCCGGCCGCGACAGCTGCCCCACCGCGGGTATCAGAACGTCGGCCTCGTAGGTGTCGCCGTTCGAAGTGGTCACCCGCCACGTGACGGTGCTGTCGTCGTACTCCGCGGAGGTGACCTCCACCCCGGTACGGATTAAGCCCCGCAGGCCGAACCGGTCGGCCGTGTCGTTGATGTAGCTCAGGATGTCGGGCTGCTCGGCGTACCTGCGCTTCCAGTCGTTCTTTCGGGCGAACGAGTAGGAGTACAGGTTCGACGGAACATCGCAAGCGGCACCGGGGTAGGTGTTGTCCCGCCACACGCCGCCGATGTCGTCGGCCTTCTCCAGCACCGTCACGTCGGCCAGGCCGTCCTTCGACAGCTCGTAGGCGGCGGCCAGCCCACCGAAGCCGGCACCGATCACCAGTACGCGGGGACGAGTATTCGAGCTCATAACCCCAAGTTATGAGGGGTAACGCGGCAGCCACAGCACATTACGGACGCCAAATCCATAATTTCGGCCACGATGGCAGGGCGGCCGCTCAGACAGCGAGCGAGCGGGCGCGCGGCGCCACCGAACGCTGATAGCGAGCCGGGGTCGTGCCCGTCCACCGTCTGAAGGCGGCGATGAAACTCGTCGCCTCGGCGTACCCCAACCGCAGCGCGACGTCCTCCACCGATAGCGCGCCGGTGGCCAGCAGCTCCTCCGCGAGCACGCGGTGCACCTCCTCGACCAAGTCCCGGAAGCTGGTGTTCTCCTCGGCCAGCCGACGCCGCAGCGTGCGTTCGCTCATCGCCAGCTGCCGGGCGACGCTGGTGATCGTGTGGGGCTTGCCGTCGATCGACGCCAGCCGATCCCGGACTTGGCGGGCCACGCCGGTGCGCTGCCGCCGCCGTTCCAGCAGGGCCTGGCACTGCTGCTCGCAGATGGCCACACTCAGCTCGCTGGCTTGCGGTAGCCGGTCGCCCAGCAGGTCGGCGGGCAATCCGGCCACGTTGGCGGGCGCGTCGTAACGCGGTGTCACGCCAAACATCTCGTGAGCCTCGCTGTCGCCGGAAACCGGTGCGGGACTTGCAAATTCGATGCGGGCGAAAGTAACGGGGTGGCCCACCAGCTCCGCCATGACCTGGGCGATCGCCGCCATGTCCCGTCGCACCAGGAAATCGGCGACGGGACCGGTCAGGTCGGGCAGGTCGAGACGCAACGCCGCGACCGAGTCTTCCAGCGTGACCGTTGGCAGGCAGAAGCCGTAGCTCAGTTCATAGAACCGCGCAGCGAACCGGACGGCGTCGCCCAGGGTCGAACTGGTCAGGCAGGCGAAACCGAAGATGCCGAACGAACCGACGTGATAACTGCGACCCACCCGGACGCCCAGGTCAGCCGGCCCGAACTGGTCACCGAGCAGGTTGACCAGGTTGGTCGCGACCGCCAGCTCCTGACGCCCGAAGATCATCCGGTCGGGATCGTGCAGGTCGGCCTCGGACAGGCCGGATCCCTCGAGCACGTCCGCGACCGTCAGCCCATGCTGGCGGCCGAATTCCATCATCAGTGCGACGCTGCCGGTATTCCTGGGGAAGTCCCAGTGGGACACCTGCTGCCCAGCGAATACCTGCACACGTTTCAGTATGCATCCCCGCGCGAAGGTGTTCTCAGGGTTGAATATTCGCCAAGGTCGCCGCGAAGGTCGCCGAGCCGCCGAAGAACTAGGCCGCCAAGTCGTCGTCTGAACCCGCGCGGCGCCGCTTCGCGGCCTTCTTGTCACGCCGCCAGCCACGCACGGTGGCGATCGCCGTCTTGAGGCCACGCCGACGACCGGTGGCCGGGTCGGGACCGGCGAAATCGGCTTCTAGTTGGGCGAACATCCGCTCGCTGCGAGTCTCAGGCGCATCGTCGGCGTTGTCGCGCAGGTACTTGTTGGGCAACGACAGTTTGGCCAGCGTGCGCCACGTCTTCGCGTACTGCAGCAGGAAATTGCCTGTGGTGTAAGGCAAGTCGTACTTGTCGCAAACCTGGCGGACCCGCACCGAGATCTCGTGCAGCCGGTTGCTCGGCAGGTCGGGATACAGGTGATGCTCGATTTGGTGACACAGGTTGCCGCTCATGAACCGCAGCGCCGGGCCGGCTTCGAAGTTGGCACTGCCGAGCATCTGGCGCAGGTACCACTGGCCCTTGGTCTCGCCGATCATGTCTGTCTTGGTGAATTTCTCGGCACCGTCGGGAAAATGGCCGCAAAAGATGACGGCGTTGGACCAGACGTTGCGGATCACATTGGCCGTCGCATTGGCTGTCAACGTGGACCGGTAGGTCGCGCCGGGCGACAACGAGGTCAACGCCGGGAACGCGACATAGTCCTTCACCACCTGGCGGCCCGCCTTGGCAAGGAATTCGTCGATGCGTTGCCGGGCGTCCTCGTGGTCCATCCGCTTCTTGACGATCTTGCCGATCTCCACGTGCTGCAGGCCCACGCCCCACTCAAAGAGCAAGGCCAACAACGTGTTATAGACCAGATTGAAAAGGTTGAAGCGCTTCCAAGGCTGATCGCGGGTGACGCGCAGCAGGCCGTAGCCGACGTCGTCGTCCATGCCCAGGATGTTGGTGTACTTGTGGTGCACGAAGTTGTGGGTGTATCGCCAGTGCTTGGCCGACCCACTCATGTCCCATTCCCACGTCGACGAATGGATCTCGGGGTCATTCATCCAGTCCCACTGGCCGTGCATGACGTTGTGGCCGATCTCCATGTTCTCGATGATCTTGGCCACGCCCAGCGTCACCGTGCCTGCCCACCAGGCCGAACGTCGCGAACTGGCGGTCAGCAGCAACCGTCCACATACGTCCAAGGCGCGCTGTGCGGCAATGGTGCGGCGGATGTAGCGGGCGTCGCGTTCGCCAAGAGAGTCTTCGACGTCCTGGCGGATAGCGTCCAATTCAAAGGCCAGGCTTTCGATATCGGCATCCGTCAGATGGGCGAATACGTCGACGTCTGTGATCGCCATCGTGTTTATCTCCCTGCGCCCGCGGTTGTCGTGCGACGACCTACGCTATCGTAACCTACGTCCTCGTAGGTTACCTATGGGTAACCCTAAATGTCGACCACGCAGTCGCCGGAAGCGGCCGATATGCAGGTCTGAATTCGGGTCCCCGGTTCGTGTTCCACGCCCGTCCGCAGGTCACGCACGTGACCCTCGACCAGACCGACCACACACGATTGACAAATACCCATTCGACAACCGAAGGGCATCTGCACACCGGCGGACTCGCCGGCGTCCATCACCGACGTCGCGGCGTCGGCGGTTACCGTCTTGCCGCTACGCGCGAACGTCACCGTCCCACCCACGCCGGCGGGTGCGGCCTTGGCCACGGCGAACCGCTCCAAGTGCAACCGATCACCGATTCCGGCCGCGTTCCAAAGCTTTTCGGCTTGGTTGAGCATGCCTTCCGGCCCGCAGGCCCAGGTCTGACGTTCGCGCCAGTCCGGCACCTCGTCACCGAGGCGGGACAGGTCAAGTCGGCCCGCCGTGCGCGTCTCGCGCACGGTCAAGCGGTAACCCGGGTGGTCCTGGGCCAGCTCGGCCAGTTCGGCGCCGAACATCACGTCGGCTTGGGTCGGCGCCGAATGCACATGGGCAATGTCGGTAATTTGCTTGCGGCGCACCAACGTTCGCAGCATCGACATCACCGGGGTGATCCCGGAGCCGGCGGTGAGGAACAGGATCGAATCGGGCGCCGGGTCGGGCAACACGAAATTGCCCTGCGGCGCGGCCAGCCGCACGATGGTGCCGGGCGCAACCCCGGCCACCAGATGCGTGGACAGAAAACCCTCGGGCATGGCCTTCACCGTGATGGTCACCGTGCGCGGACGACCACCCCGGGCGCGGGACGAGCCCGATGACTCCGCAGCGGGTGACGTCAATGAATACGAGCGCCAGCGCCAGCGCCCGTCGACCAACAGCCCGATGCCGATGTACTGCCCGGGCTGGTAGTCGAAACTGAAGCCCCAGCCCGGTTTGATGACCAGCGTGGCCGAGTCCTCGGTCTCCCGGTGAACCGCGACGACCCGGCCCCGCAATTCCCGCGCGGACCACAGCGGATTGGCCAGGTGCAGATAGTCGTCGGGCAACAGCGGCGTGGTGATGCGCGCAGCGATTTTGCGCAGCGCGTGCCAGCCGGGGTGCTTGTCGGCCCCAGCGACAGTCGGCCGCGTGGTTTCGACGACGTTGGCGGTAACCGAAGCAAATTTCTTACTCAACAAGTAGCTCCTGCTCCGATGCAGCCGATCCAGTCGAGGCTACGGTACCGTAAGTTACGGTTAGATCGCTAGGGTGGTCCGGCAAGTCCGGCATACCCAGTTCAGAGCAGATCAAGCAGAAAAGGCAGTTCCTGCGTCGCGTACCAGGCCAAATCGTGGTCCTCGGCGTCGCCGACGATCAGCTCGGCGTCCTCGTCCCCAAGGTCGGCGTCATCAATGACGGCGATCGCAGCGGTGACGGCGGGCTCGGCGGCGGCATTGTCGACGTACGCCGCGATCACCTGCGCAATGGACACCGGCGCGGAGAGTCGGACCGCGGCGTCGTCCAGGTCCGGCCGGTGCTTGACGTCGTCGACGTCCGCGGCGAGCACGGCCCGCCGGGGCGGCAGCGTAGAGTCGCTGGGCTCGACGGCAAGCAGGCGCAAGGACGCCAGCGCCGCCTCGCGCAGCGCGACCTCGGCGAGCTCATCGTCGTCGCCCTGGGCATAGGACTCGCGCAAGCTCGGCGTCACCGCGAAAGCGGTGCCGTTGACGGGCCACAACGAACCGTCGGCGACGAGCTTTTGCAGCATGGCCAGCGTGGCTGGGATGTAGACCTGCGTCATGCCCGGGGCTTGATCAAGGTGGCCGCGTAGTCGTCGACATAGGTGGACAACTCGCGGGGTGGTCGCCGGTATTCGGTGCTTCCAACCGGCCGATCGGGCAAGTGGACCTGCGGCTTTTCCACCTCGTGATAGTCGATGGTGGAGAGCAGATGGGCCATCATGTTCAGGCGCGCGTGCTTCTTGATATCGGATTCCACTATGTACCAAGGACTGTTGGGCGTGTCGGTATGCACCATCATTTCGTCCTTCGCACGTGAATAGTCGTCCCACCGATACACCGACTCGAGGTCCATCGGGCTGAGCTTCCATTGTCGGACAGGGTCGTTTTGCCGGGCCTTGAACCTACGCAACTGCTCGGCCTCGGAGACCGAAAACCAATACTTTCGCAAGATGATTCCGTCATCGATCAGCATCTGCTCGAAGATCGGCGTCTGCCGCAGGAACAACACGTACTCCTGCGGGGTGCAAAAACCCATGACCTTTTCGATCCCGGCCCGGTTGTACCAAGACCGGTCGAAGAGCACGATTTCGCCCTTGGCGGGCAGGTGCGCGATGTAACGCTGGTAGTACCACTGGCCGCGCTCGCGATCCGTCGGCACCGGCAACGCGGCGATGTGGGCGACCCGCGGGCTGAGGTACTCGGTGATCCGTTTGATCGCTCCGCCCTTGCCCGCCGCGTCGCGTCCTTCGAACAAGACGACCAACCGCGCGCCGGTGTGCCGCACCCACTCCTGCAGCTTCACGAATTCCGTTTGCAGCCGGAACAATTCGGCTTCGTAGACGTCGTCGGCGATCTTCTTTTTCTTCTTCGACTTCGCCGATGCGCCGTTGCCCTCGGTGCTCACACCCACGGATGTTACCGAGAAGCTTCCAAAAGCTCTTCCAACGCCTGGTTCAACAGGCCGGGCAACATGTCGACGTCGCTCATCGCATCGCGGTCGGCGTTGATGCCGTAGTACAGCATGCCGTTGTAGGACGTCACGCTGATGGCCAGCGCCTGGTTGTGCAGCAGCGGCGGGACGGCGTAGGTCTCCAGCAGCTTGGTGCCGGCGATATACATCTGCGATTGGGCGCCGGGGGCATTGGTGATCAGCAGGTTGAACAGCCGCGCCGAAAAGGTGGTGGCAACGCGAATTCCCATGGCGTGCAAGGTAGGTGGCGCAAACCCGGACAGCGTCACGATGGTCCGCGCATCGACCAGGCTGGACGCCGTCGGATTCGACTCGGTGGCGTGGGCGATCTGGGAAAGCCGCACCACCGCGTTGCCCTCGCCCACCGGTAGGTCGACCAGGAACGGCGTCACCTGGCTGATCGGCTGGCCTGGACCGGTCGAGTCGAGTTGGTCTTCGTACACCGACAGCGGCGCCATCGCCCGTACCGTCGTCGTCTGAGCCACGGTTTCGCCGCGAGACATCAGCCAGTTACTCAGCGCGCCGGCGATCACCGCCAGCACCACGTCGTTGACATCGCAGTCGTAGCGGGCCCGCACCGCTCGATAGTCGTCGAGTTTTCCCTTCGCGACGGTGAACCGCCGATTGCGCGACACGGTGGCGTTGAGCGGGCTGCTCGGTGCCGTGCCGCGCGCGACCGTGCGGACCACGTCGAAGAAGCGCCGGCCGGTGTCGACGAGTTCGCTGTAGCTGGTTGCCAACCCGGCGAGCGCGGACCCGACGGCCTGCAACTGCGCACCCGGGCCCACGATCCAGTCGCCGATGGCCCCCAGGATCAGGCGGGTGTTGCCCGGGTCGCGCCCCGGTATCCAAATGTCTTCGGGAAACGGCGGCGGCTTGCGGGTTCGGTCGGCGATGACGTGCCCGATCTCGAGCGCACTCATGCCGTTGATCAGCGCCTGATGCGACTTGGTGTAGAGGGCGATGCGGTTGTTCGCCAGTCCCTCGACGAGGTACATCTCCCATAGCGGGCGCGACTTGTCCAACGGTCGTGCGGCCAGTCGGGCGATCAATTCATGCAATTGCTCGTCGCTGCCCGGCGAAGGCAGCGCCGACCGCCTGACGTGGTAGGTGATGTCGAATTCCGGATCGTCTACCCACACCGGCCGGGCGAACGGGACGGCGTTGACCTCCCGCACCTTTTGTCGGTAGCGCGGAATCTGGGGCAGCCGCTGCTCGATGGTGGCCAGCAAGGTGTCGTAGCTGAGGCCGGAGCGCGGTTTGCGCAGGATAGACAGAGATCCGACATACATCGGTGTGGCGGTGTTTTCCAGGCGGTAGAAGGACGCGTCCGCGTCGGACAGCCGGGTCACCATTACGGCGTTGTCCTCCTTGTCAATTCGCCCCCCTATGTCCCCCGTGTCATGGCACAGCGGTGTGAGTACGCGCCAGCTCCCTTTGTGCGATGATGGCCGGCAGATTGTCGTCTGCCCACTCTCCAGCAGGCTCCTGTCATTCGTGTGAAGCGAGTTGGAGAGTGCCCATTGAGCCTGATTCCCATCGCCGGCCCACCCCGTCGTGCTGCCTTCGCGGTCATGCCCGTCGTCGACTACGAACCCCCGACGCGAGATGTCCCGCGGTGCCGGCAATCATCGCATGCGCCGGTGCGCCCGACCACTCCGCATATCACTCACCGAACGGTCGGGAGCCAGGGCAACGGGACGCGATCGGTGGCAGCGCCTATCTCGCCTGCGGCGGCCGTGCCCCTGTCGCCCGCGATGCGGCAGGCGGCGGCCTTCTCCGACGCAGCCCTGCGGCGGGTACTGGAAGTGCTGGACCGGCGCCGCCCGGTGTCTCAGTTGCGCCCGCTGCTGACAGCCAGCCTGGTCGACTCGGTGCTGTCGCTCAGCCGCGCGGTGGCCGCTGCCGCGGCAGGCCAGGAGGGTACGGCGGTGCTGCGCCGGATGCGGCTACAACCGGCGACGTGTGAAGGTTGGGGCCGGCCGGGCGGCCCGGGCGGCCCGGAAAACGCCGCCGAGGTTTTCGGCACTTTCAGCCGCGGAGACCGGGTTCACGCGATCGCCTGCCGGGTGGAACGGGTGGCGGCCACCAGTTCGGGCTCAGGGCGGTGGCTGGTGGTCGCCCTGCACATTGGCTGACGGCTGCTGGGTCCCGATGCTTGCGACGGGCGCCCGCTGTCGGTCCGAACTAGCGCAGGTGAAACCCGTTCTGGCCGGCACCATCGAGGCTGAAGTCGAGCACGCGGCCATTCGTCGTCGGCAGGTTGACATATGTGTCGATGGGATTCATCCGGGCTCGCCGGTCGGTCGGGCTGTGGTGCGACGCGAAGCTCGTCGAGGAGGTGGCACGCTCTGGTTCAGTCCAGTCGGGAGTGTCGACGACGATCTCGCCGGTGAAGGTGTCGCCGTCGGGCAGGTCGTAGGCGCCGACGAACTGCCAGCCGCGGTAGACGTTGGCCCGATTACACCCCTGGCCGGGGCTGTCCGCGAACTGTCCCAGGTGGACCTGCCACAGTTCGGCGTCGTGGGTGCCGTTCTCGGCGTCGAACGTCCAACTCGCGCAGCTGTAATGCTCTTGCGCGAACGGAAACGGCGTCTGACGCAGCTTGGCGACCGCCTTACCCTCGGCCTCATGCCATTTCGACATCGCCGCGGGCAGCAGGATCACCAGGGTCCCGATCAATAAGGCGATGCCGCCGGCGACCGCCACGCGCCGGCCCGCCCACGCCCGACGGGCAACCAAGAAGACCCCCAACATCAGCGCGATCGGGATCAGGCCGGCAAGGTAGAACGCGAGATAGTGATCGCGGATGCCGCGGGCGGACGCCTCGTAGACATTGGGATCCGGCTTGAGGACGAACGTCTTGGTCATGACGAATTGCCCGATCAGGACCGGCACCCGAACCGTCGCGGCCAAAGCCACCGCCGCGATGGTCGCCTTGAGGTCCAGCCCGAGCCGTGACGCGGCGGTCGACGTCTGACGACGTGCCTCTTCAGCCTGATCGTCGCGGCCGTGTTGACCCCGCTCACCTGCGATGTCCGCAGTCGCGTCGATCAACAGGGCCAGCGCCAGTGCGTCGTTGGACGAGCCTGGCACGGCCTCGGCGTCGGAGCACAACCGGACGAACCAGTCCACCTCCCGGGCCGCGGCGAACTGCGGCGCACTGACCCGCGCCATGACGTCGGCGACGTAGCGATGCACGCTTCCGAAATCGGCGATTGCGGTGATCGACAACGCGACTTGGCGGACCTGCCGACGCACCTGCCGGGTGAACGGGACTCCTCGCAGGGCCGCGGCGTCGCGCGCCCGGCCGACTACGTCGTGCCAGTTCACGTCGATCATCCGATAACCGGAACGGGCCCCATCGTCGGCGATGCCGCCCAGCAACCGGGCGTCGAACAGCGCGCCGACGACCTCGGTGTCGCCGCTCTGCGCCAACCGCACCAGGTCGCTGGGGGCCGTCACCGCATGTCCCCGAAACGTCAGGGGCGCCGTCGGCGCCAGGCGTGCGACGAAGTAGACGACTTTCGCCTCGGCGTCCCAGTTGTGTTGGGCCAGTTCGGAATAGTCGTCGCCGGTGCACACCTCTTTGGTGAGCCAGGCGAGCAGCCTGTTGATGCCCTTGCCGCTGAGCATCCGGGCGGCCTCCTCAGGGCGTTCCGCCATCGCCGCCCCAAGTGCCGCCGGTGAGGTGAACTCTCCCACGTTCGCGAACGGGAATGGCTGCACGGGCCGCGAATGGCCGGACTCGGGCAGTGACCCGTCCAGCGGACGATGCACCGCGGGACTTTGTCCCGCGAGCCAGGCTTCAACCTGCGCGGCCCCCCAGCGCAGGTCGAAGTCCCGCGTCAGCAGGCCCGCCAGCAACAGCTTCCAGCGCTGGCGACGCTCGGCGGACATCGCCAGACCGTCGATCGCGTTCAAGGAGACCTCACGCGCGAGCAGGTCCGTTTCGATCGCCCGCTGATTGAGCCAACGTCCGTCGTCCAGCTGGTAGTACCCTCGCCCGACCAGCACCGTGTACATCACCATGCCCAGGCTCCACCAGTCAGCGGGAGCGCCCTTGACCCGCATGACCTCCGGAGCGTTGTAGGCGGTGGTGCCATGCCCAAAGTTGCTCAGATGGGAGCGCTGGTCGAGGTCGAAGGTCAACCCGAAGTCGCTGAGCACCAGGTCAACGGCGGCCACGTTGCGAACCAGCACGTTGCGGGGTTTGAGGTCGCCGTGCACGACCTGTGCATTGGGTCCCTGTAAGCCCTTGAGGCAGAAGGCCAACCGGGCCAGTATCTGAGTCGCGATCTGGTCGGAATTGCCTCGGGCGGCGACGAACTCCTCGAGGGTGCCGTCCGCGCAGTACTCCATGACCTCGTAGTGCATCTCGGCACCGGCCACCGGGTCGCTGCCGCGCTGCAACACCTCGACGGCCCACTCCCGAGAGAAGTGTCGCCGGTACTTGCTCGAGTTCAATTCGAACTTGTAGTCCGGCGCCCGGAAGTACACCTTGACGGCTACTTCGACGCCGTTGCCGTTGGTACACAACCAAACTCGCGCTTCCGAACCGGCGCCGAGTTCACGTATGACGCGGTGCCCCTGGGCGGCCAACGAGGGTGGCAGTGGTTGATATTCGGCCCGCCCGGCCTGGTCACCCTCGATGTGCGTCGCCGGGGCCCGCTGCGACCTAACACCCTCGATGAACGTCTCGTCAGCCACCGGGCTCATCCCTGATCGCGCTCACCGGCCACCTGATCTCTACCTGGACGCTGGAGCCCAGCCGCAAGGTCTGACCCGGACGCAGTTCGTACTCGGTTTCGGCCGGCAACCTCTGGTCATTGACGAAAGTCCCATTGCTGGAATCGGTGTCGGTGACGTACAGCCGACCGCCTTGATACCGCAGCAGAGCATGACGACGCGACACGTTCATGGCCGTGCGGAACACACTCTCCGTCTCGAGGTCGTCGTCGCGGCCCAACAGCAGCGTGCGGCCCGACTCGACGGTGAGCCGCCGACCGCAGACCAACAGGTCGATCCCCGGGCTCGGCCGGGCGATCTCCAGCACGGTGCCCGGGGCGGCCGCACGCGCAGGGTCCGGCGGGTCCGCGTGGGCCGACTGCGAGCCAACAAGGTTGGCGTCGTCCCACAGATTCCGTGTGCAATCGGCACATTGCGAATACAGCGCACGGTCCCAGTCGCGGCCGCACTTGCAGGTGACGGGGTCGGTCAACTCAGCCACGACGTTCTCCCCACGCTTACCCCGCGTGCCTCCAGCGAATCACGGACCCGGGCCAGGTCCCCTGGCTTGGGAATTCCCACCATCCACACGGACTGCTCATCGACGTTGACCGAGATCTGTTGTCGCTGAGCGGAGTACCGTTGCTCGAAATCCTCCTCCGGGTACCGCCGCTGCCCCAGGTCCGTCAAGCGATGCACCCGCTGATTGGTCGAGCCGCGCAGCGCGACGTCGTCGACCCGATCCTGCTCGAAAGGATCGCTGATGAGGAGGTCCACCAGACCGTCCCACAACCACGGAACGTCCACCCGCAGGCGTTCATAAGTACGGCCGGAGAACATCAGCACGTCGGTGTCGTCGTCGCGATCCTTCAAGGCCTCCAACAAGGTCCGTAGTGCTGCGGGCTGGTCGGTGGGTTCGCCACCGGAGATGGTGATCCCGTCCAGCGCGCCCAGCCCGTCCAACCACGCAAGGACGGCCTCGACGTCGCAGCGCCGGGACCCGTCGAACGCCCAGGTGTCACGTGAGACGCAGCCCCGGCAGTACAGGGTGCAGCCCTGGAACCAGATGCCCGCGCGCACGCCGAATCCCAGGTTGCGCACCGGATGATGCAGTCGAGACAACAACATGGCAGTCACGCCAGCACCGCGGTCCAGCCGTCCCCGGAGCGCTTCAGCCGGGTCACTGTCGTCGCCGTCGTGCCGGAACCCTGCTCGAACAACGCTCGCGCCAACGGGTTCGTGAACGTCGACTCGACCGCGTTGCGCACACCGCGGCCGCCGAACTCAAGCTGGACCAACGCCTCATCGACCAGGGTGCGTCGCACGTCGTCACTCACCGTCACGTCGATACCGAGGTCGTCACGGATCCTATCGACCACGTTGCCGGTGAACATCGGAACCAACTGTCCGGCGACATCGGGCGAGATGAAGTCGAATACGACGATGTTGTCACCGATCCGGTTGAGGATTTCGGGCCGACCTATCTCGGTTTTGAAGTGCTCCTGCACCGCCGTCCGGATCTTGCGTTCCACCTCTTCGTACGGGGCACCCGGATCGACGACCGGTATGCGATTGCCGGCGTCGTCGTGTTCGTAGACACCGAGATTGGAGGTGAACACGATCAGCGCCTCGCTGAAAAAGACCGTGGCGCCGGTGCCGTCGGTGAGTCGGCCGTCGTCGAGGATCTGCAGGAACTTGTCCAGAATTCGCGGATGCGCCTTCTCGATCTCGTCGAAGAGGATCAGCCGGAACGGCTGCTGCCGAATGGCATTGGTCAGCTCACCGCCGCCACTGAACCCCTCGTAGCCCGGCGGGGCACCGATGAGGCGGGCCTCGTTGTGGTCGGCGCGGAACTCGCTCATGTCGAACCGGACGAAGGAATCCTTTTGGCCGAACACCAATTCGGCGATCGACTTGGCCAACTCGGTCTTGCCGACGCCGGTCGGTCCGGCGAAGAACAGAACGCCCTGCGGTCGGGTGGTGGAGCTTCTCGACTCGGCGCCGGTCAAGCCCATGCAAGAGCGGATCAGGATGTCGACGGCCTTGCGGATAGCCGCCGGTTGACCGAGCACCTTCGTCCCCAATGATGTCGCGCCGTCGCGGATCCGTCGTCGCAAATCAGCGGACTGCCACGGGTTGTCGGGCACCCCGTGTCGGAAGGTGCGGACCGCGTCGCCGATGTCGTCGGCCGGGATCTGCCGGTCCTGCGCGAGACGGCTGATCTCCGTCATCGAGCGCAACGTAAGGCCGTCGGTCTGGGCGGCGAAGCGGTCAACAATGTCGGCCAGTTCGGGGCTGCTCGGCTCGGGCGGCTGCGGCAGTGAGAGCACCAGCGAGCGGGCCAGCGCGACCCGGTGCTCCATTGTGGGCTGCGGAACCGAGATCACCCGGGCCAGTTCCGAGGACGCCAGCCAGTACGGCAGATCGCCCTCCCGGTCCAGCAGCCAGACCACCGTGTTGTAGAGCGGTGCGCGATGCCGGCCGGGCACCGGATGCGCCTGCGCGGTCAGCATCAACTTCTCGGCGGTGGCAAGCAGGGCATGTATGCCGTCACCGGAAAAGTTGCCCGCGGGCGCCAGCCGGGAAGCATTGGCCAGGATCAGTACACACGGCCGCTCGGAAGTCACCACCGCGCGCATCAGCGCAGACAACAACTCAGGGCCAGTTGCGTCGTCGGCGTAACCCCGCGTGACGGTGGCGATGAGCCCCGAGGCCACCTCACCGTCGTCTCGCGCCGCGTCCGCGCCGTCGACGGGGTCGTAAACGATGATGTTGCGGTGTCCGGCCGCCTCGAGTTCCAGCAGGATCGCGTCGACCACCGAGGCCTGTCGGGGTGCCGCGGCGCCCCCGCGCGGGATCAAGACAATGTCGCGCAGGTTTCCGGTGACCAGGACCTGTGGGTTCGCCGGCAAGGCAATGTCGAGTTCGCGCAGCCAGGTTGGGTGTTCGAGGGTCAACGCGTGCCTCTCTGGTGTGTCGTGTGCTGCTCGTCCAGCCGGGAGCTCGATTGAGTTGCCTTCTTGCGCAAGCTGATCGCTTCCGGTGCGAACAGCCCGGGCAGCTTTTGTTCCCTGATGCCCGTCGACAGCCCGCGACGCGACATCGCTCCTAGAAGGCCAGGTACCCTGCGGCAGAACTCTTCCTCGGCGTCACGGTCTGCGACCGCATCCGCCGGACCGAACCGCACCGCGCGCAGACCGATCTCACCGTCGCCGATCTCAGCCCGCACTCCGTGGGTACCGCTTTGCCGCACCACCAGGGTCTGCGGGGTCTGCACCGCCACGTCCAGGACGTCATAGCCAAGCTCGGTGAGCGATTCGACCACCGCTTGCCGGACGAACTCGCGATTCGCTTGCGCAGCAACGCGGTCCAGTTGGTGTGTGATTGCGCCGCGGGCCTGGGTCAGCAGCATGTGCACGTCGTCGCCCCGGTCCGCGCCGATGGCCGCCTGGTCGAGCAGCACGCTCACCGGATCCGGATCGGGTAGGTCGTTGAGATGGGCACGCAGCTCGGCGATCTCGGTGCGCTGGGCCTCGATCCGCTCGGCCCGTCGGTTGGCTTCCTCGATGCGCGCCGCCAAGTCGGCGTAGAGCACCCGGGCGCGGGCCTGATCGACAGTGGCCAGTACTTCGCGGGCGGCACGTTCCAGCTCCGCGGACGGGACCTTGAGCGACGCCAGTTTTGCGGCAACCTTGTCTGCGTAGTCGACCCGGGGGGTGGAGTGTTCGAGGGGCGCGGCCGGGTGGGCTGCCCGCCGGGCCGCAGCCGCCTCGGTCGCCGCGCGCTCGCGCCGCTCGACGTCGGCCAGGATGTCCCGCATGCCGGCCATCACCTGCTGAGCGCGTTCGGCGAGTTGACGCCGTTCCAGTTCGCTCGCCGCCCGAGCGAGTGCCTGCTCCAGCTTGTCGCACTGGCTTTTCATCGCCTCGGATCCCCCGGTCGGCTCGGCCAGCCCGGTGACGGCGACCACGTCGACCACGCAGTCGAGATGACCCGCCGACGCGGCGCGGCGCTCCAATGCAGAAGACCAGCCGCACAGCGAGCGCCAGCGTCGCCGCGACGCCTCGACACGCTCGCGTTCCAATGCCCGGTAGTCGATGACCTTGGGCCCGCTCACTTCACCTGCACTTTCCAGCCGGCGAGGCCGGCGAGGCCGGCGACCGCTCATCGAGTTTGCCAGGTTCGTCGGATGTAGAACAGTCCGTTCCTAGCGAGTCGACCTGTCCAGCTGGCCTGCCGGTCGACTGCCCTTCGCCGACGTCGACGGCACGCGGACCGGCGGTAGTGTTGGTCCATGGAAGGCAAAACGGTAAGCGTCGAGCGCGTCATCAACGCGTCCCCGGAGAAAATCTTTGCGTTGCTGGCGGACGCGGGAAAGCACTCCACGTTCGACGGCTCGGAGTCGGTGAACCACTCCACCGCCGAGTCGGTGCCGCTGTCCAGAGGGTCGAAGTTCGGCATGGCGATGCGGGGTCGCCCTGAGACGTTGTTCGTCCCGTACCGCACGACCAACACGGTGGTTGAGTTCGAACCGAATCGACGCATCGCCTGGAAGACGACCGGGGCGGCTGGTCTGATCGGCGGTCGCATCTGGCGCTACGAACTGAGCCCGGTGGGCGACGACCAGGAGAGCACGCTGGTCCGCGAGACCTGGGATGTGTCGGAGGACAAACAGCCGTGGTTGATCACCCGCGGTTCGATACCTCAGCAGACCGCGGATGGCATGCGGGCCACCTTGGAGCGCATCGCCAAGTTGGTGGAGAGCTAGGCCCAGACCGAACAGACAGGCCGAGCAGACGCAAAGGCTCCCGAAACCGCTTGTGTCTCTGGGCTTTTGCGCCTGTTCGGCGAGTTAGGTGAGCTTGGCGTGGTGGCGACGGTGCGGCACCGGAACCAGCTTCGGCACATTGCGGCGATAGTCGCGGTACGTATCTCCCAATGCCTCCTCCAGATCATGCTCCTCCAACTGCAAGGCAATCAGGATGTATCCGGTGGTGGCGACCGCGAACAGCAGGTGCCCCGCGGTCATCGTCGGCGTGGCCCAAAACGCGATGATGAAGCCAAGCATGAGCGGGTGGCGCACCAGCCGATAGAGCAGCACCGTGCGAAAGCCTTGGTCGGGGTTGGGCTTTCCGCGCCAGGCCCGATACACCTGCTGCAGGCCGAAAAGCTCGAAATGGTTGATCATGAAGGTCGCGCTGAAGACCATGGCCCAGCCCAGCCAGAACATCGCCCACATCACGAAGCGGGCAACCGGCTGGTGGACATCCCAGATGATCGCCGTCATCGTTCGCCACTGCCAGTACAGCAACAGCAGCACTGCGCTGGCCAGCCACACATAGGTGCTGCGCTCGATGGACGGAGGGACGAACCGGGTCCACCACCGTTTGAACCCGGGCCGGGCCATAACACTGTGTTGTAGCGCAAACGCGGTGAGTAGCAACACATTCACCACGACTGCCTCACCTAGCGAAGCGGTGAGCCCATGGTCCACATCGCGCGGTACCAGGATGCCACCGACGAAGCCGATCGCATAGAGGAAGGCCACGAGGAAGACCGCGTAACTGATTGCGCCGTATCCAAATATCAAATATCGCTTCATGCTTTCAGTGTTCGCCGTCGGCCCGCCGGGCACATGAGGCGTTTGCCTCAAGGTCACTACTTCTGGCGGGTTGATCAGGCGTTCGCCAGACCGTGCCGCAACGCATACATGCTGGCGCCGATGCGATTCGACACCCCGATCTTGGCGTAGGTCCGCTCCACGTGATTGCGGGCCGTCTTCTCGCTGATCACCAACTCAGCGGCGATCTCTTTGTTGGACGCGCCGCGCGCGACCAGGCACAGCACCTCGACCTCTCGCGGGGTGAGCCCGTCGGGACGGACCTGCGGCCGCTGCGCACGGTGTCCGGCCGCGTGCAGCACCGCCTCGACGGCCGCCGGGTCCAGCTCCCCGGTCTGCACCCGGCCTTTTAGCCGACGTGCGGCCGACTCGGGGGTCATCTCTTTGCGGTATGGCCTTGGCTCACAAGCGGATTGGTAGCTGACCGCGGCCGCCAGGATCCGGTCCGGCAGGCCCAGCGCGGTGCCGTCCAGGCCGCGTGGGTAGCCCGAGCCGTCCACGCATTCGTGGTGATTGCCGGCCACGTCCGCCAGCTGCCGAAGCGCCGGCACCTGCTTGAGGATCCGCACCGTGAAATACGGGTGCAGCCGAACCCGCTCGAATTCGGCAGAGGTCAACGAACCCGATTTCGACCAGACTTGATTCGATACCCCGATGCGGCCCAGATCGTGAACATGGCCCGCGCGCCGGGTCAGCGCCACCGCATCGGCATCCAAACCGGCGACCGACGCCGCCTCGGCTGCGAGCCGCGCAACCGCCCGCGAGTGTCCCAGAGTGAACGGGCACTTGAGGTCGACGAAGTCGCCCAGCGCAACGAGCAGCGTGTCCAACATCTGATCATCGAGGCGCTCATGGCGATCCGGCGCCTCCTGCAACGCCGCCGCCCACACGTCGCCGATGGGAGGTACGGACAGCAACTCTTCGGCGTGGTCGACAAACGCGTCGGCGACGTGGGGATCGAACTGTCCGCCTCGGCGGGCACGCACCATCGCCTTGGCACCCTCGACGCCGTACATGCGGTGGTGCACCTCGGCCAGTTCGGCGACTTGAGCGACGTACATCTGGATCGGGATCGCGTCACCGCGCGCCCGGGTGGGCAGCCCGTCGCCGTCATATCGTTCGAACGCGAACCTCAGCGCCGTCCGCACACCCGGGCCCAGACCGAGTCGGTCGGCCAGCAGACCCGCAGATGTGCAGTGCGAGTGGATCATTCGAGCCAGCTGACCACGCGCGTTGGTCATCACCGTCGCCATGAGGCTCAGCCGTTGCAGCCACGACTGTCCACGACCCATGTTGCTCAACAGGAACCACGTATAGGGCAGCCCAGTGAAGTCGACCATGTACGAGTCGTGGCGCACGGCGATATCGTCACCGAACCACTGCGAGAGCTCGTGTGAGTCGGCATGGCACCCGATCCACATGATCAGCGTGGTGTAGTACGCGTCGCCTCGCTGCTCCTTGCTCAATCCGAGTCGATCGGCGAGCCTGGTCGCGATCATGGCGGCGCGCAGCATGTGTTCGGCTGGTTGACCCAGACCAAGGTCGATGGCGACGGACAACGCGGCGAGCACCTCGGCTCGCGTAGGTAACTCGGCGGCAGTCTCCTCGCGGGACGGCATGCAAATATTGTGCACAGTCATGGCGGTTTAGTTCAGTCGATTGCGATCGTGCGACCGACGGCATCGTGACGATCCGCGTCGAAGTTCTCGAAATGCCCTGACCCCACCACGAACAGGCCGCGTTGTGGGGGCCTGAAGCTCGCGAGTTTGGCTTGGTTGGGCAGCGGACCTACCGGACCGAGATCCCGGCCGCGCACAATTGCGCGGGAGTGGGCCACCTCCCACATCTGTCGGGGAGCGATCATGAATCGCTGGCCGTTGGGCGCGGTGCCGGCGAGCCGCAGTTGCCCGGCGTGCAACGTCAGGCCGGCCGCGCCGCTCAACAGACCGAGAGCCACACGATTGGTCCAGGTTCCGGCGGGCAACCGGCCACCCACCGCCGTCATCAGGCGCGTCGACAAGGTCGACCGGATATCGATCTGCCAATCGAGCAGCCCTTCGACCCTGACGAAGACCAACCATGGACTGACCCACTCGACCTCGATGTCGCACTGGACCGCGTCTTTTGGCGTCGCCGAACTGAAGTAGCGCGCGCAGCTTTGCGCACCCGGCGTGGTGGCGTAGAACGTCCAGATGCCGTCTGGACTGCGGTGCCAGACCGACTTGTACGCGGGCGCGAAGGAGGCCTTCGGAAAGTGCCGCAGTGCGAGGTAGTGCCCGTTGGCGAACGGCAAGCCCATGACGCCGTAGCCGACGAACCGCTCGTCATCACCCGCGGGCAGGGTGGGGTTTTGCAGGACGGCCGTGACGGCCTCGAGGGGGGTTGCCGGTGTGTTCATGGGGGAAATGGTGCGTTGGGCAGGTGGTCGGCCGCATGAGGCGGCTGCCTCATCTCCCCCGGCATTTTTCCCGGCATTTCTCCCGGCGCGATACTGGCGTTTCTAGCGCTTCTTCACCGACTTCGGTGGCTTGGGGCCACGGCCTTGCTGCCGGCGGCCGCCCGCCGCTCGCGGCGACTGCCCCCGGCGGGCACACCGACCGGAGTCTTCGTGGCCGTCCCGCCGTTGCGCTGCACCTGCGCCCAACCGTCTTCGGACGGGCCGGAATAGGTGAGGGCAGGCGATTCGTCGTCGTCAATTCCCCTGGTGCGCAACATCAGAACCTCTTCCCCCGGCGGTGTCGTCTCCTCGGAAGCACCCTAGTTCAAACAGCTCCGCGGCACTGCAGCGCTGGAAACGGACGGCCGGGGGCGGCTCAGCCGGGCGACATGACGGCGGACCGCCGGTCCAGCACCCACGCGGTGGCCAGGGTGAGCGCAACGGCAAACGAACCGAGCGCGATGAGACTCCCACCGGTGCCACCGCTGAACGTCTCACGGTAGGCCGACATCGCCGGCAGCGTGTTCGTGAAGCGGGCGAGGTGCAGATCACGCCCCAGCGCTTGGAATGCGTGCCGGTTGGACAGGCCGAGACTCAGCAACCGTCCCGGAGCCGCCATCTTGTCAACGGGCACAATGGCGCCGCCGAACAACACCTGCGGGAAGCACAGCATTGGCAGCGCCAGGGCGGCCTGAGCCGCGTTGTGCACAGCGGCGGAAGCCAGCAGACCCAGGGCCAGCGCTGAGGTCGCCTCGACGAGCATCGTCAGAAACATCCACGCGTAGACGTGCCAACCGACGGCAGGCAGCCGGCCCAGACCCCGCAGCACTAGCAGCAGCACCGCACTCACCACGGCCAGCACCGGAAGCAGGGCGGCGACCTTCGAGGCAACATAGGCGCCCACGCTGAGCCCGGCGACGCGTTCTCGCCGGAACACTTCGATCTCCCCGACTATTTGCAGCAACCCGTAGGTCAGGCCGAAGAAGAAGCCGTCGAACGCGATCCAGAAGACGATCTGGGCCGGGCCCACGTCGCCGCCACCCGCTTCGAAGGCGCCGCGGCGAAACAGCGTCGCCATCATCGCCGTGACCAGGACCGGTGAACCGAGCAGCACCGCCAGTGTCAGCCGGTTGCGACCCAGCACATCGACATTGCGGCGCGTCAACAGCCACCACTGCCGAAAAAGGTTCGGTCCCTTGATATCTGGCGCAGGTGTCGGAACAGGCCCGGGCCGGGCCGGGAGGCGCGGCGCCCACGTCGCAGGAGGATGGCTGTCGGCAAGTATGTCGTAGACCTCGGTCAGGTCGTTCACCCCAAAATAGCGCCGCGCATCGACCGGGCTGCCGCTGAATGCGAGTCGACCGTCGCGAGCCAGGAAGATCACCCGGTCGCACCGGTCGATGCCGGCCGGCTCATGCGTCGTGAGCACGACCGTCACGCCGCGCTCGCTCAGGCCCCGCAGCAATCGCATCACGTCGGCCGCAGTAGCGGGATCGAGCCCGGACGTCGGTTCGTCGAGGAAGAAAAGGCTTGGACGGGTGAGCAATTCGACGGCGATGCTGGCCCGCTTGCGCTGGCCGCCGGACAGCGAACGAACCGGCACCTCGGCTCGGTCGGCCAGGTCCAAATCTTTCATCGTCTCCTCGACGACCCGGTCCGCCTCAGCTACCGAGGTGCCTTCCGGCAGGCGAAGCCGAGCCGCGTAGCGCAGCGTGCGGCGCAGCGGCATTTCGAGGTGAATGATGTCGTCCTGGGGCACGTAGCCGATGCCGCGTCGGCCGGCCAGGTGGTGTGAAACCTCGCCGCCCGACGGAGGCTGCAATCCCGCAAGGATTTTCAACAGCGTGGTTTTGCCCGCACCGCTGCCGCCTGCGATGGCGACCAGTTCGCCGGGCTCGATGGACAGTGACAGCTTCTGCAGGATCTGTCGTGCGCCGGCCCGCTGGCTCACGTCGATGGCATCTAATCGCATGGTCATGGCGCAGATCATGGGTCAACGCGGGAGCCGCCGGCATGGGGCGGTTGCCTCAAATGAGGCCACGATCGATCGCGGCGAGGCTGTTTTGCATCCGGTTATCGACGCCAAACTTCGCGTCTAACACGGGACGAGGGGGAACCGGCTAACTTATGCTGCCCGAATGGCGTCCCTTCCACGTCATCCCTTCCGGCAGAGATTGATTGAGTAACCCTAAGCCAAAGCCTCTGTTTTTGGGACAAGATGTTGTGCGGGCGGATCGCCCTCAGCTGTCGTTTGGGTTGAGTAGCGTCACCGACGTGGGTACGACTGCTACATCGAGCGACTTTCGCAACATCGTGTTGTCTGGTTCCTGAGGCCTTTCCTGTGATGGATCGATGGACGGTTGAAGCTGTGTACGGGGCTAGCGTCGCGAAGAGACCAGGCGTGTGGCATCGATCTCGCGTCTACGTTCACTTCGCTCAGCACTTGTGACCAGACAGAACGACTTTGCCAGCGCCCGTACCATTCACCGCGTAGATCAGGCCGTCATGAACCGCGCAATGGATTGTCATCATCAAGAGCGTCCTTGCGTCTGCTATCCCTATTGGCCGACTAATCCGCCCAACCCTCGAGAGCTCGTATGACGCCCAACAACACTGTCCTGCAGCCCAGCCCGGCAGACACCTAGCCGGGCACCCCTCAACGCCGTCGCCGCGAATGTCGGTACCCGTGTCTAGGGTGTCGCTCTGTGGAATCCGATGATGTTGTTGAGCCCATTGACGCTGCGTTTCAAGCGCTGCTTGCCCTGACGGCCGAGAACACCAAAGACGACGAGAAGCGGGACATGCTGATCGACGGCATTGTGACGGCTCCACCGGTAGCCGAGTGGCCAAAGGAATGTCAACAAAGCTTCTACAGACCGGCCGTTACATACACGATCTTGCCCATCAAATGAGGCAGGGAACTGAGAATACATGACGGTTGGGGGAGACCAGGCCCAAATCAGCACGGTCACAAGCGATCACGGTCTGACAACTACGAGCATCGCTTTCGCTACCGCTCGGCGTCGCGAGTCGCCCAATCGGGATCGCGATAAGGAGGACCAACGCTCACGTTGGGCACTCTGCAGGCGCGGGCCTCGACAACGACGTTGTCCTGTACGCCAAGCGCTTTCTGATAGGCGTCCGCAGCGTTCTCACCAACCGGAGACCGGCATCCAACTCCGTGGACGTAAACACTCAGCTATTTGAGCGGTCAACGGCCGCAACTTAGCGCTTCTTCGCCGATTTCGGTGGCTTGGGGCCACGGCCCTGCTGCCGTGCGGCCGCCCGCCGCTCGCGGCGACTGCCCCCGGCCGGTGCACCGGCACGTGAGGCGGCTCCCCCGCCGTTGCGCTGCACCTGCGCCGAGCCGTCCTCGGACGGGCCGGAATAAGTGAGAGCCGGTGATTCGGTATCGTCAATTCCTTTGGCGCGCAACGTCTTAGCCTCTTCGCGCGGCGGTGTCTCCTCCTTGGGAGCACCCTCCCCGGCCAATTCAGCAAGGCCTTCGGGAGTCTCGACGGGAGCGACCTCCACCTGTGGGGGCGGAACCGCTTCCACCGTGACGTTGAACAGGAAGCCGACGGATTCCTCCTTCATCCCCTCGAGCATCGCCATGAACATGTCGTAGCCCTCGCGCTGGTACTCGACCAACGGGTCGCGCTGCGCCATCGCCCGCAGCCCGATGCCCTCCTTGAGGTAGTCCATCTCGTAGAGGTGCTCACGCCACTTGCGGTCGATCACGTTGAGCAGCACGTTGCGCTCCAGCTGGCGCATCGCACCCTCGCCGGCGATCTCCTCGAGTTCGGCTTCTCGCGCGGCGTACGCGCGTTCGGCGTCCTTGATCAGCGCCGCGAGCAACTCATCCCGGGTGAGGTCGTCGCGATCGGAGTCGGCGTCGCGGTGGGTCAGTTCCTCATGGGAAATCCCGACCGGATACAGCGTCTTGAGCGCCGTCCACAGCGCTTCCAGATCCCAATCCTCGGCATACCCCTCGGCCGTCGCCCCGTCGACATACGCCGTGATGACGTCGCGAACCATGTCGAGCGCCTGTTCCTTGAGGTTCTCGCCCTCCAGGATCCGGCGACGCTCGGCGTAGACAACCTTGCGCTGCTGGTTCATCACCTCGTCGTACTTGAGGACGTTCTTTCTGACCTCGAAGTTCTGCTGCTCGACCTGGGTCTGGGCGCTCTTGATCGCCCGAGTGACCATCTTGGCTTCGATCGGCACGTCATCGGGCAGGTTCAACCGGGTCAGCAGCGACTCGAGCGCGGCGCCATTGAAGCGGCGCATGAGCTCGTCGCCCAGCGACAGGTAGAAGCGCGACTCCCCCGGGTCACCTTGCCGGCCGGAACGACCGCGCAGCTGGTTGTCGATGCGCCGCGACTCGTGCCGCTCGGTACCCAGCACATACAGACCGCCGGCCTCGATGACCTCCTCGGCCTCATTGCTGGCTTCCTCTTTGACCTTCGGCAACTCCTCGTGCCAGGCCTGTTCGTATTCTTCGGGCGTCTCCACCGGATCCAGGCCGCGCTCGCGCAGCCGCTTGTCGGTAAGGAAGTCGATGTTGCCGCCCAGCACGATGTCGGTGCCGCGGCCCGCCATGTTGGTCGCAACAGTGACGGCGCCGCGGCGGCCCGCCACGGCGATGATGCCGGCCTCTTGCTCGTGGTACTTGGCGTTGAGCACGTTGTGCGGGATGCGCCGCTTGGTGAACTGGCGCGACAGGTACTCCGAGCGGTCCACGCTGGTGGTGCCGATCAGGACCGGCTGGCCCTTCTCGTAGCGCTCGGCGACGTCGTCGACCACCGCGATGTACTTGGCTTCCTCGGTCTTGTAGATCAGGTCGGAGTGGTCGGTGCGGATCATCGGCTTGTTGGTCGGGATGCTGACCACGCCCAGCTTGTAGATCTCGTGCAGCTCGGCCGCCTCGGTCTGGGCCGTACCGGTCATGCCGGCCAGCTTGTCGTAGAGGCGGAAGTAGTTCTGCAGCGTGATGGTGGCCAGTGTCTGGTTCTCGGCCTTGATCTCGACGTGTTCCTTGGCCTCGATGGCCTGGTGCATGCCTTCGTTGTAGCGGCGACCGATCAGCACGCGACCGGTGAACTCGTCGACGATGAGGACCTCGCCATCGCGGACGATGTAGTCCTTGTCGCGGTGGAACAGCTCCTTGGCCTTCAGCGCGTTGTTGAGGTAACTGACCAGCGGCGAGTTGGCCGCCTCGTAGAGGTTGTCGATGCCGAGCTGGTCTTCGACGAACTCCACGCCCTTCTCGTGCACGCCGACCGTGCGTTTGCGCAGGTCAACCTCGTAATGGACGTCCTTCTCCATCAGCGGCGCGATCCGGGCGAACTCGGTGTACCAGTTCGATGCCCCGTCGGCGGGGCCGGAGATGATCAGCGGGGTCCGCGCTTCGTCGATCAGGATCGAGTCGACCTCGTCGACGATCGCGTAGTTGTGCCCGCGCTGCACCAGGTCGTCTAGCGAATGCGCCATGTTGTCGCGCAGGTAGTCGAAGCCGAACTCGTTGTTGGTGCCATAGGTGATGTCGGCGTTGTAAGCGATGCGACGCTGGTCAGGCGTCATCTGTGCCAGGATGACGCCCACTTCCAGGCCGAGGAAGCGGTGCACGCGGCCCATCCACTCGCTGTCACGTTTGGCCAGGTAGTCGTTGACCGTGACGACGTGCACGCCCTTGCCGGCCAGCGCATTGAGGTAGGCGGGCAGCACACAGGTCAGTGTCTTACCCTCGCCGGTCTTCATCTCGGCGACATTGCCCAGGTGCAGCGCCGCCGCACCCATCACCTGCACATCGAAAGGCCGCTGGTCAAGCACCCGCCAGGCGGCCTCACGGGCGACCGCGAACGCCTCCGGCAGCAGGTCTTCAAGCTCCTCGCCGTCGGCTAGGCGCTTCTTGAACTCGTCGGTCTTGGCCCTCAGCTCAGCGTCGGTGAGCTTTTCGACATCGTCAGACAACGTGTTGACGTAGTCGGCCACCTTCCTGAGGCGCTTGACCATGCGACCTTCACCAAGGCGCAGCAACTTCGACAGCACAGCTAAATCCCTTATGGGTAGGAGTCTTCTTCTTTAGTGAGCGACCCCCATCGTAGGCGCGATCGCCAGCGCGGCGAAGCCGGGCGCAGCGGGTCGCGCCCTCTGTCGTAGGCGACGAAGCGGCGAAGGCCCCTGATCGTCAGGACGGAGCGGATCAGGCCAGTCGGATTAAGCCGTAGTCGTAGCCGTGTCGTCGGTAGACGACGGTCGCCCGCTCGGTTTCCTTGTCCAGGAACAGAAAGAAGTCGTGACCAACGAGCTCCATCTCGTATAGCGCGTCGTCGACCGACATCGCCTTGGCGGGGTGCTCCTTGACCCGAACGATCCGGCCGGGCTCGTGGTCGTCGACGAATTCCTCGGTTGCGTGCTCGTGTGTCTCGGTGACTGTGCCGTTGAAAGCCTTCTCCGCCACCTCTGGGGGTATCGAGGCGGTGGCCTCGGCCACCGACACCGGGGTCTTGTCGCCGTAGTGCACTTTGCGGCGGTCTTTGCCGCGGCGCAGTCGATTCTCTAGTTTGTCGACCGCCGCCTCGAGGGCGGCGTAGAAGCTGTCGGCGCAGGCCTCACCCCGGACGACGGGCCCACGCCCGCGAGCGGTGATCTCCACACGCTGGCACGACTTGCGTTGGCGACGGTTGCGTTCGTGGTTGAGCTCGACGTCGAACAAGTAAATGGTCTTGTCAAATCGCTCGCAGCGGGCGAGCTTTTGCGAAACGTAGATGCGGAAGTGGTCGGGGATCTCGACGTTGCGGCCCTTGAAGACGATCTCGGCCTGTGACAACGGTTGAGCTTCTTCGTCAGCCGTGTCCAGAACCTCAGTGGAGTCCGCGGTAGATCTTGACATACGTGACAACTCGTTTCTTTTCTCGTGCGCACGCGCCCTGCGTGCGGGGCAATTCGTTAAACGCTCCGACGAGGGTGTAGCGGATTGCGGTTTGAAGATGGCCACCGCCGCAGGCTGCCCGCCGGAGCAA
Organism: Mycobacterium intermedium; assembly: GCF_002086275.1. Classification (GTDB taxonomy): domain Bacteria; phylum Actinomycetota; class Actinomycetes; order Mycobacteriales; family Mycobacteriaceae; genus Mycobacterium; species Mycobacterium intermedium. Next base: position 42,483 of record NZ_MVHT01000002.1, on the reverse strand, counting down.
AGATGTCGAATTCTCACCTCCTGCTGCGGGTGCCACTTTTCCACGACGTTAGCCCTAGTTTGCCCGACCGTGCCACCAAAATCGGCAACGTGTTTCTGGTTCTTCACGTACTCATGTCTTTCATGCCGCCGCGATGGTCAGCACCGCCGCGACGCGCACGCCGGCGTTGAGCAGAACCCGAACTGATTCGCGCGCGGTGGCGCCGGTGGTGACGATGTCGTCGACGAGTACGACCTCGTCGCGCGGTCGCTGTTTCGTGCGCAGCACAACCCGGTTCGCGATATTGCGTTCGCGATCCGAGGTGCCAAGCCCGACGGAGTCGCGCGCGAATGCCTTCATCCGCAATGCCCGGACCACGGCGATGTCCGGGCAGCCGGCCACGGCGGCCTCGGCCATCCTGGTGACGGGATCACCGCCACGCCGCCGGGCCGCCGATCGCCGAGTCGGTGCCGGGACCATTGTGAGTGGGGTCTCGACCATGCCCCAGCACAACAGCCGGTGCACACCGACGGCCAGCGCACGCGCCATCGGCGCCACGAGGTCACCGCGCCCGTGATCCTTCATCGCCAGCAGGGCCTGGCGTCGGGCACCCACGTAGCGGCCGAGCGCGAACACCGGCACCTGCGGATCGGCTCGCGGGCTCACCAGATGCGGCTGATCGGGTCTGACGACGAGTTCAGCGGCGCATGCCGCACACCATTGCGTTCCCGGCAGGCCGCAGCCGCCGCACTCCAAAGGCAGGATCAGATCGAGCACATGGCCATTCTGGTGTGCCGGGCTGACACCTGACCGCAATCAACAGCGACCGACTCGTGACCAAAACTTGACCGACATGCCAAGGCCCGCTTGGACATTCATTCGTGATACCCCCCGTACGCTCAACCATCGACGCGGTCAAATCACGAACTGAAAGGGTGTTGAGGAAGTCATGCGGGCGACGATTCGATCTCTAGTAGTCGTGGTCGGCGTCGCGTCAGCACTGATCGCAGACCGGGCCGACGTCGTGCTGGCGGCGTCTCGTACAGCGACTGACTACCCGGCCATCGCCACGGTTGCACCCGCGCGCGGCGCGGTAGTGGGTGTCGCCCATCCCGTCATCGTGACCTTTTCCGGCTCCGTCGCCAATCGCCAGGCGGCCGAGCGCTCACTGGCCATCCACTCCGTCCCGGCGATGACCGGCAGCTACGAGTGGCTCGACAACAACGTAGTGCAGTGGGTGCCCAACCGCTACTGGCCAGCGCACCGTGCGGTGGCACTGTCGGTCGGCGGGATGCGCACCGACTTCAAGACGGGCCCGAAAGTCGTTGGCGTCGCAGACATCTCAAATCACACGTTCACCGTCACCATCGACGGAGACGACTCTCAACCACCTCCTCCCCTGCCGGCACCACACCATCGTCCGCACTTCGGCGAGTCCGGGGTGATGCCGGCGTCCATGGGGAGGCCGGAATTCCCGACCCCGGTGGGCACGTACCGGGTGCTGGCCAAGGACCGTTCGGTGGTCATGGATTCGAGCACCGTCGGCATCCCCGTCAACGACCCTGACGGTTATCGAATCAACGTCGACTACGCGGTCCGTTTCAGCAATGGCGGGCTCTACGTGCACTCGGCTCCTTGGGCAGTCCGATCACTGGGTTCGGAGAACGTCAGCCACGGCTGCATCAGCCTGGGCATCGCCGATGCCGAGTGGTATTTCGACACCGTCAACATCGGCGACCCGATCATCGTCAAGGAAGGAGTTCCCACCGATCAGTCGATCAAGGAAGCGGACCCAGTCAAGAAAGCCGACCCCGTTGCTTAGCGCCTCGCTGCTTAGTGCCTTGCTGCTTAGTGCGGCGCCAGCGGCGCGGGGGCACCGACGCAGCCCGGCATCGCCCCCGAAGCTCCTGCCAAGACGGCCGGAATGGGCGGCGTCGCCTCGGGCGGCGGGCCTGGCAGCACGACCGGGTCGCTGGCTAGTGACGGCCCACTAGTCGGCGCACCCTTGCCACTGCCACCCGCAGCCGTGATCGGCGCGCCAACAGGTGCGGCCCCGGCCCCAGCGGCCCCAGCGCCCGCCGGCGCGACCGGTACAACAGGCACCGGCGGCACGACCGGCACAGGCGGTACAGGCGCAACAGGCACCACCGGCACCGGCCCGGGCAGCACCACTGGTGCTGCGGCAGCGCCGAGTGGGCCCGCGGCCCCCATGGCCGGGCCTACGGCGCCGTATGCACACGTCGGACCACCGGTTGGCATCGGAGCAGCTGTCGCCAACGGAGCGCATGCCATCACAGCGCCGCACAACCCAGTGCCCACTATCAACCCAATGCTGCGTCGATCCGAGATCTTCAACGCCCGCTCCTTCATCCACTCGCCTTCGCGATTCATTCGTTAAGCGGAACGGTATCGCTGCACCCGAATCCCTTTCTAGACCAGCGGAAATTGGTTGCAGAACCGATACTGTGTGCCTGCCACGTCGTGACTGCAGAGTTGTCGAACGGTGACTTGACGGGCTTTCTGGCCCCTTGCGGTGCCCTGCCGACCGCCGCGAACGTTGACACTGCGCTCAGGGCGGGGGCCACTCGCACTTCCCCGCCCAGGACGCAGACTCAAAACCCAACGGACCCCCGCGAACGTTCACACTGCGCTCAGGGCGGGGGCTACTCGCACTTCCCCGCCCAGGACGCAGACTCAAAACCCGCGCCAACGCCCGCGCCCAAGCCCCAGAACGCCACTAGCCCCAGAGTGACGACGGCCAAGTGAAGCTGAGCGCGCCCTGGCTCAACCGGGTGATGAGGTTTTCCAGGTGCTTGAGCGGAAACTCGGTTCGCCACTCCGGCAGAACGCCGGAAACCTGCAAGGTGTCCAACCCGAGGCTGACGTCGGTGATCAGTAGGCCGTGCGGTAGTTCAGGCAGTGGCACCTGGTAGGCCGGCAACCGGGCCGGCAACGTCCAGTTCCGCTTCCCGACGACCACCGCCACCGGCCGCAACCACAAGTTGTTCCCCACCACGTCGACGTCCACTTCCACGCCGCCCCAACGGGGTTGACGGGCCCAGCGCAGGCGTGCGGTTCCGTCCTCGCGTAACTCCCCCCGCAAATGCGGCGCCGCGACCCGCAGTGCTCCTTCGAAGGTAGCGGCAGGCACCGCCGACGACAGTTCCACCGGCGCCGCGACCACCACCGGTGGCATGCCCGGGCGAATGTGGACGTTGTGCAACACCGCGACGGCACGCTGCAGATGGTGGTTGTCCCATCTGATGTTGCACGCCGCCACTCGCACCTCGCCGAGCTGACCGACGGCCAAACCTTGTGGGTCCAGCTCCGAGGTCAACTCCGTTACCGTCAGCTGCACGTCGCGGTCGCCCATTCGGACCGTGACTTCGGTGCCGATGAGCAACTGCTGCAGCGTGACGAACAGCGTGCGGTAAGGAACCTTGGCGGCCTGCGCGGCGCCGTCGCTCACCGACTGCAAACCGCTCGACGACCACAAGGACCCGAGAAATTCCAACGCGCGCAACGGGTCATCCCACCGCAGCCGGGGAACCTTCGGCGACATGCCAAGCGCCTCCTTAATGCGAGGGTAGCCCGGCGCTGCCGGCTCGCAACAGGAAGTTCGGTGATCCGCTGCGTGACCCCGCCGCGCTATCCCGGCAACACGGGCGCGGCTCCGGGCACCATGAGCCCGGGTACCTCCAACCAGCCCTGCTGGCCCTCGGCCGCCGACGCCGAATACATCAGCACGCCTTGGGGTCCCGCGACATACACCGTCGACGGATTGGCCGCGATCGCGAACAACGGAATCTGCAGATTACGCGACGGAGCGTCGGAATTGACCCCGTCGAGGTTGACGTAGGACACCGGATGGGTGGCATCGTTTCGCGTCACCACGATGTCGTCGCCGGTCCGCCAGTACAGCGACACCACCGATGTTCCCAGCCCGAATCCCAGCCGGCGCGGATAGGTCAAGGCGAACTGGCCGGCCTGAGTCTGCTCCACCCCCGCGAGGATCACCTGGCCCTCGATCACCATCGCAGCACGCGTCCCGTCGCGCGACAGCTGCAGCTCGCTGATCGCTCCCGGGAAACGGGCCGTCACCGCGGTGGAATCCACCGGGATCCGGGCGGGCTGTCCCGATGCGGGTTCCTGGATCGCGCGCAGCACGTTGTTCGTGTCGACGACAACCCACACCGCGTCGTCCAGTGACCAACTGGGCCGCGACAGATTGTGTCCGTCGGCGGATTGCACCGCCTCGCCGCCCAGGTCGCCGATCCACAACGACGCCGCCATGTCCGGGGCGCCGCGGCGCAGCGTCACCACCGACGCCACCTGCCGCCCGCTGCGTGACAGTGCCGCGGCGGTCTGGTCTCCCATGTGCCCAAACGCTCCCGGCACGGGGGCGATGTGCTGCCCGTCCAGGCCGACCAGCGACCCGCCGACCAGCGCGTGCACCCCGGCTCCCGCGCCGTCCGCAACGCCGGGGTCGGTGGCCGCGACGTCGGACGTGTTCCATCCCTGTGCGAACCTGTCGTCAAGCGGGGCGCCGTCGGCGTTGATGACGTACGGTCCCCTGATATCGGCCCGGGCCAACGTCCAAATGATCTGTGCGGCAAGGAGTTGCCTGCTGTGGGGGTCGGTGGTGGTCAGCTTCTCGAGTTCGATGCGCGCGCCGCCGTACCCCTTGCCAATGCCACTCTTACCCCCGTCGGCCCGAGTCACCGGACCCCGCAGCCGCAGCGGCGGCGACAACAGATTGCGCACCGTGTGCGCCATCTCGGGACGTTGCCCGGCCAGCAATTTGGAGACGAGTTCGGTGGCCAGCTGGTCGTGATCGGACACCGCGACGTAGCGCGGATCGGGCACCACGGTCTTGCCGGTGGGATCGGCGAAGTACAGGGTGTTGCGCTTGTAGGTGGCCTGGAACTGCTGCCAGTCCAGGAAGACGCCGTTGGGCAGGCGGTCGATGCGCCAGCCGCCCGAGGTCTTGACCAACTCGATCGGTCCCGGGTCCGGCAATTGACCTTCGGCCGTCTCGAACACCCCCATGTCGGACAGCGAGCCCAGGATGTCCGCCCGCATGTTCGCCGTAACCTTTTCCGCGCCACGGGTTTCGACGAACACGACGTGGTCGATCAGCAGTGCGCTACCGCCGTCGTCCCAGGAATTGGAGGCCTTCTGGGTGAGGAACTGGCGTGCCGCGAGGTGGCGGTTGGCCGGGTCGGCGGTGGCTTTGAGGAACTCGCGCAGCAGCACATCGGGATCCATGCCGGGGGTCGGCTTGGGCAGGTTTGACGGCGCGGGCCGCTCCACGGTGCCAATGGCTTGCGGGGCCGACGCGCTGGGCACGCTGGCACAACCGGCGAGCAGCAGCACCGTCGACATCAACGCCAAGATGGCCCGTAGCCGTGTCATCATCCTCTCCAGTCGGCGTGCTCGCGCTGGCGTTGACGCTCCGCATGGTCCTGCACGCTGGGTTGCGACGACGGCGAGACCACCTGCTGGGGACCCGACGGCGGGGGTGTTGGGACCGGTTTCATGGGCAACGGGCTGGTGGTCACCTTGTGGCCGCGCACCAGGGGCAGCGTGAGCCGGAAGCAGGCGCCCTCGCCGGGCTCGCCCCAGGCCTCCAGCCGGCCCTGGTGCAACCGCGCGTCCTCGACACTGATCGCCAGGCCCAGCCCGGTGCCCCCGGAGCGACGCACCCGCGACGGGTCCGAACGCCAGAATCGGCTGAATACCAGTTTTTCCTCGCCGGGCCGCAGCCCGACGCCGAAGTCGCGCACGGTGACGGCGACGGTGTCCTCGTCGTAAGCCATCCGGATCTGCACCGGCTTGTGCTCGGCATGGTCGATGGCATTAGCGATCAGGTTGCGCAGAATGCGCTCGACCCGCCGCGGATCGACCTCTGCGATCACCTCTTCCTCGGGCATGAAGACCTGCAACTCGATCTTGGCGTCCTCGGCCAGGTGGCCCACATTGCCCAGCGCGCTCTTGACGGTGGTGCGCAAATCGACTGCCTCGACCGACAATTCGGCCACACCGGCGTCGTGCCGGGAGATCTCCAGCAGGTCGTTGAGCAGCGTCTCAAACCGGTCGAGCTCGTTGACCATCAACTCGGTGGAGCGACGTAGCGCCGGGTCCAGGTCGGCGCTGTGGTCATAGATCAGGTCGGCTGCCATGCGCACCGTGGTCAACGGCGTGCGCAGTTCGTGGCTGACGTCGGAGGTGAAGCGGCGCTGCAGGTTACCGAACTCCTCGAGCTGGGTGATCTGCCGCGACAGGCTCTCGGCCATGTCGTTGAACGACACCGCGAGGCGTGCCATGTCGTCTTCACCGCGCACCGGCATGCGCTCGGACAGATGCCCCTCGGCGAACCGCTCGGCGATCCGCGACGCCGAGCGCACCGGGTTCACCACCTGACGCGACACCAGCAGCGCGATACCGGCCAGCAGCACCAGCAACACCAGACCGCCGGTGGCCATCGTGCCGCGCACCAGCGTGATGGTGGCCTGTTCGTTGGCCAGCGGGAAGATCAGGTACAGCTCCAGGTTGGCCACCTGCGACGACGTCGGGCTGCCGACGATCAGCGCGGGCCCGGAGAAGCCCTCGGTTTCCACCGTCGCGTACTGATAGGCGGCCTGCCCGGCCTTGACGAACCCGCGCAGCGCATTGGGGACCTGGTCGACCGGCCCGGCGCTGGACGCCGCGCGAGGTCCGTCACCCGGCACCATCAGCACCGCGTCGAACGCACCGGCCAAGCCGGCACCGGAGGCGGGATCGGTTTTGGACGTCAGGGTGTTGCGCGCGAGCTGCAGGCTGCTGTCCAGCGAGCGGGTTTCTTCACCGTTGACGATGCCGCTGACGGTGTTGCGCGCCCGCTCGATCTGGTCGATCGCGGCCCGCACTTTCACGTCGAGCACCCGGTTGGTGACCTGGCTGGTCAGCACGAAGCCGAGGGCAAGGATGACCGCCAACGACATCCCGAGGGTTAACGCCACGACTCGCAATTGCAGCGAGCGGCGCCACGCGACACTAACGATGCGACTTAACGCACCCAGACCCCGCGTCATGGGCCCGGAACGCCCCCAACGACTGCGTGTTCGTCGCCGCGAGCCCCAGATCACCGGCGCCTTTCTGCACTAACGCCGGAAACCGCGGAGATCACGGAGGTCCGGCCTTGTATCCCACTCCTCGAACGGTCAGAACCACAGTCGGGTTCTCGGGGTCTTTCTCGACCTTGGCCCGCAGACGCTGGACGTGCACGTTCACCAGGCGGGTGTCCGCCGGGTGCCGGTATCCCCACACCTGTTCGAGCAGCACATCACGAGTAAACACCTGGCGCGGTTTGCGCGCCAACGCGACGAGCAGGTCGAACTCGAGTGGCGTCAGCGAGATCTGCTCGCCATTACGGGTGACCTTGTGTGCCGGCACGTCGATGTCGACGTCGGCGATCGACAGCATCTCGGCCGGTTCGTCGTCGTTGCGGCGCAGCCGGGCCCGGATCCGGGCAACCAGCTCCTTCGGCTTGAACGGCTTCATGATGTAGTCGTCCGCGCCCGACTCCAGGCCCAGCACCACATCCACGGTGTCGGTCTTGGCGGTCAGCATCACGATGGGCACACCGGAATCGGCGCGCAGGACTCGGCACACGTCGATGCCGTTCATGCCGGGCAACATCAGATCCAACAGCACCAGATCGGGGCGCAACTCGCGCACCGCGGTCAGGGCCTGGGTACCGTCACCGATGACCGCAGTGTCGAAACCCTCCCCACGAAGCACGATGGTGAGCATCTCGGCGAGCGAAGCGTCGTCATCGACGACCAAAATCCTTTGCCTCATGCTGTCCATGGTGTCATCAGTTCGGGACAAACCTGGGCTATCCCGTGGGCGTTTCTTCGTTGATAAGGGCAAATCCATAACAAATTTGCATCTAACCGCCCGAATCGTCCGCCAATCGGGCCGCCAGACCCTTCGGATCTACGTCCGCGTCGACCACCAGCCACCGTCCGCCCCACCCTGCGTCGGCAAGTTCCAGGTACACCTCCCCGGTGCGCAGTTGCAGTCCGTCGTCGCGCTCATAGCTGTCGCGCGCCCGACCCGGGTCGCTTTCGGCGCGGCTGCGCGCGCGTTGCTTGGCCAACTCGACCGGAACCGCGAGCAGCACCTGCCAGTCCGGCGCGGGCAGACCCAGCCGTTGATATTCCATCCGCTGCACCCACGACACCGCCTCCCCGGCCGCGTCCTGATGCAGACGGGCGGCGCTGTAGGCGGCGTTGGAAGCGACGTAGCGGTCCAGGATCACCACGTCGTAGTCGCCCTGTAGCCGCTCGATCTCTTCGACCGCGCCGGCCCGGTCCAGGGCGAACAGCATCGCCATCGCATACACCGACGAGGCGAGGTCACCGTGCTCACCATGCAGCGCCTCCGCGGCGACGTCAGCCGTCACGGACCTGCCGTAGCGCGGGAACGCGAGCGTCGTAACCGACTTGCCGACCGCCTCGAAGGCGGCCTTCAACCCCTCGGTCAACGTCCGCTTACCCGAGCCGTCGACTCCTTCGATGGCGATCAGCACCGGGCGAGCCTATCGAGGGGTTCGAGCGTCGTGCTGGCGTGACACTCGACGCCGATCGCCGCGCTGGCGTGACGCTCGGCGGCAAGGCCGGCTCAGTAGCGGTAGTGATCCGGCTTGTACGGACCCTCGACGTCGACACCGAGGTATTCGGCCTGGTCCTTGGTCAGCTTGGTCAGCTTGCCGCCGAGCGCCTCGACGTGGATGCGGGCCACCTTCTCGTCGAGGTGCTTGGGCAGCCGGTACACCTCGTTGTCGTACTCGTCGTTCTTCGTCCACAACTCGATCTGCGCGATCGTCTGGTTGGCGAAGCTGTTGCTCATCACGAACGACGGGTGTCCCGTGGCGTTGCCCAGATTCAGCAGCCGGCCCTCGGACAGCACGATGATCGAACGGCCGGTGTCGGAGAAGGTCCACAGGTCGACCTGCGGCTTGATGTTGGTGCGGGTAGCTCCGGAACGCTCCAGCGCGGCGATGTCGATCTCGTTGTCGAAGTGACCGATGTTGCCCAGGATGGCGTGGTCCTTCATCGCCTTCATGTGGTCCAGCGTGATGATGTCCTTGTTGCCGGTGGCGGTCACCACGATGTCCGCATCGGCGATGGCGTCCTCGACCGTCACCACGTCGAAGCCCTCCATCAGGGCCTGCAACGCGTTGATCGGGTCGATCTCGGTGACGCTCACGCGCGCGCCCTGGCCCTTCGCGGCCTCCGCGCAGCCCTTGCCGACGTCACCGTAACCGCAGATCAGGACGTTCTTGCCGCCGATCAGCGCGTCGGTGCCGCGGTTGATGCCGTCGATCAGCGAGTGCCGGGTGCCGTACTTGTTGTCGAACTTGGACTTGGTGACCGAGTCGTTGACGTTGATCGCCGGGAAGGCCAGGTCACCCGCGGCGGCGAACTGGTACAACCGCAGCACGCCGGTGGTGGTCTCCTCGGTGACGCCCTTGACGGATCCGGCGATCTTGGTCCACTTGCCCTTGTCGGTCTCGAAGCGCTTGCGCAGCAGGTTCAGGAAGACCTTCCATTCGGCCGGGTCGTCGTCCTCGGCGGGCGGCACCACGCCGGCCTTCTCGTACTGCATGCCGCGCAGCACCAGCATGGTGGCGTCACCGCCGTCGTCCAGGATCATGTTGGCCGGCTTGTCCGGGTCCGGCCAGGTGAGCGCCTGCTCGGCGCACCACCAGTACTCCTCGAGCGTCTCGCCCTTCCACGCGAACACCGGGACGCCCGTGGGCTCCTCGGGGGTGCCGTACGGCCCGACGACGACGGCCGCGGCCGCGTGGTCCTGGGTGGAGAAGATGTTGCAGGACGCCCATCTGACTTCAGCACCGAGCGCGACGAGGGTCTCGATCAGCACCGCGGTCTGCACGGTCATGTGCAGCGAACCCGAGATCCTGGCGCCCTTCAGCGGCTGCACGTCGGCGTACTCGCGCCGCAGCGACATCAGCCCCGGCATCTCGTGCTCGGCGATCCGCAGTTCCTTACGACCGAAGTCCGCCAACGACAGATCGGCAATCTTGAAATCGATGCCATTCCGAACATCTGCGGTCAGCGAATTTTCGAGCGTGGTCATAGCGTGTTTTCCTTACTCAAGGGGGCTCACTCCGGGCTCATGAAAAGGCCGGGCGGCTACTTTAGCCGAGGTCTGGTCCTCCGCCCACTGTAGCCGCCCGGCCGTAGGCCCCCTGGTCAGGGGACTGTCCCGATTTCTATTGAACTATGTTCACCCCGTGCCGCTCGGCAAACGGAGTGAGCAGACGGGCCAGGTCCGCCGCCACGTCGTGGTCGGCTTCCGGTGGCATCGACACATAGCTCAGGGAGATCCGGACGATCGCCCGCGACAGCACGTTGGCGTCGTCGTCGCTGGTAGCGACCCAGGTTTGGGTGAATGCCGTCGCAAGCCGCTCCGAAGCGCGGTTGATGATCGGCGCGCTGTCGGTCGTGATCAGTTGCAGCAGATCGGGCTTGGCGACGCCGGTCAGCAACGAGACCACCAGTGGATCCGCCGCCGTCTCTGTGAAGAAGGTGCGGAAACCCTGCAGGAACGATTGGTAGATGTTCCCGACGTTGGCCTCCAGCGAGGCGTGGACCGCGTCGACCAGTCGGTCGGCCAGGCGCAAGGCGTAGCCCTGCGCCAGACCCTGGCGGGAGCCGAATTCGTTGTAGATGGTCTGCCGGCTGATGCCCGCGGCCCGGGCAACATCCGACAAGGTGATCGCGGACCAGTCCCGGGTGAGAAGCAGATCTCGCATCGCGTCCAAGACCGAGTCACGCAGGAGGGCACGTGACGCTTCGGCGTAGGGAATGCGCTTCACAGGCGCGACAATAGTGGTCAACTCCGTGCCACCTCCACCATCACGAAGTCGGCTTTTCCCGCGCCGCAGTCCGGGCAGCTCCAGTCGTCGGGGATGTCGGCCCAACGCGTCCCGGGAGGTATGCCGTCCTCAGGCCAGCCCAGCGCCTCGTCGTATTCAAAGCCGCACTGGACGCATTGGAAGAGTTTGTAGTCACTCACTTGTTTCCTCCTATCCTTTCGAAATCTGGCTTTTCGCGGACGGCGCAGTCCGGACAGGTCCAGTCTTCGGGAATCTCCTCCCAGCCCGTGCCGGCTGGAAAACCTTCTCTCGGATCGCCTTTGGCCTCGTCGTAGGTGTAGTCGCAGACGGGGCACCGATAGGCATTGCTCGTCTGCTGGGTCACGCGGCAGCCTCCTGGCCGCCTTCCTGCCCGCCGTACTTGGCCAGCAGTTTCTTGCGCAACCGGGGGTGCACATTGACCTTGGTGATGTCGCCGTCGTAGTGCTCGAGCACCCGGTGGTCCATCACCTTGCGCCACAACGGCGGGAAGTAGGTCAGCGAGATCATCGATGCGTACCCACTGGGCAGGTTGGGGGCGCCCTCCATGCTGCGCAGCGTCTGGTAACGCCGGGTGGGGTTGGCGTGGTGGTCGCTGTGCCGCTGCAGGTGGTACAGGAACAGGTTGGTGACGATGTGGTCGGAGTTCCAGCTGTGCACCGGGGCGCAGCGCTCGTAGCGGCCGTTGGCGTTCTTCTGCCGCAACAGCCCGTAGTGCTCGAGGTAGTTGACCGCTTCCAGCAGGCAGAAACCGAAGATCGCCTGGATGACGATGAACGGGATCAGGCCGACGCCGAACACGGCGATCAGCACACCCCACAGCACCACCGACATGGCGAGGGCGTTGATCACGTCATTGCCCAGGTAGGTGCGCGGGTCCCACGGGCTGCGGCCAGACCGACGGATGCGCTGTGCCTCGAGATGGAACGCGGACCGCGCGCTGCCGATCACGGTACGGGGCAGGAACTCCCAGAACGTCTCGCCGAAACGGGCTGACGCGGGGTCCTCCGGGGTGGAGACGCGCACGTGGTGGCCGCGGTTGTGCTCGACGTAGAAGTGGCCGTAGCAGGTCTGCGCCAGGGTGATCTTGGACAGCCAGCGCTCCAGCGACTCCTTCTTGTGGCCCATCTCGTGGGCGGTGTTGATGCCGACGCCACCGAGCACGCCGACCGAGAGCGCCAGACCGACCTTGCCCAGCCAGCCCAGACCGCCCTCAAAGCCCAGCCAGCTGAGGTTCGGCGCGGTGAACAGGTATGCGCCCAGGATCACGCTGGCGTACTGGAACGGGATGTAGATGTAGGTGCAGTAGCGGTAGTACTTGTCGTTCTCCAGGCGCTCCATCACCTCGTCGGGCGGGTTCTGCCCGTCGGGACCGAAACGCAGGTCAAGCAGCGGCAACAGGATGTAGACCAGGAACGGCCCGATCCACAGCGGCAACTGCGCCGCGGTATGCCACTCGAGCTGATTGATACCCCAGACGACGGGCAGCATCACGAACAACGCCGTGGGGGCGATCAGGCCCATCAGCCATAGGTAGCGCTTCTTGTCACGCCACTCTGCCGCCGGCAATTCCGACGGGTCCGATCTGAACTGTGTGGTCATATGCCAAACCTCCTTGTGAGTCACACCACTCTCGGAGGTTGACAATATCGACTATCCCGTCTCCTGTCTAGACACGGAAAGGCATTTTGTACACGAAGTAGCCAAATTTTCATTCGGTGTCTACGAAGTGTCCTCCGAGTCCACCTTTGTCGAAGTTGTCGAGCCCGCGGCGGCATTCCGGCGCCCCAGCACCGAGTGCCGGCGCCCGTAACCCGCGTAGATCGCGGTTCCCAACACCAGCCAGATGGCGAACCGGACCCAGGTCAGAGCGGTCAGGTTGAGCATCAGCCACAGGCAGGCGGCCACCGAGGCGATGGGCAGCAGCGGCACCCACGGCGCCTTGAACCCGCGCTCCAGGTCCGGCCTCGTCCGGCGCAGCACGATCACGCCGGCCGACACCAGCACGAAGGCGAACAGCGTGCCGACGTTGACCATCTCCTCGAGCTTGTCGATGGGGAACACCGACGCCGTCGCCGCGATTACCACCGCAACCAGCACGGTGATGCGCACCGGCGTGCCCCGCTTGCCGGTCTTGGCCAGCCAGCGCGGCAACAAACCGTCGCGCGACATGGCGAACAGCACCCGGCACTGACCCAGCATCAGCACCATCACCACGGTGGTCAGCCCGGCCAGCGCGCCGATCGAGATGATGTTGCTGGCCCAGTCGATGCCGTTCGCCTTGAACGCGGTGGCCAGGTTGGTCGAATGACCGTTGACGGTCTTGAGTTGGGTGTAGGACACCATCCCGGACAGCACGACCGACACCGCCACGTACAGCACGGTGACCACGCCGAGTGAGGCGAGGATGCCGCGGGGCACGTTGCGCTGTGGGTCTTTGGTCTCCTCCGCCATGGTGGCCACGATGTCGAAGCCGATGAACGCGAAGAACACGATCGATGCGCCCGCCAACACGCCGTACCAGCCGTAATGGCTGCTTCCGGCGCCGGTCAGCATCGACAACACCGACTGGTCGAGGCCGCCACCCTCGCTGCCGCCGAACTCGGGTTCGGGAATGAACGGTCGGTAGTTTGACGCCTTGATGTAGAACGCGCCCACGACCACGACCAGGATGACCACCGCCACCTTGATGGTGGTGACCACCGCGGAAAACCGCGACGACAACTTGGTGCCCAACGCCAGCAGCACCGCAACCAGAGTGATGATCAACAGCGCACCCCAGTCGAGGTTCCACGCGAAGTTGAACGATTTGAAATGCGCAGTGGCACCGGCGAATCCGAATACCGTGCCCAGGTAGCTCGACCACCCCTTGGCGACGACGGCGGCGCCGATGGCCAACTCCAGCACCAGATTCCAGCCGATCACCCAGGCCAGGAACTCGCCGAAGGTGGCATACGAGAAGGTGTAGGCGCTGCCCGCCACCGGCAGGGTCGAGGCGAATTCGGCGTAGCACAGGGCCGCCAGCGCACAGGTCGCCGCCGCGATGAGGAACGAGACCCAGATAGCGGGGCCGGTGATATCCCCGGTGGTCGATGCGGTGACGGTGAAGATGCCGGCGCCGATCACCACCGAGACGCCGAAGACCACCAGGTCCCACCAGGTGAGGTCTTTCCGGAGGCGAGTGCCAGGTTCGTCGGTGTCGGCGATCGATTGCTCAACGGACTTCATGCGCAAACGACCGGCCATGTGCCCACCCCTATTCGTCTTTCCCACGCTGTGAACCGCAGGTTACTGGGTACCCTCCGGAAATGGTGGGGGACTTACAGGACAAGCATGACCATGCCGTGGTCATCGGCGCCAGCATTGCGGGATTGTCCGCAGCCCGGGTGCTGTCGGACTTCTATGCACGGGTGACGGTATTCGAGCGCGACGACCTGCCCAACGAACCGAGCCATCGCGCCGCAGTTCCACAGGGCCGGCATGTGCACATGCTGATGGCCCGCGGGGCAATAGAGTTCGAGAACCTCTTCCCCGGTCTGCTCGACGACATGGTGGCCGCGGGCGTTGCGAAGCTGGAGAACAGGCCGGACTGCATCTACCTGGGTGCCGCGGGCCACGTGTTGGGCACCGGGCACACCCTGCGCGACGAGTTCACCGCATATGTGCCGAGTCGGCCGCATCTGGAGTGGCAACTGCGGCGGCGCGTCCTCGACATCGACAACGTCGAGATCGTGCGGCGCTCGGTCTTCGAGCCCCGTTACGAGCCGACCAGGCAGCGCGTGACCGGCGTGCTGATCGATCCGACCGAACCCGGTGCGGATCCCGACGTCGTCGCCGCCGATCTGGTGGTCGACGCGGCGGGGCGCGGCACCCGGTTGCCGGTCTGGCTCAAGGAATGGGGATACCAGCCCGCCGAGGAGGCGACGGTGGGTATCGGCGTCAAGTACGCCTCCCAGGCGTTTCGCATGCCCGACGGGCTGATCCAAGAGAAGGTCGTGGTGAACGGAGCGTCCCATGACCAGTCGCTCGGCATCGGCATGCTGTCCTACGAGGATGGCACCTGGCTGCTGACCACCTTTGGTGTGGCGAATATCAAACCGCCGCAGACGTTTCCGGAGATGCTCGCCCTCGTCGACGAGCTGCTGCCGGACCACTTCGGCAAGGCCCTCCGCCACGCCGAACCGATCGGCGGACCCGCATTCCACGCGTTCCCGGCCAGCAAGTGGCGTCGCTACCACAAGCTTGAGCGCTTCCCAGCCGGGATCATCCCGTTCGGCGACGCGGTCGTGAGCTTCAATCCCACCTTCGGGCAGGGCATGACGATGACGTCGCTGCAAGCGGGTCATTTGCGCCGGGCGTTGGAATCCACCGCGGCTGCGGGTTCGGATGCTCAGCTTTCGCGCGAATTCAACCGAACCACCGCCAAAACCACTTTCCCGGTGTGGATGATGAACGCCATCGGCGACGTCACCTTCCACCACGCCAAGGCCGATCCCGAGCCACGCTGGTGGCGATCTGTGGGCAGCCTGTTCGATCAGTTCCTCGGGGCCGCCGAAGCGGATCCCGTTCTCGCCGAATGGTTTCTGCGTCGGTTCAGCCTGCTCGACAGCCTGTACATGGTGCCGCCCGCCCGGATATTCGGACGCACGGTGGTCCACAACATGCGGCTTTGGTTGCAAGAGCAACGCGAACATCGCAGGGGCGGCGGAGCCGCCAGAGGCGTCAGAGCCCTACAGTCGCCCTGAACAACTTGGCCGGTTCGTGCGCGGTCAACCGGATGGGTCCGTCATCGGCCGCCACCCACGCCGCCGCACCGCGTTCCAGCGTGAGCGAGCCGGACTTCGCATGCACGATCGTGGAACCCTCGACGCACAACAGAATCTGCGGCCCCTCGTGGCGTGCCGACGCGTCGACCTGGTGGCCGAGGGATTCGCCGTCGAGTTCCAGCAGGGCGACCGCGAATTCGTCGGTCGGGGTCTCGTAGATCAGCGCCAGCCCCTCGCGGTGCACCGGTGGCCGGAGCGCCGACTCGGGGGTAGGGGCGAAATCGAGCACCCGCAACAACTCCGGCACATCGACGTGCTTGGGGGTGAGTCCGCCGCGTAACACGTTGTCGGAGTTGGCCATTACCTCGATTGCAAACCCGCGCAGATAGGTGTGCAAGTTGCCGGCCGGCAGGAAGATCGCCTCACCGGGGGCCAGCGTGATGCGGTTGAGCAGCAGCGCGGCCAGTACGCCGGCGTCACCTGGATACCGCTCACCGAGCTCGAGCACCGTCTTGGCCTCGGCCGCGAATTCCGTTGCGCCTGAGCTGACGTACTGAATCGCGCCGTCCAACACGGCCGGAATCAGCACGTCGATGTCCGGCTGCGGAGCGGTGATCCAGGTGGTGAACAGCGCACGCAGACCGTCGGCGTCGGAGCCGTCGGTGAGCAGGTCGATGAACGGGTCGAGATCGGAAACGGCCAGCGCCTGCAACAGCTCTCGGGTGCGCGCGGCCTGACGGAAGCCGGCCAACGCTTCGAACGGCTCCAGCGCCACCAACAACTCCGGCTTGTGGCTGGTGTCGCGGTAGTTGCGCACAGGCGAGTTCACCGGAATACCCAGACGCTCCTCACGCAGGTAACCCTCGACCGCCTGCTCGGCGCTCGGATGGGCCTGCAGCGACAGCGGTTCGTCGGCAGCCAGCACCTTCACCAAGAACGGAAGCACATCGCCGAAGCGGGCCCGGGCCGTGGTACCGAGTTGGCCCTCCGGGTCGGCGACAAGCGCGTCCAGCAGCGAGGTTTCCCCCTCGGGCGTCTCCAACCAGGCTGGGTCACCCGGGTGCGCACCGAACCAGAGTTCGGCTTCGGGATGAATGGCCGGCACCGGCCGTCCGGTGAACTCTGCGATAGCGGTACGCGATCCCCAGGCGTACGTACGTAGCGCGCCGCGTAGTAATTCCACTGTCTATCTATCCCCGAACCAATCGCAAGTAAACCGCCGCCATCTCCAACCGAACGGCCAATACTGCCAGCTGCTGCTCCGCTCCCCCAGCACCACCCTGCGTCGGGAACCCGGACGATGCTGTCAGTCCGCCCGGTGTGTCGGGAACCTCCGGCACGTCTTCCGCGGTGATCAGATCCACGGCGTCCAGGCCGGCCACCCGCGCTGCCACCACCGTTCGCTCGCCGGCCAGCGTCAAGACCAGCACGCGCAGCCGCTCCGGCAACGGGCCGTCGAGCTCTTCGTCGTGGAACAGGGCTTGCTCGGCGGAAATACCCGACGAACCGGTACGCAGCGCGACCACCGCGTCCGCCAACCCGGCCGCGCCGACCACCTCGTTGGCGATCCGCAACATCATCGAGCTGCCGTGGCGAGCCAGTGCCACCGTCGCCGCACTGTCCCCGGCCAGCGCGACACGGTAGTCGGACACCCGCGCGGCCAGACTCTTGGCCGGGTTGGTGAAAACCTCGCGGGCGGCGCTGTTGCGCAGCGTCTCGGCGTCCAGTTCGTCGGCGAGCGCGGCGAGATCAATGCGCAGCTTAGAGTCCACGGCCTGCAAGACGGCCACACCCGCGGCCAGGTAACGACACAACCCGAACTCGTCGGGCACCAACAGGCGCGGCGGCAACACCGCGGCCCGGCCGGCCGTGGAGTCGCGCAGCGGACCTTCGTACGGCGCGACCACGACCACCCGCGCTCCCCGGCGCACTCCGACCGCGGCCGCCCCGACCAACGCAGGATCACCGGGGTCGTCGCCGGCGACGACCAACACGTCGAGCGGCCCGATCCAGGGCGGCGCCTCGGTGGCCAACACGATCGGCTGGGCCGCAACGGCGCCGAGGGTGGAGGTCAGCAGGACACCGGCGGTCGCGGCGGTTCCCCGGCCGGACACCCAGATCACGCTGCGCACGACCGAGTCGCGCAGCGCGTCCAGTTCGCCTTCGGCGGCCGCCGCGGCAACGGCCCGCACCTGCGCACCCGCCATCGACGCCCCGCGCAGCAACGCGTCGCGGTCGGCGGCCAGCAATCCCTCGGTGTCTTCGAGGTCGACCACTTGGGTGGCGCTCATGTTTTCGACTCTGCCTTCTCCCCCGCCTTGCCCGCAGTGACGGCAGCGATCTGCGCACTGACCTGACTGACCACCGCGTCGACATCCTCAGCGCTACGGCCCTCCACGTTGAGCCGCAGCAGCGGCTCGGTGTTGGAGCTACGCAGGTTGAACCAGCTGTCGTCGCCCAGGTCCACCGTGACCCCATCCAGGTGATCGATGGACTGGATCCGGCCGCCGAAGGACTTCAGCACCCCGTCCACGGCGGCGTCCGCGTCGGCCACGGTGAAGTTGATCTCACCGGAAGACTCGTAGCGCTGGTAGTCGGAGGCCAGCTCGGACAGCGGCCGGTTGTCCTGCTCGCCGAGGGCCGCCAGCACATACAACGCGGCCAACATCCCCGAGTCGGCGCCAAAGAAGTCGCGGAAATAATAGTGCGCCGAATGCTCTCCGCCGAAGATCGCGCCGGTCTCGGCCATCATCGCCTTGATGTAGGAGTGGCCGACGCGCGAGCGCAGCGGTGTGCCGCCGCGCTCGAGCACCAGCTCGGGCACCGCGCGCGACGTTATGACGTTGTGGATCACCGTGGCGCCGATCTCGCGGCCGAGTTCGCGCGCGGCCACCAGAGCTGTCACCGCCGACGGCGACACGGGCAGACCGCGTTCGTCGACCACGAAACAGCGGTCGGCGTCTCCGTCGAAGGCCAGGCCGATATCGGCGCCGGTCTGTTGGACGAATGCCTGCAGATCCCGCAGGTTCGCCGGGTCGAGCGGGTTGGCCTCATGGTTGGGGAATGACCCATCGAGCTCAAAGTACAAGGGCAGCAGGGTAATCGAGTCGATCGCGCCGAGCACGGCGGGCGCGGTGTGCCCGGCCATGCCGTTGCCGGCATCCACTGCCACCCGCAGCGGGCGCAACTCGGAGGTGTCGACCAGTGACCGTAGGAAGGCCCCGTAGTCGCTCAGCACGTCGCGGTCGGAGATGGTGCCGGGGGGCCCGTCGTAGGCGTGCTGACCAGCGGGGCCGGCGGGGTCGCCGATCAGGTCGTTGCGAATGGCGTTGAGGCCGGTGTCCGCGCCGACCGGCAGGGCGGCCGCCCGGCACAACTTGATGCCGTTGTACGCCGCCGGGTTGTGGCTGGCGGTGAACATGGCACCCGGGCAGTTCAACAATCCCGAGGCGAAGTACAGCTGATCGGTCGACGCCAGGCCGATGCGCACCACGTCGAGCCCCTGCCCGGTGACTCCGGTCGCGAAGGCAGCTGCCAACGAGGGAGAACTGTCGCGCATGTCGTGACCGATCACAACCTGCGCGGCACCCTCGGCGCGCATCAACCGCGCGAATGCGGCGCCGACATCGGCGACGAATTCGTCGGTGATCTCTTCGCCGACCAACCCACGCACGTCATACGCCTTGATGACACGGTGGACAGCCTCGGCGGGCCACGGCATGCGCGCTCTCCTGACGACCTAGACGTTCTTCGCTTCTTGGCCGCCAGCCTATCGACCTTTCGCGGGCCGTTGAGCGCTAGTGCGACTAGTCCGAAGGATCAGGCAACACTCGCAGGTGTCCGCGCCGACGCCCGGTCCGGTGCTCGGGGGGTGCGATCACACTGCCGTTGGGCGCGGTCGCCTGGGCTCCGCCCGGGCGGAGGTCGCCAGGTGCGGCGTTGGTCCGGGGCGAAAAGCCATTGAGCGGCATTCCGTTCGTGCCGCCGTGAGCGCCCGTGAAACCGGCATAAGGGGCGTCGGCCGAGCGCGACGCTGGGCCGCCCTCACGCACGGCGTCAGCGAGGGCGACGAGGTCGTCCTCTTCCGGATGCGGATAAGTCGGCAGGGGGCCGGCATGGCGCATGAGTTCCCACCCGCGTGGAGCGGTGATGCGTCCGGCATGGCCGACACACAGATCCCAGGAGTGCGGTTCCCGCGCGGTAGCGAGCGGACCGACGACCGCCGTCGAGTCCGAGTACACGAACGTCAACGTTGCCACCGCATAGTGCGGACACCCGGGCCGGCAGCAGCGACGGGGTACGTTCACGCTCGAAAGGCTATCGTGCGGAAAGGTCGCGCAAGCGCCGGACACGCGCATCCGATCCGGGGCCGATTCGCAACCGTTACCATCACCGTTACCATCGGCGCTTGTGGGCCATTCCAGCGGCGATTTCCGCAGCTACCCGGGAAGGGGTCGGCCATCGCGGCGGTCGCGGTCTCGCCGGGCGACCCGCCGGGGCCGCGATCTGCGCGGCCCACTCCTGCCTCCGACGGTGCCGGGTTGGCGCAGCCGCGCCGAACGATTCGACATGGCCGTACTCGAGGCCTATGAACCCATCGAGCGGCGGTGGCACGACCGCGTGTCCGAACTTGATGTCGCGGTCGACGAAATACCCCGCATCTCTGCCAAGGACCCGGACAGCGTGCAGTGGCCACCGGAAGTCATCGCCGACGGCCCGATCGCCCTGGCGCGCCTGATTCCGGCCGGTGTCGACGTCCGCGGCAACGCCACGCGGGCGCGAATTGTGCTGTTTCGCAAGCCAATTGAGCGACGTGCCAAAGACACCGTCGAACTCGCGGAATTACTGCATGAAATCTTGGTGGCCCAGGTGGCCATCTACCTGGACGTGGAACCCTCGGTCATCGACCCGACGATCGACGACGACTGAGGCCACGGTTGCGGCCGCGTTGAGGTGAGGTCAGACGATGCCGCGCTTGAGGCGGCGACGCTCCCGCTCCGACAATCCTCCCCAGATGCCGAAGCGCTCGTCGTGAGCCAACGCGTATTCCAAGCACTCGTGGCGGACCTCGCACCCGAGGCAGATCTTCTTGGCCTCGCGGGTGGAGCCGCCCTTCTCCGGGAAGAACGCCTCCGGGTCCGTTTGGGCACACAGAGCGCGGTCCTGCCACTGGTCGGCAACGGCCGGCAAGGGCTCCGGCTCAAGCGCGGCGGACGGCTCCGAAACGACGGGTACCAGACTCAAATGCGGTCGGGCAGTTGGCGTCTGCGCCGGACCGGTGCTTATGTGCGCGGCGCTTCCCATTACTCCCCGAAGGTGTTCATAGGACATGCCTCCGCCTCCTCGTTTTTGTCGAGAGTGATTCTTGACCACTTTTTTGGTGTAGCAATACTTCGAACAAGTGATCGAATCTCGGTCTGCGACACCGCAACCGGCCGGCCAACCGGGAAATGACACTGATGTGATTAGACACGGGATGGCCTTTCCGGTCAAGCGCTAGGCCGCATTTCCATATCAGCTCGTGACCAAATTTCTGCTCATCTGTCACGCTTGGTCGGCGGCGTGTCGAGTGCTACTAGTCACACTTGTGGTCAAATGTCCGTCCCCCCTGTCACATTGACCACTCCAGTCACTGACCATAGCCCGTCGGCCCCGTAGTTGTCGCGCGGTACTGTCGTGCGCTGTGAAGGTCACCGTTTTGGTCGGTGGGGTCGGGGGCGCCCGATTTCTGCTTGGCGTGCAGCAGTTGCTCGGCCTCGGGCAGTTTGGCGCACCGGGAGCAAAAAACGACCACCAGCTAACCGCGGTGGTCAATATCGGCGACGACGCCTGGATCCACGGCCTGCGCGTCTGCCCAGACCTGGACACCTGCATGTACACCTTGGGTGGAGGTGTAGACCCGCAGCGCGGCTGGGGTCACCGTGACGAAACGTGGCATGCCATGGAGGAACTGGCACGCTACGGCGTACAACCCGATTGGTTCGAACTCGGCGACCGCGACATAGCCACCCATCTGGTGCGCACCCAGATGCTCAACGCCGGCTATCCCCTGTCGCAGATCACGACGGCGTTGTGCGACCGTTGGCAGCCTGGCGCGCGGTTGGTGCCCACCACCGACGACCGTTGTGAAACCCACGTGGTGATCACCGATCCCGCTGACAACACCCAGCGTGCGATCCATTTCCAGGAGTGGTGGGTGCGCTACCGCGCCCAGGTACCCACCCACAGCTTCGCCTTCATCGGCGCCGAAAAGGCGAGCGCCGCAACCGAAGCGGTCGAGGCCATCGCCGAGGCCGACGTCGTCATGCTGGCACCGTCCAACCCGGTGGTCAGCATCGGCGCCATCCTGGCGGTGCCGGGTATTCGAGGCGCGCTGCGCTCGACCACGGCGCCCATCGTTGGCTACTCCCCGATCATCGGAGGAAAGCCGTTGCGCGGCATGGCCGATGCCTGCCTCACCGTGATCGGGGTGGACTCCACCGCGGAGGCCGTCGGCCGACACTATGGTGCGCGTAGCGGTACCGGGGTACTGGATTGCTGGCTGGTGCACGAGGGCGACTTGGCCGGGTTCACCGCGGACATCGACGGTGTCGCCGTGCGGGATGTCCCCCTGCTCATGACCGACCCGCCGGCGACCGCAGAGATGGTCCGCGCGGGGCTTGATTTGGCGGGCGTGACCGCGTGACTGAACACGGCACCGCCGCGGCGGTCGAGATCCTGCCCGTCCCCGGCCTTCCCGAATTCCGTCCCGGCGACGACCTGAGCGCCGCGGTCGCCGCCGCCGCGCCGTGGCTGCGCGACGGTGACGTTGTGGTGGTCACCAGCAAGGTGGTTTCCAAGTGCGAGGGCCGACTGGTGCCAGCGCCGGCGGATGAGGAGGCGCGAGATCAGCTGCGCCGCAAGCTGGTCGAGGAGGAGGCAGTGCGCGTGCTGGCGCGCAAGGGCCGGACCTTGATCACCGAGAACCGACTGGGCCTGGTTCAGGCCGCCGCCGGGGTGGACGGTTCCAACGTTGACCGAGGCGAAATCGCCTTGTTGCCAGTCAATCCCGACACCAGTGCCGCAGAGTTGCGAAATCGGTTGCGGGAGCGACTCGGTGTCACCGTTGCAGTGATCATCACCGACACGATGGGCCGCGCCTGGCGCAACGGCCAAACCGACGCCGCTATCGGCTCCGCTGGAATTTCCGTTCTGCACAACTACTCTGGCTCGGTCGACGCGCACGGCAACGAGTTGATCGTCACCGAGATCGCGGTCGCCGACGAGGTTGCCGCCGCAGCGGATCTGGTCAAGGGCAAGCTGACCGCGATGCCGGTGGCGATCGTGCGAGGGCTTTCGGAACGAGTGGTCACAGATGACGGCTCGACGGCTCGGCAACTGCTGCGACCCGGCGAGGAAGACCTGTTCTGGCTCGGCACCGCCGAAGCCGTCGAACTCGGTCGACAACAAGCCCAGCTGTTACGCCGGTCGGTACGCAGGTTCAGCGCCGACCCGGTGCCGGCGGAGCTCGTCGAGGCGGCCGTCGCCGAGGCGCTCACCGCGCCCGCGCCCCATCACACCCGGCCGGTGCGCTTTGTGTGGCTGCGGACCAACGCCACCCGCGTCCGGCTGCTGGACCGGATGAAGGACAAGTGGCGTGCCGACCTCGCCGGTGACGGCCGGCCCGCCGACTCGGTGGAGCGGCGGGTGGCGCGCGGTCAAATCCTTTACGACGCACCGGAAGTCGTCATTCCCTTCCTGGTTCCCGACGGCGCGCACAGCTACCCCGACGCCGCCCGCACCGACGCCGAACACACCATGTTCACCGTCGCAGTAGGAGCGGCGGTGCAGGCTCTGCTGGTGGCGCTGGCCGTTCGGGGGTTGGGCAGCTGTTGGATCGGGTCGACGATCTTCGCCGCCGACCTCGTCCGCGCCGAACTCGAGTTGCCAGGTGACTGGGAGCCGTTGGGCGCCATCGCAATTGGTTACGCCGCCGAGCCCTCTGGTCCGCGCGACCCTGTATCCGTCGAGGACTTGCTCATTCGCAGATAAGCAGGTGCCAGACGTCGACGAACGCTACGGCTTGCTATGAAGTGGGCCGGAAATCACCCGCATTCGTGCCGCCGCCAATTCGACGCCCAGCGGCAGCCGATCAACCCGGCGGCAGATCTCGATCACCGCAGCCATCGGCTGGTCCTCTAGAGCAAAGTCCGGTTGGCTGGCCCGGGCACGTTCGACGAACAGACGGGTCGCGTCCTCTTCCTGGAGAGGCGGGACGCCGATGATCCGCTCGCCGTCGATACCCAGCGGCTGTCGGCTGGTTGCCAGCACCGACACCCGCGGGCAATGACGCACTATTCGGTCGATCAACCGTGCAGCCGCCTCGAGCACGTGCTCGCAATTGTCGAACACCAACAAGACCTCGCGCTCCCGCAGGTACTCGATGACGCTCGCCTCGATGTCCATGCCCGGCTGCTGCCGCAACCACACACTGGCCGCAACGGTGTGCACCACGGCGTCACCGTGTTCCAGTGGTGCCAGTTCGCAGATCCACACACCGTCGCCGAAGCGCTTCTGCTCGTTCCTCGCGACCTCGAGCGCGAGCCTCGTTTTGCCAACGCCGCCTACGCCCGTCAAGGTCACGAGCGGGGCGCGGTCCACTGCGTCGACCACCGATAGCGGATCCGTGTTGAGGACGTATGCCCCCGGCTCCCGCGCAATTGCCGCGTCATTGGTGTCGGCAAGCAAATTCCGCAGCCGGGAGACATATCCCGCGAGCGAATTCCTTGCGTTATGCGGCGGCTTGTCGGACCACACTCGATCGATCAGCTGGTCGACCGATATAGGGCGGTTGACGTCAATCAGAAATGCGGCCAGGACGCACCGCTGACGGGCATGGCCTATTTCCAGGCGCTGCCCGTTGACTCGAGCCTCGATCTCGCCGAGCAGGCTGAAATCGACCGTCATCCCAGCGGAACCCTCTCTGCAAATCGCAGCGAAAGCAGCATGTCTGGCTCTCGGTAGCAGAGTGCTCTCAACCGGCAGGCCCAGCGCATTTCATGGTCTTCACATAATTCTTGAAAGCTCGCCGGGCACCGTTAGCGGCGTCATCCAGCTCGCCTAGTCCGACACCCAAGACCAATGACGCCAGCGCCGACCCCATCGAAACACACGTTCAATCTTCGATCGGTCAAATGCGTCGGATATGCAAGCCACGTTGACACACGCCCTGAAATCTAGACCCCAGCATTGGGCTGAAAGGGGATAGTTCTGCTGTAAATGGATCCTGCATCCTCGCGAACCCCAGACCAGTTCGACGATCGCGACGACAAGGCCCCGGGCGAATTATCTTCCCGCCGTCCATGGAACTCACGGAGGTTTTCATGTCATTTATGTTCACCGCGCCGGAGTTAGTTTCGGCGGCGGCGTCCGAACTTGCGAGCATCGGCTCGACCCTCAGCTCCGCCAACGCGGCGGCGGCCGCTCCCACGACCGCATTGCTGGCCGCGGGTGCCGACGAGGTGTCGGCGGTGATTGCGTCGCTCTTCGCTCAGTACGGCACCGCTTATCAGGAACTGAGCAGCCAAGCGGTGGCATTTCACAGTCAGTTCGTGCAGACCCTCCAGTCGGGCGCGTTCGCCTATGCCAACGCCGAGGTTGCCAACGCCCAGCACACCCTGAACTCCCTGCTCAACCCGTCGGCGGCACCGGCGGCGCAGGCAACCGACCCGGTCAACCAATTCTTCGAGGCGCTGACCGGACGCCCGCTGATCGGCAACGGCGCCGACGGCATCACCAACGAGCAAGGGGTTGGTACACCTGGGAAACCCGGTGGGTGGCTTTACGGCAACGGCGGCAACGGCGGCAACGGTAGCGCCAGCGTCCTCAAGGCACCCGGCGGTGCCGGTGGGGCCGCGGGGCTGCTGGGCCATGGCGGAAACGGTGGTAACGGCGGCAACGGCGGGGCGGGCGGTGCCGGCGGCAACGGTGGTTGGTTGTGGGGTAATGGCGGCAACGGCGGCCACGGCGGCAGGGGCACCGGTCTCCTCCTCGATGGCGGGGCGGGCGGCGCCGGCGGCAGCGCCACCCTGTTCGGCATGGGCGGTCACGGCGGGAATGGGGGCAGTGGTTGGACCGGAGACGGCGGAGCCGGTGGCAACGGCGGCAACGGTGGCCTGGTCTACAGCGTCGGGGGCAACGGCGGCGCCGGCGGCGATGGTCCCCGCGGCGGGGTCGGCGGCAACGGCGGAGGCCACATCGGTCCCACGATCGCCTCACTGGTCGCCTACGGCGGTCACGGTGGCGACGGCGGTGACGGTATCAGCGGCTTCGGCGGTGCCGGCGGCAACGGGGGTGTCGGGAACGCCGCCTTCCTAGGCGTTGGCGGTAAGGGTGGCGCCGGGGGCAGCGGCATTATCGGAGGCGCCGGCGGGGCCGGGGGGGATGGCATCGCCGACAGCTACCTCGGCTTGTTCGGCCGCGGCGAGGGCGGGGACGGTGGTATGGGTGGTTCGGGCAGTGCCGCGGGCGCCACTGGCGGCAACGCCGGAAGCGGTGTCGTCTCCGGCCTCGCCGGGCTCGGCATAGCCATCGGCGGTAACGGTGGCGGCGGGGGCTCAGGCGCCGAGGTCAGCGGCGGCAACGGCGGGAACGGCGGTGCCGCCGAGACGGTCCACCTCGTCGGGTTCGGTTACGCCGAGGCCGGCGTCGGCGGTCTCGGCGGCTCCACGTCGTCGGGCACGGGTGGTGCCGGCGGCGGCGGCGGCCTCGCCGGCGCAATCAACCTCGTCGGCCTCGGCTACGCCCATGGCGGCAACGGCGGCGTTGGCGGCTACGCCACGATTAATGGCGACGGCGGCGCCGGCGGCCACGCCGGTCAGGCCAACGTGTTCTGGGGGCAGGCAATTGGTGGCGCGGGTGGCGCCGGCGGTGACGGTGCCGGCGTCCTCGGCATCGGAGGCTCCGGCGGCAAGGGCGGCACGGGCCTCGGGTTCCTCGCCACCGGCGGTGCCGGTGGCGGCGGAGGTACCGGCCTCCACACCGGCGGCGACGGCGGCGACGGTGGCGACGGCCTCGGCTTCCTGGGTAACGGTGGAGCCGGCGGCAATGCCGGGGCGGGCACCGGCCCCGCAGATGGCGGTAACGGCGGCAATGCCGGGACGTTTGTGAACGGCAGCTACACCCCATCGATTGCCGGCAACGGCGGAAGCGGCGGCAGTGGTTCCGGTGGCGGCAAGGGCGGCCTCGGTGGCCTCGCCAGCATGACCGGCAAGGCGGGGGCGAACGGGGCGCCCTAGCCACGGATAGGCGCCCGGTTCCCGAATTTCCTCGAAGTTCGGTCAATACTGGTCGACGTGTTCTCCGGCAAGGCACCGGCATCGGCCGACAAGGTGCGCGGAGGCTATTACACCCCGCCTTCCGTTGCCCGGTTCCTGGCCCGGTGGATCCGCGAGGCGGGCACCAGGCTGCTGGAACCCGCCTGCGGTGATGGCCGGATCCTGCGCGAACTGGCCCTGCTCACCGGCCAGGCCCACGGCGTGGAGTTCGTCGCCGAGGAGGCGGACAAGTCGCGCCGCTTCGCCCCCGTCGCCGCCGACAGCCTATTCACCTGGCTGGACAAAGCCGGGGCCGGCGACTGGGACGGGGTGGCCGGCAATCCCCCGTACATCCGCTTCGGAAACTGGGCACCGGCGCAGCGGGAACCGGCCCTGGCGCTGATGCGGCGCGAAGGCTTGAAAGCCACGAAGCTCACCAACGCGTGGGTCCCGTTCGTGGTGGCAAGCACGACACTGGTACGCGACGGCGGGCGTGTCGGCCTGGTGCTGCCCGCCGAGTTGCTCCAGGTCAGCTACGCCGCGCAGCTGCGGGAGTATCTCGTGAGCCGTTACCGCGAGATCACGCTTTTGACGTTCGAGCGGTTGGTATTCGACGGCGTCCTGCAAGAAGTCGTGCTGTTCTGCGGTGTCGTCGGTGCGGGTCCGGCGCAGATCCGCACGGTGCGTCTCACCGATGCCGACGCGCTGGCGGCCGCGGATCTTCGCGTGGGGTCCGCACCCGCGCTGCTGCACGACAAAGAGAAATGGACCAAGTATTTCCTGGACCCCGGACAGATCGAACTGCTGCGATCGCTGAAGCGGTCGACCAGCCTGACCCGGCTGAGCTGCCTTGCCGCCGTGGACGTCGGCATCGTGACGGGCCGCAACAGCTTCTTCACCTTCACCGATTCTCAAGCCCGCGAACTCGGACTGGCCGCGCACTGCGTCCCGCTCGTCTCCCGCAGCGCGCAACTGTCCGGCCTGGTCTACGACATTGACTGCCGCGCAAGCGATCTCGCCTCCGGACACCGCACCTGGCTGCTCGACGCCCCGCGCGACCCGGTCGATCCGGCCGTCGTCGCACACATCGAAGCCGGCGAACGGGCCGGTGTCCACACCGGCTACAAGTGCTCGATCCGTAAGCCGTGGTGGACGACGCCGTCGCTGTGGGTCCCCGACCTGTTCATGCTGCGCCAGATCCACCTGGCGCCAAGGCTGGTGGTCAACGCCACCGCGGCGACGAGCACCGACACCGTGCACCGGGTCCGGCTCGCTCCGGGGGTCGACGGGGCAGCGCTGGCCGCGGTGTTCCACAACAGCGTGACGTTCGCATTCGCCGAGATCATGGGCCGCAGTTACGGGGGTGGGATCTTGGAGCTGGAACCCCGCGAGGCCGAGGAGTTGCCCATTCCGGCACCGACATATGCCGACGCCGAACTCGCGCGCGATGTCGATCTGCTGCTCAAGGCCAACGAGAACGAGAAGGCGCTGGACGTGGTCGATCGCCGGGTCCTGATCGACGGGCTCGGCCTGGCGCCCGAAGTCGTGCGCAGGAGCCGGGACGCGTGGAGCACGCTGCGCGATCGGCGGACCAGGCGTCGATCGCGGTGAGCGTCCGACAGTCGGTGATCACGACCCTGACCCGGTGGCAGGCCCCAGACCCGGGCCAGGACTCGCTGCGGCACGCGGTGCTCAGCTTCGTGCTCGCCCGCGAGGACTCCTGCCAGCGCGAGTGCGTACCCGGCCACGTCACCGCCTCGACGATCGTGCTCGATCACACCGGCGGGAACGTGCTGCTCACCCTGCATCCGCGGGTGGGCCGCTGGGTCCAGCTCGGCGGGCACTGCGACGACGAGGACACCGACATCGTCGCCGCCGCACTGCGCGAGGCCATCGAAGAATCCGGCATCGACGGGTTGCGCATCGACCCCGAACTGGCCGCCGTGCACGTCCACCCGGTCACCTGCTCGTTGGGCGTGCCGACCCGCCACCTCGACCTGCAGTTCGTCGCGCATGCGCCGGCGGGCGCACAAATCGCGATCAGCGACGAGTCCGATGACCTGCAGTGGTGGCCGGCCGACGCCCTGCCGGACGGCGCCGATCACGCGCTGAGGAGTCTGGTCGCCTACGCCACCCGCCGAGCGTCACGTTAGCGCGACGGCCGACGTCGAGCGCCGAGCCAGCGTGACGCTCGGCGAACGGGTTGGGGCGCCCGGCAAGCGGGTGCTCACACGTCGGATGAGTAGCGGATGCCGCCGTCGGGAATCGACACACCCGGCCACACTCGGGCTCCGCGCAACAACTCGCAGCGCGCGCCGATGTCAGCTCCGTCGCCGATAACCCCGTCGCGGATCAGCGCCCGTGGGCCGATGCGGGCACCGAAGCCGATGATCGAGCGCTCGATCACGCTGCCCGCCTCCACCTTCACGCCGTCGAATATGACCGCGCCGTCGAGCCGGACGCCGGGGCCGATCTCGGCGCCCCGCCCGACCACCGTGCCGCCGATCAGCACCGCGCCGGGGGCCACCGCCGCCCCGTCGTGCACCAGCTTCTCGCCGCGCTGGCCCTGCAGCGCCGGCGACGGGGCGATCCCACGCACCAGGTCCGACGAACCGCGCACGAAGTCCTCGGGTGTGCCCATGTCCCGCCAATAGGTGGCGTCGACGTAGCCGCACACCTTGACCTCAGGGTCGGACAGCAGCGCCGGGAACACCTCGCGTTCCACCGAAACCTCGCGCCCCCGCGGTATCCGGTCGATGATCTTGCGCTCGAAGACGTAGCAGCCGGCGTTGATCTGGTCGGTCGGCGGATCCTGGGTCTTTTCCAGGAAGGCGACGACACGGCCCTCATCGTCGGTGGGTACACAACCGAACGCACGCGGATCGCTGACCCGCACCAGGTGCAGCGTGACGTCGGCCTTGTTCGTTTTGTGGAACCGCAACAACTGGCCCAGGTCGGCACCCGACAGCACGTCGCCGTTGAACACCAGCACGGTGTCGTGGCGCAGCTTGCCCGCCACATTGGCGATGCCGCCGCCGGTCCCCAGCGGGTTCTCTTCGGTCACGTAGTCGATTTGCAGGCCCAGCTTGGAGCCGTCGCCGAACTCGGCTTCGAACACCGCGGCCCGATACGAGGTGCCCAGGATCACGTGCTCGATGCCCGCCGCGGCGATCCTCGACAGCAGATGGGTGAGGAACGGCAGCCCGGCGGTGGGCAGCATTGGCTTGGGAGCCGACAGGGTCAACGGGCGCAGCCTGGTGCCTTTGCCGCCGACCAGGACCACCGCGTCGACTTCGGAGGGATCCAACGAGTCAGCCACCTCAGCGCCGCCCTTCCGCCAGTTTCAGTTCTCTTCGCGAATCCCGCTTCAGTGCCCGACGCGCGCTGTGCACCATCAGGCGAGAACGCGCGGCGAGCGTACCGCGCAGTGCCCAACGCAATGGGGCGCGCCACCAACCCGGATGCCGGTCGGCAAGGAAGAGGTAGGTGCTCTTGTGATGCGCGGCCAGATGGGTGGCCGGGTCGCGGCCCGTCGAGTGCCCCTTGTGGTGCAGGACTTCGGCCGACGGCACGTAGACGCTGAGCCAACCGGCCCTGCCCAGTCGGTCGCCGAGGTCGACGTCCTCCATGT
Source organism: Mycobacterium intermedium (assembly GCF_002086275.1). GTDB lineage: Bacteria > Actinomycetota > Actinomycetes > Mycobacteriales > Mycobacteriaceae > Mycobacterium > Mycobacterium intermedium. Next base: position 11,886 of record NZ_MVHT01000002.1, on the reverse strand, counting down.
ACATGAAGTACCGCTCGTCGAATCCGCCGATTTCGGCGAACGCCGAGCGGCGCACCAGCAGGCACGCCCCGGACAGCCAACCCACCGGCCGTTCGCTGGGTTCGAGCCGTTCCTGACGGTAGGCCACCGTCCAGGGGTTGCGCGGCCAGAACGGCCCGAGGACCGCGTGCATGCTGCCGCGGACCAGGCTGGGCAGGTGACGAGCCGACGGGTACACCGACCCGTCGGGGTCACGGACCAGCGGTCCCAGCGCCCCGGCGCGCGGCCAGCGCGCTGCGGCGTCCAGCAGGGCGTCGATGCTGCCCGGGCCCCACTGCACGTCGGGGTTGGCCACGATCACAAAGTCGTCGACCCAGGACTCGGCTTGCTGGCCGGTCCCAGCCGGGGTGAGCTGAGCGAGTTGGTCGATCGTGCGATTCACCGCGGTCCCGTACCCGAGGTTGGCCCCGGTCCGCAGCAGTTGCACGTTGGGGTAGCGCTCCACCGCGGCCTCCGGAGTCCCGTCGGTGGAGCCGTTGTCGGCCAAGATCACGCTGACCGGACGCTCGGTGGCCAGCGACAACGACGCCAGGAACCGCTCCAGATGAGGGCCCGGCGAATAGGTCACCGCTACAACCGGCAGGACGTCAGTCACGCGTCGAGGGTATCGCTCGTTCCGCCGAAGCCTCGTTGCCAGCCGCCTGCAACGCCGCGACAAGTGCGCTGCGCCAAGGCCGTAACGGCGTCAGGCCCGCAGCAACCCAGGACCGGCTCGACAGCGCGGAGTAGCTCGGCCGCACCGCCGGGCGAGGAAATTCCGCGGTGCTGCACGGGTTCACTCGCTGCGGATCTGCGCCGCATTCTTCGAACACCGCGCGGGCCTGTTCGAACCGGGACACCACTCCCTCGTTGGCGGCGTGCAGGATCCGTCCGCGGATGTCTTTCTCTTGCCAGGAGTCGGCCAGCTCCAACAATCCGGCGGCCAGGTCGGCGACGTACGTCGGCGTTCCGGTCTGGTCGTCGACGACCTTGATCGGGCCGTCACCGGCCGCCAACCGTCGCATCACGGCGATGAAGTCCTTGCCGGACCCGCCGGTGTAGACCCAGGCGGTGCGCACCACCACGGCGTCCGGCAACGCTTGCAACACGGCTTGCTCACCGGCGAGCTTGCTCGCGGCATAGACACCCTGCGGTCCGGTTGGGTCGTCGGGCTCGTAGGGGCGTGGCTCGCCGCCGCCGAAGTCACCGTTGAACACGTAGTCGGTGGAGACGTGGATCAGCTGTGCGCCGACACGGGCGCAGGCCCGCGCGAGGTGTTCCGGACCCGTCGCGTTGACCGCGTAGGCACCGGCTTCGTCGCTTTCCGCGCCGTCGACGTCGGTGTATGCCGCGCAATTGGCCACCACATCGCCAGCTTGAATGTTGCGCGCGGCCGCGTCGGGGTCGGTGATGTCCCACTCCGCCGAGGTGAAGGCCGTGTAGGCGCGGCCGGCGCGGGCGGCCAGCGCCCTCAGATGGCTACCCAGCTGCCCACCGGCCCCGGTGATCACCAGCCTGCTCGACCCGCCTGTCATGGGGTCGAGTCTGGCACGCCGGGCTCGGCTAACCGGAATCTGGCTGTGACACAAGTAGCCTACAGTGATGCATGTGCAACGTGTGGCTCGTGCGATCGCGACCGCGCTGGCCGTCGTAATCGTCCTTGGCACCGGGGTCGCCTGGACCAGCGTCCGGTCCTTTGAGGACGGCATCTTTCACATGTCTTCGCCGTCGCTGGGACGCGGCGCCCAGGACGGTGCCATCGATATCTTGCTGGTGGGCCTGGACAGCCGGACCGACGCACACGGAAATCCGTTGACCGCGGAAGAACTGGCGACGCTGCGGGCCGGCGACGAGGAAGCCACCAACACCGACACCATCATCCTGGTCCGGATACCGAACAACGGGCGGTCTGCGACGGCGATCTCGATACCGCGCGACTCCTACGTCCAGGCGCCGGGCCTGGGCAAGACCAAGATCAACGGCGTCTACGGCCAGACGCGAGAGACCAAGCGGGTCAAGCTCGTGCAGGCCGGTGCATCGCCCGAGGAAGCCGCGGCCGCCGGGACCGAAGCCGGCCGCGAGGCCCTGATCAAGACGGTGGCCGCGCTCACCGGAGTCACCGTCGACCACTATGCCGAGATCGGATTGCTCGGGTTTGCCTTGATCACCGACGCCCTCGGCGGCGTCGACGTCTGCCTCAAGGAGCCTGTGTTCGAGCCGCTGTCCGGGGCAGACTTCCCGGCCGGCCGGCAACGACTCGACGGACCGCAAGCACTGAGCTTCGTCCGCCAGCGCCACGACCTGCCGCGCGGCGACCTGGACCGGGTGGTTCGTCAGCAGGTGGTGATGGCGTCCTTGGCGCATCGGGTCATCTCCGGTCAGACACTGTCCAGCCCCGCCACTTTGCACCGGCTCGAGCAGGCGGTACAGCGATCGGTGGTGCTGTCCTCGGGGTGGGACATCATGGACTTCATCGGCCAACTCCAGAAGCTGGCCGGCGGCAACGTCGCCTTTGCCACCATCCCGGTGGTCGACGGCGCGGGTTGGAGCGACGACGGCATGCAGAGCGTGGTGCGGGTGGATGCGCGTCAGGTCCAGGAATGGGTCGGCGGACTGCTGCACGAGCAGGACGAGGGCAAGACCGAGGAACTCGCCTACTCACCCGACAAGACCACCGCCGACGTGCTCAACGACACCGACATCAACGGACTCGCGTCGGCAGTGTCAGGGGTGTTGAGCGCCAAGGGATTTGGCGCCGGGAACGTCGGCAACAACGAAGGCGCCCACGTGAAGGGCAGCCAAGTCCGGGCCGCCAAGACCGACGACAAGGGGGCCCAACAGGTGGCCAAGGAGTTGGGCGGGTTGCCCGTCGTCGCCGACGCGTCCATCCCGCCCGGGTCGGTGCGCGTGGTGCTGTCCAACGACTACACCGGGCCGGGTTCGGGACTCAGCGGGACCGGGACCGTGACCCCCGTCCGCGCCTCGAACCAGGGGTCTTCCGACGGCGCCACTCCCCCCGCCTCGCGGATCCTGACCGCGGGCTCGGATAGCCCGGAGTGCATCAACTGAGCGCGGCCACAACCCTGAGCGCGGCGATCCTGGATCCGATGCTGCGCGCCGATCCCGTCGGTCCCCGCATCACCTACTACGACGATGGGACGGGCGAGCGCATCGAGTTGTCCGCGGTGACGCTGGCCAACTGGGCCGCCAAGACGGGCAATCTGCTGCGCGACGAACTCGCCGCCGGGGCCGGCAGCAGGGTCGCCGTGCTGTTGCCGGCACATTGGCAGACCGCCGCGGCGCTGTTCGGCGTGTGGTGGATCGGCGCCGAGGTCGTCCTTTCCGGACCGGCGGATCTGGCGCTGTGCACCGCCGAGCGACTGGACGAAGCCGACGAGGCGGTGGCGGGCGGCGAGGTCGCGGTGTTGTCGCTGGACCCGTTCGGCCGGCCGGCGCCCGACGTGCCGATCGGCGTCACCGACTACGCGACCGCCGTGCGGGTGCATGGTGACCAGATCGTTCCCGAAAGCAACCCGGGCCCGGCCCTGGCCGGCCGCACGGTGGAACGGGTGCTGGCCGACCTTCGGGAATCCGCGACGGCACAGGGTTTGGGTGCGAGCGATCGCGTCCTGTCCACCGCGTCGTGGGACACGCCCGAGGATTTGGTGGCTGGGCTGTTGGCGATCATGGCCGTCGGCGGGTCGCTGGTGCAGGTCGCCAACCCGGACCAGGCTGCGCTGCCGCGGCGGATCGAGACCGAGAAGGTCACCCGCGTCCTGTGAGGTCGCCCGTCGGGCCGCTACCGACGGCCCAATCTGGGAGATCCATGTTGATATCGCAATATTTCGATGTTAGCGTCGGGTTAATTCGGTCTCAGCAGGAAGGTTTCGCGCGATGGCATTTCAGGCGCTGTTAGGGAAGGCGGCAGCGACGGTGGTCACCGGCCTGGTCGGGGTGACCGCGTACGAAGCATTGAAGAAGGGCCTGGCCAAGGCGCCGCTGCACCAGACCGCGGTAACGGCGGCGGAGCTGGGTCTGCGCGGAACCCGCAAGGCGGAGGAAGCCGCGGAGTCGGCCCGGCTCAAGATCGCCGACGTGATGGCCGAGGCCCGCGAGCGCATCGGCGAGGAGGCGCCCACCCCAGCCGTCGGCGTGCACGAGCACGATCACTGATATGTCCCTCGCGCTAGTCCCCCAGGTCGCCGATCCTGACGATCCGACCTTGGAGGTGGTTTCCGACGCGGCCGGGCGGATGCGCGTCCGGGTGCCGTGGGTGCGCTCGGACTCGCGGCGCGCGGTGGCGGTCGAGGAGGCCGTCGCCAAGGAGAACGGTGTGCGCGTCGTGCATGCCTACCCGCGCACCGGGTCGGTGGTGGTCTGGTATTCGCCCAAGCGCTGTGACCGCGCGGCGGTGCTGGCCGCCATCGGCCGCGCCGCCCACGTTGCCGCCGAGCTGATTCCGGCGCGCGCCCCGCATTCGTCGGAGATCCGCAACTCGGACGTGCTGCGTATGGTGATCGGGGGCGCGGCGCTGGCGCTGTTGGGCGTCCGTCGTTACGTGTTCGCCCGACCTCCGCTGCTCGGACCCAGCGGTCGCATGGTGGCCACCGGCGTCACGATCTTCACCGGCTACCCCTTCCTGCGTGGCGCGTTGCGCTCGGTTGGCTCGCGGAAGCTCGGCACTGACGCACTGGTCTCGGCGGCGACGATAGCCAGCCTGATCCTGCGGGAGAACGTCGTCGCTCTCACCGTGCTGTGGCTACTCAACATCGGCGAATACCTGCAGGATCTGACGCTGCGGCGGACCCGCCGGGCGATTTCGGAGTTGCTGCGCGGCAACCAAGACACCACGTGGATCCGGCTGATCGAGGGCCACGACGCGGGCACCGAGGTCCAGATCGCCACCGACTCCGTTCAGATCGGCGACGAGGTGGTCGTCCACGACCACGTCGCGATCCCGGTCGACGGCGAAGTGGTCGAGGGCGAGGCGGTGGTCAACCAGTCCGCGATCACCGGTGAGACGCTGCCGGTCAGCATCACCGTGGGCCAGCACGTACATGCCGGTTCGGTGGTGGAGCGGGGCCGTCTGGTGGTGCGCGCCGAAGCGGTCGGCAAGCAGACCACCATCGGGCGCATCATCGCTCGGGTCGAGGAGGCGCAGCACGACCGGGCGCCGATCCAGACGGTCGGCGAGACCTTCTCCCGCCGCTTCGTGCCCACCTCGTTCATCCTGTCGGGCCTGACCTTGCTGGTGACCGGCGACGTCCGGCGCGCGATGACCATGCTGTTGATCGCCTGCCCGTGCGCTGTCGGGCTGTCCACGCCGACGGCCATCAGCGCCGCGATCGGCAACGGCGCGCGCCGCGGCATCCTGATCAAGGGCGGTTCCCATCTCGAGCAGGCCGGCCGGGTGGACGCGATCGTGTTCGACAAGACCGGCACGCTGACCGTCGGGCGTCCCGTGGTCACCAATATCGTTTCCTTGCACAAGGATTGGGAGCCCGAACAGGTGCTGGCCTATGCCGCCAGTTCCGAGATCCACTCTCGTCACCCGCTGGCCGAAGCCGTCATCCGCTCGACCGAGGAACGCCACATCACCATCCCTCCGCACGAGGAGTGCGAGGTGTTGGTGGGCCTGGGCATGCGGACCTGGGCCGACGGCCGGACCCTGCTGCTGGGCAGTCCCGGACTGTTGCGGGCCGAGAAGGTTCGGGTGTCCAAGAGGGCGTCGGAGTGGGTCGACAAACTGCGCGCCCAGGCCGAGACGCCGCTGCTGTTGACGGTGGACGGCAAACTGGTGGGGTTGATCAGCCTGCGCGACGAGGTGCGACCCGAGGCCGCCGAGGTGCTGAAGAAGCTGCGGGCCAACGGTGTTCGCCGGATCATCATGCTCACCGGCGACCATCCCGACATCGCCAAGGTGGTCGCCGAAGAGCTGGGGATCGACGAATGGCGCGCCGAGGTGATGCCCGAGGACAAGCTCGAGGTGGTGCGGGAGTTGCAGAACGACGGCTACGTCGTCGGGATGGTTGGCGATGGCATCAATGACGCTCCGGCGCTGGCCGCCGCCGATATCGGGATCGCCATGGGCCTGGCCGGCACGGACGTCGCCGTCGAAACCGCTGATGTCGCGCTGGCCAACGACAACCTGAACCGTCTGCTGGATGTGCGCGATTTGGGCGCCCGGGCTGTCGACGTCATCCGGGAGAACTACGGCATGTCGATCGCCGTCAATGCGGCCGGGCTACTGATCGGAGCGGGCGGCGCGCTGTCGCCGGTGCTGGCCGCGATCCTGCACAATGCATCCTCAGTTGCCGTGGTAGCCAACAGTTCTCGGCTGATCCGGTACCGCCTCGACTAGTGGCGATCGCAAGCGCGGCGCAGCCGGGCGAAGCGGGTCGCCACCATCAGCTGTGGCGATCGCAAGCGCGGCGCAGCCGGGCGAAGCGGGTCGCCACCATCAGCTGTGGCGATCGCAAGCGCGGCGCAGCCGGGCGAAGCGGGTCGCCACCATCAGCTGTGGCGATCGCAAGCGCGGCGCAGCCGGGCGAAGCGGGTCGCCACCATCAGCTGTGGCGATCGCAAGCGCGGCGCATGAGTCGGTGAGAATTGCCGACTGATCTACGCGCCGAACGCGATTTCGAGCAGCATTTTCTTCTGCTCGGTGTAGTCCTGTTCGCTCAGCAGCCCAGCGGCGCGCTGTTCGGCGAGTTCGCGGATCGCGGCGGCGACGCCGGTCATGACGGTCCGCGGCGCGGGTACGGCCTCGACGTCGTCGGCCGGTGCATCCTCGGCGCGAGGGGTGAACCAGGCCGGCCTGGCGTTCGCCTCGACGTTCGCGGCAGGCGGGCCTGCCATCGCCTGTGTGGCCATTGCGGCGGTTGCCGTCTCGTTCAACGTGTTTGCATTCTCCGCGCCCAGTTCGGCTGCCGGCGCGGCTGCCGCGTCCGCGCTCGGCAGCGGTGTGGTCAACGCGGTCGGGCGAACCTCGGACTCGTCATCAGCGACTTGGGTCCAGGTCGGTGGCACCGTCAATCTTCCGACCGTGTTCGCCGCGCCGAGGCCCGCTGACATCGTCGCCACCGGCAGCCCGCCGGCAGGCAACCCCAGCAGGGGCGCCACAAACGGCTCCACGGGTTCCGGTCCGGTACCCGGCCAGGGCTCTATCCCGTCCCAGGCGCTGAACATGCGATCGTCACCGGCACCCGACACAGTGGTGAAAGCGGCGAGAGGAAAATCCCCGAAATTGGAAATGATTTCTGCCGGTAAGAGCCCGAAAGTGGCCCCGATGTCGGTCGGAAGAACGATGACGATTGCGGCGATACTGGCCAGCAGTTCAATATTGAGCAAGTCGGCCTCGGCCGGTACCGCCATTGCGGACAACGCTTGCGGCACAATCGATATGACATCGTGCACAGTGCCGGCCAAGTTGCCGATCTGGCTGATCGCTTCGGCTTGGCCGGCCGTCGCGGCCGGGTCGGTGTTCTGGTGCGGAGAGGCAAACGGAGTCAGCACGGCCGCGGCTGCGGACGAAGCTGCGTAGTTGTACATCGCCAGGCTGTCCTGCGCCCACATCTCGGCGTAAAGCGCCTCGGTGGCCGCGATCGCCGGTGTGTTCTGTCCCAGAAAATTAGTTGCCACCAGCGCAGCCAGCAGGCTGCGGTTGGCGGCGATCTCCGGTGGTGGCACCGTGGCCGCAAACGCCGCCTCGTAAGCGGCGACCGCCGCCCATGCTTGGGCGGCCGTCTGCTCGGCCCGCGCGGCGGTGGCACTCAGCCATTCCACATATGACCCGGCAGCCGCGCCCATCGCGGCGGACGACGGACCCGACCAAGCCCCTTCGGTAAGTTCGAACACTGTCGACTGATATCCGGCGATGGTTACACGCAGCTCGTCGGCCAAGCTGTCCCAGGCCTGCGCAGCGGCCAGCATCGGCCCCGCTCCCGGACCGGTGTACATCCGACCGGAGTTGACCTCCGGCGGATAGATCCCGAAATCCACTGCTGCACATACCTCTTGTTAATGTTCTTATCTGCCGCTGCTTTCGTCGGACAAGGGTTCAGCGACCGAGCAGGCGGTTCTTCTGCTCGGCGTATTCCTCGTCGGTCAAGATTCCCTCGTCGCGGAGCTTGGCGAATTCGCGTAGCTCGGCTGCGACTCCGGTGACCACAGCCCGAGGCTTGTCGGGCTTGTCGCTGGGCGCCTCGCCGTCTTTCCCTGCCACCGCATTGCCACCGGCTGCCGCGGCCGTTCTGGCGCGAGCAGCCGCGTCTGCTTTGTTGGCCTTGCCGCCGCCGCGGCCCACGCCGGTGCCCAGGAATCCGCTCATGGCGCCTCCGGCCATGCCCGCCAGTGCCATCTGACTGAGGGTGCCCGAGCTGGCTCCCGCCGCTGGAGCGGCGGTGGCCTTCACCGCGGCTTCACTCAACGCCGGCAGCGTGTACGAGACGGGGCGGACCGCCGGGGTTGCGATGGTCCACGTCGGAGGCACGGACAACGCCCCGACGGTGTTCGCCTCACCCATGTTGGCCAACGGCCTCGACGGCGGCAGCGTGCCCGGCGGCAAATTGAGCAGCGGCGCCGGGAACGGCTTGACCGGCACCGACCCCGTGCCTGGAAAGGGTTCCTCACCGTTCCAGCCGCTGAGGATCTCGTCGGTGTGCAGACCCACCAGGGTGCCGTAGATGGCTATCGGAAAGGCGGTCAACCCGACCACGTTGGAAGGTATGCCCACACCGAGGGCGGCGATACCCGCTGTCACGCCGAACGTGAGGGTGGCCAGGTCGGCCAGCAGGCCCAACAACTCCAATTCGTCCAGCGGGGCTGTTGCAGCCGGGGCCGCGGCCGCGCTCTGTAGCGCATTGGGCACCGCGGCGAACGCCTGCTGGACCGTGCTTTGCGCGACGCCGCCGATGCCGGCTTCACCGGTGGCGGCTTGTTGTTCTGCTAAGCCGCCCGGGTCAGTGGTCACCGGGGGTTGGTTGAACGGCGTCAGCGCCGTCGCCGCGGCTGAGGAGGCTGCGTAGCCATACATCGCTGCCGCGTCCTGGGCCCACATCTCCGCGTACTGTGCTTCCGTGGCCGCGATCGCCTGGGTGTTTATTCCGAACACATTGGTAGCGATCAGGGTTTGCAGCTGAATGCGGTTGGCCGCCACGACAGGTGGCGGAACCGTCGCCGCAAACGCGGTTTGGTAGGCGGCGGCCGCGGCCTTGGCCTGAGCGGCAGTTTCTTCAGCTTGTGCGGCGGTTTCTCGTAACCACGCCGCATACGACGCGGCCGCAGCGCTCATCGACGCCGCCGACGGCCCCAACCAGGGACCGGCGGTCAATGCCGCTACCGCCGATTGGTACGAACTCGCCGCCGATTGCAGTCCGGCGGCTAGCGCAGCCCACGCCTCGGCCGCGGCCAACATCGGCCCTGCCCCCGCACCGGCGTACATTCGGGCCGAGTTGACCTCAGGCGGATAACCCCCGAAATCCATCGCTAAGTTGCTCCTCGACGCACCTTGTTCGGCATGAAGTCTCGGCGCCCCTCGTGGTGCTGCAATCCGACGACCACGTCACCGAAGAGCTCACGATACATCGCCCGCGTGGATCGCGCCGAGTATGCGGTCAGGAAACGAGCACCAGAGGGCGCCCGGCGTTGACACTGCGCCCAGGGCGACAAAACACGAGAAACCACCACCCCCAGCGCAGAGTCAAAACGAGCCAGAGGGCGCCCGGCGTTGACACTGCGCCCAGGGCGACAAAACACGAGAAACCACCACCCCCAGCGCAGAGTCAACCAGGCACGAGAGAGGGCGCGGGAGCCACAACTAGCAGCAGTCTTGGCCGCGCCAGGCTCGCACGCCCTGCCACACCGCGACACACGCGATGCCCAGCCCGATCGCGGGGTCTACCCACCAACCGCCGGGCCAGGCGGCAGTGAGCGCGAGAGTGAGCAATACCCCCGCCGCCTGGGCCGCGCAAAGGTAATTCTGGGTGCCGCTGCCCTCGGTTGCACCCGACCTCAGTCGCGCGCCCAGCGTGTGATTGGCCCGGCCCAGCATCGGCATCGCGACCAGCGCCACGGAGGTCAGCAGGATGCCGACCACCGACGTCTCGACGCGCTGCGCGTCGGCCAGATGATGGATCGATTCGGCGGCGACGTACGGGGCGGTCAGCCAGAAAGACACGGCGACTCCGCGTTGGGCGTGCCGCTCGGCGGTCGCCGACACCGTGCGGTCGCCGGTGAATCGCCACAACACCATGGCGCTGGCCAACCCCTCGGCGAAGCCGCCCAGCGCCCACCCGGTCAACGCGATGGAGCCGACCGACAGGCCTTGCCACAGCCCCAAGACCGCCTCGACGAGGAGCATGGTGAGGCTGATCCAGGCCAACCGGCGCGCCCACCGCACGTTCCGGTGCCATTCGTCGCCGTGTCCATGTCCATGCCCGCGTCCATGGCAACAGGTGTCAGCCGACAGCTCCACGGGCGACGGCATGTCCACCCCGACGATGGTAGAGGCAAGACAGACCAAAACCTCGCCAAACGCCTCTGGTTAATCTGACTAACAGTTTGCGGTCATCGCGGACCGCAGCACTAACTCCGAAAGGCTCGTCGATGCCGAACAGCAACGCCGCCAAACCACTTGACGGGTTCCGCGTCCTCGACTTCACCCAGAACGTGGCCGGTCCGCTCGCTGGGCAGGTGCTGGCCGACCTGGGCGCCGAGGTCATCAAGATCGAGGCCCCCAGCGGCGAGGCGGCCCGGCACATCACCTCGGTGCTGCCCGGGCGCCCACCGCTGGCCACCTATTTTCTGCCGAACAACCGAGGCAAGAAATCTGTGTCGGTGGACCTGACCAATGACGAGGGCAAGCAGCAGATCCTGCGCCTGGCCGAGACCGCCGACGTGGTCCTGGAAGGCTTCCGCCCGGGCGTCATGGAACGACTGGGCCTAGGGCCGGACGCCTTGCAGTCGCGCAACCCCAAGCTGATCTACGCACGCCTGTCGGCGTACGGCGGCAACGGCCCGCACGGCAGCCGACCGGGCGTAGATCTGATGGTCGCCGCCGAGGCCGGAATGAGCACCGGCATGCCCACGCCGGACGGCAAACCGCAGATCATCCCCTTTCAGCTCGTCGACAACGCCACTGGTCATGTGCTGGCTCAGGCGGTACTGGCCGCGCTGCTCAACCGCGAGCGTCATGGCGTGGCCGACGTCGTCCGCGTTGCCATGTACGACGTCGCGGTGGGCCTGCAAGCCAATCAGCTGACCATCCATCTCAATCGCCCGCGCAGTAGCCAGCCAAAGCCCGCCGGCCCGCCCAAGGAGAAGCGACGCAAGAGCGTCGGGTTCGCCACCCAGCCCTCGGACGCATTCCGGGCGGCCGACGGTTATCTGGTGATCAGTGCGTACGTGCCCAAGCATTGGGCCAAGCTGTGTGAAATCATCGGTCGCCCCGATCTTGTGCAAGACGAGCGCTTCAGCGATCAGCGCGCCCGGGCGCTGCACTATCCGGAACTGACCGAGGAGCTGGAGGCGGCCCTGGCCAGCAAGACCGCCGCCGAGTGGGTGGAACTGCTGCACGAAGGCGGGCTGATGGCGTGTCTGGCGCACACCTGGAAGGAAGTCGTCGACACGCCGCTATTCGCCGAGAACGAGCTCGCGTTGGAGGTGGGCGCTCCCGACCCCGAGACGGGTCAACGAATCACTCTGATCCGCACCCCGGCCCGCTACTCCTCGTTCGACGCTGCGGTCGCCGAGCCGCCACCGGACCTCGGCGAGCACAACGAACTGTTTCTAGCCCGGATTTTTCGTGAAACGTTGTGAGTTTCGGGGTGTAGATATGCGAAAGTGCCTGTCCTGCAAGGAATAATTGGA
>NZ_MVHT01000029.1 GCF_002086275.1 Mycobacterium intermedium | reverse complement strand
GCGCGTTTGTACGGCGACACGCCGTGTACGACGTACATTTGCGCGCGCTCGCGGGAAGTTGCCGCGCAGCTAGACGCCGGCGTCGAACCGTCGGGCGCGTAGCGATCGCTTGACGGCGGCCTGGCCTTCCAGGACCAGCCGGCGCAGTGCCGGCGGCACCTCGGACTGCAGGAACTTGTCCGCGGCGGCGACGCCCTCGTCGCTGATGTCCCAGTGCGGGTAGAGGCCGATCACCACCGACTGCGCGACCTCACTGGATCGCCGTGCCCACACTCCCGGTATCGCCTCGAAATAGCGCGCGGTGAACGGCTTGAGCAGTTCCCCTTGCCCCGGTGCGGCGATACCCGCAATGATCGCCCGGCTCGTGGCGTTGGCCAGGGTGTCGTCCTCGACCACCTTGGTGAACGCCTCCTCCTTGACCTGCAGTTGCGGGCGGGCCGCCGCAGCCTGGGCGCCATGCCGCTTGCCGGCAGCGGTCGGGTCGCGTTGCACTTCGGCGTCGATGGTCGGCGTATCCGGACCGTCCGCGTCGATGACCCCCGCGGTGGCCAGCGCGGTCACGATGCGCCAGCGCAGGTCGGTGTCGACATCCAAGCCGGACAGCCCTTGCTCGGCTGGGCTTCCGTCCAGCAGGCCTTGCAGCACCTCCACGTGCCGCGGTGCCAACACCGACGTGCACAGCGCGTTGACGAAGGCGAGTTGGTGATCCGATCCGGGTTCGGCGTCACGGGCCAATTCGAGCAGCCGGTCGGCCAGTTGTGGCCAGCCGTGCTCACGCGCCCAACCAGGCTCGGCGTAGGAACCCACGGCCGTCTGCGCCTGCAGCAACAGCCTCTGCAACACCGTGACCTCGGTTTCGGCATGGACCCCGCCCAACACCAACGCCACGAAGTCGCGGGCGCGCAGCTCCGCCTCCCGCGTCATCTCCCAGGCGGCCGACCACACCAGCGAGCGGGGCAGCGGTTCGGCAATGTCGGCGATGCGCTCGAGTGCCGTCTGCAGCGACTCCGGGTCCAACCGCAGCGCGCAATACGTCAGGTCGTCGTCATTGATCAGGACCAGTTTGCCGCGCGAAAGCCCAACCAGCGCAGGGACATCCGTGGACGGACCCTCGATGTCGATCTCCTCGCGGTGAACCCGCACCAACTTTCCGGATCCGTTAGCGTCCTCGTCGTCGTAGATCCCGATGGCCAGGCGGTGCACGCGGGTCTCACCCGCGCCGGGCGCCGCGCCAGTCTGAGTCACCGCGAACCGGGTGAACTTGCCGTCGGCGTCGACGTCGAAGTCGGCCCGCAGCGTGTTCAAGCCGGTGGTCCGCAGCCACTGCTTTCCCCAGTCGGACAGGTCGCGCCCCGAGGACTTCTCCAATGCGGTGACGAGATCGCTGAAGGTGGCGTTGCCGAAGGCGTGCGTCTTGAAGTAGTCGCGCAGGCCGGTCAGGAACTGCTCCAGGCCGACGTAGGCGACCAGCTGCTTGAGCACGGAAGCGCCCTTGGCATAGGTGATCCCGTCGAAGTTCACCTCGACCGCATGCAGGTCGGGGATGTCCGCGGCGATCGGGTGCGTGGACGGCAACTGGTCCTGCCGGTACGCCCACGATTTCTCGACGGTCGCGAAGGTGGTCCAGGCTTCGGTGTATTCGGTGGCCTCGGCCTGGCACAGCACCGAGGCGAAGGTGGCGAAGGACTCATTGAGCCACAGGTCGTCCCACCACGTCATGGTCACCAGGTCGCCGAACCACATGTGGGCCATCTCGTGCAGCACCGTCTCGGCGCGTCGCTCGTAGGAAGCCCGAGTGACCTTGCTGCGGAAGACGTAATCCTCGAGGAACGTCACCGCGCCTGCGTTTTCCATTGCGCCGGCGTTGAATTCGGGCACGAACAGCTGGTCATACTTGCCGAACGCATAGGGAATGCCAAAGTTGTTGTGGTAGAAGGTAAATCCTTGCTTGGTCTCGGTGAACAGCCGCTCGGCGTCCATGTACTCGGCCAGCGAGGCGCGGCAGAAGATGCCCAGCGGGATGTCCCCGTGTTCGTCGCTGTAGGTGTCGGTCCAGCGCGCGTAGGGCCCGGCGATCAGCGCCACCAGGTAGGTGCTCATCCGCGGCGTGGTGGCGAAGACGTGGACGCCATCGGTGACGCTCACGGTGGCGCCGTTGGACACCACCTGCCAATGCGCGGGCGCTTTGACCCGCACGTCGAAGGTCGCCTTGAGGTCGGGTTGGTCGAAGCAGGCGAACATGCGCTTGGCGTCGGCGGTTTCGAACTGCGAGTACAGGTAGGTCTCGCCGTCGACGGGATCGACAAAGCGGTGCAGGCCCTCGCCCGTGTTGGAGTAGCGGCAGTCCGCATCGACGACGACAGTGTTGCGCTTCGCCAGGCCACGCAGTGGGATCCCGGTCGACTCGTCGTAGTCGGAGACGTCGAGTTCCTTGCCGTTGAGGGTGGCGCTGTGGATCTTGTCGGCGGCGATGTCGAGGACGGTGTCGGCGCCGGGCAGCGCGTCGAACACCACGGTCGTGGTGGACCGGAACGTGCGTTCGCCGGGTGCGCCGTTGCCGTCGGTCACATCGAGATCGATTTGGTAGCTGTCGACGGTAACCAGCGCGGCGCGTTCGACAGCCTGGTCGCGGGTGAGATTTGGAAGTGCCACGCGTCCAACTTACGTGGCTGTGCCGACGGGGCGGGAACAGGAGCGCGCCCAGTACGGTTGTGCCCAATGGCTCATCGACCGCCAGGAGAGGACCCCCAAATGCCCGAGAAGTCTGAAGCCGGTTTCTGGTTCGACCCGTTGTGTCCGTGGTGCTGGATCACCTCACGCTGGATTCTCGAGGTGGAAAAGGTCCGTGACATCGAGGTCAGCTGGCACGTCATGAGCCTGGCGGTACTGAACGAGAACCGGGAAGACCTGCCCGAGCAATATCGCGAAAACATGAAGAGGGCGTGGGGGCCGGTACGGGTGGCCATCGCCGCCGAGCAGGCTCACGGTTCCAAGGTGCTCGAGCCGCTGTACACCGCGATGGGCACCCGGATTCACAATGAGGGCAACAAGGACCTCGACGAGGTGATCAAGCTGGCGCTGGCCGACGCCGGCCTGCCCGCCGAACTGGCCGAGGCCGCGACGAGTACCGAATACGACGAGGCCCTGCGCAAGAGCCACCATGAAGGGATGGACGCCGTCGGCCCCGATGTCGGCACCCCGACCATCCACGTCAACGGCGTCGCGTTCTTCGGGCCGGTGCTGTCCAAGATCCCGCGCGGTGAGGAGGCCGGGAAGCTCTGGGACGCGTCGGTGACCTTCGCGTCGTACCCACACTTCTTCGAGCTGAAGCGGACCCGCACCGAGGCGCCCACGTTCGACTGACCGGGCCGGCGGCGTCGGGCGTCCGAGCGCTCCGGCTTGGCGGCGTCGTGCAGAATGTCCGGCATGCGCGTCTACCTGGGTGCTGACCACGCCGGATATGAACTCAAACAGCAGATCATCGAGCATCTGAAGCAACACGGCCACGAACCGATCGACTGCGGCGCGTTCAGCTACGACGCCGACGACGACTACCCGGCGTTCTGCATCGAGGCGGCATCGCGCACGGTCGCCGATCCGGGCAGCCTCGGCATCGTGCTGGGCGGGTCGGGCAACGGAGAGCAGATCGCCGCCAACAAGGTGCCCGGAGCGCGCTGCGCGCTGGCATGGAGCGTCGAGACCGCATCATTGGCGCGTCAGCACAACAACGCTCAGCTGATCGGCATCGGCGGCCGCATGCACACGGTGCCCGAGGCCCTCGCGATCGTCGACGCATTCCTGTCCACCCCGTGGTCGGAAGCCGAACGCCACCAACGTCGCATCGACATCCTCGCCGAATACGAACGCACCCACGAAGCGCCGCCGGTGCCCGGCGCTTCGAAGTAGGGGCGTCTAGACGTGCCCGAAGGGCACACGCTGCACCGGCTGGCCCGGCTGCATCACCGCCGCTTCGCTCGTGCGCCCGTCGCCGTGTCCAGCCCGCAGGGCAGGTTCGCCGATGCCGCCGCCGTGGTCAACGGGCGGGTGCTGCGGCGCACCAGCGTCTGGGGCAAGCACCTGTTTCACCACTACGAGGGCGGCAAGGTGGTGCACGTGCATCTCGGGCTCTACGGCGCCTTCACCGAGTGGGCGCTTACGCCCGGCGAACCGCTACCGGAGGCGGTGGGCCAGGTCCGCATGCGCATGGTCGGGGCCGAATACGGCACCGACCTCCGCGGCCCGACGGTGTGCGAACTGATCGACGAGGGGCAAGTGGCCGACGTGTTGGCCCGGCTGGGACCCGACCCATTGCGCAGCGACGCCGACCCAGCCTGGGCGTGGAGCCGGATTGCCAAGTCCCGCCGGCCCATTGGCGCGCTGCTCATGGACCAGACGGTGATGGCCGGGGTGGGCAACGTGTATCGCAGCGAGTTGCTCTACCGGCACAACATCGATCCCTACCGGCCGGGTCTGAAGATCGGCGAGGCGGAGTTCGACGCGGCGTGGACCGATCTGGTCGCGTTGATGAAGGTCGGTTTGCGTCGCGGCAAGATCATCGTGGTCCGGCCCGAACACGACCACGGACCGCCGTCTTACGCGCCGGGACGGCCGCGCACCTACGTGTACCGCCGCGCCGGCGAGCCCTGTCGGGTGTGCGGCGAAACGATCCATACCGCCGTGCTGGAGGGCCGCAATGTCTTCTGGTGCCCGGTCTGTCAAACCTGACCGGCAGGGACGCTGAGCGCGGCTTGCACCGCCGAGACTCAGGATTCGGGTAGCACTCCGAGGGCGCGGTAGACCTCGTTGCTCAGCGCGACGCTGCGCGGGTCCGCGTTGGCCTTGCTGGCGTCGAATCGGTTCATCACATACCCGTAGCCGATGCGGTGTTCCAGGTCGACGAAGCCGAAGGAACCACCCAGGCCGCCGTGGCCGAAGATCCGCGTATTCGGCCCGTTGATCCCGCGCTGGTTGAGCATGTAGCCCAGGCCCCACCCGTGGTCGGCGACCCGGGGCCCGAGCACCAGGTCGGTTTCGTAGCCGCCCTGGCACACCCGAACCCGGTCCATGTGCTCGCGGCTGAGCAGCCTTTCCTGGGCGAGCGCGTTGTAGAACGTCGCCAATCCCAGCGCGGACACTTGGCCGTTGGTGCCGGGGAACTCGAGCTCGCGCCACAACTCCAAGTCGTGCGAGCCGAGCTCGTCGTCGGGGGCGAAACCCATCGCGATCGACAACCCCGCCTTGGGGTGTTCCACCAGGCTGGTCGGATAACCCGGGGCGTGTACATCGGCCAGCAGATCCCGGGCATGCGGCTTGTTCACTCGCTCCGCGCAGCGCCGCTGTTCCTGCCGGGACAGGCCGATGTGGACGTCGGCGCCCAGCGGTTCGGCAATCTCGGTGCGCAGATATTGCCCCACCGTGCGCCCGGTGATCCGCCGGAACACCTCGCCGAGGATGAACCCGAAGGTCGTCATGTGGTAGCCCTGCGCCGTGCCCGGTTCCCACCACGGCTCGGCCATCGCCAGCTGCTCACAGACGAAGTCCCAGTCCGCCACTTCTTCCCAGTGCAGCCGCTTGTTCGGGCCGATGACACCGGAACGGTGACTGAGCACCATCGCCACGGTGATGGCTTCCTTGCCCGCCTGGCCGAATTCGGGCCAGTAGCGAGCCACCGGCGCCTCCAGGTCCAGCTCGCCGCGGTCGGCGAGTTGGTGCACACAGGTGGATGTCAGCCCCTTGGTGCCCGACAGCACGGTGGTCAGGGTGTCTTGTTGCCACGGCCGCGTTCCGGCGCCGTCGGCCGAGCCGCCCCATAGGTTGACGACGAGTTCGCCGTCGACGTACACCGCGACCGCGGCGCCGACCTCGTGGCGTAGCGCAAAGTTGCGCTCGAAGGCTTCGCGGACCTTGATGAATTCCGGCGCACAGGTGCCCTGCACCTCAGGGTGGCTAAGGTCGCTCATGGGGTCGCTCATGGCGCCTTTCTGTGTACCAATATTCGGTGCTCAAGCACCAGACCGGAGCGGGCGACGGGAATCGAACCCGCGTCGCTAGTTTGGAAGACTAGGGCTCTACCATTGAGCTACGCCCGCGTGTTTAAGTCGAGCCAGACGATACGTGGTGGCGGAGATCAAATCTAATCGACGCGGTTACGTGACCGTGTCGTGAGGTCTGTGAGGGTCGAGAGGTCTGAGAGAAATCTCCGTGAGGTCGGTGCGGACTTAGCGCGGCTGGGCCGTAGGATCGCGTGGTCAGCGCCGGGGTGTAGCGCAGCTTGGTAGCGCATCCGCTTTGGGAGCGGAAGGCCGCAGGTTCAAATCCTGTCACCCCGACCAGCAGGAATCGGCCGGAACTAATTACAAGGAGCAACCCGTGAAGAGCACCGTCGAGCAGTTGAGCCCCACCCGGGTTCGCATCAATGTGGAGGTGCCTTTCGCCGAGCTGGAACCAGACTTCCAGCGGGCCTACAAGGAGCTGGCGAAGCAGGTGCGGTTGCCCGGCTTCCGGCCGGGAAAGGCACCGGTCAAGTTGCTGGAGGCGCGGTTCGGTCGCGAGCAGCTGCTGGACCAGATCGTCAACGACGCGGTGCCCAGCCGGTACGGCCAGGCCCTGGCCGAGTCGTCGATCCAGCCACTCGGTCGCCCGGAGATCGAGGTGACCAAGAAGGAATACGGCAAGGACATCGCGTTCACCGCCGAGGTCGACATTCGCCCGAAGATCACCCTTCCGGACCTGAGCACGTTGAAGGTCACCGTGGATCCGGTCGAGGTCACCGACGAGGACGTCGACGCCGAACTGGAGGCACTGCGCGTTCGCTTCGGCACGCTGACTCCGGTGGAACGGCCGGTGCAAGACGGTGATCTGATCACCATTGACCTGTCCGCCACCGTCGACGGCGAGGACGTGCCGAACGCGGCCGCCGAGGGGCTGTCCCACGAGGTTGGATCCGGCCGACTGATCGCCGGCCTGGACGACGCGGTCACCGGGCTGTCGATCGACGAGTCGCGCGTCTTCACCGCCAAGCTGGCCGCCGGCGAGTTCGCCGGCCGGGATGCGGATGTCACGGTCACCGTCCGAACCGTCAAGGAGCGCGAACTGCCGGAGCCCGATGACGAGTTCGCCCAGCTGGCCAGTGAGTTCGACACCATCGACGAGCTGAAGGCCGACCTGCGCGAAAAGGTGCTGCAGGCCAAGCGCGCGCGTCAGGTGGAGGAGATCCGCAACGCCACCTTGGACGTGTTGGTCGAGCAGGTCGACGTTCCGTTGCCGGAGTCGTACGTGCAGGCCCAGTACGACGGCGTGCTACACAGCGCGCTGAGCGGCCTCGAACACGATGAGGCCAAGTTCAACGAACTGCTCGCCGAGCAGGGTTCGTCGCGTGAGAAGTTCGAGGAGGAGGCGCGCAGCGCCTCCGAGAAGGACGTCAAGCGGCAGCTGTTGCTCGATGCGCTCGCCGATGAACTGAAGGTTCAGGTCAGCCAGGACGACCTGACGCAGCGGTTGCTGACGACGTCGCAGCAGTACGGCATCGAGCCGCAGCAGCTGTTCGCCTACCTGCAGGAGAACAACCAGCTGCCTTCGATGTTCGCCGACGTGCGCCGCGAGCTGGCCGTCAAAGCCGTCGCCGCGGCGGCGACCGTCACCGACACCGACGGCAACGAGATCGACACCACCGAGTTCTTCGGCACCCCGCCCGGAAACGATGTGACGGACCTGCTGGGCGATGACGCAGACGCAGCAGACTCAGCAGACTCAGCAGAAGACGACGTGGATGACGACGGCGACACCGACGACTCCGAAGACACCGAAGACAACGCCAAAGACGCTGACTGACGGGCGCGATTTGACGCTGTGAGCGAACGCGGCCATTTCATGGGCCGCGTGACCGTCCAACAGCGCGCGCGGTTGGTTAGGGTCGGTGCAACAGGCAACACGAGAAAGCAGGTAACCCAGTCGTGACTCACATGCGTTCGAACTCGTTGGGTCTCAACCTCACGGACTCCGTCTATGAGCGCTTGCTGTCCGAGCGCATCATCTTCCTGGGTTCGGAGGTGAACGACGAAGTAGCCAACCGGCTGTGTGCGCAGATTCTGCTGCTTGCGGCGGAGGACGCGGACAAGGACATCTCGCTGTACATCAACTCGCCCGGCGGCTCGATCAGCGCAGGCATGGCGATCTACGACACCATGGTGCTCGCGCCGTGCGACGTCGCCACCTACGCGATGGGCATGGCCGCCTCGATGGGCGAGTTCTTGTTGGCGGCCGGCACCAAGGGCAAGCGTTTCGCGCTACCGCACGCCCGGATCCTGATGCACCAGCCACTGGGTGGCGTGACCGGTAGCGCGGCCGACATCGCGATCCAGGCCGAGCAGTTCGCCGTCATCAAGAAAGAGATGTTCCGGCTCAACGCCGAGTTCACCGGCCAGCCGATCGAGCGCATCGAGGCCGACTCGGACCGCGACCGGTGGTTCACCGCACAGGAAGCCTTGGAGTACGGCTTCGTGGACCACATCATCACCCGCGCCGCCCACATCAGCAGCAATGGAGAAGCCCAGTGAACCCTCAGGACCCCCGGATCCAGCCCCAGGCGCGCTACATCCTTCCGTCGTTCATCGAGCACTCCAGCTTCGGTGTCAAGGAGTCCAACCCGTACAACAAACTGTTTGAGGAACGGATCATCTTCCTCGGCGTGCAGGTTGACGACGCGTCGGCCAACGACATCATGGCGCAGCTGCTGGTGCTCGAGTCGCTGGATCCCGACCGCGACATCACCATGTACATCAACTCGCCGGGTGGTGGCTTCACGTCGCTGATGGCCATCTACGACACCATGCAGTACGTGCGCGCCGACATTCAGACGGTGTGCCTGGGCCAGGCGGCTTCGGCCGCCGCCGTGCTGCTCGCCGCCGGCACCCCGGGCAAGCGGATGGCGCTGCCCAACGCGCGCGTGTTGATCCACCAGCCGTCGTTGTCGGGCGTGATCCAGGGCCAGTTCTCCGACCTGGAGATCCAGGCCGCCGAGATCGAGCGGATGCGCACGCTGATGGAAACGACCCTGGCCCGGCACACCGGTAAGGACGCCGCGCAGATTCGCAAGGACACCGACCGCGACAAGATCCTGACGGCCGAGGACGCCAAGGACTACGGCATCATCGACACCGTTCTCGAGTACCGGAAGCTGTCGGCGCAGAAGGCCTAACGAAGCGCGCGCCGCACGGCAGCGATGTCGTCGGGCCGGACCCGGCAACAGCCGCCGATGATGCGCGCGCCCGCGGCCGCCCACTGCACGGCGAGGTCGGCGGAAAACGTGCGGAGGCCGGTCCAGGTGCGGCCGTTCCACAGTTCACCGCTGTTCGGATAGACGATCACCGGCTTGCCGGTGGACGACGCCACCTCGATGGCCGGCATTACGTCGGCTGGCGCGCAGCAGTTGACCCCGACCGCGACGATCTCCGGCACTCCGACGGCCACCGCGAACGCGTCGGCGAGCGACTGCCCCGCGCGGGTGTACCCCCCGTCGATCGTGTAACTCAACCAGGCCGGCACGCCGAGCCGGCTCACCAGGTCGACCAGAGCTTCGGCTTCATCGGTGTCCGGGATGGTCTCCAACGCCAACACATCCGCACCGGCGGCGGCCAGCACCTCGAGTCGTGGCAGGTGCCATTGCCGCAACGCATCGACGCTCAGCCCGTAGCGGCCGCGGTATTCGGATCCGTCCGCCAGCGCGGCGCCGTACGGCCCGACCGACGCCGCCACCCACCGGCGGTCTGCGGCTTCACTGGGTTCATTGGCTTCACTGGCCGCGTCGTGTCGCGCCGCGACCGCGAGTTCGACACTGCGCCGCAGCAGCCGGACCACTTCGTCGCGGTCGAGTCCGCGCGACGCGAAGCCGTCGAACGACGCCTGGTAACTGGCCGTCGTGGCGATCTGCGCGCCGGCGCGAAAAAACGCCGCGTGCACCGCGCGGATTGCCTGCGGAGCGTCCAGCAGTAACCGCGCCGACCACAACGGGTCCGACAGATCGTGGCCGCAGGCCTCGAGCTCGGTGGCCAGGCCGCCGTCGCTGGTCAGCACCGATTCGACGGCTAATTCCACGGCGCCACTCTAAAGCTGGCTGTAGGGTGGGCGGCTAGGGACTGGCCAGCACGGCAGGCCCGTGAGCTTCGGGGGCGTAACGACCGCGACACGCCAGAGACACGCAAGCGCGTCTCGTCGAGTAGTGAACGTCAACGGGCTATATGTTCATTCAGACGAAGAGGGCTTGAATATCACTGACGCTATTCGGTGCTAACGGTCGCGTACGGCCGATGCAAACGGGTAGCGTCGGGGATTACACGCGGCATACCAGTACGAACGGCGAACAGGAAGTAGGGCCTGAGGCAACATGGCGCGCATTGGAGACGGCGGTGACCTGCTGAAGTGCTCGTTCTGCGGGAAGAGCCAAAAACAGGTCAAGAAGCTGATCGCGGGTCCCGGTGTGTACATCTGCGATGAGTGCATCGACCTGTGCAACGAGATCATCGAAGAAGAACTCGCCGACGCCGACGACGTAAAACTTGACGAGCTGCCCAAGCCCGCCGAGATTCGCGAATTCCTCGAGGGCTACGTGATCGGACAGGACACCGCCAAGCGGACCCTGGCCGTCGCCGTCTACAACCACTACAAGCGGATCCAGGCCGGCGAGAAGGGCCGCGACTCCCGCCACGAGCCCGTCGAGCTGACCAAGTCCAACATCTTGATGCTGGGTCCGACCGGCTGCGGCAAGACCTACCTCGCGCAGACGCTGGCCAAGATGCTCAACGTCCCGTTCGCCATCGCCGACGCCACCGCGTTGACCGAGGCCGGTTACGTCGGTGAAGACGTCGAGAACATTCTGCTCAAACTCATCCAAGCCGCCGACTACGACGTCAAGCGTGCCGAGACGGGCATCATCTACATCGACGAGGTGGACAAGATCGCCCGCAAGAGCGAGAACCCGTCGATCACTCGCGACGTCTCCGGCGAGGGTGTCCAGCAGGCCCTGCTGAAGATCCTCGAAGGCACCCAGGCGTCGGTTCCCCCGCAGGGTGGTCGCAAGCACCCGCACCAGGAATTCATCCAGATCGACACGACGAACGTGCTCTTCATCGTCGCGGGCGCCTTTGCCGGGTTGGAGAAGATCATCTACGAGCGGGTCGGTAAGCGCGGCCTGGGCTTCGGCGCCGAGGTGCGGTCGAAGGCCGAGATCGACACCACGGACCACTTCGCCGACGTCATGCCCGAAGATCTGATCAAGTTCGGTTTGATCCCCGAGTTCATCGGCCGCCTGCCGGTCGTGGCCTCGGTGACGAACCTGGACAAGGAGTCGTTGGTCAAGATCCTCTCCGAGCCCAAGAACGCGTTGGTCAAGCAATACGTGCGGCTCTTCGAGATGGACAACGTCGAGCTGGAGTTCACCGACGACGCACTGGAAGCGATCGCCGACCAAGCGATCCACCGCGGCACCGGAGCCCGCGGTCTGCGCGCGATCATGGAAGAAGTCCTGCTACCGGTGATGTACGACATCCCGAGCCGCGACGACGTCGCCAAGGTGGTTGTCACCAAGGAGACCGTGCAAGACAACGTGTTGCCGACGATCGTGCCGCGGAAGCCCTCCCGCGCCGAGCGCCGCGACAAAACGGCCTAGCGCCGCCCTAGACTCGAGCCGTTCCGATCCGGCCGCAGAGGGTACTCCGCGGCTCAAACTAGAACGTGTTCTAGTTTGATTGGGCGGCGCCTCATTGAGATCTGATTAACCATTGCGCGCCGAAGTGACCAAAACCACAGTTTGGTCTGCAAATAACTGCTCGCAGTCGTTTGACGTCGGCTTTTAGGGTGTGCCGAGGCTTGTTCACGCGGCCGGTCGGTGCAAGCACTTCCTTAAAGTAATGCCATAATTGGTACCAGTGGTGACAGAAATGTTGAGTACGAAGGTTAGCCACCCCGAACGCGCGTAACCTAAGGCTGCGACGGAGTGCCTATCCGGAAACTGATGGAAGGCGAAGACGTGGAGTCGAACGGCAACGGGGCCGGGCGAGAGGCTCAAGCGGAGTCTACAAACGGAAATTCCCGCGCTCGCGTGCCCCGGCAGCGCCTGGAAAACGTCGTCATCCGATTCGCAGGAGACTCCGGCGACGGCATGCAGCTGACGGGCGACCGATTCACGTCGGAGGCGGCCCTCTTCGGCAATGATCTGGCGACCCAGCCGAACTATCCCGCCGAGATCCGGGCACCCGCAGGGACCTTGCCTGGTGTTTCGTCCTTCCAGATTCAAATCGCGGACTACGACATCCTGACCGCGGGTGACCGGCCGGACGTGTTGGTCGCGATGAACCCGGCGGCACTGAAGGCCAATATCGGCGACCTGCCGCGCGGCGGCATGGTGATCGCCAATGCCGACGAGTTCACCAAACGTAATCTCACCAAAGTCGGCTACGTAACCAATCCCTTGGAGACCGACGAGCTCGAGGAATACGTCGTCCACTCCGTCGCCATGACGTCGCTGACGTTGGGCGCGGTGGAGTCGATCGGCGCGTCCAAGAAGGACGGTCAGCGGGCCAAGAACATGTTCGCGCTGGGCTTGCTCTCCTGGATGTATGGACGCCCGATCGAGGCGAGCGAGAAGTTCATCAGGGAGAAGTTCGCGCGTAAACCAGATGTCGCCGAGGCCAATGTGCTGGCGCTCAAGGCGGGCTGGAACTACGGCGAAACCACCGAGGCGTTCGGTACCACCTACGAAGTCTCGCGGGCGAAGTTGCCGAGCGGTGAGTACCGGCAGATTTCGGGCAACACCGCGCTGGCCTACGGCATCGTCGCGGCCGGGCAGCTGGCCAATCTGCCGGTCGTGCTGGGCAGCTACCCGATCACCCCGGCGTCGGACATCCTGCACGAGTTGTCGAAGCACAAGAACTTCAACGTCACCACCTTCCAGGCCGAAGACGAGATCGGCGGCATCTGCGCGGCCATCGGTGCCTCCTACGGCGGTGCGCTGGGCGTCACCAGCACCTCTGGTCCCGGCGTCTCGCTGAAGTCCGAGGCGATGGGGCTCGCGGTGATGACCGAGCTGCCGCTGATCGTCATCGACGTGCAGCGCGGTGGGCCGTCCACCGGGCTCCCCACCAAGACCGAGCAGGCCGATCTGCTGCAGGCGCTGTACGGGCGAAACGGCGAGTCGCCGGTGGCGGTGCTGGCGCCGCGGTCGCCGTCCGACTGCTTCAACATCGCCATCGAGGCGGTGCGTATCGCGGTCGGCTACCACACGCCGGTGATCGTGCTGTCCGACGGCGCGATCGCGAACGGCTCGGAGCCGTGGCGCATCCCGGATGTCACCACTTTGGAGCCCATCCAGCACACCTTCGCCAAGCCGGACGAGCCGTTCCAGCCCTACAACCGCGACCCGGAAACGCTGGCCCGCCAGTTCGCGATTCCGGGAACGCCGGGCCTCGAGCACCGGATCGGCGGACTTGAGGCCGCCAACGGTTCGGGCGCCATCTCGTACGAGCCGGTCAATCACGACCTCATGGTCCGGATTCGCCAAGCCAAGATCGACGGCATCACCGTGCCGGATGTTGAGGTCGACGACCCGACCGGAGACGCCGAACTGCTGCTCATTGGGTGGGGAAGTTCCTACGGTCCCATCGGCGAGGCATGCCGGCGGGCCCGCCAGAAGGGCATCAAGGTCGCGCACGCCCATCTGCGGCACCTGAGCCCCTTCCCGAAGAACCTCGGCGACGTGCTGCGGCGTTACCCGCAAGTCGTGTGCCCGGAGATGAACCTGGGTCAACTTGCGTTGTTGCTGCGCGGCAAATACCTGGTCGACGTGCAATCGGTCACCAAGGTTCAGGGGCTCTCGTTCCTGGCCGACGAGATCGGCCGCGTCATCCGGGCCGCGCTCGGCGGGACGCTGGCCGAGATCGAGCAGGACAGAACGCTGGTCGCCAAACTTGGCGCGGCCACGGTTGGGGCAGGAGCACACGAATGACTAACGCGACCAGTGAACTGGTTGGGGCCGACCTGGGACTCACACCGAGGCTGACCAAGAACGATGGGGTCCCCGCGCTTTCTCCCGAAGACCCGCCCCAGAAGGGCAAGGACTTCACCAGCGACCAGGAGGTGCGTTGGTGCCCGGGCTGCGGTGACTACGTCATCCTCAACACCATCCGCAACTTTCTGCCCGAACTCGGTTTGCGGCGCGAGAACATCGTGTTCATCAGCGGCATCGGCTGCTCCAGCCGGTTCCCCTACTACCTCGAGACCTACGGTTTCCACTCCATCCACGGTCGGGCCCCGGCGATCGCGACCGGTCTGGCCCTCGCCCGCGAGGACCTCTCGGTGTGGGTGGTCACCGGTGACGGCGACGCGTTGTCCATCGGTGGCAACCACCTGATCCACGCCCTGCGGCGCAACGTGAACATCACCATCCTGTTGTTCAACAACCGGATCTACGGGCTGACCAAGGGGCAGTACTCGCCGACGTCGGAGGTTGGCAAGATCACCAAGTCGACGCCGATGGGCTCGCTAGACCACCCCTTCAACCCGGTGTCGTTGGCGTTGGGTGCCGAGGCGACGTTCGTCGGCCGCGCACTGGACTCCGACCGTGCGGGACTGTCCGAGGTGCTGCGTGGTGCCGCGCAACACCGCGGGGCGGCACTCGTCGAGATCATGCAGGACTGCCCGATCTTCAACGATGGGTCGTTCGATGCGCTGCGCAAAGAGGGCGCCGAAGAGCGGGTCATCAAGGTGAACCACGGCCAACCGATCGTGTTCGGCGCCAACGGCGAGTACTGCGTGGTGAAGTCGGGCTTCGGGCTTGACATCGCCAAGACGGCCGATGTGGCCGCCGAGGAGATCGTGGTTCACGACGCGCATGCCGACGACTCGGCGTACGCCTTTGCATTGTCGCGGCTGTCGGACCAGAACCTCGACCACATGGTGATGGGCATCTTCCGCGACGTGAGTCGGCCCACCTACGACGACGCGGCTCGCGCACAGATCCAGGCCGCCAAGAAAACGAAGCCGTCCGACACCGCCGCGCTGCAGTCACTGCTGCGCGGACGCGACACCTGGACCGTTGACTGACATGGCTGAAACCGCTACCGAATCAGTGTCTTTGGCCGGGGTCGTCCTCGCCGGCGGTGAATCGCGGCGGATGGGCCGCGACAAGGCCACCCTGCGGCACCCGGAGGGCAACACCACGCTCGTCGAGCATGTGGTCGGTGTGCTCTCGGAACGCTGCGAGCCCGTCTTCGTCATCGCCGCCCCGGGCCAACCGTTGCCCGCGTTGCAGGTTTCCATCGTTCGCGACGAGGTGCGTGGTCTGGGACCGCTGCCGGCGACCGGGCGGGGATTACGTGCGGCGGCCGCGGCCGGTGCCCGGTACGCGTTCGTCTGTGCGGTTGACATGCCTTATCTCACAGGCGAATTGATCGACGAGCTGGTTCGCCTGGCCATCGCGACCAACGCCGAAGTGGTATTGCCCTGGGACGGTCGTACGCACTATCTGGCCGGCGTTTATCGGACCGATCTGGCCGAGCGGGTGGAGAAGTTGGTCGCGGCCGGGGCGCGCAGGATGAGCGCGCTGATCGACGCTTCGGACGCGCAGCAGATCGTGGTGTCGGATTCCCGTCCGCTGACCAATCTGAATTCCGAGGCAGACCTACGCGCCGGAGTCGTCGCCGCCCGGTAACGCGCGCACGCGGGGGGTGCTCAACCCCGCGTTGATGCTGCGTTATGGGCGGTGTCTTCTCGCACTTTGTCGCCCTGGGCGCAGAGTCAACGCGAAGGGTGCTCACCCCCGTGTTGATGCTGCGTTTTGGGCGGTGTGTTCTCGCACTTTGTCGCCCTGGGCGCAGAGTCAATGCGAATGTCGGCGACAGCAAAGTTAAATTTGTGAACACAATGCTGCGGCTCCTGTAAATTTCGACCCGTCAACATTTAAGCGAAGTGCCGGATCGAAATCTCACTCTCCGCGTTTTATGACTTTGGCCACATGACAACCGTGGATCAAACCGGTCACTTGCCGCGCGGCAAGGTCGGAAATCGAGTGGGCCAGTTCACAATCAGTGCGTGATTCGGATCACGTTTATGATGGCTCAACCTGAACTTGACACTCCGTAATAAAGCATCAGTGACCTGGCTTGATGCCCATTGATCGCGTCGTGATTGTCTCGTAATAGGTGTGCGACATGTCGTGTCTCGGGATGACGAATCCAAATCGTTATCGTAGGTTCCTGGTAGCCCAAAAAGGGCCACAGCGATAAACGAATAAGTGAATCCACGGACCCGCGTGTGAGCGGAGTCGGGATGGCCCGGTTTTGAACGGTGGCCGCCCGACGGGCGCTGGCTGAAAGTCGCGCCGGGCAAGTTACGCCCTCCGCTGTCGTGTCGAAACCTGACGACACGTCCCAAGCAATTCCAATGCAGTACCTCCGACCCGCTATTGGCGGGCTTGCCTTGGCGCGCGCGCACCGCGAAAGGAACAAATTTTGAAGGACGTCCGCAAGACGCTCATCGTGGCCGCGATTGCCGGGTCGCTCATGACTGTGCCCTCCGGTATCGCGAACGCAGATCCGGCCGACCCCAATGCGGGTCCTGGCTCCGAGACGGTGGGCTTCGACCCGAACGTGCAAGCTCCGGACGCACCCGCGCCGGACGCGCCTCCGGCGCCGGACGCACCCGCGCCGGACGCGCCTCCCGCTCCGGAATTCGTGGGTTTTGACCCGAACGTGCCTCCGCCCGCTCCCGACGCAGTGGACCCGGCCCCCGAGCCGGTGGAGTTCGACCCCAACCAGGGACCCGCTCCCGACGCGGCGCCTCCCGCGCCCAAGGTCTACAGCGTCAACTGGGACGCGATCGCTCAGTGCGAATCTGGTGGCAACTGGGGGATTAACACCGGCAACGGCTACTACGGCGGCCTGCAGTTCACTCCTGGCACCTGGCGCGCCAACGGTGGCTCGGGTTCCGCGCACACCGCTAGCCGTGAGGAGCAGATCCGGGTGGCCGAGAACGTGCTGCACTCGCAGGGCATCGGCGCTTGGCCGGTCTGCGGCCGGCGTGGCTAGAACCCGCATCTAACGGCTTATCTGACGAGAAAGTGCCGGACCTTCGGGTCCGGCACTTTTTCTTTGCCACGACTGGCAGTCGCCAGCCGAACAGAACCCTGTCTGCGAGACCACCCCCACCGCGCGCCCCCAAAACATTAGGTTAGGGTAACCAAAATTAGGTTAGCCAAACAGAAGGGAGCTAGGGGGCCCTATCGCCCCTCAAACGGGCCATGACGCGTAACAGTTCGGTGGTGGGCATCATTGGCGCTGCTCACGGCGGGAGGGATCTCCCGCGATGATCGTGTGGATGGCGGCACCTCCGGAGGTGCACTCAACCCTGCTGAACAGTGGCCCAGGACCGGGATCGCTGTTGGCCGCTGCGGCGCAATGGGCCGCGCTGAGTGACGAATACGCCGTGACGGCTGCCGAGTTGTCCGGGTTGCTGAGCGAGGTGCTGGGCGGGACGTGGGCAGGGCCCAGCTCGGCCCAATACGCGGCGGCGCACACCCCGTTCCTGGCGTGGCTGACCGAGGCAAGCGGTCGTAGCGCCGAGGCCGCCACGCAACACGAGACGGCGGCCGCCGCTTACTCGGCGGCGCTGGCCGCCATGCCGACGCCCGCGGAGTTGGCGGCCAACCGTGCCCTCCTCGGCACGTTGGTCGCGACGAACTTCTTCGGCATCAACACGATCCCGATCACCGTCACCGAGGCCGACTACAGCCGAATGTGGGTCCAGGCCGCCACGGTCATGGGTGTCTATCAGACGGTGTCCACCGGTGCGCTGTCCGCTGTACAACCAGTGAGTCCGGCGCCGACGATCGTCACCCCCAGCCCAGCAGCGGCGGCAAAACCCAGGCCCAACACCATCACCGTCTTGGGTGTGTCGTTCTACGATCCCATCGCCGACTTGTTCTCCTGGTCGGAGCACTTCAGCATGAATTGGGCGGCGCTAAAAGGCCTGTTGCTCAATCCGGCCGGCACCGTGGTGCAGCTGATCACCGACTTCGCCGCCAGCCCCGCCACCGCGGCGGTCACCTGGATGCCGCTGTTCTACGTATTCGCCTATGCGTTCGCCTTCGCGCTGATGGGGACGCCCATGTACACCGCCGTGATGGCTCCCCAGGGCGCGATCCCTCTGGTTCTGTCCCTCGCTTTGTGTGCGATCGCCATGGCTCCTGCCGAGCTGGTCGCCGCGGTGCCTGCCCTTCCAGCGGACCAGCAGGTCGTGACGGTAGCCAGCATCGCGCCCTCGGGTACGACGGCAGGTGGCGCCCTCGCGACACCCTCACCGGCGCCGCAGGCACCAGTTACCACGTCCACCATCGCCTCCGCTCCCGCAGCGGGTGCACCGGGACTCGCGTACCTGGTGGCCGGACCTGACCTCGGGCCGGGCCCGGTGCTCGGCCCCCAGGTCCGCAGTAAGGCGACAGTCAGCGCACCGGCGGCGAGCATCCCAACGGCCGCGGCGGCCGACGCCAGGGGCAAATCCAAAGCCCGGCGGCGTCGCCGCGACGGTCTGAAGGAACGCGGCCACCGCAATGAGTACATGACCCTCGACGACACACCCGACGTGCCAGCTGAAGAGCTCGTCGACGTCACCGCATCGACTGCGGGCGCCGGGCCGCTCGGATTCACCGGCACCGCGACGAAATCCACGGCGAGTGGCGCTATCGGGCTGATCACGCTAGCGGGAGACACCCTCGGGAGTGGTCTGAGTGTTCCCATGACCCCGGCCACGTGGAAGCTGCTGGATGCCGATGATCGCACCAGTGCTGACGAGGGCCGTCGTTGAACACCGCTGTCGCGCAGTGCATTGCGGGCGCAAGACATAGGAGCTTGTGATGTTGATCGAAATCACCGACGTGAGCCGGACGTATCAGCGTGGTCAGGAACTCGTCAAAGCGGTAGACGGCGTCACCCTGACGCTGGAAAACGAGAATCTGGTGGCGATCACCGGAGCGTCCGGGTCCGGGAAAAGCACCCTGTTGCACCTCATTGGGGGGATAGACCGTCCCGATGCGGGCTCGATCAAGGTCGACGGTGAAGAGTTGTCGGACAAGAGCGACGACGAGCAGTCCAGCTACCGCCGGCGCAAGGTGGGGTTCATCTTTCAGTTCTTCAACTTGCTTCCGACGTTGACCGCTTGGGAAAACGTCGCGATGCCAAGGGTTCTGGACGGATCGTCGATCAAGGTCGCGCGGCAGGACGCGTGCAATCTGTTGGAGATGGTCGGTCTGGGAAACCGCATCGACCACAAGCCATCCGAGCTTTCCGGCGGCCAGATGCAACGGGTGGCCATCGCGCGCTCGCTGATCATGAACCCCGGCATCGTGCTGGCCGACGAACCGACCGGAAATCTGGACTCAGATTCGGGCGCGAGCATCCTTGCGCTACTGCGTCAGATCGCTGACACGAAGGACTGTTCGGTGCTGATGGTGACGCACGATCAGGCAATCGCCGCGGCCGCGGACCGCGAAATCGTCATGCGCGACGGCAAAATCGTCGACAACCGCGTCCGGGCCGAAGCGGCCGAGGCCGTCGATGCCGTCGAGAAATTGGAAAACTCGCGGTGATAGCCCCGGCGGCGGTCCGCTTCAAATTCCTGAACTCACGATATGCGTTGGCGCACTGGAAGCGGTCGTTGAGCTGTGTGGTTGCCGTGATGATCGCCAGTGCGCTGCTGGTGGCGATCGCCGGCATCTACAGCTCGATAACCAAATCGGTTGCCACGATGTCCGAAGACCTCTATGGCAAGGCTGCGTTCGAGGTGACCGGTGCGGCCGACAGCGGCCTGCCCGAGTCCCTGGTGGACGAGCTGCGTCGGCTCGAAGGGGTGGCTGCCGCCGAGCCGATTGTGAAGGCGACCATCAACGTACCGCGTTCCGGCACAACGCTATTGGGTGTCAGCCCCAACCTGCGGATACTAGACAACCGAGTGGGCAATGAGCTCGTGCAACAAGCCGAACAGGACAAGTCCCACGGGTCGCTCGCCGAAGGTGCGATCGCCGGCCCAGGCCTGGGCGTTGCCCCGGGTGGCTCGGTCGAGGTCAATGCGGCGCGCGTCAATGTGGTGTTCGTGCCCAAAGGCACTCTCGCCGAGAAATACAACGCCGGCGATTACCTGATCGTCGGACTTCAGGTTGCACAACGGCTGGTACACCAAAGCGGGCGAGTCAGTTCGGTGTTCATCGTGGCGAATCCCGGCACCGACCTTGGGCGACTGAACGCCGAGTTGATGCGAGTGGTCGACCATCGTGCTGTGGTCGCGGAGCCCCAATTCAGGGTGGCGCAATCCGATAGCTCCGTGTCCCTCACTCGCGACACGTTGCTGTTGGTCGGTTCCATGGCGCTGGTCGTGGCCATGTTCATCGTGTTCAACACCATGAACATGGCCGTGGTGCAACGCAAGCCGATGATCGCGACGTTGCGGGCGCTGGGCGCCCAACGCGGCCAGCTGGCCCGGGATCTGCTGGCCGAGGTCGCTCTCATGGGGCTGCTCGGTGGCTGTCTGGGTGCACCGCTCGGGGTGGGGCTCAGCTATCTCGCGATCAAGAGGCTGCCCCCGTTGGTGCTGCAGTCGGTGGATGTGAAGCCCGACTTCTTCTTTCCCGGCACCGCAATCGCGATCGTGATAGCGCTGGGAATCATCGCCTGCATTCTCGGGGCCGTCTGGCCGGCCCTCGCGGTGTTCAAAGCCGCACCGATCTCGGCGATGCGCCCCGCGGAGCTCGAAAGCCTCGGCCCCAACAGGTCGGGCCCGAACTGGGCGGGCGTCGTCGTCGGCGCCCCCCTGACCATCGCGGCCTTCTTCTGCGCATTCCGGCTAAGGGATGAAAAGGCATTCGCCGGTGGAGTATTGGTTCTGGCCGGCATCCTCGTGCTGTGCTGGGCACTGGGCCCCGCCATCGTGGGGGCGAGCAGTTGGCTGGCGGCAAGGATGGGACCGAGCGGTCAGGTCAGCAGGTCGACGATGACCCAATCCGCCAAGCGCACCTGGGCAAACGTGATGATCGTGACCATCGCGGTCGCGCTGGGGAGCGTCACCAGCGGGGTGTTGTCCGACGTGGTCGACTCGACCGGAAACTTCTTCCACACCTTGGCCGACGCCGACATGTACGTCTCGACGGCGTCGAAAGACGTTATTCCCATCGGGCCACTGCTGCCCGCGGGTGTGGACGAGGAACTCCGCCGGGTTCGGGGCGTGGGGGCGGTCATTCCGGTTCAAGAGGCATACGTGAACGTCGGCGCCGACCGAATCCTGGTCATCGGTGCCGATCCCGGCACGGCGGCACCTGCCTTCACCGCGATGGATCCGGCGGTGCGGGCCAAGGTCTTAGCCGGCGATGGAGTCGTGATATCGCGGCAGCTCGCGCGCCGCTTGCATCGCGAGACGGGCGACCATTTGACGCTGAGTACGCCATCGGGGGAGAAGACCACCGAAATCCTCGGCGTGGTGGAGTATTTGACCACCGAGCGCGGGATGATCGCGATGTCCCTGACCGATATGGAGAAGTGGTTTCAGCGGGACGGTGCAACCTACCTCGAGGTGCACGCCGCCGACGCGAAGAACGCGACCGCGGTCCAGCAACAGGCCGTGAAAATCGCGACCACGCATGGGCTGTTCGCCTACACCGGTAAGGAGGCCGTCGAATCAGGCCGCAGCGCGGTCGATCAGATGGGATCGCTGGCGGTATTCGTCCAGTGGATCGTGGCGCTGCTGGCGGCGATGGCGTTGTTTAACGCCTTCATGATCTCGGTGCTGGAGCGCACCCGCGAGATCGGGGTGCTCCGGGCCATGGGGGCTTCCCGCGGTTACATCGCCAAGTCGATCCTGGTCGAGTCGACCAGCGTCGCGCTGTTGGGCGGCGCGCTCGGATTGATGATCAGCGTGGTCGTGCACCGGTTGGGCACCCTGATCATGAGCGCGGTGACAGCCATCACGGTGCGGTTTGCGCTTTCGCCGCTCGACTTACTGGGGGTCGGCCTGGCGGTAATCCTCTGCTGGACAGGCGCTTTGCTGCCCGCTTCGCGGGCCGCGAGATCGAACATCGTCGATGCGTTGGAGGGGGAGTAGTCGTGAAAGAACAGGAACTTGCCGCCCCACTCCGCGTGCAACCGGAAGCGGTGCCGGACCTGTCGGCCTTCCTGGAGATGACCAGCGATCAACGGCTGTTCTGGGTGCAGAGCTCCCCGGGCATTCCCGGACCAACCAGTTGGCGCCTGTCGACGTTTGTGGCGTTTTCGCGGCCCAGAACCTGCGTCGCGGGCATGCTCGCCTTCTATTTCGCGAGCGTCGTCAGCGGACAGGTGCCCATCGGGCCGCTCATCGTTGGAATGGTCGTGTCGTACCACATCGCCGCGATCGCAAACCTTTACAACATGTACACCGACATCGTGGAGGACAACGAGAACATCCCGTCGCGGGTCTTCGAGCTCGGCCGCTACGGTCGGGACCGCCTACTGCGCGACACGCATTTGCTGACCACGGCGGTCTTTGCAATGTCGCTGCTCGTCAACCCGTATTTCGCCGCGCTGTCGTTGCTGGCTCTGGTCGGGTGTCACCAATACTCATTTCGCCCGTTGCGGATGAAGGCGCGACCCCGCATCGGAATTTTGTTCTTCGCCAATGCTGTTGCCTACCCCTACCTGAGTGTGGCGCTGGCATCCGACGAGAAATTGCACACCCTGGTCAGGCCGGCCTACTTCGCGCTCGCGCTGTACCTGTTCGCGTGGTTCTGCGCGAAGGGCCTGGTCAAGAACGTCCCCGACTATGACGGGGACAAAAGAGTGAATGTGACGACGTCGGCCACCTTGAGTGCCACGAGGTTTCGTGCCGCGGCGATTGCCGGGGTGGCGAATGTAGTGGTCTACGCCGGCATCGCCATTCCGGTTGCCGTCGGCGCCATTGGTCACAAGTACCTGATAGCCCTGCTGTGGCTCCCGGTAGCTTGCTACCAGTCGTGGCGGCTTGTGCACGCGACGGAGCACAAGTCATGGAATGACATGCTGCGCGACGACATGTTCGTGTCGGTCGGCTACCTCTCGACGCTCATCCTGGTCGAGCGGACCACGCTCATGTCGGTTGCGGCATTGATCGCGGGACTTGCCGTCATGTTGCTGTCCGACCGCCTCGGGTGGGATACCCGACGGACCGAGGACTTCGAGTTGCAATGAGGCTCAAGCCAACTTCCCTGTCCGGGGACGGGCCGAACTGCGGCACCGGTGAGCCCCGGGTGAAGTACGACCTGTCCCGCAACGAACTACATCTCGATCCCCTGCCGGAAGTGCGGCAAGTCATCGACTCAAGCGCGGCATTCATCAATCGCTACCCGCACGCGCACTTGGCCGCACGGCTGGCGGCGCAGGTCGCTGCGCTGCATGGGATTCCGCGAAAGCAAGTGGTCCTCGGCGCGGGCAGCCTCGGCGTGCTCGATGCACTGCTGCATGTGAACGCTCAGACGGCGGGGACTACCGTCTTCGGAACGCCGACTTTCGACGAATACGCCGTGCTTGTGTCGCGAGCCGGTGGTATACCCGTCGCGGTGCCCAGCGACCCACCGGGAAGCCAGGTGCTCGACGACATCCTCGCGCGGGTCGACCGGTCTACGCAGCACGTGATCATCGCTGCGCCGCACAACCCGAGCGGCGCCGCCGTAACCCTGGACGAAATCGTCCGTTTTCGAGAGGCGTTGCCCAAAGCGGTTCTGCTGGTTGTCGATCAGGCGTACGCGGAATTCGACGAGACGATGCCGGCGGATGCGCTGCGACACCTGGTGACTGAGCTGGACGGGGTAGTTGTCCTGCGCAGCTTCTCCAAGGCGTATGGCCTTGCCGGTCTACGGATCGGCTACGGCGTTTGCAGTAGTGCGGATCTGGCGGCGCGGGTTAGCTCCGCCGTTCCGATGTACTCGGTGAACTCGCTCGCGCTGGCCGCGGCGACGGTGTCGCTGCGGTGCCCGCAGGAGTTGCGCGACAGGGTGTCCCGCGTGGTCGAGAACCGCCGGCGGCTAGAGGCCTGCCTGTTCCGGCATGGCTTGTCTTCAGGCATCGTGTCGCAAGCGAACTTCGTCTGGCTGCCCACCGAGGACGGGCACACACTATTTCAGCACGCCCTCGCCGACGGCATACTCCTGCGCGAATACCCAGGACTCGGGGTGCGGATCACCGTTGGGTCAGACGAATCCGTGGATGCCCTGATGGGATCGCTCGCGGCGTTCGCGACGCGACGTCGCCTCCCATTCGGTGTCGGTGTCCGTGCCCTGCAGCGGTCTCATGTATAACCGGCACCTGGTGTCAAATGCCCTCGGGCGGACCCGATTTGCCGACGAGCTGGTGGACGTCCTGATCAAGCTGGGTGTCGAATACCTTTTCGGAATGCCCGCCGAGTCGGTGAACTCGTTGGTCCATGCGGCGAGTCGGCGCACCGAGATAGAGGTGGTCACCACCCGGCATGAGGCGGCAGCGGCACTGATGGCCGTGGGGTACGCGAAATCCTCGGGCCGGTTGGGTGTTTGCTTCGGGACCGCCGGTCCCGGGGCCACCAATCTGCTGACGGGAGCCTACGAGGCCTACCTCGGCCGGGTGCCGTTGGTGGCGATCAGCGGCCAAGTTCCCGTGGCCAGCCTCGGCCGAGATGCGTTTCAGGAGATCGACTCCGAGGCGCTCTTCCGGTCCTGCACGTCGTCGTCAGTGCAAATCCAGTCCCCAAGCCAATTCGAACGGTTCGCTCGTTCCTGTGTGCAGGCCCTGCACGAGTCCACCGCATGTCACGTGGCGATCCCGGGCGATGTGCTCTACGCACCGTTGGACGGACCAACCGCCGGGTATCGCATCCCGGAAGTCCCCACCGCGACCGTCGCGAGCAAGGAACAGCTCGCGGCGATCGCGGAATTCTTGGACTCCGACGATCTGGCGGTTGTCTCCTCCGACGCCGACAGCACGTATCTTGGCTTGGTACAAAAGCTTTCCGCGCGCTTAGGCTGCCCGGCGTACACCGTGCGGGACGGCGGCGCGATCGCAGCCCAGAACGTCCTGCTCGTCGGACGTACGAGCCCGCTGCTCGCCCGGGGGGTCTGTGGACACGCGAACCTGATGGAGCTCACCGACCGCCGTTGCATGACACGCTCGCTGCCGTACCGCACCCAAATAGTTTGTGACGTCGAGGCCACGCTGCAATCCCTCATGGACGACGGCTCGTCCGACGAGACAACACACGGCTGGCAGACGTTTACCGATCTCGATCCGGACGGGTTGCGGTTGCCAGAGGGCCTTGCCGCCGCGGCGGCGGTGTCGAGCCTGGCGGGCATCCCCGGGGCGGCGCTTCCACTCGGTATCGGCGGCGCCCTCGGCGGCCGATCGCGCGGCGTGGTCGTCACCGATTACCCACGACTCAGTCAGTTCGTGGCGGAGCTGGCCACGCTGGCCAGCCTGAACGCCGACGTCGTGGCGATCTGTCTGACCGATGGTCCCGAGACCAGTTCCCGGCTAAAGCATTTGGGCACGGCGATGTCGTTAGGAAGCGTCGCCGTCGCATCCGTCGACGACCTGTCGCGTCGGTTCGCAGGCATTGCGGCCAGGCCGGGCCCGGTGCTCATTGCGGTGCCGGGTGGCACCGCGCCGAAGACCGCGGCGTCCCCTCTCCGCCCCGGCGAGCGTTCGCTGGCCCGTCACCTCAGTGCCGATCTCGCTGCGCCCGTGCAGATCAGCGACTTCTGCGCGCAACTGCTGCCGAGCTTTGCCACAGCGCAGCGCAGCGCCAACGTCCAAGCGCCCTCGATGAGCGCCTCGGCGTTGCGCAAGTCGGGCATTCCGTCCGCGGGAACGGTGGCAGCGACTGAGGCGGCGCTGCTGTCGCAATTGAACGGAATCTACGACGCCGCATTGGATAGTGCCCGAATCCTGGTCACGACCGTGGAGACACAGCGGTGGTTCCTCGATGCCCGGCGAGTACTCGACGAAGTCACCGTCGCCCGGTATCTCGTGGACGACGCAGCGACCGCGTCGGCCGCGGTGCGCAGGGCCTGCGCCGCGGCCGCCGCGCCAGGAGGTGGCGTGGTGCATCTGCATGTGCTGCCAAGCGCGCTCGACTCCGGCTGGGCCGAAACAGAAGATGCGCCGCCACCCGCCGAGCCGGGGCGTGGCACCGGTCCGGACGAATCGTCGCTTGCCCGGGCGGTCGGCGCACTGCGCGCCGCCCGGCGGGTTGGCATCGTCGCGGGCCGCGGCGCCGCGGGATGCTCGGAACAACTGGCCGAGCTGTCGCGGTTACTGAGCTGC
The DNA here is from genome assembly GCF_002086275.1 of Mycobacterium intermedium. Lineage (GTDB taxonomy): Bacteria > Actinomycetota > Actinomycetes > Mycobacteriales > Mycobacteriaceae > Mycobacterium > Mycobacterium intermedium. The sequence goes on along the minus strand of NZ_MVHT01000029.1, from coordinate 42,077 downwards.
CCGGTGCATGTCACCATGGGCGGCGATTCGGTGCTGGACCGCTCAATCCCGCGTGTGCACAGCAGAATCGGCGGCTCCGGCGACCTGCGGTCCTACCGGCAGGTCGCGCGGGCCGACGTGCTGCTGCTGGTTGGTGTGTCGAACCGGGGCTCGGCCTTCGACTGGGGAGCCTGCGGCCGGACCGTCGCGGTGAATCTTGACCCGCGGGCCATGCTCGGCCTCACCGAGCACGACATAGGTCTGCTGTGCGACGCCATGCCGGCGTTGGAGGCGATAGTGGCCGCGTTGTGCGCAGCACCGCCGGACACCGTCGACCCGTCTGCTCGCCGGCAACGGTCGCGGCGATGGCCCGCAGGGCGCCGGACGCGAAAGCGTGCCAGACGAACCGAGATTGCGCCGCTGCGTGCGTCCAATCTCACCCAAGCCATCGACGAAGAGTTGCGCCGACACGGGGGAACCTCGGTGGTGTGCGCGGACGTCGGCGTGAACACGTTGTGGGTCTATCGATACATCACGTCGATGACGCGGTCCATCTGGTCCGCGTCGTTCGGCACCATGGGGTTTGCAGTCCCCGCCGCAATTGCTTTGGCCAACAATGCAACCCGCCCGCAGCTGGTGGTCGCCGTGGCCGGCGACGGTGGAACCTCGGTGACCCTGAGCCAGATCCAGTCCTCGATTGGTGTCCCGGCGCCGGTGGTCTTTGTCGTCGTGAACAACTCTGCGCTCGCCGCAATCAAGTTCGAAAGCGAAATCATGGGCTGGCCGGACAGCGGATCGGCGCTGCCCGAAATCAATTTCGCGGACTATGCCAGGTCGGTCGGCGTCCCGGCCCGCAGCGTCGGCACCCTGCGCGAATTTCGCTCCGCCTTCACCGAGGCGATTCATGCCCACGGCCCCCAGCTGATCGATGCGCGATGCGTCCTGAACGATGCCCCGATTCAAGCCGGCAAGAAACACTGGCGCCAAGTAGTCGGATTTCTTGTCGCCTGGTCTAAAGATATCCGCGGATCGGTCGGGTCGTTCCGCGAGGTGGTCCGCGCCGTCATATTGGGCAAGCTCTACGAAAAGGGCTATCCCGCACGGCAAGACGAAGAAAGGCTGAGTACCCGTTGACCGCTGCCGAGCAACCAAGATGCCCACACGCCGACCTTGGCGCGCCATCCGTCATTCCACAGAAAACGCAGGAAACAGCGGTTCATCCAGGCGTGACCGGCCGGCGCAGCGTGTTCAGCGCGTTGCGGCAAGACCCCTACTGGCCTACCCGGCTATCCGTCTCAACGCTGCGCGGGGCTGCCAGCGGCTACGGCCGGCCCACGCCGCTGCCTCCGGGTCCGAAGGGGCGGCCCGTCGTCGGCTCGATCCTCCCGCTGCGCAGGGATCCCTTCGAATTGATGAGTCGCGGCTCGGCGCAGTACGGCGACATCTTCCGCATCCCCTTGCCCTTCCTCGACATGGTCGCGGTCACCCATCCCGACCTGGTGCACGAGTTCATGGATGAGCCGACCGGGCGGTTCAGCAGGTACAGCCCGGTGAGTCCGCTGCTGCCCATCATCGGAGCCAACAGCATCATGCTCGAAGGGCCGCGCCTGCGGGAGCGCCGGCAGATGCTGACACCCATGTTCACCCGCAGACACCAGACACAGATCGCCGAAATCGTTGCCACGGAGCTGGCGCGCCGGATCGACGGCTGGGGGTCCTGGGCCGAGACAGGGCAGCAGGTGGATCTGCAGAGTGAGATCTTCCTGACGACGTTGGCGGTGTACTTGCGGGTGCTGTTCTCCACCGCGCTGCCGGAGAAGGAACTGCGTCAGCTCGACGCCGACATGCGCGCCATCACAGGTCTGCTGGGCCTCACCACCCTCATGGTGCCTTTCCCCAGGCTGTTTTCCTCTACAGGAAAGCCAAGTGTGCTAACGGCTTTCGTGCGGATCTACCGGCTGTTGGGGCGGCTGATCCGAGACCGAAAGGCCAATCCCCTCGAGACTCCGGACTTCATGGACGCGTTGCTCGACGCCAGATACGAGGACGGGTCGCCGCTGTCGAGGGCCGACCTGGCGGCCGAACTCATCGGCCTGCTCGGCGGCGCCTACGACCCGAGCGGGGCCGCGCTCACCTGGGCCGTCTCGTTGCTGGCGAACAATCCCGCTCCGCTGGCGACGTTGCGCGAGGAGATCGATGCCCTCGGCGGCGCCCTGCCGACCTATGCCGACCTGCCCAGGTTGGACTGGACCAAGGCGTGTTTCGATGAGGCGCAGCGCATGCAGGGACACCCGTTCTTCCCGAGGTTCTGCATGACGGACACCGTCCTGGGCGGCTACCGACTACCGAAGTACACTCTGTTGGGCGCATCGATGTCGGTGATCCACCGCGACCCGCGCTGGTGGCCGGAACCGGATCGGTATGACCCCGCGCGGTTCGTCGACCGGCAACAGATCCAGTCCCGGCCGAAGCTGGCTTTCATGCCGTTCAGCTTCGGTCAGCATTTCTGCATGGGCACCCAGATTGCGTACATGACCGCCCAGTTCTTTCTGACGATCCTGTTCCAGCGGTACCGGGTGCACCTGCCGCCGAAATGGCAACCCGAGCCGAAGTTCACCTTCTCGGTCACCGTCAAAGGCGGACTGCCCGTTACGCTTTCCCAAGTCTAGTCGGGCAACGCAAACGCCGACCGAGCCGCCACCGACGCCAGATGCCGAAGGAACGAACGCTCGGGGACCAGCGCCGTCGCGCGCGTGGCAATCGCGCTGAGAAAGTCCGGGCGCAGGTTGACCACCCGCCCGATCATTGCCGACTCACGAACCAACGACGCGATCCGGGGCCGTCGGAAGGCTTCGAACCGCGCGAATGCCATTGGTAGGTCCGCGGACCCGTCGACGAAGACACCCAGAATCGCGGCGTCTTCGATGCCCTGGCATCCGCCCTGGCCTAGATGGGGACGCATCGGATGCGCCGCGTCGCCGACCAGAAGCACGGGTCCGCTCGCCCACACCCGGGCGGGTTTGCGGTCGTAGAGGTCGTTGCGTAGCACCGCGTCCGGTGGGGTTGCGGCCAGCAGGTCCGGGATCGGCGCGGGCCATCCGGCCAACCTGTCGCGCAGATAAGCCAATTCGCCATCCGGTGCCGTCTGGCCTTGCGGCACCCGCTTGGTAGTGAACCAGTACGTCCGGCCGGAACCCATTGGCACGTGGCCGGTTTCGGCGCCGGGCCCTAGCGTCTCGCCGGACAGTTCGGGATCCATGTCGCAGTCGGCGATCCCACGCCATGCGGTGTAGCCGGCGTACCGGTGCGGCAACGGCCCGTTGAGATGGCGGGCCACCATGGAACCGGTGCCGTCGGCGCCGATCACCGCATCCACGTCGCGGACGGAGCCGTCCGACAGCGTGATCCGTACGCCGTCCCCATGTTCCAGCAGCTGCTCGGCGGCAAGCCCGTATTCGATCGAACCGGTGCGCACTGCGGCGGTGAGGATGTCACGCAGCGTCGAGCGCTGGATGACGACCAACGGCTCGCCCAGTGCGGTGATCACCTTCGACGCGGCAGGGCGGCGCAACCAGGACCCATTCCGCCAACGCAGCGCACCCGCGGCGATCCGACCTCCGGCCGCGCGCACGGCGTCGCCCACGCCCAGGGTGTCCAGCGCGGCCAGGGCGTTCGGCCAGATGCTGATAGCGGCGCCCGTCGAGGTGTCGGTGCGTTCCTCGATGACGCTGACGTCATAGCCCCGCTGTTGCAACGCCGCGGCGCCGGCCAGGCCGGCGATGCCCGCGCCGATGACGGCGATTCGGTGCGCCATACGCGGTAACCTAGCCCCGCGTCGATGCGGCCGGAAGCCGCTCGAGGGGACCGGAGTAGTAGCGTCGGACGGGTGACAGACGCACCGCGTGGTAACGACCGTGAATTCGACATTGTCTTGTACGGCGCGACCGGCTTCGTGGGCAAGCTCACCGCCGAATATCTGGCCCGCGCCGGGGGAGACGCACGTATTGCGCTGGCCGGCAGGTCGACCGAGCGGCTACAACAGGTCCGTCGGTCGCTGGGTCAGTCCGCTCAGGCTTGGCCCATCGTGTCCGCTGACGCCGCAAAGCAGTCCTCGCTCGACGAAATGGCGGCCCGCACCCGCGTGGTCATCACCACGGTAGGGCCCTACACGCGCTACGGCCCGCCACTGGTGGCCGCGTGCGCCGCGGCGGGCACCGACTACGCGGACCTGACCGGCGAGGCGATGTTCGTCCGCGAAAGCATCGACCTGTACCACAAGCAGGCCGCCGACACCGGCGCCCGTATCGTGCACGCCTGCGGATTCGACTCGGTCCCTTCGGATTTGACCGTTTATGCGCTCTACAAGGCGGCGCGGGAGGACGGCGCCGGCGAGCTGACCGACACCAACTTGGTCGTGCGGTCCTTCCGGGGCGGATTCTCCGGCGGCACCCTGGCCTCGATGATGGAAGTGCTGAACACCGCCTCTAGCGATCCCGAGGCGCGTCGTCAGCTCGCCGACCCCTACACGCTGACCCCCGATCGCGGTGCAGAACCCGACCTCGGCCCGCAGCCCGATCTGCCGTTGCGCCGGGGCCGTCAGATCGCACCGGAACTGGACAAGGTATGGACGGCGGGTTTCGTGATGGCCCCATACAACACCCGAATTGTGCGACGCAGCAACGCATTGCTGGACTGGGCCTATGGTCGTGGCTTCCGGTACAGCGAGAGCGTGGGTCTCGGGTCGTCGCCGGCGGCTCCGGTGGCCGCGGGGGTCGTGACCGGCGTCAGCAACGCAACGTTCGCACTGGGCAGCCGTTACTTCCGGCGGCTGCCGCGCGGCCTGGTGGAACGGTTGGCTCCGAAGCCGGGCACCGGACCGAGCGAAAAATCCCGGGAGCGCGGGTTCTACAAGATCGAGACGTACACCACCACGACCACCAACGCCCGTTACGTGGCACGGATGGAACAGCGGGGCGACCCGGGTTACAAAGCGACGTCGGTGTTGTTGGGGGAATGCGGCCTCGCCCTCGCGTTCGACCGTGACAAGCTCTCCGATTTGCGTGGTGTGCTGACCCCCGCGGCGGCGATCGGTGATGCTCTGCTGGCGCGCCTGCCGGCGGCGGGTGTGACGCTGCAGACCCAGCGGCTGAACTGAATGGCGCTTGCCGCAGGGTTTTCACCCGGATGGCATGGCGCTAGTGTCGTAACTAGCTCGATTTTGCATCCCAGCAACGAAGGTGCGTATGCCCATGGCTGGTCTCGACGATCTCTACGCCCAGATACCGACGACGGAAATCGCAGCAAAACTCGGTGCTGACGAGAGCGAAGTCGACCACGCGGTGCACACCCTGGTCCCGGTGCTGCTCAGCGGGTTGGAGCAAAGCTCGCAAGACCCCGAACACGCGGGCAAGATCGAATCCGCCGCTAGTAGTCAAGCGGCGCGCGGTCTGCTCGACGCCGGTGGTGGCCTCGATCAGGTCGACGAGAGCGAGGGTCATCAAGCGGTGGCCACGCTGTTCGGCGGCAAGGACACCGACCAGGTCGCATCGGCGCTGTCCGGGGGCGGCGCCGGCAACAGCGATCTGCTCAAGCAGTTGCTGCCTATCGTGCTTCCGATCGTGTTGGCCTACATCGGGAAGCGGCTCGGTGGCGAGCCGGAGACCAAGCCGGAACCGAAGGGGCCGGGCGGCCTCGGCGACGTCCTGGGCAGCATTCTCGGCAGCAAAGACAAATCCCTGGGCGGCATCCTCGGCAGCGTATTGGGCAATAAGGGGGGACCGCTGGGGGACATCCTCGGCGGCCTGCTGGGCGGCAGGAAATAGCCAGCGCGACAACACAATTGCGTTGATCGCAAGTCTGTGTTGCCAGGCGGCTATCCGTAGGCCCGATGCCGTATCGGGTTGAGAAGAGAGAGGAATGTCATGGCAGACAGGCTGTTGGAGGGCCAAAAACTGGTGCGGGGGGAGTCGCTGGTCTCAAGCAACGGGGCCTACACGCTAACCCTGCAAGACGACGGCAACCTGGTACTGGCCTCGCGCGGTAAGCCGATCTGGGCCACCGGGACCAATGGGCAGGATGTGGTGCGCGCCGAAGTGCAGCCCGATGGCAACTTCGTCCTCTACACGCCGGACAAGCCGGTTTGGCACAGCGACACCAAGGGCAAGAAGAACGTCGCGCTGATCCTGCAGGACGACCGCAACCTGGTGCTCTACTCCGCCAGCGGACCCGCGTGGTCGACGAAGACGGAAACCGATGCCCCGCCGCCGCCCGAAGAGCCGCTCGCCGACAAGTCGGCGTCGGAACCAGCGGCGGCGGATGCAGGTGTAGACAGTTGGGCAGCGTCGAAGCAGCAAGCCTCCGAAGCCGCCGAGGCGGCACCGGTTGCCGAGCAGGTATCGGAGGCCCCTGCCGAACCCGTGCAACCCGAAGCGCGGACGTACACGGTGGTTTCCGGCGACACCCTGTGGGCGATCTCGGAGCGCTTCTACGGCGACGGCAGCAAGTATCAGGTGATCGCCGACGCCAGCGGCGTCCCGAACCCCGACCTGATCTACCCGGGCCAAGTGCTCACGATTCCCTGAGCATGCCCCGAGCCTCCCGGAGCTAAGCCTTTGACCAGGTATTTTCGGGCGATTACGTGGGTGGGGGCAGCGGTTCCTAGAATTGACCGGTGACCGCCAGCCCCCACTCTGCCTCCGACAAGCTGCCCAAGTCGTGGGATCCGGAAGCGCAGGAGGCCGCGATCTATCAGAAGTGGCTGGATGCCGGCTACTTCCGCGCGGACCCAACCAGTAGCAAACCCGCATATTCGATCGTGCTTCCGCCGCCCAATGTCACGGGCAGCCTGCACATGGGCCACGCGTTGGAACACACCATGATGGACGCCCTGACCCGCCGCAAGCGGATGCAGGGGTACGAGGTGCTGTGGCAGCCGGGGACCGACCATGCCGGCATCGCCACCCAGACCGTGGTGGAAAAGCAGCTCGCGGTCGACGGGAAGACCAAAGAGGACTTCGGCCGCGAATTGTTCGTGGAGAAGGTCTGGGACTGGAAGCGTGAGTCCGGGGGTGCGATCGGCGGCCAGATGCGCCGGCTCGGCGACGGCGTGGACTGGAGCCGCGACCGGTTCACCATGGACGAGGGTCTGTCGCGGGCCGTTCGCACGATCTTCAAGCGACTGTTCGATGCCGGGCTGATTTATCAGGCCGAACGTCTGGTCAACTGGTCGCCGGTGCTGGAGACGGCGATCTCCGACCTCGAGGTCAATTATCAGGACGTCGAGGGCGAGTTGGTGTCGTTCCGGTACGGCTCGATGGACGACTCCGAGCCCCACATCGTCGTCGCCACCACCCGGGTCGAGACCATGCTCGGCGACACCGCGATCGCGGTCCACCCGTCCGACGAGCGCTACCGCCACCTCGTCGGCACCAGCCTGCCGCACCCGTTCGTGGACAGGTCACTGATCATCGTCGCCGACGAACACGTGGATCCGGAATTCGGCACGGGCGCAGTCAAAGTCACGCCCGCACACGACCCGAACGACTTCGAGATCGGGATGCGCCACCGGCTGCCGATGCCGTCGATCATGGACACCAAGGGCCGGATCGCCGACACCGGAACGCAATTCGACGGCATGGATCGCTTCGAGGCCAGGGTCAAGGTGCGTGAGGCGCTGGCGGCGGAAGGCAGAATCGTCGCCGAAAAGCGGCCTTACCTGCACAGTGTCGGGCACTCCGAACGCAGCGGCGAGCCGATCGAGCCTCGACTGTCGCTGCAGTGGTGGGTGCGGGTGGAGTCGCTGGCCAAGGCCGCGGGCGACGCGGTGCGCAACGGCAACACCGTGATTCATCCCGCCAGCCTGGAACCACGCTGGTTCGCCTGGGTGGACGACATGCACGACTGGTGCATCTCACGACAGTTGTGGTGGGGCCACCGGATCCCGATCTGGTACGGACCCAACGGTGAAAAGGTGTGTTTCGGCCCCGACGAAACCCCGCCCGAGGGCTGGGAGCAGGACCCCGACGTCCTCGACACCTGGTTCTCCTCGGCCCTATGGCCGTTCTCCACGCTCGGCTGGCCGGAAAAGACCCTGGAGCTGGAAAAGTTCTATCCGACAAGCGTTTTGGTCACCGGCTACGACATCCTGTTCTTCTGGGTGGCGCGGATGATGATGTTCGGCACCTTCGTCGGTGGCGACGACGCCATCACGCTCGACGGCCGCAGGGGCCCGCAGGTGCCGTTCACCGACGTGTTCCTGCACGGCCTGGTCCGCGACGAGTTCGGCCGCAAGATGAGCAAGTCCAAGGGCAACGTCATTGATCCGCTGGACTGGATCGACAAGTTCGGCGCCGACGCGCTGCGATTCACGCTGGCCCGCGGCGCCAGCCCCGGCAGCGACCTGGCCGTCGGCGAGGACGCCGTGCGAGCATCGCGCAACTTTGGCACCAAGCTGTTCAACGCCACTCGTTACGCGCTGCTCAACGGTGCGGCGCTGGCCCCGCTGCCCCCGGCGGACCGACTGACCGACGCCGACCGATGGATCCTCGGCCGGCTGGAAGAGGTTCGCGCCGAAGTCGATTCGGCCTTCGATTCCTACGAGTTCGGCCGCGCCTGCGAAGCGCTCTACCACTTCGCCTGGGACGAATTCTGCGACTGGTACGTCGAACTGGCCAAGACCCAGCTCGCCGAGGGACTGACGCACACCACCGCCGTGCTGGCGGCCGGACTGGACACCCTCCTGCGGCTGCTGCATCCGGTGATTCCGTTTATCACCGAGGCGCTGTGGCAGGCCTTGACGCAAGGGGAGACCGGACACGAGTCGCTGGTCATCGCCGACTGGCCGACGTCCTCCGGGATCACGCTGGATCCCGTTGCTGCACAACGCATCGAAGACATGCAGAAGCTGGTCACCGAGGTCCGCCGATTCCGCAGCGACCAGGGTCTGGCGGACCGGCAGAAGGTGCCCGCACGCCTGCGGGGCATCGAGGACGCCGACCTGGGTGCTCAGGTGTCCGCCGTGACGGCGCTGGCGTGGCTCACCGCGCCGGGACCGGAATTCCAGCCGTCGGTGTCGCTGGAGGTGCGGCTCAGCCGCGGCACCGTCGTCGTCGAGTTGGACACCTCCGGAACCATCGATGTCGAGGCCGAACGCCGTCGTTTGGAAAAGGACTTGGCCGCGGCGCAAAAGGAATTGGCATCGACGACCGCCAAGCTCGGTAACGCGGACTTCCTCGCCAAGGCTCCCGAGGCCGTCGTCGCAAAGATCCGCGACCGCCAGCGCGTGGCGCAGGAGGAAACCGAACGGATCAGCGCCAGGCTGGCTGCGCTGCAATGAGTTCCGATTCCCAGGACTGGCCGGCCACCACGGTGGCTCCGACGCCGGACGAGATCGCGTCCCTGTTGCAGGTGGAACACCTGCTGGACCAGCGCTGGCCCGAGACCAAGATCGAACCGAGCCTGACCCGCATCAGCGCGCTGCTGGACCTGCTCGGGTCACCGCAACTGGGCTACCCCTCGATCCACATCGCTGGCACCAACGGCAAGACGTCGGTGGCGCGCATGGTGGACGCACTGGTCACCGCGCTGCACCAACGCACCGGCCGGACCACCAGCCCGCACCTGCAGTCGGCCGTGGAACGCATCTCGATCGACGGCAAGCCCGTGAGCCCAGCGCAATACGTCGCGGCGTACCGGGACATCGAGCCTTTCGTGCAACTGGTCGACCAGCAATCGCAGGCCGCCGGCGGGCCGGCGATGAGCAAGTTCGAGGTGCTCACTGCGATGGCATTCGCGGCGTTCGCCGATGCTCCCGTCGACGTCGCCGTGGTCGAGGTGGGTCTCGGCGGGCGGTGGGACGCCACCAACGTGATCAATGCCCCGGTGACGGTCATCACCCCGATCAGCGTCGATCACGTCGAATACCTCGGTAGCGAAATCGAGGGGATCGCCCGCGAGAAGGCGGGCATCATCCACCAGGCGCCGGACGGTTCACCGGACACCGTCGTTGTCATCGCCCGTCAGACGCCGGCCGCCATGGAGGCACTGCTGGCCGCGGCGGTGCACGCGGACGCCGCGGTCGCACGCGAGGATTCGGAGTTCGCCGTGTTGAGCCGACAGGTCGCCATCGGCGGGCAGATGCTGGAACTACAGGGCCTCGGCGGCGTGTACTCCGACATCTATCTGCCCCTGCACGGCGAGCACCAGGCACACAACGCGGCGTTAGCGCTGGCCGCCGTGGAGGCGTTCTTCGGGGCCGGCGCCCAGCGTCAACTCGACGTCGATGCGGTGCGCGCCGGTTTTGCCGCCACCACCAGCCCCGGGCGGTTGGAGCGCATGCGCAGCGCGCCGACGGTGTTCATTGACGCCGCGCACAACCCGGCCGGGGCGGCCGCCCTGGCGCAGACCCTGGCCGACGAGTTCGACTTCCGGATGCTGGTCGGGGTGGTCAGCGTGCTGGCCGACAAGGACGTGGACGGCATCCTGGCCGCGCTGGAGCCGGTGTTCGACTCCGTCGTCGTCACCCACAACGGGTCGCCACGGGCATTGGACGTCGAAACCCTGGCACTGGCCGCCCAGGAGCGATTCGGGCCCGATCGGGTGATCACCGCTGCGAATCTGCGTGACGCCATCGATGCCGCCACCGCGCTGGTCGACGAGGCCACCGTCGAAGAGGCGGGCGCGTCGTCGGGAACCGGGATCGTCATCACCGGTTCGGTGGTCACCGCCGGCGCCGCGCGGACCCTGTTCGGTCGTGATCCCGAATGACCGAGCAGGAAGCGCACGGTCCGTCTGATCCGTCTGATCCGTCTGGTCCTGCCGATCCCTGGAAGGGCTTCCGCGGTGTGCTGGCCGCCACGCTGCTGCTGGAAGCAATCGTCGTGCTGCTGGCGATTCCGGTGGTGGGTGCGGTCGGCGGAGGGCTCACCGCGACGTCGCTGAGCTACTTGATCGGCCTGGCGGTGTTGTTGGTCGTGCTTGCCGGGCTGCAACGCAGGCCCTGGGCCATCTGGGTCGACCTTGCCGTGCAGCTGGTCGTCATCGCCGGCGTTCTGGTCTATCCGGGGGTCGGGTTCATCGGCGTGCTCTTCGCCGGGGTTTGGGCGCTGATCGCCTATTTCCGCGCCGAAGTCCTCCGACGTCAGCAGCCCTGAGCTCGTTTCGGTCGGCCTGAGTTTGGGTTTGCGTCGACGGTGGCCCGCGGGGACCTCTACTCTTGTCCACCGTGACCGAACGGACTCTCGTATTGATCAAGCCGGATGGCGTTGAGCGCAAGTTGATCGGCGAAGTGCTCAGCCGCATCGAACGCAAAGGGCTCACCATTGCGGCCCTGGAGCTCAGGACCGTCAGTGAAGAGCTGGCCAGGAAGCACTACGCCGAACACGACGGCAAGCCATTCTTCGGATCGTTGCTGGAGTTCATCACGTCGGGACCGGTGGTGGCGGCCGTCGTGGTCGGGCCCCGGGCGATCACGGCGTTTCGGCAGCTCGCCGGGGGCACCGACCCGGTGGAGAAGGCCACGCCGGGCACCATCCGGGGTGACTTCGGCTTGGAAACGCAGTTCAACCTGGTGCACGGGTCCGATTCGCCCGAATCCGCCCAACGCGAGATCGAGCTCTGGTTCCCCGGCATCTAACGCCGAGCAGACGCAAACTTGTACCGAACGGGCGGTTTTGATGGGAGTTTGCGTCTGCTCGCGCAGGGAAAGGTGTCTGCTCGCGCAGGGAACAGGTGACTGCTCGCGCAGGGAAAAGGTGACCCGCCGGCAGGGTCCGGTTCCAGGTGCGAGTGAGCTCCATCAGTGATATGGGATACTGACTGCGGGTGAACGTCGCCGGACCGGCGTCAGACACCCGAATGAAGACTTCGACAAGCGCGACCATCGGGCATCCCACGGTGCGGCGCGGCATGTCAGGCCGTCATTCAGCACGGCGCCGAGTGGGTTCGTCTTGAGCCGCTCGGAGCGAGACCATTACAAGTTCGGGAGAAAGTGACCCGGACCCATAGCGAAGCCCTCGCGTGGCCGCGTCGACCGAGACGCGCCCGGGGGCTTGAGGAGAATACGTGGTAGACGGTGGCCCACCTTCAGATGCAGGAACCAACCCGACACAGCACGAGGACTTGCCCGACCGCCTAAGGGTCCATTCACTGGCGCGGACGCTGGGAACCAGCAGCAGGCGGGTTCTTGATGCGCTGGCCGAGCTAGATGGGCGGATTCGCAGCGCCCATTCCAGCGTGGACCGGGACGATGCGGTGCGGGTCCGCGATCTGATCGCCGAGCAGGGGCCGACGGCGGCCGACACCGCCGATGACGCCCCGGAAGAAGGCGAGCAGGAGTCCCCGGGCGAGCCCGAATCCCGGCTGCTGCTGGAGAACCCGCCCGCGGCGGAGCCGGCCGTGGACCGGCCGCACTACATGCCGCTGTTCGTGGCGCCGCAACCGATCGATACCCGTCTCGACGACGACGACGCCGCCGATGACGACGCCGACGACGACGACTCCGATTTCGCCGACACCCCCGGCGCCGATGACGGTGATGAGCAGATCGATCGCCCCGCGAATCGGCGCCGCCGGCGCGGCCGTCGCGGTCGCGGCCGCGGGCGCGGCGAACAGGGCGGAAACGAGGGTTCGCCGGACGGGCGCGGCCAAAACGGCGAAGAGGCCGACGGCCTGTCCGACCAGCGTGCCGAGGATGCCGACGACCAAGAGAGCGACGACTCCGACGAGAACGAGAACGGCGACGAAGAGAACGGTTCGACCGAAGCCGGCAGCCGTCGTCGCCGCAGGCGCAGGCGCCGCAAAGCGGGTTCGAGCGATGACAACGACGAGGGTCCGGCCCCCGATGACCCACCGAACACGGTCGTGCACGAGCGCGCGCCGCGGAGCGGAAGTAAGTCCGGCGACGACGCCTCAGGTGGCAACGAAATCAAGGGCATCGACGGTTCCACCCGGCTGGAGGCCAAGCGCCAGCGCCGCCGCGACGGCCGCGACGCGGGGCGGCGTCGCCCGCCCGTCCTGACCGAGGCCGAGTTTTTGGCGCGTCGCGAGGCGGTAGAGCGTGTCATGGTCGTCCGCGACCGCGTCCGCACCGAGCCGCCGCACCCGGGCGCGCGCTACACCCAGATCGCCGTGCTCGAAGACGGCATGCTCGTGGAGCACTTCGTGACGTCGGCGGCCTCTGCCTCCCTGGTGGGCAACATCTACCTGGGCATCGTGCAGAACGTGCTGCCGTCGATGGAGGCCGCCTTCGTCGACATCGGCCGGGGCCGCAACGGCGTGCTCTATGCCGGAGAAGTCAACTGGGAGGCCGCGGGCCTCGGCGGCACCGACCGCAAGATCGAACAAGCTCTCAAACCGGGCGACTATGTCGTGGTCCAGGTCAGCAAGGACCCGGTGGGCCACAAGGGGGCGCGGCTCACCACGCAGGTGTCGCTGGCCGGCCGGTTCCTGGTGTACGTGCCGGGCGCGTCGTCGACCGGCATCAGTCGCAAGCTGCCCGACACCGAGCGTCAGCGGCTCAAGGAGATCCTGCGCGAGGTGGTCCCGCCCGATGCGGGCGTCATCATCCGCACCGCATCCGAAGGCGTCAAAGAGGACGACATCCGCGCCGACGTCACCCGGTTGCAGGAGCGCTGGAACCAGATCGAAGCCAAGGCCGCCGAAACCAAGGAGAAGGCCGCCGGCGCCGCAGTAGCGCTGTACGAAGAACCGGACGTGCTGGTCAAGGTCATCCGCGACTTGTTCAACGAAGATTTCGCCGGGCTCATCGTCTCCGGTGACGAGGCCTGGAACACCATCAACGATTACGTGAGTTCCGTTGCGCCCGACCTTGTTTCAAAGCTCACCAAGTATGAGGTCGACAACGGGCCGGACGTGTTCGCGGTGCACCGCATCGATGAGCAACTGGCCAAGGCGATGGACCGTAAGGTGTGGCTGCCGTCCGGCGGCACCCTGGTGATCGACCGCACCGAAGCGATGACCGTCATCGACGTCAACACCGGCAAGTTCACCGGATCCGGCGGAAACCTTGAGCAGACGGTCACCAAGAACAACCTCGAAGCGGCCGAGGAGATCGTGCGCCAGCTCCGGCTGCGCGACGTCGGCGGCATCGTGGTGATCGACTTCATCGACATGGTGCTCGAGTCCAACCGCGACCTGGTGCTGCGTCGGCTCACCGAAGCGCTGGCCCGGGACCGCACCCGCCATCAGGTTTCCGAGGTGACGTCGCTCGGCCTGGTGCAGCTGACCCGTAAGCGGTTGGGCACCGGGCTCATCGAAGCCTTCTCCACCTCGTGTGTCGCCTGTTCCGGGCGTGGGATCGTGCTGCACGCCGACCCCGTCGATTCGGCGCCGGCGACCGGACGCAAGTCGGAGTCGGGTGGACGGCGGAACAGGCGCTCGAAGAAAGGTCGTTCCGAAGAGTCCAGCGAAAAGAGCATCGTGGCCAAGGTGCCCGCTCATGCACCGGGCGACCACCCGTTGTTCAAGGTCATGGCCGCCGGATCGGCAGCGTCCGGGCGCGGGGACGGTGAATCCGCTGAATCCGAAGCCGGCGAGGAGCTGGCGGTGGCGGTGGACGAGACCGAAGACCGGATTTCTACCGCTGTCGCCGACACCGACGACACCGACTTCGACGAACCCGACGAGACCGAAGACGAAGACTCAGAAGACGATGTCGACGAACTCGACGACACGGACGACGAGGACACCGACGACGAGGATCTCGACGATGACGAGGACCTCGTCGATGACGATGAGCTCGACGTCGCCGACGACGAAGACGCCGACGACGAAGACGATGACGATGACGAAGACGCCGACGATGAGGACGACGAGGATCTCGACGAGGACGACGAGGATCTCGATGACCTCGATGACTCGGCCGAGGATTCCGACGACAACGGCGAGGATTCCGACGACAACGGCGAGGATGCCGAGGACGACGAGGAAGACGGTGGTGACGACGGTGCCGAGGACTCGGACGTCCCCGCCGCCGCATCCTCGCCTGTCGAGGTGGTGTCCGCTGTCGCGCGGCCACGTCGGCGCCGGGCCGCAGGCAGACCGGCCGGTCCACCCATCCACGTGGACTGATCGGGGCCGGTTTGACCCTGTAGAAGCTGGTCACGTACCCTTGGACAGTTGTCGTCAGGCCACCAGCCGACGACAGCGGGCCAGTAGAGGCCCGCGCACCAAGACCCACTACGCGCATCGTCGGTGACTCGCGCGCCGCGCGACACGCAACGACTGAGAACAACGAAGGCAGGAGCAACGATGGCGACCTACGCAATCGTCAAGACGGGCGGTAAGCAGTACAAAGTCGCCGTTGGAGACGTGGTCAAGGTCGAGAAGCTCGAATCCGAGCCCGGCGCCAATGTGTCGCTGCCGGTCGCGCTGGTCGTCGACGGCGCAAAGGTCACCACCGATGCCGATGCGCTGGCCAAGGTCGCCGTCACCGGCGAGGTGCTCGAGCACACCAAGGGCCCCAAGATTCGGATCCACAAGTTCAAGAACAAGACCGGCTACCACAAGCGGCAGGGCCACCGTCAGCAGCTGACGGTCCTCAAGGTCACCGGCATCAAGTAGTAGGGGCGACAGACATGGCACACAAGAAGGGCGCGTCCAGCTCGCGCAACGGTCGTGATTCCGCCGCTCAGCGCCTCGGCGTTAAGCGATTCGGTGGTCAGGTCGTCAAGGCCGGCGAGATCCTGGTCCGTCAGCGTGGCACCAAGTTCCACCCGGGCGTCAACGTCGGTCGCGGCGGTGACGACACGCTGTTCGCCACGGCCGCGGGCGCGGTGCAGTTCGGCGTCAAGGGCGGACGTAAGACCGTGAGCGTCGTCGGGCCCACCACCGACTGAGCGCGGCCCCGGCGCGCTTTGGTGCGCGCGGGGATTGAGAGGAACCTCGATGCCTCGGTTTGTTGATCGGGTCGTCATCCACACGCGAGCGGGTTCTGGCGGCAACGGTTGCGCTTCGGTGCACCGGGAGAAGTTCAAGCCGCTCGGGGGTCCCGACGGTGGCAACGGTGGACGTGGCGGCAGCATCATCTTTGTCGTCGATCCGCAGGTGCACACCCTGCTCGACTTCCATTTCCGGCCGCACATCACCGCGCCGTCGGGCAAGCAGGGGATGGGCAACAATCGCGATGGCGCCGCCGGCGCCGACCTGGAAGTGAAGGTCCCGGACGGCACCGTCGTACTGGACGAGAACGGTCGCCTGCTTGCCGACCTGGTGGGCGCGGGGACCCGGTTCGAAGCCGCCGCCGGCGGCCGCGGCGGGTTGGGAAATGCCGCGCTGGCCTCCCGGGCCCGCAAGGCGCCCGGCTTCGCGCTGCTGGGCGAACCTGGCCAGGAACATGACCTCACCCTGGAACTCAAGACCGTCGCCGACGTGGGCTTGGTCGGCTTTCCCTCGGCGGGAAAGTCCTCGCTGGTCTCGGTGATCTCGGCGGCCAAACCGAAGATCGCCGACTACCCGTTCACCACCCTGGTGCCCAACCTCGGTGTGGTGTCCGCGGGAGAGCGCGCATTCACCGTGGCCGACGTGCCCGGACTGATCCCCGGCGCATCGCAAGGCCGCGGGTTGGGCCTGGACTTCCTGCGGCACATCGAACGCTGCGCCGTGCTGGTGCACGTGGTGGACTGCGCAACCGCCGAACCCGGTCGCGATCCCATCTCCGACATCGACGCGCTGGAGGAAGAACTCGCGGCCTACACGCCGACGCTGCAGGGCGACGCGGTGCTGGGCGACCTGACCGAACGGCCGCGGGCGGTGGTACTCAACAAGATTGACGTTCCCGAGGCGCGCGAGCTCGCCGAGTTCGTCCGCGACGAGATCGCCCAGCGCGGCTGGCCGGTGTATTTGGTGTCGACGGTGACGCACGAAGGCTTGCAGCCGTTGATCTTTGGACTCTGGCAGATGGTATCGGAGTACAACGCGGCGCGGCCGCCCTCGGTCCCGCGGCGCCCGGTGATCCGACCCGTCCCCGTCGACGACAGTGGGTTCACCGTGCGACCCGACGGCTCCGGAGGTTTCATCGTCTCCGGCGCCCGGCCGGAACGCTGGGTCGGCCAGACCAACTTCGACAACGACGAAGCCGTCGGCTATCTCGCGGACCGGCTGGCGCGGCTGGGTGTCGAGGATGAACTGCTGCGCCTCGGGGCGCGGCCCGGCTGCGCGGTGACCATCGGCGACATGACCTTCGATTGGGAGCCGCAAACGCCTGCCGGAGTTCAGGTTCCGCTGACCGGCCGGGGCACCGACGTGCGGCTGGAACGCAACGACCGCCCCAGCGCGGACGAGCGCAAGGCCGCCCGCCGTAGACGGCGCGAGCCAGGCCCGCCAGGGGACGAAAACGGCGGGACCACATGACAAGTCCGCATCGTGAAGCCGTCCGGACCGCGCGCAGTCTGGTTGTCAAGGTCGGGACGACCGCCCTGACCACGCCTACCGGGATGTTCGACGCGAGTCGCCTGGCCGAACTCGCCGACGCGATCGAGGCGCGGATGCAGGCGGGCTCCGACGTCGTCATCGTGTCTTCGGGCGCCATTGCCGCGGGCATCGAACCTCTTGGATTGCCCCGTCGCCCAAAGGATTTGGCCACCAAGCAGGCCGCCGCCAGCGTCGGGCAAGTGGCGCTGGTGAATTCGTGGAGCGCCGCCTTCGCGCGGTACAACCGCACGGTCGGGCAGGTCCTGCTGAGTGCCCACGACATTTCGATGCGGGTGCAGCACACCAACGCCCAGCGCACTCTGGACCGGTTGCGGTCGCTGCACGCGGTGGCGATCGTGAACGAGAACGACACCGTGGCTACCAACGAAATTCGCTTCGGTGACAACGATCGACTCTCGGCGCTGGTGGCGCATCTGATTGGCGCCGACGCCTTGATTCTGCTGTCGGACATCGACGGCCTGTACGAGGCCGATCCGCGCAAAAACCCAGGGGCCCGGTTCATCTCGGAGGTTTCGGGCCCCGGCGACCTGCAGGGTGTGGTAGCCGGGCAAAGCAGCCACCTGGGCACCGGGGGCATGGAGTCGAAGGTGTCGTCGGCGCTGCTGGCCGCCGACGCGGGGGTGCCGGTGCTGCTGGCGCCCGCCGCGGACGCCGCGACCGCGTTGAGCGACGCTTCGGTGGGCACCGTGTTCGCCGCGCGACCGGAACGGATGTCGGCGCGCCGGTTCTGGTTACGGCACGCGGCCGACGCCGCCGGATCGCTCACCCTCGACGCCGGCGCGGTGCGAGCAATACTGGGGCACCGGCGATCATTGCTGGCCGCCGGAATCACCGCCGTGTCGGGGCGGTTCTACGCCGGCGACGTCGTCGAGCTACGCGGAGTCGACGACGTCGTCGTGGCCCGCGGCGTAGTCGCTTATGACGCAAGCGAACTCGTCACCATGATCGGCCGGTCCACGTCGGAGTTGCCCGGCGAACTGCGCCGCCCAGCGGTGCACGCCGACGACCTCGTCGCCGTCACGGCGGCTTAGGCTCCAAGGTTTCCATCAGAATTTCGCAAGCCCCGCCCGCAAACCTTGTTCTTAGTCCCCACCCGGGGAACAAGAGCACAGGAGCACATCATGTGGGCATTGACAACTTCCAACGGCCTCCGCGTCGACAACATCAATGAGCAGGACGGCCAGTCGGCCGTGCAGCTGCTCGGCTACTCCCGGCGCATCGGCCCGTACTCATGGCAGGTGGTCGACAACCAGGGCCGCAGCTTCGTCGCCGAGTTGAGAAGGTCGCGCCTAGCCGCTTGAGCCGTTTCGGCCACCCCCTCCGACGTCTTGACTAGACATAGTGTCTACACATATGGTCAAGCGGTGACTGGCGTCACAGGCCGGCCAGTCTGAGGGAGGCAAGAGGGACCGATGACTGCGATGCAGGCGGACAGCCGTGCTTATGACGTAATCGATCTGTCGTCACGCAAGTTCTGGGCCACCACGGCGGCGGATCGGGAACGCTCGTTCGCGGTGTTGCGGTCCGAACGCCCGGTGAGCTGGCATCCGCCGGTCGAGGATGCGCTGATGCACGACCCCAACGACCCCGGCTATTGGGCCGTCACCCGACGCGCCGACATCGTCGCCGTCAGCCGCAACAACGAGGTGTTCCTGTCCGGCAAGGGGGTGCTGTTCGAGACCGTCCCCGAGGAGTTGCTCGAGGCGTCACAGTCCTTCCTGGCCATGGACCCGCCCCGGCACACCAAGCTGCGAAAGCTCGTCAGCGCCGCGTTCACCCCGCGTCAGGTCCGCCGCATCGAGGAGTCGATCCAGGCCAACGCCAAGGCCATCGTCGAGGAGTTCAAGGCGGCCGGTTCCGGCGCCGATTTCGTCGAATACTGTGCCAAGGAGTTGCCCATCCGCACCTTGTCGGACATGGTCGGCATTCCGGAGTCCGAACGCCACCAGGTCGCCCACGCCGCCGACGCGTTGGTGTCCTGGGCGGACCCGGTGTATCTGGACGGCCGCGACGCCCTACAGGTGTTGTTCGAGAACCAGATCTATCTGCATCAGGTCGCCCTCCAACTGGCCGCCGAGCGCCGCGAGCAGCCCGGCGAAGACCTGTTCAGCGGCCTGGTCAACGCGGAGGTGGACGGGGAGCGGCTGTCGGATGCCGACGTGGCGGCATTCTTCGTGCTGCTCGCGGTGGCCGGCAACGACACCACCCGCCAGACGGCCAGCCATGCGATAAAGGCGCTGACCGATTTTCCCAACCAGCGAGCCTGGCTGGCAGCGGCTTTCGAGGATCGGATCGGAACCGCGGTCGAGGAATTCATCCGGTGGGCCACCCCTGTCATGACCTTCCGGCGCACGGCCGCAACGGATTTCGAATTAGGCGGCCAGCACATCCGGGCGGGGGAGAAGGTGGTGATGTTCTATGCGTCCGGCAACTGGGACACCGAGGCATTCGAGCATCCCGAGCGTTTCGACCTGAGCCGCAGCCCCAACCCGCATCTGGGTTTCGGTGGCGGCGGCGTGCACTTCTGCCTGGGCGCTCATGTCGCGCGGGCGCAGCTGCGCGCCCTGTTCGGCGAGTTGCTCCGGCAGCTGCCCGATGTTCAGGCGGGTGAGCCGGAATACGTGGCGGGCAACTTCATCCACGCCGTTCGACGCCTACCCTGCACCTTCTAGTCTCTCAACGCTCGACCGCGGCGAGCACCAACTCGCCGGCGAGCAGCGTGAGCAGTTCCGAGCAGCCGCCGTCGACTTTGACGCTGGCCAACGGATCGCCCCGGGTGGGGCCGCGATTGATGATCGCGACAGGGATGCCGAGTGAGGCGGCGTGGCGGACGAACCGGTAGCCGGAGAACACGGTCAGTGACGAGCCTGCAACCAGCAGCGCTTCAGCCTGTTCGACGAGGTCAAGTGCTTGCACTACAACGTGTTTCGCCACATTCTCACCGAAGTAGACGATGTCGGGCTTGAGGACGCCGCCGCACGAGGGGCAGTCGACATAGCGGAACGACGCGGTGTCGGCGACCATCGCGTCGGCGTCGGGAGCCACCGCTATCCCGCCCACAGCCTCGGCGCGTTCGATGAACCCAGGGTTGAGCGCTTCGAGCCGCTCGGCCAGCGCGGCGCGGCTCGTCGTGTAATCACAACTCAGGCAGGCCACCCGCGCGTAGGTGCCGTGCAGGTTGACCACATTGCGGCTGCCCGCCTTGGTGTGCAGCATGTCCACGTTCTGGGTGATCACACCGGTCACCACCCCGCACCGCTCCAACTCCGCAAGTGCCCGGTGCCCGGCGTTGGGCAGCGTCTCGTCCATGTGCCGCCAGCCCACGTGGTTGCGGGCCCAGTAGCGCTGCCGAAATGCCGGGTCCGAGGTGAACTGCCGGATCGTCATGGGGTTGCTCGGCGGTGAATCGGGGCCGCGGTAGTCGGGAATGCCCGAGTCGGTGGAGAGCCCGGCGCCCGTCAGCACCGCGACCTTGCGGCCGGCCAGGAGTGCGACGAGTTCGGGCGATTCCACAATGCCGAGCGTAGTTGCCCGCAGCGGGTTGATTGCGGTGGCGAAGGTGTGGGTAATTCGGCGACAGGACCGCGCCAGGCAAGAATGAGAGGCGATGAACTTCTACTCTGCATACCAGCACGGGTTTGTGCGCGTCGCCGCATGCACGCAACACACCACCATCGGCGACCCGGCGGCCAACGCCGAGTCAGTACTGGGGTTGGCGCGGGACTGCCACAAGGAGGGCGTCGCACTGGCGGTTTTCCCCGAGCTCACGCTGACCGGCTATTCCATCGAGGACATCCTGCTGCAGGACACCTTGCTCGACGCGGTCGAACGGTCCGTGCTCGACGTTGTCAAGGCTTCCGCCGACCTGCTGCCTGTGTTGGTGGTGGGCGCACCGCTGCGACGCCTGCACCGCATCTACAACACCGCGGTGGTGATTCATCGCGGCGCGGTGCTCGGGGTGGTGCCCAAGTCGTACCTGCCCACGTACCGGGAGTTCTACGAGAGTCGTCAGATCGCACCCGGTGATCGGGAGCGTGGCACGATCCGGGTCGGCGGGACGGACGTCCCGTTCGGTCCAGACCTGCTGTTCGCCGCGTCGGATGTGCCCGGCTTTGTGCTGCACGTCGAGATCTGCGAGGACATGTTCGTCCCGGTCCCGCCGAGCGCAGAAGCGGCGCTGGCCGGCGCCACGGTGCTGACCAATCTGTCCGGAAGCCCGATCACGATCGGGCGCGCCGAGGATCGCTCCCTGCTGGCACGCTCCGCGTCGTCGCGATGCCTGGCCGCCTATATTTATGCCGCCGCCGGCGAAGGCGAGTCGACGACCGATCTGGCGTGGGACGGCCAGACGATGATCTGGGAGAACGGCACCGAGCTCGCGTCTTCCGAACGCTTCCCCAAGGGTGAGCGCCGCTCCGTCGCCGATGTCGATCTCCAGCTGATTCGGTCGGAACGGCTGCGGATGGGGACCTTCGACGACAACCGGCGCCATCATCGCGACGCGGCGGATTCGTTCCGGCGCATCGAGTTTCGGCTCGACCCCCCGGACGGCGACATCGGCCTGCTGCGCCGCATCGAACGCTTCCCGTTTGTCCCGGCCAACCGCGAGCGGCTGGAACAGGATTGCTACGAGGCCTACAACATCCAGGTGGCGGGCCTGGAGCAACGGTTGCGCGCGTTGAACTATCCGAAGGTGGTCATCGGCGTGTCCGGAGGGCTGGACTCGACACACGCGCTGATCGTCGCGGCCAAGGCGATGGACCGCGAAGGCCGCCCGCGCAGTGACATCCTCGGATTCACCCTGCCCGGATTCGCCACCGGCGAGCACACCAAGGGCAACGCCACCAAGCTCGCGCGCGCCCTGGGCATCACGTTCGAAGAGATCGACATCCGCGACACCGCGATGCGCATGTTCACCGAGATGGGGCATCCGTTCGCGCGGGGCGAGAAGGTGTATGACGTCACCTTCGAAAACGTCCAGGCCGGTCTGCGCACCGACTTCCTCTTCCGGTTGGCCAACCAGCGTGGCGGGATCGTGCTCGGGACGGGTGATCTGTCCGAGCTGGCGCTGGGCTGGTCGACATACGGTGTCGGCGATCAGATGTCGCACTACAACGTCAACGGCGGCGTGCCGAAGACACTCATCCAGCACCTGATCCGCTGGGTCATCTCCTCGAACCAGTTCGATGACGAGGTGTCCGAGGTCCTGCAGTCGGTCGTCGACACCAAGATCACTCCCGAACTCGTTCCGTCGGGCGAGGAAGAAGACCTGCAGGACAGCGAGGCCAAGGTCGGACCCTATGCGCTGCAGGACTTTTCCTTGTTCCAGGTGCTGCGCTACGGATTCGGGCCGTCGAAGATCGCCTTCCTCGCCTGGCACGCGTGGAGTGATCCCGAGCGAGGCGATTGGCCGCCCGGGTTTCCCGAGGGCAATCGGCCGTCTTATGACCTGGCCGCCATCAAGCATTGGCTGGGTGTCTTCGCCCAACGTTTTTACTCGTTCAGCCAATTCAAGCGATCGGCGCTGCCCAACGGGCCTAAGGTGTCGCACGGCGGGTCACTGTCGCCGCGCGGGGATTGGCGCGCCCCGTCGGACCTGTCGGCACGCATCTGGCTCGACGAGATCGAACGCGAAATCCCTTGACCGGGTGAGCTAGTCCCCGTCGCAGAGGGCGTCGATCGCGTCGGCGTCCGGTGCGCAGTCACCGGCCCCGGGCACCAGGGTGGCCAGTGCGCCTGCGGCGCAGGCACGTCGCAACGCCTGCCGTCGCTGGACGACCGAACCGGGGTCGCGCGGCCAATTCGCGGCCAGCACACCGGCGAACACGTCGCCCGCCCCAGTGGTATCGACCGCCTTCACCTTGGGGGCGGGGACCTCGAATTCGCCGTCAAGGCCGACGTAGCCGGCTCCGCTCGAACCCAACGTGACGACGAAATGGTCTGGCCGCCAAGGCCAGTCGTCGGCCTCGGCCTCGTTGACGATCACGACGTGGGCGACGGCCGCCAACTCCGCCAGAGCATCGCGGTCGGGACTTGCCGGCGACGCGTTGACCATGACAACGGCCCCGTCCGCACGGGCAGCCCGTGCGGCCGCGACGGCCGTCGCGATCGGAATCTCCAACTGGGTCAGCAGCACGTCGCAACCGGCGGTGGCCGTCGGTGCGACCTCCAGGTGTGCGTTGGCCCCCGCCGCCACCACGATGGTGTTCTCGCCGCGGGGATCCACCACGATCATCGCGGTCCCGCTGGGTCCGGACACCGTGCGGACACCGCTCAGGTCAATGCCATTGGCGAGCAGGTGAGCTCGCAACTCGTCGGCTGCCGAATCATCGCCGAAGGCGCCGACGAACTGCACCCGCGCGCCGGCACGTGCGGCCGCCACCGCCTGGTTGGCGCCCTTGCCGCCGGGTGCGTGGCCCATCGATGAAGCCAGCACCGTCTCACCCGGCCTCGGCAACACGCCAACCTCGAACCGCAAGTCCATGTTCACGCTGCCCACCACGCAGACTCGCGTCGCCATGCCCACAAGGTAGTCGCAAGGTGGTCACAGCAGGCTGCTGCGCGACGCGCGTCACGGTCTCGCTCCCGCCTCGAACGCGTCCTTTCTTGGGCAGATACCCCCATTTCGTTACATTTTCGGGCTAATGTGCTGCGTGATCTGACCGGATTGCCGTCGTGACGAGAGGACGACGTTTGACATCGGGGCAGCAAACGGAACCGGCATCTGCCGAAGAGCCCGACCGCGAGGCGAGTCGCGGCCGGCGCCTGCTGCTGTTTCTTCGCGTCGGGATTCAGTCCAAAGTCTTGGTTACGCTGCTGGTCTGCAGCATTCTGTCGGTCACCGTCGTGGGTGTCATCGGCTATGCGTCGGGTCGCAGGTCGTTGCAGGACGTCGCGGTGGAGCGGTTGGTCGAGCTGCGCGAGTCGCACAAGCGGCAGCTCGAGTCGATGTTCGCTGAGCTGACAAATTCGGTGATCGTCTACAGCAGCGGCTTCAGTGCGCTCGAGGCCCAGGAGGCCTTCAACGCCGGCTTCGCGCAACTGGCCAACGCGACCATCACTCCGGCGCAGGAGCAATCGCTGATCGACTACTACAAAAAGGAGATGATCGCGCCGATCGCCAAACTGACGGGCGACGAGCTGGATATCAAAGCATTGCTGCCGACTTCCAACGCGCAGAAGTACCTCCAGGCGTACTACACCGCACCCTACGCGCCGCCGAACGACGCGAACCGTCCCGACAACGCCGGAGACGGCAGCGCCTGGTCTGCGGCCAACGCCCGCTACGACGACTTCTTCCACAGCATCGTCACCCGATTCGGATTCAAGGACGCGCTGCTGCTGGATCTCGACGGCAATGTGGTGTACTCCGTCGCCAAGGGCCCGGACCTGGGTACCAATGTCTTCACTGGCCCGTATCGGGAGACCAATCTGCGGGATGCATACACAAAGGCGTTGCGCTCCAACGACTTGGAGTTCGTCTGGGTCACCGATTTCCAGCCGTACCAGCCGCAACTCGACGTCCCCACGGCATGGGTGGTGTCTCCGGTGGGCATGGGCGGCAGGATCGAAGGCGTCATGGCCGTGCCGGTGCCGATCACGAAGATCAGCGACATCATGAACGCCCAGAAGCACTGGGAAGCCGTTGGAATGGGGCGGTCGACAGAGACCTACTTGGCGGGACCGGACGGTTTGATGCGGTCAGATTCACGGCGTTTTCTGCAAGATCCCGATGCCTACCAGCGCGAGGCGGTGTCCGGCGGCGCGGCGCCCGACGTGGTGAACAGAGCGATGCGCCTAGGGGGCACCACATTGGTGCAGCCCGTTCAAACCGAGGGCCTGCGGTTGGCCTTACGCGGACAAAGTGGGGTCACCAGGGACATCGGGTATCTCGGTAACCGGCAATTGGAGGCCTACGCACCACTGAACCTGCCGAACTCCGACCTACATTGGGCCATCCTGGCGACACGTGACGACGCGGACGCCTACCAGCGGATGGCCGCCTTCACCAAGACGCTGGTCTTGGCGGTCGCGGGAATCAGTTTCGTCGTCTGCGTGGTGTCGATGCTGTTCGCCAAGCTGTTGGTGCGCCCCATCCGCCGTCTCGAGGCCGGCACGGAGCAGATCAGTTCGGGCAACTACGAAGTCACCGTCCCGGTTACGTCGCGTGACGAACTCGGCGATCTCACGCGGTCTTTCAACGAAATGAGCCGCAACCTCAAACTCAAGGAGGAACAGCTCGAAGCGCAGCGCAGGGAAATGGACCGGCTGCTGTTGTCGTTGATGCCCGAACCGGTGGCACAGCGCTACCGCGGGGGCCAGGAAACCGTGGCGATGGAGCATCAGAACGTCGCCGTCGTTTTCGCCGACATCATCGGACTCGACGAACTCGCGAGCTCGCTGTCGGGTGACCAGTTGGTCGGGATCGTCGACGGCTTGTTCCGGGAGTTTGACTCGGCTGCGGAATCCCTTGGCGTGGAACGCATCCGCACCTTCCACAACCGGTACCTCGCCAGCTGTGGAGTGACCACCCCCCGCCTGGACAACCTGCATCGCAGCATCGAATTCGCGCTCGAGATGCAGCGCATCGTCACGCGTTTCAACAATCAGGCGACCCAGCCGAGCCATCGGCTGGGGTTGCGCATCTGCATCAACACGGGCGACGTCATCAGCGGGTTGGTCGGCCGATCCGGTCTGGTCTACGACATGTGGGGCGGCGCGGTAGGTCTGGCCTACCAAATGCACCGCGCCGCAACCGGTCCCGGGATCTACGTCACTTCGCAGGTGTTTGAATCGATGCGGGACATCCAAGAATTCAGTGCGGTCGGCGAGATTTCGGTCAACGGTACGACGCAGCGGATCTGGCGACTGGTGGAGCCTCAGTTGGAGAGTCAGTCGGAGCGGTGATGAGTATCTTCGGCTCGCCGTGGTTCTACTGGGCCGTCGGCGTCGTGGTGGGTCTGCCGATCGGCATCGTGGCGCTCACCGAGTTGCAACACACGCTCATCCGCCGGCGCAGCCACCTGGCCCGACAGGTCGGCCTGGTGCGCACTTTCCTGCTGCCGCTCGGCGCGCTGTTGCTGCTGCTGGTCAACGCGGACGGGGTGCCGGCCCGCGACACCGCGGTGCGGATTCTGATGACGGTCTTCGGCTTCCTGGTGCTGGTGACCCTGTTGTCCGGGCTCAACGCCACCGTGTTCGTCAACGCACCGGCGGGGTCGTGGCGGAAACGGCTCCCGGTGATCTTTCTCGACGTCGCTCGGTTCGTTCTGATCGGCGCCGGGCTGGCGGTGATCTTGTCGTTCGTCTGGGGTGTGCGGATAGCCGGTCTGTTCACCGCCCTGGGCGTGACGTCGGTGGTTTTCGGCCTGATGTTGCAGAACTCCGTCGGCCAGATCGTGTCCGGTCTTTTCATGCTGTTCGAGCAGCCGTTCCAGATAGGCGACTGGATCGACACGAACACCGCGCGCGGTCGAATCGTCGAGGTCAACTGGCGCTCGGTGCACATCGAGACTGGCGGTGGACTGCGCATCACCCCCAACTCGGTGCTCGCCACCATGCCGTTCACCAATCTGAGTCGGCCCACCGACGTACACGAGTTGGCGATGAAGACCACCTTCTCGACCGAGGATTCGCCCGACCGGGTGTGCGCATTGCTGACCCGGATCGCCAGCGCACTGCCGCAGCTCAAGAGCGGGTGCATGCCGGAATCGGTACCGCTGGGCGATGCCGAATACTGCACGACGATCGGGCTGAGTTCGCCGGCGGACGAAGACGCCGCCCAAGCCCTGTTCCTGCGCTGGATCTGGTACGCCGCCCGACGGGAGGGACTGCACCTCGACGGCGCCGAGGACGACTTCTCGACGGCCGAACGGGTCGATCAAGCCTTGCGCACCGTGGTGGCGCCGGTGTTGCGGCTCGGCGAGACCGATCGCGAGCGGTCCGGGCTGCAGGCGCACGGGAGGATGGTCCGGTACGGCGCCGGTGAAATCGTGGAGTACGCGGGGCAGGTGCCGAAAAGCATGACGTTCATCGTGAGCGGACGTGTGCACCTGGTGGTGCAGGGTGACGCCGACGAGGGGCCGCCGGAACCGATCAGCACGCTGGACGGCGGCTCATTCCTGGGTTTGACCGCGCTGACCCGCCAGCCGAACCTGGCCACCGCGTACGCCCTGGAAGAGGTGACGGCGTTGGAGATCGGTCGTGAGCACCTCGAGCATCTGGTGATGCGCGAACCGCTGTTGCTGCAGGACTTCGGCCGGGTGCTGGACGAGCGACGCAGAAAGGTTCGACAGCCGGGGCTGCCGCGTCACGAGGTCTAGACGAGCTGTTCGGCCCAGCCTTGACCCAACCCGACTGAACGGCGCTAAGCCCGATATCCTGGGCTAATGAGTCTGGAAGCTCCGGCGCTGCCCGATCTGCGTCAAGAGGTGCACGACGCCGCGCGCCGCGCCCGGGTTGCCGCCCGCGTGTTGGCCACGCTGCCGACCGCCGTCAAAGACCGCGCGCTGCACGCCGCCGCCGACGAGATCCTGGCCCACACCACCGAGATCCTGGCCGCGAACTCCGAGGACCTCGATGCCGCCCGGGCGGCCGACACCCCGGCCGCGATGCTCGACCGGCTGGCTCTCAACCCGCAGCGCATCGACGGGATCGCGTCCGGCCTGCGCCAGGTCGCCGCGCTGCCCGACCCGGTCGGTGAGGTCCTGCGTGGTTCGACGCTGCCCAATGGGCTGCAGCTGCGTCAGCAGCGAGTTCCACTCGGCGTGGTTGGAATGATCTACGAGGGCCGTCCCAACGTCACCGTCGACGCGTTCGGCCTGACCCTCAAGTCCGGCAACGCCGCGCTACTGCGTGGCAGCTCCTCGGCGGCCAGGTCCAACGCGGCGCTGGTCACCGTGCTGCGCTCGGCCTTGGTCGGCCAAGACCTGCCCGCCGACGCCGTGCAGCTGGTGTCGGCGGCCGACCGGTCCACGGTCACCCACCTGATCCAGGCCCGCGGCCTGGTCGACGTGGCGATTCCGCGTGGGGGAGCGGGCCTGATCGACGCCGTCGTCCGTGACGCCCAGATACCGACCATCGAGACGGGCGTCGGCAACTGTCACGTGTATGTGCACGAAGCCGCCGACCTCGACGTCGCCGAACGTATCCTGCTGAACTCCAAGACCCGTCGGCCCAGCGTCTGCAACGCCGCCGAAAGCCTGCTGGTGGATGCGGCGATCGCCGAACACGCGCTGCCGCGCCTGCTGAACGCGCTGCAGGACGCCGGTGTCACGGTGCATCTGGATCCCAGTGAGGACGACCTGCGGCGCGAGTATCTGGCGATGGACATCGCGGTGGCGGTGGTGGACGGCGTGGACGCGGCCATCGCTCACATCAACGAGTACGGCACCGGGCACACCGAGGCCATCGTTACCACGAATCTTGCTGCCGCTCAACGGTTTACCGAACAGGTCGATGCCGCCGCGGTGATGGTCAACGCCGCTACGGCATTCACCGACGGCGAGCAGTTCGGCTTCGGCGCCGAGATCGGCATCTCCACTCAGAAGCTGCACGCTCGTGGCCCGATGGGGCTACCGGAACTCACCTCGACCAAGTGGATCGTGTGGGGCTCGCCCACCACAGGCCACATCCGTCCGGCCTGACGCGCCCCCAGCACTAGGAGAGTCCACCATGAGCGTGCCCGCACGTTCCGTGCCGCTGTTCGCCGACATCGCGGACGTCTCCCGCCGCCTGGCCGAGACCGGGTACCTGCCCGATACCGCCACGGCGACGGCGGTCTTTCTCGCCGACCGGCTCGGCAAGCCGCTGCTGGTGGAAGGTCCCGCCGGCGTCGGAAAGACGGAACTGGCCCGGGCCATCGCCCAGGCCACCGGCTCCGGTCTGGTCCGGCTGCAGTGCTACGAGGGCGTCGACGAGGCCCGCGCGCTGTACGAGTGGAACCACGCCAAGCAGATCCTGCGCATCCAGGCCGAATCGGGTGACTGGGAGTCGACCAAAGACGATGTGTTCAGCGAGGAGTTCCTGCTGCAGCGGCCGCTGCTGACCGCGATCCGGCGCACCGAACCGACCGTCCTGCTCATCGACGAAACCGACAAGGCCGACATCGAGATCGAGGGCCTGCTGCTGGAGGTGCTCTCCGACTTCGCGGTGACCGTCCCCGAACTCGGCACCATCACCGCCACCCGCACGCCGTTGGTGGTGCTCACCTCGAACGCCACCCGCGAGTTGTCCGAGGCGCTCAAGCGTCGCTGCCTGTTCCTGCACATAGATTTCCCGACGCCCGAACTGGAACGCCGCATCCTGCTGTCGCGCGTCCCCGAACTGCCGCAGCATCTGGCCGAGGAGTTGGTGCGCATCATCGGCGTGCTGCGCGGAATGCAGCTCAAGAAGGTGCCGTCGATCGCCGAGACCATCGACTGGGGACGCACACTGCTCGCCTTGGGCTTGGACACCATCGACGACGCGGTCGTCGCGGCCACCCTGGGCGTGGTCCTCAAACACCAATCCGACCAGCAGCGCGCGGCCGGGGAGCTCAGGCTCAACTGAGGAGAAGGGCTGAACCATGGCATCGCGACGGATCCGCCCGCGCCGGCCCCTGGCCCCACACGGACTGCCGGGACATCTGGTGGGTTTCGTGGAAGCCCTTCGAGCAAGCGGCATTTCGGTGGGTCCGTCGGAGACCGTGGACGCCGGCCGGGTGATGGCCGTGCTCGGCCTGGGCGAGCGTGAGGTGCTGCGCGAGGGCCTGGCCGTCGCGGTGCTGCGCCGGCCCGACCACCGCGAGACCTTCGACGCGATGTTCGACCTGTGGTTCCCCGCGGCGTTGGGTGCGCGCTCGGTGGTCATCGATGAGGATGCGGCCGGCGACCCGGACGGCCTGCCGCCCGACGACGTCGAGGCAATGCGGCAGATGCTTTTGGATCTGCTGACCGACAACCCCGAGCTCGCAGACATGGACGAGCGGCTGGTCGCCATGATCGCCCGCATCGTCGAGGCCTACGGCAAGTACAACTCCAGCCGTGGCCCCTCCTTCTCGTCGTATCAGGCGCTCAAGGCGATGGCGTTGGACGAGCTGGAGGGCAAGCTGCTGGCCGGCCTGCTCGCCCCGTACGGCGACGAACCCTCACCCAGTCAGGAGCAGATCGCCAAAGCCCTTGCCGCGCAGCGGATTGCCCAGCTGCGCAAGATGGTCGACGCCGAAACCAAACGGCGCACCGCCGAGCAACTGGGTCGCGAGCACGTCCAGATGTACGGCATTCCGCAGCTTTCGGAGAACGTCGAATTCCTGCGCGCATCCGGCGAGCAGCTGCGCCAGATGCGTCGAGTGGTGGCGCCGCTGGCGCGCACGCTGGCGACCAGGCTGGCCGCGCGGCGCCGTCGTGCCCGCGCCGGCTCGATCGATCTGCGCAAGACGCTGCGCAAATCGATGTCCACCGGTGGCGTGCCGATCGACGTCGTTCTGAAGAAGCCCCGTCCAGCCCGGCCGGAACTGGTGGTGTTGTGTGACGTGTCGGGCTCGGTCGCCGGGTTCAGCCACTTCACCCTGTTGCTGGTACACGCTCTGCGCCAACAGTTTTCGCGGGTACGCGTGTTCGCCTTCATCGACACCACCGACGAGGTGACGCACATGTTCGGCCCGGAAGCCGACCTGGCCGTGGCGATTCAGCGGATCACCCGCGAGGCGGGCGTCTACAGCCGAGACGGGCACTCCGACTACGGCAACGCGTTCGTTTCGTTCGTGCAGAATTTCCCGAACGTGCTCTCACCGCGCAGCTCGCTGCTGGTACTGGGCGACGGGCGCACCAACTACCGCAACCCCGCCGTCGACGTGCTGGACGACATGGTGACCGCCGCCCGGCACGCGCACTGGCTCAACCCCGAACCCCGACACCTCTGGGGTAGCGGTGACTCCGCCGTGCCGCGCTACGAGGAAGTCATCACCATGCACGAATGCCGGTCGGCCAAGCAGCTCGCCACGGTGATCGACCAGCTGTTGCCGGTCTGATCCGGTCTGACCTTCTCGCCGAGCGTCACGCCAGGGTGACCCTCGCGTGCCGCCGCCACGCTGGCGTGACGCTCGACGAACGTCAGCGTGTCTTCTGGAACACCAACCAGCGCAATTCGATCGGGCTCGACTCCCGACCGACCGGGAACACGTCCAGACCAGTGATCCAGTTCTCGTACCACCCGGTGGGCGGCCAGGCGCCCGGCGGCAGGTTCGCCTTCTCGTATTCGTAGACCGAGTCGTCAGCGACCAGTTCGAGTGGAAGTCCGCCCGCGGCCCTCGCCATCTCGTGCCGGGTGAAGATGGCCGAGTACACCTGCTGACCGAACTCACGCGCGGCTTGGTCAGGGATGTAGCCGCCGGCCGCCAGGAAGGTGCTGAACACGATGCGTCCACCGGGAGCCAGGCACTCGGCGGCGATTTCGAACAGGCCACGCAATTGCTGCGTGTTCCGGAAATCGGGCACCACCTCAGACAGCGCGATCAACTGATAGTCCTGACGCAGGTCCTGAGTGGTCTGGAAGACGTCACGGACGATGACCCGGATGTCGAGCGATTCCTTCTCGGCCGCCTCGCGAAGCAACTCGGCGAACTTCGGGGTCAATTCCACCACGTCGACGGGATGCCCCCGCCGCGCCAGCGGAAGGGCATTGCGCCCGGTACCCGGACCGATCTCGAGCACCCGGCATGCCGCCGGATCCGGCGCCTCGTTGGCGAGGTCCCAGATGCGCGCGTCGGGCTCCTTGCCGAACAGCGGTGGTTCCCGGGTACGAGTCCAGTTGTCATAGGTCTCAGCCAGGCTCCACCAGCGGGCGTTGACCTCGTAGTGCAGGGTCGGACCGACCGGAGCGTTGTACGTGATGACGATGCTCGACCGGGGGGAAGCCGAAAACGCCGCGGCCAGCTGGCCTTCGAGCACCTTACGCAGGTGGGCGAGTTCCTCTTCGTTGAACTTGCGACCCACGGCCGCGAAGATCGTCTCGCACATACTCACGTACTCATCGATCAGGCTCGGAACCGCGGGCAGTGTGATGCTGCCCTGTACCTCCGACCGGGTGAAGCAGCGCTGGATCATGGAGTTTCTGATCGTCTGCTGCGTCGGCTCTTCTGATTCGAGCGGCAAGTTTGTCACAGACACCTTTTACACGATGCGGCGCACGAATGCTCGGGTCTCCCACCTATTTGTTGCCATTGGTCGTACTTTTGCGCCGAGTGTTTGGCCGAATACCGGTGCTAACGATGACAAACCATTCGGCGGCTTTCGGCGGTTGCAGCTCAGGCCAACGCCTCGACCGGCACGTCCAGCGAGCGATAGGCGTCGTGGCTGCTCAAGTAAGCTGGCGAACCATGCAAAAGCGGCTGCGCCGGTTGGGGGTGATGGGCGGGACGTTCGATCCCATCCATCACGGCCACCTGGTCGCCGCCAGCGAGGTGGCCGACCGGTTCGAGCTCGACGAAGTCGTGTTCGTACCCAGTGGTCAGCCATGGCAGAAGGAACGACAGGTCTCACCGGCCGAGGACCGCTACCTGATGACAGTGATTGCCACCGCCTCCAACCCGCAGTTCTCGGTGAGCAGGGTCGACATTGACCGCGGCGGCGCCACCTACACCATCGACACCCTGCGCGACCTGCGTGCCCTTAACCCGGACTCGCAGTTGTATTTCATCACCGGCGCCGACGCGCTGGCGTCGATTTTGTCTTGGCAGGGCTGGGAGGGGCTTTTCGAGTTGGCGCGGTTTGTCGGGGTGAACCGACCTGGCTACGAGCTGAGCCACGACCACATCACCACTGTGTTGACGAATCTGGCCGAGGATGCCGTGACCTTGCTGGAAATTCCGGCGCTGGCGATCTCCTCGACCGACTGCCGTCAACGTGCCGAGGAGGGTCGGCCGCTGTGGTACCTGATGCCCGACGGCGTCGTGCAGTACATATCGAAGCGTCAGCTTTATCGGGAGCCCAAGATCGCCCCGAATATGACCGCGGGGAAGACCTTATGAGCGCCAATCAGGAAGCCATCGACATGG
Source organism: Mycobacterium intermedium (assembly GCF_002086275.1). Classification (GTDB taxonomy): domain Bacteria; phylum Actinomycetota; class Actinomycetes; order Mycobacteriales; family Mycobacteriaceae; genus Mycobacterium; species Mycobacterium intermedium. The sequence goes on along the minus strand of NZ_MVHT01000029.1, from coordinate 8,617 downwards.
CGAGGGTGGCCGCCAGGGCGGCGGCCGCCAAGCTCGCCAACGACGTGATCGTCATCGACGTCTCTAATCAGTTGGTCATCACCGACTGTTTCGTCATCGCCTCGGCATCCAACGAACGGCAGGTCAACGCGATCGTCGACGAGGTCGAGGAGAAGATGCGCCGCGCGGGCTACAAACCGGCTCGCCGCGAGGGCGCCCGGGAAGGCCGCTGGACGCTGCTGGACTACCGCGACATCGTGGTCCACATCCAGCACCAGGACGACCGCGACTTCTATGCGCTGGACCGGCTGTGGGCCGACTGCCCGGTGGTTCCGGTGGATCTGGATGCCCCCGAGCCGCCTGAGACGCCGGAGACGCCTGAGACGTCGGAGACCCGGTCCGAAGGGCACGCGGGATGAGGGTGCGCAGGCTGGTAATGCTCAGGCACGGCCAAACCGACTACAACCTGGGCAGCCGGATGCAGGGTCAGCTGGACACCGACCTGAGCGAATTAGGGCGCGCGCAGGCGGTCGCCGCCGCCGAGGTGCTGGGCAAGCTACAGCCACTGCTGATCATGTCGTCGGATCTGCGCCGCGCCTATGACACCGCGATCAAGCTGGGGGAGCGGACCGGCCTCGAGGTCCGGGTGGACAGGAGGCTGCGGGAAACCCACCTGGGGGAGTGGCAGGGATTGACCCACGCCGAGATCGACTTCGAGTCGCCAGGTGCCCGCCTGGCCTGGCGCGAGGACGCCACATGGGCCCCGCATGGCGGGGAGAGTCGGGTCGACGTCGCCGCTCGCAGTCGGCCGTTGGTTGCCGAGTTGGTGGCCAATGAGCCGGACTGGGGGATGGCCAGCGCGCCGGAGCCACCCGTCGTGTTGGTGGCGCACGGCGGGCTGATCGCCGCGTTGTCCGCGACGTTGTTGAAGCTGCCGGTAGCCAACTGGCCAGCCCTGGGCGGCATGGGCAACGCCAGCTGGGTGCAGCTGAGCGGACACTCGGAACCAGACGCCCCGTTTGACGAAATCCGGTGGCGACTGGATGTGTGGAACGCTTCAGCGCAGGTTGCCAACGATGTCCTCTGAACACAACGCCAAGCCGGTTCTGCTGGTTTTCGCCGATTCGTTGGCCTACTACGGCCCGACCGGCGGTCTGCCCGCGGACGATCCGCGCATTTGGCCCAATATCGTTGCGGCGCAACTGGGTTGGGATTTGGAGCTGATCGGCCGCATCGGCTGGACCTGCCGGGATGTCTGGTGGGCGGCAACCCAGGATCCGCGTTCCTGGGCCGCGCTGGCCAAGGCCGGCGCGGTGGTGTTCGCCACCGGCGGGATGGATTCGTTGCCGTCGGTGTTGCCGACGGCCTTGCGCGAGCTCATCCGCTATGTGCGTCCGCCCCGGCTGCGACGCTGGGTCCGCGATGGTTACGGCTGGCTGCAGCCGCGGCTTTCGCCGTACGCCAGGCCGGCGCTGCCGCCGCATCTGACCGCCGAGTATCTCGAAACCACACGTGGTGCAATCGAATTCAACCGGCCGGGTATCCCGATGGTGGCGTCGCTGCCGTCGGTGCATATCGCCGACACGTACGGCAGGGCGCACCACGGCCGGGCGGGGACGGTGGCGGCGATTACGGAATGGGCGCAACAGCACGACATTCCGCTGGTGGACCTCAAAGCCGCTGTTGCAGAACAGGTCATGAGTGGACGCGCCAATCCCGACGGCATTCACTGGAACTTCGAAGCGCACCAAGCGGTTGCCGAGCTGATGCTCAAAGCACTGGCCGAAGCCGGCGTGTCAACCGAAAAATTGCGGCCATGACGGTCATTGTGGTGGCCGACTCCGCGGCTCGCCTGCCGGCCGAACTGCGGGACAAGTGGGGGATCCGCGAGGTGCCGCTGCACATCCTGCTCGACGACGCCGATTTGCGCGAAGGCGTGGACGAAGTGCCCGAGGACATCCACGACCGGCAGGCCACGACCGCTGGGGCCACGCCGGCCGAACTTGCCCACATCTATCAACAGGCGTTGGCGGACAGCGGCGGTGATGGCGTGGTGGCCGTACATATTTCGTCGGCCTTGTCGGGCACCTACGGCAACGCCGAACGGACCGCGGCCGACCTCGACCCGGCCGTGCGGGTCGTCGACTCGAAGTCGGCGGCCATGGGTACCGGCTTCACGGCGCTGGCCGCCGCGCAGGCCGCGGCCGCCGGGGAGGACCTGGATTCCGTTGTGCGGGCAGCGAACACGGCGGTGAAGCGCACCCGTGCGTTCGTGTTGGTGCACCGGCTGGACAACCTGCGGCGCAGCGGACGCATCGGCGGCGCTTCGGCGTGGCTGGGTACGGCACTGTCGCTCAAGCCACTGCTGAAGGTCGATGATGACGGCAAACTAGTTCTGGCGCAACGTGTTCGCACCGTCCGGCATGCGACCGAGGCGATGATCGACCGGGTCGGTGAGGTGGTCGGCGACGGCCGCGCGGCGCTGGCGGTGCACCACGTCGCCAATCCCGACGCCGCCGCAGACCTCGCGGACAGGTTGGCCCAGCGGCTACCGTCGTGCGAACCCGCGATCATCACGCCGTTGGGCGCGGTGCTGGCGCTGCACGTCGGCGCCGGTGCGCTGGCGGTGTGCCTGCAACTGGCCGACTAACCCGGCCCGGGCTCGGCCCGTCAGAATCACGCGGTCGCCGCCGGCGCAACGTGTTTGGCCGGGATCCGCGCATTGTCGCCGCGTGGGTGCACGACCTGCGGCCACCAGAACCAGCGGCCCAGCAAGGTTGCGATCGATGGCATCAACAGCGTGCGCACGATCAGTGTGTCCAGCAGCAGACCGATACACACCGTGGACCCGAACTGGCCGAGCACCCGCAATTCGCTGCCCAGCATGGCGGCCATGGTGAAGGCGAAAACCAGGCCCGCGGCGGTCACCACACCACCGGTGCCCGCCATGGATCGGATGATTCCGGTCTTGAGGCCGGCATGAATCTCCTCTTTGAACCTGGAGACCAACAGCAGGTTGTAGTCCGAGCCGACGGCCAACAGGATGATGACCGACAGGGCCATGACGATCCAGTGGATCTTGATGCCGAACAGGTCCTGCCAGATGAGAACCGACAAGCCGAACGACGCGGCGATGGAACTGGCCGCGGTGCCCACGATCACCAGCGCCGCCACCACACTGCGGGTGAGCAACAACATGATCATGAAGATCAGCGTCAGCGCCGACACCACCGCGATCATCAGGTCGTATTTCGCGCCGTCGTGCATGTCCTTGAAGGTCGCCGCGGTGCCGCCGAGATAGACCTTGGCATCCGACAGCGACGACTGCTTGAGCGCCTCCTGCGCGGCCAACCGTTCGGAGTCGACACGCGAAATCCCTTCCGGTGTCATCGGATCGCCCTGGTGAGTGATGAAGAAGCGCGCCGAGTGACCGTCCGGCGACAGGAACATCCGCAATCCGGTCTGGAAGTCCGGGTTGTCGAACGCTTCCGGCGGCAGGTAGAAGAAGTCGTCGTTCTTCGACTGGTCGAAGCTTTGCCCCATCACCACGGCGGTGTTGCTCAGCGATTCCATCTGGTCGAGCATCGCCGAGAACGTGGCCTGCATCGTCAGCGTCAGCGCCTTGGTGGTCTTCATCGTGGTGATCATCGGCGGGATCAGGACCAGCATGTCGTGCGTCGCCGCGGCCGTGCGCTGGATGTCCTTGGTGAGTATGTCGAATTGTCCGGCCAGTTGGTCGAATCCGTCCAACGACTCGAACAGCGACCGCAACGACCAGCAGATGGGGATGTCGAAGCAGTGTCGTTCCCAGTAGAAGTAGCTGCGGATCGGCCGCCAGAAATCGTCGAAATCGGCGATGTGGTCCCGCAACCGGTTGGTGATCTGCGCAGTCTCCGCCGTGGTCTTGGCGCTGTCGTCGGCGGCGTTCGACAGCTCCTGGGTGACCTGATACATGCGCTCCATGGTCTCGATCATGAACTGCATCTCGTCGGCCATCTTGGTGATGTCCTTCATGCGGTCCTTGAGGAAGCCCATGTTCTGCATCGTCGTCTGACTCTGCATGCTGTTCTGAAAAGGTATGGAGCTGTGCTGGATTGGGATTCCCAGCGGCCTGGTGATGTCCTGCACCATCGCGATGCCGACGGTGCGCATCACATTCTTGGCCACCCGGTCCAGCACCAGCATGTCGGCGGTGTTCCGCATGTCGTGGTCGGCCTCGACCATCAACATGTCCGGGTCCATGCGCGCCGGTGAGAAGTGCCGGTCCGCGGCTTGTTGGCCGACGTTTGACGGGGCCCAGGAGGGCAGGTAGAAGCGGTCGTTGTAGCTCGTCTTGAAACTCGGCAGCGCGACCATACCGACCAACACAATGGCGGCGCTGACCGCCAGAACCGGTGCGGGCCAACGCACTACCGCCGTGCCGACCCGCCGCCACAGGCGGCCCCGCTTGGCCGCGCGCTTGGACTCGAACAGGTGCAGCTTGCTGCCCACGAAGATCACCGCGGGACCCAGCGTCAGCCCGGCCAATACGACGACGAGCATGCCGATGGCCACCGGAGCGCCCATGGTGTTGAACCACGGCAGCCGGGCGAAGCTCAGGCAGTAGGTCGCCCCGGCGATGGTCAAACCCGAGCCCAGGACTACCGGGGCAACCCCGCGAAATGTCGTGTAGTAGGCCGTTTCTCGATCCTCGCCGGCACGCAGCGCCTCCTGGTAGCGGCCGACGAGGAAGATTCCGTAGTCGGTGCCGGCGGCGATAGCCAGCATGGTGAGGATATTGCCGGCAAAGGTGGTGAGGCCGAACACGTTGTTGTAGCCCAAAACGGCGACGATCCCCCGCGCCGACGCCAGCGCAACGAACGTCATGAACAACTGGATCAGGGTTGTCACGATCGACCGGTAGACCAGCAGCAGCATGATCGCGATCGCGCCAAGGGTGAACAGGGTGATCTTGGCCAGACTCGCGTTGCCGATGATGTGCATGTCGTCGCTGAGCGCGGCGGGTCCGGTCACATACGACTGCACCCCGGGCGGTGGTGTCGAGTGGTCGAGTACCTCACGGACGGCCTCGACCGATTCGTTGGCCAGCGTCGTCCCCTGGTTGCCGGCGAGGTTCAGCATCACGTATGCGCTCTTGGCGTCCGCGCTCTGGGCACCCGCCGCGGTCAGTCGGTCACCCCAGAAGTCCTGGATGTGCTGAATGTGCTCGTGATCCTTGCGTAGTTCGCGGATCAGGCCGTCGTAGTAGCGGTGCGCATCGTCGCCTAGCGGCGCCTTGGGGCTCTCCAGCACGATCATCACCGTGCTGTTGGAGTCGAATTCCTTGAAGTTGTGGCCGAGGCGCATCATCGCCTGCATCGATGGCGCGTCCAGCGGGGTCATCGGCGCCGAGTGTTGCTCGCTGACCACTTCCAGCGTTGGGACGACGACGTTCACCACCACCGTCAACACCACCCAGGCGATGATGATCGGTACCGCGAAAATGCGGATGGTGCGTGGGATCACCGGGTGATGGGTGCGCTTCGGGCGTTCGGCCGGCGGCACGGCGATCGGCGCGGTGTCGTCGGCAGCGGTATGGGTTCCTTGCTGCAGATCGCTCATGCCGACTTCACCAGGCAGAAGGTCTGGGGGTTGACGCCGTCGGACATCTTCTCCTCGCGGACCACATCGTCGACGGTAATACGGCAGCCGATGTGGCTGCCGTCGCTCTGCGCCATGATGTTGGCGCTCACCGACGGCAGCGTGGTGGACACCGTGACGGTCCAGGGCAGTACGGCGGCGTTCACTTGGTGGGTGTTGGCCTCGGCGTCCCAGTAGTTGATGTTGGCGGTGTCACCGGGTGATCCGAAGACCTCGTACTTGACCACCTTGGGGTTGAACTGCACGATCTCGATCCCGGCGCCGGCATTGGCATTGAGGTCCTGGGAGCCGAAGACCTTGTGCAGGCGTGAGACCACCAGTGCCGACACCGCGAGCACCACCACCAAGATCAGCGGAATCCAAGCCCGCTTGACCAATCGGGAGATACGAACCATGGCCACCGCCTTCCCTGCGTCGAACGGGTGTAACGCCGATTCGGTGACGTTGCTTCCTCGGTCCGGGCATTGAATGCCGTAATACTATTTGCTCAGCTAAGTATCTTAAGCATTAGTGGACGGAAGCGTTCCTCTGGGGTAGCGGATGTGCCGAACGACACAGCTTCTACAGCGCCACCCGTCCGGTCACCGGCGGCAGGTCGGCCAGCGTCACGATGCCGGGCCGCGCTGCGACCACGGCAGGCACCGCATTGGTCACCGGCATTGCGGTGTAGATCATGCCGAGGCCCATGAAGCCGGGCTCGGTCCAGTCCTTGGGGGGCAGGCAGTGCAGCACCGTGCGCATGTTGGGCAGCCCGAAAACCTGGATGACGTGGCCGTGCTCCAACGGCTTCGGTGGCACCACGTGGTTGCCCATCGTCCAGTTGAACCCAACGCTGACCACATTGCGGTCGGCGACCCAGCCCCGGTGGTAGCCGTAGATGCTGCCGACGGTGCCGGCGGGGATCTTCATGAATCCCAGATCGCTGTCACCGGTGGCCGCGGTGAAGGTGACGTCGAAGGTCATCCGGTCCAGCTGGGCCCCGATCGCGTCGGCCATCATCGCCGCCGACTCGGCGAAGACCTCGCTTTCCCGCCGCAGGGTTTCCGCCAAGCCGGGCGTGTCAGGATCCTTGCCAAACCCCATCGCCGACTGGGTTTCCGCCGATTCGTAGGTCGAACAGTCCACCGACTCGGTGATTCGGATTTCGTCGACCCGCTCACACGCTGCACTGAGCACCATCCCGACCATGTTCGACATGCCCGGGTGCGCGCCGCTGCCGAAGATCGTCGACCCACCGCGCCGGCAGGCGGCCAGGATGCGTTCGCGGTCCTGTGGCGTCTGCTTCCCGCCGGTGATCCAGGCCGCGCTGCTGCACACGTTGACCCCGGACTCGAGCAGCCGCACCAACTCGTCGATGTTCGGCCACAAGGGGTTGTAGCAGCACGCGTCGGCGCCCAGCGCGAGCAGCGCGTCGACGTCGTTGGTGGCCCGCACGCCGGTGGGCGTGGGCCAGCCGGCCAGATCTGCGGCGTCGACGCCGACCTTCTCCGGTCCGTGCGCATATACGCCGACGAGTTCCATGTCGGGTCTGCCGATGATGGCGTGCAGCGACCGCCGACCGATGTTCCCCGTCGTCCATTGGATGACCCGCAACGGGCGGCCAGCGGTCGGTGTGCTCATCGAATGCTCCTTTGCGCCACTGCTCACCGCCGGACCACGGTCGGCTAGGGAGCCATTATTGCCCCAGCATTCGGGTGACCACGGGTGCGGGGTAGGCGGCCGAATCAGCCCCTGATGTCAGGGTTTTGGCTCACCACCGTGACCTGCTTGGTTCAACGCATACAGCGCGCCGGAGAGGATCTGCGAGAAGGGGTCCGCGCCGCCGCCGAAAGTCGCCTGGGTGGCCGGTGCGGTGACGGCCGCCGGGTCGTAGCCGTTGACGGGGTCGAGTTGCACCGGAGCGGTCAGCGGGTCGTCGTTTCGGGAATATCCCGCGTTGACCATCGGCGCCAGTTCTGCGTCGAGTTGATTCAGCGTGTCCTCCGGAACCCCGAAGTACTGGAAGATCATCACCAGCGGAAGATGCCGCTCGGGAATCAAATAGGTTGTCGTCTTCGCGCCCCGGGAGTTGACCGTCGTCCTGATGTTCTGCGGCGGCACCATGCTCGGATTGGTGAACGCCACCGCGGTGTGGCCGGTGACCAACCCCGCGAGGGTGTTGGCGAGCGACATCAAGTTGTCCGGCCGGTCCGGGAAGTCGGCAATCGAGTCGTACGCGGAGATGAACATATGGGTGTCGTACTGGCTCTCGACAGGCGGCGGGACGCGGTAGTCGAGTGCGGGAACGATGCTGCCGACCGGGAACACGGCGGTCAGAAAGCTCTCACCGAAGGCGTGCCGGGCGACGGGATCACCGAAGGTGGCGAACGTCAGCTGGTCCGGCGGTGGGGCGGTGGGGTCGGTAGCGAGCCGAGCCTGCAGCGCGTCGAGCACGAGGGCGCCCTCGGAGAGGCCGATCGCGGTGCCGGGACCGCCGCTGCGGATAGCCGCTTCCAGGTTGTCCTGTCCGATGTCGACGGACTCGCCGACGCTGGGTCCGTCCATACCCAGCCCCGGGAAGACTTCGTCGAGCTGGCGTACCTCTGGGAAGAGACGACCCATGACGTGGCCCTGAACCTGTCCCGCCGGGTAGTCGACGATCTGGCGTTTCAGGTTCGGGAACCAGTCGGCGCCTTCGCGGCGGATGTACTCCTCGTAGGGAATGCCTAGAACGTGCGCGCCTCCCAGCGCGTACGCGTTGCCACCGGTCCCCCGACCATCGACTACCGGGTCGTCCGGGGTTTCGTCGGCCGTCGCGATCCCGATGGCGGAAAATATTGTGGCACCGACGGTTACCAGCGCGCCGAGCGGAGCCAGAGGCGGAGCCACAAGCGGGGCGGGAGTCCGTATGAAACAACTTCACGAACAACTACTCGCGGGATTCGGCGCGCTGGTAACCGTCGGTGCCACAATATTTTCCGCCATCGGGATCGCGACGGCCGACGAAACCCCGGACGAC
>NZ_MVHT01000299.1 GCF_002086275.1 Mycobacterium intermedium | reverse complement strand
CTGCGCGGCCCGGCGAAGTGGTCCTACTACTACCTGTATGTCATCTTGGACATCTTCTCGCGCTACGTCGTTGGGTGGATGGTGGCCAGCCGCGAATCGGCCGCCCTGGCCGAGGTGCTGATCCGACAGACCTGCGCCAAGCAGGCGATTGGGCGCGACCAGTTGACGATCCACGCTGATCGCGGCAGCTCGATGACATCCAAGCCGGTAGCGTTCCTGCTGGCCGACCTCGGCATCACCCAGTCACACAGCCGACCCCACGTCTGCAACGACAACCCCTTCAGCGAGGCCCAGTTCAAGACGCTGAAGTACCGGCCCGACTTCCCCGCCCGGTTCGACTCGATCGAGACCGCACGCAGCCACTGCCAGGTCTTCTTTGGTTGGTATAACGACGAACATCGTCATACCGCACTGGGCCTGCATACCGCCGCTGATATCCACTACGGCCTGGCCGAGACAATCCGCGACAAGCGCGCCACCACCTTGGCCAACGCCTACGACGCGCACCCCGAACGGTTCGTCCGCAAACCACCCGAACCGCCCAAGATCCCCAATACCTCATGGATCAACCGACCCAACCAACCACAGGAGGAAACTCAGTAAATACC
>NZ_MVHT01000298.1 GCF_002086275.1 Mycobacterium intermedium | reverse complement strand
CCCTTACCGCCCGCCACCCCGATGGTGCCGCTGTTGTCGGCGCCCGTGCCGCCTTGGCCGCCCTGGCCGCCGGTGCCGCCCGCGCCGCCGCGGCCGCCCACACCCTGGACGCCACCTGGGCCGCCCGTGCCGCCGGTGCCACCGGCGCCGCCCTCGCCGCCTTGGCCGCCGGCGCCATCAGCCACGCCCGAGATACCTGTGGCGCCTTGGCCGCCAGTGCCCCCAACACCGCCGGTCCCGCCCATGCCGGTAACTCCGTTGACCCCACCGCTGCCGCCGGTACCGGCTGTGCCGCCCGCACCTCCGGCACCGCCCATACCACCGGTGCCGCCCTTGCCGGCTCCGCTGCCCGTGTCAGCCGCGCCCGTACCGCCCTGCCCGCCTTGGCCGCCCATTCCGCCGGCCCCGCCGTTGCCGTTGGTGCCGCCGTTGCCGGCCCCGCCCTGTCCACCGTGACCACCGCTGCCACCCTGGGTGCCCAGACCGCCCTGCCCGCCGTTGAGACCGCTGACTCCGAGGACGCCTTGGGCGCCTTGGCCCCCGGTGCCGCCGACGCCGCCGTCCCCGCCGACTCCCGCAGCGCCCACGAAGGCGCCAGCACCGCCGCCGCTGCCGCCCACCC
>NZ_MVHT01000297.1 GCF_002086275.1 Mycobacterium intermedium | reverse complement strand
ACACCCCGGTCATTACAGTGCCGGCGCTGGCTACCCCGGAGATCACCATCCCGCGTTTCTCGACACCGTTGATTCAGATCCCGGCATGGCAACTGCCGGGTGTGTCTTTCCCGGGAATGACCCTTCCGACGATCAGCTTCCCGAATTTCGATGTGCCCGGTAGCGACTGGGTTTCCGTACTTGGACTTTCCACCGGTTCTATCCTCCCCGATTACGGGGTCTACATCAGGGATGTCGGCCAGATATCCCTCGGCAATGTAACTCGTGGCGCGATCGGCTCCTTCACCTTCCCGGGCCTGCAGATCAGCTCGATGCAGCTGCCGGTCATCACCATCAGCAATCCTGACGATCCCATGGGGGCCTACCAGATCCCGTCGGTCGGCCTTTCTGCTTTCAATATCCCCTCCCTGACGATTCCGCCGTTCGGCGTCGAGGGTTTCAACTTGCCGCGGATCGCTTTCCCCGCATTCAGCACGGCGGAGTTGACGGTGCCGTCGATCGGCATCACTGGCTTCGATCTGCCGCCGGTCACGGTGCCCGGGTTCAGCATCCCGTCGTTGACGTTGCCGCCGATCGGTTTCGAGGGCTTCGATCTGCCGCAGATCAGCGTTCCCGGGTTCAGCACCGCGGCG
>NZ_MVHT01000296.1 GCF_002086275.1 Mycobacterium intermedium | reverse complement strand
ACACCCCGGTCATTACAGTGCCGGCGCTGGCTACCCCGGAGATCACCATCCCGCGTTTCTCGACACCGTTGATTCAGGTCTCGGCATGGCAACTACCTCAGGTGAGTTTCGCTGGAATGAACCTCCCGGTGATCACCTTCCCGAACTTCGACGCGCCCGGTGACGGCTGGACATCCGTACTTCGACTCGACACCGATTTCCTCGCGGCGCCCACTTATCGGGTCGATATCACCGATATCGGCGCTATATTCCTCGGCAACCAAACCCCCGGCTCGATTGGCTCGTTCACCTTCCCAGGCTTCTCCATCAGCCAGATGACGCTGCCGGTCCTTACCATCAGCAATCCCGATAATCCTGGCGGGGCCTATACCTTCCCGTCCATTGGCCTTTCGTCGTTCAATATCCCGGCCGTCAACATTCCGTCCTTCGGCCTCGCCGACTTCAATCTGCCGCAGATCACCGTGCCCGGGTTCGCCACGCCGCCGTTCACGCTGGGGTCGATCGGCATCGACGGGTTCGACCTGCCGCAGATCAGTGTCCCTGGCTTCAGCACGGCACCGTTGACGTTGCCGCCGATCGGTTTCGAGGGCTTCGATCTGCCGCAGATCAGCGTTCCCGGGTTCAGCACCGCGGCG
>NZ_MVHT01000295.1 GCF_002086275.1 Mycobacterium intermedium | reverse complement strand
CCCACTACCCGACGACCTACGCATTGCGCTGCTCGAAATCCGCGCCGACGGTGCGCACTAATTTGAGCCAAGTCGGGTGATAACCGCGACTGGCATCGCCCACGGCGGTGAGCCCTACCGGCTACGCGACCACCAAGGCGCCGCCGAAACCCTCCGCAGAGCCGCCACCGGGAACCCACCAACTACACTGAGCGCTGCTCACAGGTGAGGACTTTCGGCGAGCACGCCTGGGGATTTTCGATGAGCGCGATCACGGGATGGAGACTTTCATCTGGCCACCAGCGGATACTTCAACTTGGCCATTGCCACTTCGAGCCGACCAAGGCATTGAAGAAAGGACTTATGCCGGTGCCTGCACGAGTATCGGCGACCGATCGTGTTCGCGCCAAGATCGACGAATTGTTCGCCTCGGATCGTGAGCTGTCCGAGATTCTCAAAGAGTGGCGAGATTGGGTGCGCGGTCGCTGATGAAGGGGCCAGGCATTGCCTTCAGGCGTGATGCGGGGTCAGGTTGCTCTAATACAGAGCACTTCGTCGAGGCTGGCGGTCTGTAGTCCGGCACCGAGCGCCCGTTGCCCGAGCTCAGCGATGGGGTCGGCGTCGCTGCTATCCAGACCGCCGGCTTGATCCAGTCGTGCG
>NZ_MVHT01000294.1 GCF_002086275.1 Mycobacterium intermedium | reverse complement strand
GCCGGGTGGGTGGCTTGGCGGCGGCGTTCTCGGCTCTCTCCGGCCCGGCGCAGCAGCCGGTAGAACGTGGAGATCGAACCGAGGTAGATGCCTTCATCAAGCAGCGTCGCCCACACCTCAGCCGGGGCGAGGTCGACGAACCGGTCGCTATGCAGCGTGTCGAGAATAGCCTGTTGCTCGGCGTGGCTCAGCGCCCGCGGCTGGACTCGGTCTCGTTGCGGGATAGGCGTTTTCGGTACTGACGGTGGGCTTTGCCGGTGTCGGCGGTAATAGCCGGCCTGCGAGCAACCCACTACATCGCAGGCGCCCCGCACACCCAGATGCGGTGTCAGCTCGACGACGGCGTCATCGGTCACGATGTCGACCTCGGATCGGTATCCGCGCTCTCGGAGAGAGTCTCCAAGAGCGCGTGCAGTTTTGCCTGCACATCCACCACGAAGCGGGTCTTGGCCAGCTCCTGCTCCAGTCGCTGCTTCTCGGCTTCCAGCTGGGCGATCCGCTCGGCCTGCGGGTCACGCCGCTTGCGTCCGCGTGGGGCAGCCAGCCCCGCCAACGCTCCGGCGTCACGGGCTCGTCGCCACTCCACAATGTGGCTGGAATACAGCCCCTCGCGGCGGAGCACCGCGCCTTTCTCACCATCAGGCG
>NZ_MVHT01000293.1 GCF_002086275.1 Mycobacterium intermedium | reverse complement strand
GCCGGCGATCTCGGGGCGGTCCACGAAGGCCAGCAGCGGGTGGTGACCGTAGGTCTTTTTCCAGGTCGCCCCTGCCTTCTCCTTGTTATCGGAATGATCGAGGACCAGGGTGGCGTCGATGTCGATGTGCAACCAGCCACCCGGTGCGGGGGCGGCGCCGGCGGCCCAGGCCGCTGCGCGGGCCGCAGCCCGGGCGGCACGCACCCGCGGTAGGTGCGAAGCATCGATGCGCTCATCGATTAGCCGCCACATCGTGGTCGTGGAGGCTTTGGCACCCAGGACATGCTCACGGTCGCCGCACAGTTGTCCGACCGCGTCGATGCAGTCCGCCCCATCGGCGACCGCGGCAGCCAGATCAGCGAACACCTCCCCGGGCGCATACACCCACGGGCCCCGGTAGGTATCTGCCAACGCGGCGGTGACCTGCGCCGATAACCCGCTGCGGTCCGCGAGCTCACGCACCATGGCCATCCCGGCATGCGACACGACACCATAACCGTCGGCGGAAACTTTCACCCGCGACCCGACCGCGATATTCTTCACCTGCGAGGTGCCTTCCCGCTGGAACGACTGAACCCTAGAGAAGTCCAATTATTCCTTGCAGGACAGGCACTTTCGCATATCTACACCCCGAAACTCACAACGTTTCACGAAAAATCCGGG
>NZ_MVHT01000292.1 GCF_002086275.1 Mycobacterium intermedium | reverse complement strand
GCGATCGTGGTGCGCGATGCCTATAAGAATTACGGCGATTTCGTGGCGCTGGATCATGTGGACTTCGAGGTGCCCAGTGGGTCGTTGACGGCGTTGTTGGGGCCTAGTGGTTCGGGCAAGTCGACGTTGTTGCGTGCGATCGCTGGTCTGGATCAGCCGGATTCGGGGACGGTGACCATCAATGGTCGTGACGTGACCCGGGTGCCGCCGCAGCGGCGGGGTATCGGGTTTGTGTTTCAGCACTATGCGGCGTTCAAGCATCTGACGGTGCGGGACAACGTGGCGTATGGGTTGAAGATCCGCCGGCGGCCCAAGGCCGAGATCAAAAAGAAGGTCGACGATCTGTTGGAGGTGGTGGGGCTCAGCGGTTTTCAGCGGCGGTATCCCAATCAGCTCTCTGGTGGTCAGCGTCAGCGGATGGCGTTGGCGCGGGCGTTGGCGGTGGATCCGGAGGTGTTGTTGCTCGATGAGCCCTTCGGTGCGTTGGATGCCAAGGTGCGCGAGGATCTGCGGAGTTGGTTGCGCCGGTTGCATGACGAGGTGCATGTGACCACGGTGTTGGTGACGCATGATCAGGCCGAGGCGTTGGATGTGGCCGATCGGATCGCGGTGTTGAACAAGGGGCGTATCGAGCAGGTCGGGTCGCCCACCGAGGTTTATGACACCCCGGTCAATCCGTTCGTCATGTCGTTT
>NZ_MVHT01000291.1 GCF_002086275.1 Mycobacterium intermedium | reverse complement strand
TCGGCGGCTGAGGTCGGCTGAGGTCGGCCGAGGTCGAACCAAAGCAGCAGACACCCACCGAAAGGGGCGCATGACGTGACCGACAACGCCGGCCACTTGCTCGACTACGACCGCTCCGTCTGTCTCTGCGACGTCGGGCAGGCCGATTACTTCGCCGCCACCGCGGTCACGGCCGGCGGCGATGAGCACCTGGTCCTCGCCAGGCGCGCCGCGATCGGCGACCCCACCGCCTGCTACGACAGCAGCTGCCGCGACGTCGCGCACGAACAGCTGGGCGCACTGCCGCTCGAATACGTCCGTCACATCACCGTCAGCCGGCGCACGCACCGATGCGGCCGGCCAACACAAGCGGGCCGGCCCTGCCGCATCCGGGTACCGGCCCAAGGCCAAGCCTGCGAATGGCATCGCACAAAGGCAGATGCATGACCGTCCGCGCAGCGCTGGTCTGCCACCGCGACGCGAGCGCAAGCTACCAAGCCGAATGGACCTACTGGGACTCCATCGAGCAAGCACACGAAGCCGAAGACGAACTCGCCCACCCATGCGGCCCGC
>NZ_MVHT01000290.1 GCF_002086275.1 Mycobacterium intermedium | reverse complement strand
GCGGGCATCGACTTGGGAGCGTTCGACCTGCCCCGGCTGAGCATTCCGCCGATCGAAATCCCATCGCTGACGATCCCTGCCGGAATCACCCTGGACGCGTTCGTGCTGCCCCTGCTGAGCATTCCGCCGATCACCATTCCGCCGCTGACGATCCCCGCCGGCACCACCATCGGCGCGTTCCACCTGCCCCCGATCACTATTCCAAAACTAACGATCGGAAATATCAGCACCGGCGTCTTTATGACACCAGAGCTAGGCCCGGCAGAATTGACCATATCGCTACCCGGGATACGCGCGGATTTTGTGCTCTTCGTCCCTAACAATATTATTTTGCTGCAAACGGCCACATTAGATAGATACCCGCAATTCGGCGGTGGAGTTAAGAATGAAACGTCGCAGACCGGCGGTCCGCCCGCCTTCATCGGATTCGGCCCGCTCACGATCAGCGGTATCGGTTTCCACGTCGCACCCTTTGCGATTGGCGGGTTCAGTCTTCCGACGTTGACCATCCCTCCGATCAGCATTCCCTCCGTCGAAATTCCGGGTTTTGCGTTACCCGAGATCAGCACGCCGGCGATCACCACGCCGCCGATCACGATCGATCCGATTGGGCTGGCCGGATTCGCGTTGCCACAGATCAGCACGCCGCCGATCAGCACACCGGCGATCAGCATCGATCCGATCGGGTTGGGCGAGTTCAGCCTCGGCCA
>NZ_MVHT01000028.1 GCF_002086275.1 Mycobacterium intermedium | reverse complement strand
GGCCTGCGAGATCAACTGAATCCGAATCAACAAACCCGACTCCAAAACCGGGTGGACTCAGTAACGGGGACTAGCCAGTCAGCTGTGGTGAATTTTGTGCTGCTACCGCCGGAGATCAATTCACTGCTGATTTTCACCGGTGCCGGATCGACGCCCATGCTCAACGCGGCGGCAGCGTGGGACGGCCTGGCCGAAGAACTGGGGACGGCGGCATCGTCTTTTCAGGCGGTCACGACGGGGTTGGCGAGTCAAGCATGGCAAGGTTCCGCAGCCCAGGCGATGGCGGCGGCGGCCACTCCATACTCGGGCTGGTTGAGCGCGTCAGCCGAGCGGGCGGCGGGAGCGGCGGCACAAGCGAGGGCGGCGGCGAGCGCGTTCGAGACCACACGGGCGGCCATCGTGCATCCGATTTTGGTTGAGGTGAACCGCAATTCGTTCGTCAAGATGGTGATGTCGAACTGGTTCGGACTGCATACTCCCGCGATTTTCGCGCTCGAAAGCGAATACGAGCAGATGTGGGCCAAGGACGTAGCTGCGCTGTTCGGCTACCACGCCGAGGCGTCGGCCGCCGCCGCGCAGTTGCTGCCCGCGGCGAGTAATCAGGAACTGCTCGCGAACCTGGGCATCGGCAACAACGGCACCATCAACGCGGGTAGCGGGAACCTCGGCAATCAAAACGTCGGCAATGGCAACCACGGCAACAACAACATCGGGGCCGGAAACAACGGCAACACAAACGTGGGTGGCGGAAACGTCGGCAACAACAACATCGGCTTTGGAAACAACGGTGGCATCTCCGGGATTGCCAAACCCGGAGATGCCAACGTGGGCCTGGGCAATGCCGGCAACGGCAACAGAGGTATGGGCAACTCCGGCGACAACAACATCGGGCTTGGCAACAGCGGCATTGGCAACCAGGGCGGTGGCAACACCGGTAACTTCAACACCGGCGCCGGCAACAACGGCAACGGCAACATCGGGTTCGGGAACACCGGCAACAACAACTTCGGGATCGGGCTCACCGGTAACAACCAGATGGGCATCAACCTGGCCGGGCTGCTGAACTCCGGCAACGGCAACATCGGGTTGTTCAATTCGGGCAACAACAACATCGGCTTCTTTCAACTCCGGCGACGGCAACATCGGCATCTTCAATTCGGGCAGCCACCTCAGCTCACTTTCCAACCCGCACAACAACATCGGCATTGGCAACTCGGGTCTTGCCAATTTCGGTCTCGGAAACACCAGTTCGCTCAACACCGGGATCGGGAATGCGGGCGGGGCTAACACCGGCTTCGGAAACGGTGGTGTCTACAACACTGGGTTGGGCAACGGGGGCGCGGCCAACACCGGGTTCTTGAACGCGGGCGACTTCAATACGGGTGCCGGCAATGCCGGCAACACCAACACCGGCTTCTGGAACTCAGGCAACGTGAACAACGGTGCCGGTTACATCACCAACAGTGGTCTAACCAACTCGGGCATCAACAATGTGGGGACCGAACTCTCCGGTATCGGGAACTCCGGTTCCCAAATCTCGGGCTTCTTGAACACTGCCAAAGGCGGCCTCGCCAACCTGGCTATGTCTGGCTTCTCGAACTTAGCTGCCGGTGGCTCGAGTATTAATGGCGGTGTCTCGGGATATGTCAATACGCCCGTGACAGTTGCCATATCGGGTCAGCCAGCCGGCGTCATAGCCGGTCTCACCTCCGGTGTGCTCAACTTCACCACCGGTGTCGCGGGCTTGTTCAACCTGGGCCGCCTATAAGAGACTAAACAGTCGTAAATTGACAGCATCGCAATTAATGCCGACCCCTTCCGCGTCCGTCCTAATTACGACGCATTTCGGCGAAGCCAACACTGCACGTGGCCATGGTCGTAACATTTGAGACGACCGATCGCGTCGGGGGCAACATGGGCACCGCTCTGTCGGGCCTGTTCAACATCGGCCTGTTGCTGCGGTCCTAACCGATCTACGGGTGCTGGCTGGATACCGAAATCACTTCGCCCGTCAGATAACTCGAGTAGTCACTGGCCAGGAAGGCAATCGTCGCCGCCACCTCCCACGGCTCGGCGGCGCGGCCGAACGCTTCGCGCTCCGACAGCCGGTCCAACAGCTCGGCCGACGTTGTCTTGTCCAGGAACTTGTGCCGGGCGATGCTGGGCGACACCGCATTGATCCGCACCCCGTACTCGGCGGCTTCGATTGCGCTGCAACGCGTCAACGCCATCACGCCCGCTTTCGCGGCGGCATAGTGCGATTGCGAGTGCTGCGCCCGCCAGCCCAAAACGCTTGCGTTGTTGACGATCACACCGCCGTGGGGAGCCTCGCGGAAGTACCGCAGGGCGGCCCGGGTGGCCCTGAACACCGACGTCAGCGAGACATCGAGCACTCGGTCCCACTCCTCGTCGGTCATGTCGGCGACCGGCGTCTGCCCACCCAACCCGGCGTTGTTGACCAGAACGTCCAGGCGACCCAACCGCGCGGTGGTCGAGGCGATCAAGGCGTCAATCTGTGCGGTGGAGGTCACGTCACACACCACGCTCTCCACCCGGCCCAGACCCAGCGAGGACAGTTCGGCCGCCGTCTCCCCCAGACGACGTTCGTGGTGGTCGGAGACCATCACGTCGGCGCCCTCGAGCAGCGCGCGGCGCGCGGTCGCCGAGCCGATTCCAGTGCCCGCGGCCGCCGTCACGACGACGACCTTGCCTTCCAGAAGTCCGTGTCCGGCAATCTCTTTCGGCGCTTCGGACAGACTCACCCCTTTACCTCCCTGGGCAGGCCGAGCACCCGCTCGGCGATGATGTTGCGCTGAATCTCGTTGGAGCCGCCGTAGATGGTGTCGGCGCGGGTGAACAGGTACAGCCGCTGCCACTCGTCGAACTCGCCGTCGGTCAACGTCAGCCCCGCCTTACCGACGACATCCATCGCGAGCTCGCCCAGGTCGCGATGCCAGTTGGCCCACAACAACTTTGACACGTTGTCCTGACCTGGCTGCTCGACATCCATGGTGGCCAGCGCATAGCTACGCATCGCCCGCAGCCCGGTCCAGGCGCGGGTCAGCCGCTCCCGGATGAGCGGGTCGTCGGCGGCGCCGGTGCGCCGTGCCAGCTGGGCCAGGTTGGAAAGCTCACGCGCATAGACGATCTGCTGGCCGAGGGTCGAGACGCCACGCTCGAAGGTCAGGGTGCCCATCGCCACCCGCCAACCGTCGCCCGGCTGGCCGACGACCAGGTCGGCGTCGGTGCGGGCGTCGTCGAAGAAGACCTCGTTGAACTCGGCGGTACCGGTGATCTGCACGATGGGGCGAACCTCCACCCCCGGTTGGTCCAGGGGAACCAGCAGATACGACAGGCCGGCGTGCCGCTTCGACCCCTTCTCGGTGCGCGCCACCACAAAGCACCACTGCGACAGGTGGGCCAGCGATGTCCACACCTTCTGGCCGTTGATCACCCACTGGTCGCCGTCGAGTTCGGCGGTTGTCGACACGTTCGCCAGGTCGCTGCCGGCACCGGGTTCGGAATATCCCTGGCACCACAGTTCGGTGACATCGAGGATGCGCGGCAGGAACCGCTGCTTTTGTTTCTCCGTGCCGAACGCGATCAGCGTCGGTCCCAGTAACTCCTCGCCGAAGTGGTTGACCTTGTCCGGAGCGTCGGCAAGGGCGTACTCCTCGTAGAACGCCACCCGGTGTGCGACGGACAATCCGCGGCCGCCGTATTCGACCGGCCACCCCAGACACGTCAGCCCCGCCGCGGCAAGGTGCTGGTTCCACGCCCGACGTTCCTCGAACGCCTCGTGCTCGCGCCCGGGGCCACCAAGACCCTTGAGAGCTGCGAATTCGCCGACCAGATTGTCGGCGAGCCAGTGGCGGACCTCCGCCCGGAACTCCTCGACGTCCTGCATGTCTTGTAGGCTAACCTACCAAGCACTTGCTTTGTTAGGAGCATCTGGCCTAGGAGTATCCGTGACTACCGATCCGCGCACCGTTCCCGCGGCGTTGGATCGTCTCGTCCAGCAACTCCCCGAGCACGCCGCGCTGATCACCGACGACCGCAGCTTCACCTCGACCGCCCTGCGTGACGAGGTTCACCGGGCCGCGGCTGCGCTGATAGCGCTGGGTGTCCAACCGCACGACCGAGTGGCCATCTGGTCGCCGAACACCTGGCACTGGGTGGTGGCCTGCCTGGCCATTCACCACGCGGGCGCCACCATGGTGCCGCTGAACACGCGCTACACCGCCTCAGAGGCTTCCGACATCCTGGCCCGCACCGCGGCGCCGGTGCTGTTCGCGGCGGGGCGGTTCCTGGGCAACGATCGCGCCGCCGACCTGGACCGCTCCGCGTTACCGGCCTTGCGCGACATCGTGCGCATCCCGATCGAAGCCGACGATCCTGTCTCAGGGACGTGGGCCGACTTCATCTCGCGCGGCACCGACCTCAGCGCCGTTCGCGCCCGCGCGGCCGCCGTCTCCCCCGACGACATCAGCGACATCCTGTTCACATCAGGCACGACGGGCCGCAGCAAGGGCGTGCTGTGTGCACACCGCCAGTCACTGGCGGCTTCGGCCGCGTGGGCCGCCAACGGCAAGATCACCAGCGACGACCGCTACCTGTGCATCAATCCGTTCTTCCACAACTTCGGCTACAAGGCCGGCATCCTGGCGTGCCTGCAGACCGGAGCGACGCTGATCCCGCACGTCACGTTCGACCCGTTGCGCACGTTGCAGGCGATCGAGCAACACCGCATCACCGTGCTGCCCGGCCCCCCGACCATCTACCAGACCCTGCTGGACCACCCGGCCCGCGGCGACTACGACCTGAGCTCGCTGCGGTTCGCCGTAACGGGTGCAGCAACCGTGCCGGTGGTGCTGGTGGAACGCATGCAGTCCGAACTCGACATCGACATCGTGCTGACCGCCTACGGCCTGACCGAGGCCAACGGAATGGGAACGGCATGTCGCCCCGAGGACGACGCGGTGACGGTCGCGACCACCTGCGGGCGCCCGTTCGCCGACTTCGAACTGCGCATCGATGAAACGGGCGAAGTCCTGTTGCGCGGGCCCAATGTCATGCTGGGCTACCTCGACGATCCCGACGCCACCGCTGCCGCAATCGATTCCGACGGCTGGCTGCACACCGGAGACATCGGAACCGTCGACGACCGCGGCAACCTGCGCATCACCGACCGACTCAAGGACATGTACATCTGCGGTGGCTTCAACGTCTATCCCGCCGAGGTCGAGCAGGTGCTGGCCCGGATGGAGGGTGTGGCGGACGCGGCGGTGATCGGGGTGCCAGACCAGCGGCTCGGCGAAGTGGGCCGCGCTTTCGTGGTGCCCAAGCCCGGCGCAGAACTGAATGAAGAATCGGTGATCGCTTACACCCGTGAGCATTTGGCGAACTTCAAGGCACCCCGCTCGGTGCGGTTCGTCGACGCATTGCCCCGTAACGCCGGCGGCAAGGTGGTCAAACCACAACTGCGAGAGTTGGTCTGATGGATCTAGCATTCGACGAAGAGACGCTGGCCTTTCAGGCCGAAGTGCGGGAGTTCCTTGCGGCAAACCGTGACTCGATTCCGACGAAGTCGTATGACAACGCAGAAGGCTTTGCCCAGCACAGGATCTGGGACCGGGTGCTGTACGACGGCGGCCTGTCGGTGATCAACTGGCCGAAGAAGTACGGCGGTCGCGACGCTCCGCTGCTGCACTGGGTGGTGTACGAGGAAGAGTATTTTCGTGCCGGCGCTCCGGGCCGGGCCAGTGCGAACGGCACCTCCATGCTGGCGCCAACGCTGTTCGCACACGGCACCGAAGAGCAACGTGACCGGATTCTGCCGAAAATGGCCAGCGGGGAGCAAATCTGGGCCCAGGCGTGGTCGGAGCCGGAGTCCGGCAGCGACTTGGCTTCGCTGCGATCCACCGCCACCAAGACCGACGGCGGTTGGCTGCTCAACGGTCAGAAGATCTGGAGTTCGCGGGCGCCGTTCGCCGAGATGGCCTTTGGGTTGTTCCGGTCCGACCCGCAATCCCAGCGCCACCAAGGTTTGACGTATTTCATGTTCGACCTCAAAGCCAAGGGCGTCACCGTCCGGCCGATCGTCCAATTGGGCGGTGACACCGGCTTCGGCGAGATCTTCCTTGACGACGTCTTCGTGCCCGACGAGGACGTCATCGGCAGCCCGAACGACGGTTGGCGTGCCGCGATGAGCACCTCAAGCAACGAGCGGGGCATGTCGCTACGCAGCCCGGCCCGCTTCCTGGCGGCAGCCGAGCGGCTGGTGCAACTGTGGAAAGACAGCGGCTCACCACCGGAATTCGCCGACCGGGTTGCCGACGCCTGGATCAAGGCGCAGGCCTACCGGTTGCAAACTTTCGGCACGGTGACCCGACTGGCCGCCGGCGGGGAGTTGGGCGCCGAATCGTCGGTCACCAAGGTGTTCTGGTCCGAGCTCGACGTCGAGTTGCATCAGACCGCACTCGACATCCGCGGCGCCCACGGCGAACTGGCCGGCCCGTGGACCGAAGGCCTGCTGTTCGCGCTGGGCGGCCCGATCTACGCCGGCACCAACGAGATTCAGCGCAACATCATTTCGGAACGCTTGTTGGGTCTGCCCCGCGAACCAAAAGGGGAGAAGCGGTAATGGACTTTGCCTTGGATGAACAGCAGCGCGACTTCGCGGCCAGCATCGACGCAGCGCTGGGCGCCGCGGATCTGCCCGCCGCGGTGCGCGCGTGGTCAGCGGGTGACTTCGCACCCGGTCGCAAGGTGTGGGAGCAACTGGCCAATCTCGGCGTCACCGCATTGATCGTGCCGGAGAAGTTTGACGGCCTCGATGCTCATCCCGTCGATCTGGTGGTTGCACTCGAAAGACTCGGCCATTGGTGCGTTCCAGGACCGGTTACCGAATCCATCGCCGTCGCACCGATCTTGCTGGCCGACGACGACCGCAGCGCCGGCCTTGCTGCCGGTGAACTGATCGCGACCGTGGCACAACCACCGCAGGTGCCCTATGCCGTTGACGCCGACACGGCCGGGCTGGTGCTGGTGGTTGACGGTGGCCCCGATGCCGGTGAAGTCAGCGAAGCGGCTGTCGGCGATAAGCATGAATCCGTCGATCCCAGCCGCCACCTCTACGAAGTTGCGGCCACCGGTGCGTCTTGGCAGGCGGACAGCAAGCGCGCGTACGAGTTCGGCGCGTTAGCTACCGCCGCACAGCTGGTCGGAGCCGCCGAGGCGCTGTTGACCGCGGGCGTCGAGTACGCCAAGCAGCGGTCCCAGTTCGGCCGGGTGATCGGGTCGTATCAGGCGATCAAACACAAACTGGCCGACGTACACATCGCCGTCGAATTGGCCCGGCCGCTGGTCTACGGCGCGGCGCTGACGTTGGAACCGCGGGATGTGAGTGCCGCGAAGGTGGCCGCGGGCGAGGCGGCCCTGCTGGCCGCACGATCGTCGTTGCAGACGCACGGCGCCATCGGGTTCACTCAAGAACACGACCTGTCGTTGTTGCTGCTGCGAGTGCAGGCCTTACGGTCGGCCTGGGGTACGCCCGAACAGCATCGGCGACGAGTTCTGGAGGCAGTGTGAGTCGCGCCGGCGACGATGCAGAGCGCAGCGATGAAGAGGAGCGGCGCCAATGAGTGAAGAACGGGAGCTGCTGCGGGAAACCGTGGCCGCGTTGGTCACCAAGCACGCCAATCCCGCCGCGGTGCGCGCCGCAATCGAGTCCGACCGCGGCTACGACGAGTCGCTGTGGAAGTTGTTGTGCGAGCAGGTCGGCGCCGCGGCTCTGGTGATACCGGAGGAACTGGGCGGAGCCGGTGGTGAATTGGCCGATGCGGCAACAGTCTTACAGGAACTCGGCCGGGGACTCGTGCCATCGCCCCTGCTGGGCACCACCCTCGCCGAGCTCGCTCTGCTGTCCGCGGACGAGCCCGACGCCGAGACCTTGGAAGCGCTGGCCTCGGGAGAATCGATCGGCGCGTTGGTGCTCGACCCCGACCATGTGGTCAACGGCGACATCGCCGACGTCGTCGTCGCCGCCTCGGGCGGCAAGCTGAGCCGGTGGACGCGGTTCAGCGCGGAGCCCGTCGTCACCATGGACCCGACCCGCCGGTTGGCGAAGGTCCAAGCTGAAGAATCCGCCGACCTGGGGGCGGACCCAGGAATCGCGGACACCGCGGCGATTCTGCTTGCGGCCGAGCAGATCGGCGCCGCGGAACGCTGCCTCGAACTCACCGTGGAATACACCAAGAGCCGAGTGCAATTCGGACGGCCGATCGGCAGTTTTCAGGCGCTCAAGCACCGGATGGCCGACCTCTACGTCAAAGTCGCCGCGGCCAAGGCGGTCGTCGACGAAGCGTGCAACGACCCCACCCCCACCAACGCCGCTACCGCGCGGCTGGCCGCCAGCGAGACATTGAGCACGGTAACGGCCGAAGGCATTCAGCTGCACGGTGGCATCGCCATTACGTGGGAACACGACATGCACCTGTATTTCAAACGCGCACACGGCAGTACACATCTCTTGGAGACGCCGCGCGAGCTGCTGCGCCGGCTCGAAGCAGAAGTCTTGCCGGGAGCGCCGTGACCGATCACGTCTCGCTGCGGGCCGGCATCCCTCCGTTCTACGTGATGGATGTCTGGCTGGCGGCAGCGGAACGCCAGCGCACCCACGGCGATCTGATCAACCTGTCGGCGGGGCAGCCGAGTGTCGGCGCCCCCGAACCGGTGCGGGCCGCCGCCGCCTCCGCCCTGCATCTCAATCAGCTGGGTTACACCGTGGCGCTGGGCATTCCGGAACTTCGCGGCGCCATCGCGGCCGATTACCAACGCAAACACGGCATCGACGTCGACCTCGACGCGGTGGTGGTCACCACGGGTTCCTCCGGCGGATTCCTGCTCGCCTTCCTGGCCTGCTTCGACGTCGGCGACCGGGTGGCAATGGCCAGCCCCGGCTACCCCTGCTACCGAAACATCTTGTCGGCCCTCGGATGTGAGGTGGTGGAGATCGCGTGTGGCCCGGAGACCCGGTTTCAGCCCACCGCCCAGATGCTCGCCGAAATCGACCCGCCGGTACAGGGGGTTATCGTTGCCAGCCCGGCCAATCCGACGGGAACGGTCATACCGCCCGAGGAGCTGGCGGCGATCGCATCGTGGTGTGACGAGACCGGGGCGCGGCTGATCAGCGACGAGGTCTATCACGGGCTGGTCTACGAAGGCGCACCGCCGACCAGCTGCGCCTGGGAGACATCTCGAAATGCCGTGATAGTCAACAGCTTCTCCAAGTACTACGCGATGACCGGCTGGCGGTTGGGATGGCTGCTGGTACCCACCGAGCTCCGCCGGGCGGTCGACTGCCTTACCGGCAACTTCACCATCTGCCCGCCGGTGTTGTCGCAGATCGCCGCGGTGTCTGCCTTCACTCCGGAGGCAACAGCCGAAGCCGACGGCCACCTTGCGCACTACTCGGTCAATCGGTCACTGTTGCTCGACGGATTGCGCGGCATAGGCCTGGACAGGCTGGCACCCACCGACGGAGCGTTCTACGTCTACGCCGACGTCGGCGACTTCACCAGTGACTCACTGAGTTTCTGCTCGAAGCTGCTGACCGACACCGGGGTTGCGATCGCACCCGGCATCGACTTCGACCCCGCGCGCGGCGGCTCCTTCGTCCGCCTGTCATTCGCCGGACCTACCAGCGACATCGAAGAGGCCTTGCGCCGAATCGGTCCCTGGTTGTCGACTCAGTAGCTGATCCACGCGGGCCACGAGCACATCGCGCTCGCCCGCGTCGTCCACGTTGATTCCGAACCGTTCGCTGAGCGTGTCTACCACCGCGGCGGCGTCGTCGAGCAGAACCTTCTCGGATCCACTGGCACGGTGAATGACCAGCTTGCGGCCGGACAGATTAAGCCGCGCATCATCGGTGACCATCGCGGCGGTCAGCCCGGTGACAAAGTGCGATGCCGGACAGGTCGAGACATACCAGCTACCCACCGTCAGATCGATCAGCGGACGCCTCTCGGTGGTGAACTCGTACAGCGACTGCCACTCACCACGGACCTGGGCCTGCAGCACCAGCCCGTCACCGCGGTCCTCGAGTCGATACGGCTCGTGCGTCGTCTGCTGCACGCCGCCGGTTTGTAAGCGGAGCGGAGACGTCGGCGTCTGGCCGCCGAAACCCACGTCCACCAGATATGAGCCGTCCGAGCCCGGGAAAGTCACCCCCAAGACAGTGTGGGTCTGCGCGGGGACCGGTGCATCCGGCGGAAGCATCCAGACCACCCGGCCGGCGAAGCGTCGCACCTGGTAGCCGAGTTCGGCCAGCACGTAACCCATCAGCCCGTTCTGCTCATAGCAGTAACCACCCCGCCGCCGGCTTACCAGCTTGTCGGCCAACGCATTTGGACCCAGGTCGTCAACTGGAACACCCAGCAGCGGATCGAGATTCTCGAACGGAATCGCTCGGGTGTGCGCCGTCACCAAGGCCTGCAATGTCTCAAGCGTCGGCTCGGTGGTCCCGCGGTAGTTGACGCGGTCAAAGTATGCGGTCAGGTCCAATGCCATAAGGCCATTCTGACCCCGACCGTCAGGTTAGAAATCCGGCGGTGGTTGTGCGGCGAATCGTTCCTCGTTGATGTGCCGTTCGGCCATGATGCGTGCATTGCGCTCGGCGGTACGGGTTCGCTTCCGTCGCGGCATCTTGAGCCCGCGTAACGATAGATGTGGCCCGTCGGACTGGTCCACACCACCGTGCCATCGGGTAGCTGGAGATCCAACCAGCCCTCTACCCCGGCATAGAAGGTCTTCAGCAGGTGGTGACAACGACTGGCTAGAGAACATTTCATGATCGCCTCTTAGGCGCCGTGGTCACCCGGAACTGGTGCGCTCATCCACCACGTAGCTTCGCGTCGCGTCTCGATGTATGAAGTTCTCTTCGTCTCGGGAGATTTCATCGCCACCGAGGCTGGTCATCCATCCCCGCAAGCCATCCCTGTCGTTGAAGACGAGTTCGGTCATACAGTCGAACCCAATCTCGTCACCTTCCAGGTTGAAGGTGTCCCCACGCTGCAGGTAGTTGCGTTTGTAGACCACCGGCATGGCCGCCTTGCTCAGCACCAACGGCACGTGGTTGTGCTCGTAGTAGTCCACGAACTCCTCCATCGACAGGCCGGACTTGCGCTTCAAGTATGCGAACACCTTGATCATGTTGAGTCGCTCCCTAGGTGTCGACGACGATATCCGTGGCCAACGCGGTCACCTGAACGTTTCTTCCCGCGAGTCGAATCGCAAAAGAGATCGTGGATCATCGTCGGTTTCTGGACGGCCGGTCCCGCGGCGACTCGAGTTTCGGCGGGCGGTCTTAGCAGATGGTGAAAATGGCTGAGTAGCTTGAGATTACACGTGCGCGTCGGCCCCAACGGGTAAGGGATCGTGTGGATGCTCCCATGCAGCGTCAAGAGCCTCTGGTTGTCGGTTTAGGTCGGCTTGGAGTGCCCGATATAGTTCTCGGACTACAGCTCGTTTGAGACAGCGGATTATTTCCTTTTTCGTTTTGCCTTCTTGGGTTCGGCGTTCGAGGTAGCGCTTGGTGGGTTCGTGCCATCGCAGTCTGTTGACGACGATCAGGTAAATGGCGCTGTTGGCATCGCGGTCTCCGCCGCGGTGCAGGCGGTGGCGGGTGGTGGTTCCAGTGCTTGCTGGGATGGGGGCACACACCACAGAGTCGCGCCAGGGAGGCTTCAGAACCCCGGCAGATATCCGGGGGCTTCGGAGTCACCGTCAATCGTCGCCCGCTCGGCCAGCACATGGATTACCACATTGGTGTCGGTCTTCCGTTGTGCGGCAGCACAATCAGCTGAGCCGCATTTGCAGCTGAGCCCGTCCGCGCCGTCGACCAGCGCCCGGATGGCATCGGCACGCCGCTGCTCCTTGGTCCTTGGGTCGTCGACGGTTTGACCTCGACGAAGCGAACGTCATCACGTTCGGGCGGTACCCGCTCGCCGGCCGGATCAACGTGGACAACCCACATGTCGATGCGTTCGGCAAGCTCGCCGTTGACAGCCGCGTCCACCTCGACACGCGTTTGGCTATGGCCTGATCCAGTTCGGCGAGGATCTTCGGATCCTGCACCAGGTAAACGCGGGAGATCACCGTCGCCACCACTCGAAGACAGACGTCTCCTCGCGCGAAGACCTCCGCGAGCCGTGGCAACCGCTCGCGTAGCGCGATCGCGTAGCGGAGGTGCCCACTGGCCCTGGCTGGAGTGATACGCAGGGCCGCGGCGATCGCGTCGACCACGTCGGCATCCGTCTGCCCTTCGAACATACTTTCGTATTGTACGAATGGTCGGTGACAAGATGGGCCTTGTCGCAGGTGCAAGGCGAACCCCATCGTTTTATCGGCGTCGAATACGGGGATTCCGTAGGCACGGGCCGGGGTACAACCGCATACCCACCAACCTATGGAGCTCACATGAGTACCAGCAATATCGTCTGGATCGTCGTCGCCGGGGCAGCGGTGATCGCGGTCGTCGCCATCATCGTCGTAGCCATGGAGAAGGCAAAGCGTCGCCGCCAACGACGGCAGGCCGAGGAGATTCGCGAGCAGGCCAGAATGCAGACCGCCGAGCTTGAGCGGCGCGAGGCACTGGCCAACGAAACCGCCGCCAAAGCACGTGCCGCTCAGGCCGAGGCAGAGGTCAAGGCCGCGGAAGCCGCCCGACTGCAAGAGCAGGCGGCCGAGCACCAGCACGAGGCGACGACCTCCCGCGAGCAACTCCGCGAGCAATGGGAACGCGCTGACAGCATCGACCCGACCGTGCGAGCGGACAGGCAAGACGACGAAACCGACCCCATCGAGGCTGATCGCGGCGAGGGCTGGAGCGACGAGTCGCGCGCAGTCACGACTCACACAGCCGCTGCCAACACCCGCGCCGAAGGCAATTACCGCGGGACGGCCTAAGATCGGTTACAGAGCATTCCGGGATGGCCCGCCCCCTCAACGGGCCATCCCGGGTTGCAATTATCGGAGTTGTTGCGTGTCAGCCCGGCACTGCTGAGCGATTCGACGCTCACGCTCGTACAACATGCCGTACGTGAAGCCGTTCTCTCCCGAACTCGTTCCCGCCGTCACCGCCAACCGGCGCAGGGCCGCCAGGGCAATCACCGCGTCCTGATGCTCCCCCAGCACATTTTGAATATGCTTGTAGCGCTTTGCAGTTCGCTTCGCACGCTTGTCCAGCGCCCTGCGCAGTTCGGCGGCGTAGCGTGCCCGTTTGGCGGCCTTCCGCGCCCGGTGCAGCAGGTCGTCGTCACCAGATTCGAGCGCCGCGGCCAGCCGACGGTCCGCTTTGCGCTCGGCGCGGCGGGCTCGCTTTCGCAACGCCTTGACTGTGATGTCGTTGCCGGGGATGGGCGGAGCTGCCCGCCACAGACGCAGCACGTCGATGAGCGCGCGATATCGCGCCGACTCCATTTCCTCGCTCACCCGGGTTCGGGCCGGCAGCTCGGCTGCTCGAAGATCCTTGCGGATCCGCGCTTTGACCGGGCCCAGGACCAGTTCGTCGGGAATCTGGTTCAGCGCCTCGCCCAACCGGCGTTGCTGCACATGGCAATCACGCACGTCCCCGAGCAGACCGGCGAACCACTTGAGCTCGTCGTCCATCCCATCGATTGCCGACTTGTCCAAGAGCTTGCCGAATACCCGCAGCGTGCTGCGTAGCCGCCGGATCGACACTCGGGTGTCGTGAATGGGGTCCACGCCGCTGCGCAGACCTTCGTCGCCGCGCTCGATCTGCTCGACCTGGGCGATGATGTAGTCCGCCAGCGCGCGTGTTGCCGGGGACGCGGTCTCGGCGTCGTAGATGTCGTGCGCCAGCGCCACCCGATCCTTGACGTCGGAGGCGGCGCACATGCCACTACGAATTTCCGCGCGGCGCGGCTGCCAAACCTTCTAAGAGGCGGCCGAACGCATCTCTTTCAGGCGGCGCACCCTACCGGCGTGGTGCCGGCGCGGGAGCAGGGGCAGGCGCCGGGGCCGGATTGGGCACCGGCGGGGGCAATTGTTCCGCGTTACCGGCGTTACTGCTCGTCTTCGGTCCGATGTCAGAAACCTGCCAACTGCCGCCGACCTTGTTGACGGTGATCTGCAACAGGATCAGTGATACGCGCGGCTTGGGGTTCTGCAAGTTACGCGTGGTCTGCGCGGCGGACACCACCACCTGGTACACGTCGCCGGGCTGCGCTACGGCGTCGGTAGCAAGGACCTCACCCGACGACGTGACCTGCGCCTGCACCATGACCCCCTTGAGGATGGGGGTGGCGTTGACGTACTTGTCCTTCAGGGATTGGGAGACGCCGTCCTCCACGGACCGGAAGAAAGCGTCTGGGTCTTCGTAGGTGTACGTCAGCGACTTCAACGCATAGTCCTTGGCTAGCTTGGCCGCGGCGGCGCGGTCCGAGTCGGCCTGCTTCAGCGCCGTAACCTCGTGGTTCAGCCGGTCGTACTGGCGGTACCCGAAGTACCCCCCGGCTATCGCCGCCAACAGAAGCAAGGCCGCAACCGCGCGCCACGACAGCGACGGTCGTGCGCGGAGCCTGCGCAGCCGGCTGAGCCGGGACTCGCCCTTGTCGTCGTCGGCGTCTTCCTCGTCGGCGTCTTTCGCGTCGGCCGCCTCGACTTCTGCAGTGGCTTCTTCGGGAGCCTCTACTTCCTTGGTGACGCTCTCTTCGGTCTCACTGATCGTGTCGGCACTCATGCTCGATCCTCACTGTTATTGCCCCTCAGGCGAATTCACCTGTAGACGCAGCCCGCCCGCGTCGTTGAAGGTCGACTCCCAGAAATCCATCCAGTGCCCCCCGTTGACCCTGACTCCGTACAGGGGCTCGGTGGCCGGCTCCAGGACAGTGGCGAAAGTACCGAGCGGCCCGGACAACATATCGATGTACTCGTTGATGTTGGCCACCATCGTGGGCACCGGAGCACCCGGCGCGAAGGTACCGTCCGCGGCGTTGGTGTACTCACCGGTGTTGCGCACCAGCTTGGTCAAAGCCAACAACGCGGGGGGCAACACCAGCCCGGCCTGGCGCAGCGACGCGTCGGCGTGGACCGCGTCCAGATCGTCAACCAGCGTGAAGACGTTGCCGAAGACCGTCGTAAGCAGCTGCTTCTTTTCCAACTCCATTTTGGAAACCAAGCCCGCAGTGATAGCCAGCGAGTCCAAAGTCGCGTCATTGCCCGCAAAAATCTCCGAAACCGTGGTCACGATGCTCTGCACGTGATTCGGATTGATTACCGAAAGTAGGCCATTGGCCTTGGCGAGTAATTCACTCACCGTCACCGAGGGTGCGACCCGATCCGCGGGAATCACCGCTCCGTCGCTGAAATACGGCGGGGCAATGTGTTTGGTCTTGAAGTCGATGTACTGCTCGCCCACCAGTGACAGGTTCTGGATGCTGATCGCGCTGTTGGCCGGTACCGGATAGGCGGGGTCTAGGTCGATCGACACCCGCAGGCCGCTTGGGGTCGCCTGGACACCTGTGACGCGACCCACCTGGATGCCGCGCATCGTCACTTGCGATGTGGGCAACAGCCCGCCCGACTTGTCCAGCAAAAGCGTTACTCGAGTGGGCTTTACGGTCGGGTTCTTCTTCAAGACTTCGAGCGACAGATACGCCACCCCGAACACCGTCATGACCGCGAGCAGCACCAAAGTCGTTGTGGCTTTGAACCTCATGGCAGTAGCCCCATTGTTCGCATCGCGGAAATCGCCTGGTCCGCCTTGTCTGCGGGGTCCACTTCCGGGGGGCCCTGCGGCTGATGAACCTGCGTGACACTGAATTTCGGACCGCCGTTGTTGAAGAACGGGATCAGCTTGTCGCGGATCAACGCGTTCCACTTGTCGACGTTTACCGGCACCGTGGTGTCTGCCGTCGCGATCGAACCCACCAACGGGGTGACGTAGGAGAGCATCTGGATGAAGTCGGGCGCGTGCGGCACCAACAGATCCGCTCCGCCGCGGCCGAGACCTTGGAGATAGACCAGGAGTTGAAGGATGTCGGGCAATACGCCGGTCATTGCGTTGATGTTGCCCGGGCCGTTGGCCATCAAGCTGTCCAGAACTGCCGCGTCGGCGTGCAGAGTGCTCGTGACGCTCTCCGCGCTGGCGAGGATTTCATCGATCGTCGCTTGGTTTGCCGCCAGGTCGTGCAGCACGCCGGTCAGCTTGTTGCGAATTCGGATCTGCTCGGACGGGTCCTTCGGAAATGCGTTGTTGAAGTTGACCAGTGACTCTTGCAAGGTGGTCAGCGTTCCGCCGGATACCAGGTTCGACACCCCACGCAGGATGTTCTCGACGTTGTCAGCCGGCGTGGTGTTGCGCAACGGAATGGTGTCGCCGTCGCGCAGCGGCGTCGGGGCCGGGTCGTCCGGCGGCAGCAGCGCAATGTAAATGTCGCCCAGGACGGTGGCCTGACGAAGTTCGGCGCGCGTATTCTGCGGCAGCGTAGCGGTGTCGGAGATGTCGACATAGGCGACCGCCGTGTTGCCCACCAGTTCAACCCGGTTCAGCACACCGACACGCACGCCGCCGTAGTCCACCTTTGCCTTGGCCGGCAGGTTCAAAACGCTGGAGAATTCGATCTTGACGCTGAATTTGCCTCCCGGAACATAGGAACCGGGCACCGGCAACCGGGTCGGGTCCAGCGCGCACGCGCCCGTCAGACCGATCACCAAAGCACTCATCAGCACGCTCAACCCGCGCATCATTCGCCCCGTCATGACAGCGCGTTCCCCAGGATGAGGTCGGTCAGACCGAGGGTGACCGGATCCGAAGCGGTGCCGGGCGCGCACGCCGCTTCACTACCCGGCGTTTTCCGCTCGCGCAGCACGCTGCAGATCGCACTGACCTGTGGCGGCGAAACCGCCACCTGCGGCGGCAAATACGGGACATTGTGCGTTCCCCACGACGGCGGGACCGTATCGGTGACCCAATTGCTGAACTGCGACCACGAATTGATGGTCCCGACAATGTTCGGGGTATAGGCGTTGAGAATGTCCCTGAGCCAGGGGATCAGTTTGTCGGTGATGTTGTGATACACCCTGGGCGCGAATCGATTCAGCGCATCTACCAAGATCGGCAGCGCGTGCGCGAGATCGTGCAGCGCCGATCCGAAGCCGTCGGCGAGTCCTTCGATCATCGCGAGGCTGCCAGGCAGGGTGACCAACGCGGTCGCGACGTTGCCCCAGTTCTGCAGCAAAGATGAGGTGAGCAGCTCGCCGTTGTCGACGAGTTCGCGGGTGTGGGCGTCTGCCAGATGCGGGTCGCCGATGATGGTGACCAGATCGCGCAGCGTCTGATTGAGCTCCGTGCCGGTGCCTTCCAACGAGCGACTCACCACGCGGAGGGTGTCGTTGATGGCTTGGGCGCCCGGCGACTTCGACGGGTCCGTCCCCGGCGGGGCGTCCAGCAAGTTATCCACCAGTTTGTCCGCGGCCGCAAAGGTTTCGCTGATGCCGAGCGGAGTCTTGGTGCTTTCCAACTTGATGCACTGCGAACCGGTGAATTTCGGCCCACCGCTGTAGGGCTTGGTCAATTCGACATGCCGGTCCGTGACGATCGATTGTGAGTAGGTGACGGCCCCGACGTCGGCCGGGAGGTCGAGGTCCTTGGGGACGGTGAAGTCGACCTGCACGAAGTCGGGTTTGTTCGTGACCGCCGTTACCCCACCCACTTCGATGCCCAGCAACTGGACCTTATTACCCGGGTAAAGGCCGACGGCGTCGGTGAATTCGGCGCACAACGCCTTGGTGTCGTTCATCTTCGGGAGCGCCAGTTTGGCTCCGGTCACACCGGCGGCAATCAACGCGGCCGCTACCACCACCGCAACGAAAAGGCGTTTCCTGGTCATATCAGCAGTGCCTCATGAGGTTGGGCAGACAGAGGTCTTGTCCGGGTACCAGGAAATGGTCATTCACGGCGACGCCGTTCCCGCTGAGCATCGGCACCACGATGTTGAGGATCTGCCCCAGGCCGTCGGCGGCGCGGCCGATGCGGTCGGGGTGGGTGAACAGGGTGTCGAAAATGTCGTCGATACCGTTGACCGAGGGCGCGACCTCGCGGCTATAGAACACCATGATGCGGTCCACGATGCGGGTCAACTCGCTTAGCAGCGTGAAGAACTCGATGATGTCCACTGCCCTAGACGTATAACCGCGCCCGACCAAGGCGAATTGCTCGATCAGCGCGAGAAGATGCTCGCGATTGGTGGTTAGGGAACTGATCGCATCGTTGACAAAGCCCAGTCCGCGATCCACGTCATCGGACATCCTGCTCAAGAACCTGGTCAGCTCATTGGCCGAATGCACGATCTCGCGCAACGCGTTGGGATACTTGTTGGCGGCGTTGGCTACCTCGGTGAAGGTGTCGTGCAAGACCTTGCCGTTGACGTCCCTGACCAGCGGGGTCACCGACTGAATGAGATCGCTGGTCTCGAACGCGGCTTTGACGTGCCCGGGTGGAATCACCTTCTGCCCCAACGGCACCGCACCCTGGGAGCTAAGCGCCACGTAATGCCCGCCCACCGGCGTCAGCAGCCTGACTTCGAGCGTGGACTCCGAACCGACGAAGACCGAGTCCTTCACGTTGAACTTGATCTGCACAAGATTGCCCGCGAGCTTGACGCTGGTGACCTCCCCGACCGGCACCCCGGCGATGCGCACGTCGTCACCGCTGCGCACACCGCCCGAATGGGTGGCATTGGCCGTATAGCTTTTCTCGCCAAGGGGATTGAGGAAGGCAACGACGGGGATGACCAGCGCGATAATGATGACGATGATGCCGATGACGCCGTGCCGACGACTGCGTTTCGCCGTTTCACGGTCGTCGAGGACCCGGCCCCAGTTCTTCCCGATGTGCGCTCTCACTGCTGGCACACCACCAAATCCTGCTGCCCGAAGGACACTTCGCCAATGTTGGGCAGGTGAACCTCACCGTTGGTGCAGGTAAAGGTGGGGGTGGTTGGCCCTTCGTCGACAAGTGAGCCGCGCAGTCCCTCGATCAGGGAGGGCACCAGCGACAAGCCGGCGATGATCGTCGGCGTCTGCGGAAACATCCGGCTCACCAGGTCGTAGGCCGGCACTGTCGTTCCGTCAAACGTGCGTTCGGCGTATTGCAGGGTGTGGACCAGACTGCGCATCAACGGCAGTTCGATGTCCAGCGAGGTATTGAAGTCGTTGGCTTTGGCCGTAAAAGAGGCCAGCAACCCGTTCAGTGTGCTGATGACGCGGAACAGCTGCTGGGACTTGCCGCCTAGATCATTCGATATCTCGCCGAGGTTGCGTAGCAGCACCTTGATGGCGGACTGCCGGTTTGCGGCGAACGTCGTGATGGTGTCCAGGTCGTGCAGCAGCGGGCCGAGGCCGCTGTCATCACCCTGGATCAGCCGGAGCAGGTTTTCGCCAAATTGATTGATCTGGGCCGCGTCGAGCGTGTCGAACACCGGGCGGAATCCGTTGAACAGCTTGGTGATGTCGAACGACGGGATGGTCTGCCCGACGGGGACGGTGGCCCCGGTGGCCAGCCGTTCACCCGCGGCGCCAGATTGCACCAGCTCCAGGTAGCGCTGTCCCAGCAGATTCTGGAATCGCACGGCGACGACTGTGTCCTTGTACACGGGGTGGGCGCTCAACGCGGTGAAATCGACCCTGGCCATCTGGCCTTCGAGGCGGATCGCCTCAACCTTGCCTACCTGCACGCCGGCGATTCGGACGTCGTTGCCAGCGTCCAGGCCGGAAACGTCGGTGAAGACCGCCGAGTAGTGGTTGACCGTTCCACTGACCGGATTGCGCAGGGCGGTCAGCAGCATCAGCCCGCACACCGTGGCGACGGTCGTGAATAGCGCAACCCAAAAGACAGAGCTGGTCAGCTTTTTCATTCGTCACCCCCTGGCGGCGGTCCAGGCAGCCCAGGCGGCGGCCCAGGCAGTTCTGGCGCAGGCCCAGGCAGCGCAGCCGCGATGCCCGGCGCGGTGTTCATGATTACCTCAACGCGCATCCGCACGTCGCCGTCGACCATCGGAAACGCGGTGCTGGTGCGATCGAGTAACCCGGAGATGCGGTCGTAGGCCGGCGCCAGGCTGCCCAGCGCGTACATCCCGGGGACCGCGGCGTTCATCGTTCCGTTCATCAGCGGGATGAGCCACGGGTTGTTCCGCAACACGATGTCGCCGACATCGCCCAGCAGCTGGCCGGTTTGGCGCATGACCAGGTTGGTGCGGTCCACGCCACCCGGCGCATTCAGGAAGCTCATCGAATTGACCAGGTCGGGTGCCAGGTTCAGGGCGGGGAGAACCGGGCCCAGACCGTTCAAGAACGACGCGAGCACCGAAAGCGAGTGCGACAGCGGCATTGTCTGCGAGTCGGCGAGGATCTTCGCGATGTCCAGCCCTGCCTTGGTGGCCGGCTCGACGAGATCGGCGTGGTCGCGCAAGACTTCGATGACGTGATTGAGCTCCGGTGTGTCGAGAATCCGGCTGAGACGTTGACCCTCACGCAGCAACTCGGTAATCGTGGCCGGCTGAACGTCGGTGCGCACCGTCAACGTCTGATTCGGACGCAACGGAGGCCCCTTGCCCTCGCTGACGAGCTCAACCTCGGTCGTGCCAAAGAGATTCGACGAGGTAAACCGTGCGATCGTGTCTGACGTGAGCGCCTTCGCCTGGCGAGGGTCGAGCAGCACCGTCATTCTCTGTTTGTTGTAGCCGATGGTTTCGAGTTGCTTGACCGACCCAATGGCCATGCCGTGGAACTTCACCTCGGCCCCGGGTGC
This sequence comes from Mycobacterium intermedium, assembly GCF_002086275.1. Classification (GTDB taxonomy): domain Bacteria; phylum Actinomycetota; class Actinomycetes; order Mycobacteriales; family Mycobacteriaceae; genus Mycobacterium; species Mycobacterium intermedium. Next base: position 49,068 of record NZ_MVHT01000028.1, on the reverse strand, counting down.
CAATCCCTCGCCAATTGTGTTGGCGATCATGGTCAATTTGAAGGTGTCGACATACTTCCCGGTGGTCGCCTGGTACACAAAGACGCCCCCAACGGCCAGCACCACGGCGACAATCAGGCCGCGGAGTCGCAGCGTGCCGACGCTGGGGGGCCGAGCGGTTCGGGTGAGAAATGTCGGCATGGCCTACCCCGACAGCCTTAACCCGGGGTTGTTGCCCCAGAACAGCAAGGTCAGCAACATGTCCGAGACCACGATGGTGATCAGGCTGGCGCGGATCGCCCGTCCTGAGGCGCGTCCGACGCCCTCCGGCCCGCCGCTCGCGTAAAACCCCTCATAGCAGTGGATCCCGATGATCAAGACGACGAAGACGACCGCCTTGATCGCCGAGTACACCACGTCGGATGGCTGCATGAACATGTCGAAGTAGTGGGTGTAGGTGCCGGACGCCTGATGCAGGCTCACCATCAGCGCGCAGGACAGATAGCTCAACGCCAGCGTGAACAAGTACAGCGGGATGATGGTAATGATCCCGGCGAGGACGCGGGTAGTCACAACGTAAGGAATGGCCGGGATGCCCTGAACCTCCAGTGCGTCGATCTCTTCTGCGATTCGCATGCTGCCGATTTCGGCGGTCATCCTGGTGGCGGCCTGGGCCCCGAAGCCGATGGCCGCGACCATCGGCGCCAGTTCCCGCGTGTTCGCGTAGGCAGAGATGAAGCCGGTGAGCGGACCCATCCCGACCATGTCCAGGACGGCGTAGCCGACGAGCCCAACCGCGCCACCGATCGCGACACCCATGAACGCCAGCACGCCGATGGTGCCGCCGCCGACGATGATCGAGCCGTTGCCCCAGATCATGTCGACCAGAATCGTCCCGGTTTGCCGCCGGTAGCGCGTGATGGTGCGCGGCAGCGAAGCGATCACTTGGGCCAGGAAGGTGGCCTGGTGACCGAGGCGTTCGAAGACTGACCCGCCGCGGTTGAACACCAAATAGCCGGCCCGCAGCGACGCGGCCATACCGTGCGGCATATGCCGCGATGGGGCGGCCATCAACCCACCTTCGTTGGCATGAACGTGGCAACCAGAGCGGTGATGCCCAGGTTCAGAACGAAGACCGTAACAACGCCCAGCACAACGGCCGCGTTGACCGAGTCGGCCACGCCGCGCGGGCCGCCCTTGCGCGTCTCAAGGCCGCGCTGGCAAGCGATCAGGGTGACGATGATGCCGAAGAGCCACGTCTTGGCCAGCGCCACCCCGACGTCGCCAACGGTCGCATACGACCCGAAGGAGGCGATGTAGCTACCCGGGGTACCGGACTGGTAACCCACGTTGACCACGTAGCCCGCCGCCAGGCCCATGAAGATGATGAAGATGCAAAGCACCGGTGCAAGCAGGATGATCGCGGCCAGACGCGGCGTGACAAGTCGTTGGACCGGGTCGATGCCCATGACCCGCAACGCATCAACCTCGTCACGAATGGAGCGTGAACCCAGGTCGGTGGTCATCGCCGAGCTGGCTGCGCCGCCCAGCAGCAGTGCCGCCATGATCGGTGCGGCTTGGCCGATCACACCAAGGCCGCCGACCGCGCCCGAGATCGACGTCGCACCGATTTGCTGAATGAGGTTGCCGACCTGCACCGCGATGATCACTCCGAAGGGGACGGCTATCAGCAACGCAGGTATCGCGGTGACACCGACGATGAACGCGGCCTGGTTAAGCGTTTCCCGCCACGGATGGCGAAGTCGAAGGATGTCGGTGCTCAAGTAGATCAGGGACTGCGCGCCCAACTCGAAGAATCGGCCGAGGGTCTGCAGACCTTGGTCGGTCCGCCGTACCAACCAACGCCATGGCCCGGCCAGCGTCGCGAGGCGGGGCCGCCCGGGCCGCCGTACCGGCGTGGCCGGGGCTACCGGAGCAGGTGGCTGAGCCGAAGCTTTTGTTTCCGCGAGTGAACTCAACAGCACCGACTCCCTGGCGCGCGACGGCCCGTATCAGTCGCTACCGCCGACAAAGCCAGCTCTGCACACAAAAAACATGGCTTTGTACAGATTCGCGACATTCGAGGTTCCCTTGATCAACGCCGGGTTAGGAGTGATGAAGGGATGGTATTGAGTCCGCATAGTGCCGCTGAGTACGTTATTGAATAGAGACGTAACAGTTATACAACCGTTATAGTCGTGTCTGTCCACATTTTTGACAGCACTCTCCTGCGCGCCATTTATCGCTTCTGCAGGTTTGGTGATAGTTGCGACCGCCGATGGCAAACAAGCTGTTCAGACGGGCTAACGACGGCGCGGGAACCCTGGCTTGTGCGACCCGGGACGGCCCCTTTACACCGGCCGACGAAGTTCGCTCGTCTCGCCCGCACCGCCCCTTTGCGTATCGCAGCTGAAGCGCTCTGATCAACGGGTGCCGAATATTGCCGTCCGATTGCTCGCGACGGTCCGACAAGCGGTTACACTTCGGACCACCACCAACTAATGTGATCTGACGCACAAGATCTGTGAGCAGGTAGAACATGAGCGAATCGAACGGCCAGACCGGCAGGGAGTTGGCCCAGGACGGCGAAACTCACCGCCCCGCCGAGTTGGAGGCGTACGCACAATTCTCTACCGCGCTTCGGGACGCGGCAGGCGTCGTCGAACACACGAGAGGCCTGTTCGTACAGACGTTGCGTGCGGTGACCCATCCGCGCGACGCGGTCACCGGATTCACGAACCTCATTAATTACCTGTCGAATTCGAACTCCGCGGTGCGTGAGATCGCGGCGGCGGCCAACGGCACGTCGCCCCGGGAGGTGGTTGAGATCGAGGCCGCCGTGCTACCCGCTGCGGCCCTGGACGGGGAGCAGAGCGCCCCGGAGTCCAATGGCTCGGCGGCCACGCCGGCCAAGACGTCGCCGGCGCCGGCGCCAGTCGAGCACGCCGAGCCCGCACCGGCCGCAGAAGGCAACAAGGGTGGGCTGCTGGGCACGATGAGCCGCGTCGCCTCCCGCCCGGTCGGCATGTTTGCTGAGACGCTGCGCCAGGTGCAACAGGTGCAACACGGCGTCGCACCGTCAGCGGCCATCGACAACGTCGTCAGCTCGTTCCTGGGCACCACCGGCGTCCGGGATGAAACCGCCGAGTTGAAGAAGCGGGGCGAGGCGCTAATTCGGGTTTCCTGTAAGCCCGAATATTCGCGTCGGGATGTGCATCCCTCATTTTCGAACATTCTCGACGAACTACTTCCGGACGAGGCGCGAATTCTTCGTTTTCTGGCCGTAGCTGGAACGCAGCCAGCTATCGATGTGCGGACGAAAACCCTCTTCCAGGTTGGTTCTGTCAAGTTAGCCGGTGGTGTCAACATGATCACCGAAATGGCGGGATGTAAATGGCTTGATCGGGGTTACCACTATCTGGCCAACCTTAATCGTTTGGGCTTGATCGACTTTTCCAAAGAGCCCGTAGAAGATTACCGGCGTTACGCGTTATTAGAAGTTCAACCGGCGGCCGTCGCGGCCATGGCTCGGGCACCGAGATCTATCAGTGTTTACCGCAGCATTTCACTGACATCATTCGGCAAGCAATTCGTGGCCGCGTGCATCGACACCGAAGGGTACAACGGCGGCGGTTGGGCTACCGACGGTCGTCAGGACAAGATCATCGGGAAGGGTCCGCCCAGCTGATTTGGGCTGATTTGGGGCGTTTACCACCCGAATAGCAGCAGGTGCAGCGCGCCCACTGCGATGCCCAACACCCCGCCGTGAACGTAGAGCAACCACGCATCTTGTTCGATGGCCGAATACAGCATCTCGGAAAACTCGTGCGGTGGCAGGGCACGGAATTTTTCGGTTGCAAAGTCCGCGATCTTCTTTTCCCGCCGCTCGCTGAACTCGTCGAACGACAATAATTCCGGCGCCAGCTCCACCGCCGCCAGACTGGCTTTCCGCTCCAGGACTCCGACGTTGACTATTCCAAGCGACCGAGCGGTCACGGTGGCTATCGGGGTAAGGAGCTGCTCGACTTCTTCCGCCACCGCTTCCTCGATAAGCAGAGCGGTCTTATCACCACTCGCTCCGAACAACAGCTCATTGGCGAAGTTCGGAACCGTCATCACCTCGCGGGCGAGCATGAGCGAAATTTCGGCGGCGGCCTCGTGCTGGCGCTTGGGGAACAGCCCCTGCTTCCACGGGTATCGGTAGCGGGGTTGCGGGTCACCGGGCTCGAAGACCACCTTGACCGCAAGGTAGTTGACCACGATCCCGATCAGCGCCGCGCCGGCAAGCACAACCAGCCACATCGGGATGGCGCTCAAGACGGGCGGATGGGCCTCGCGCACCCACGAGATGTAGAGAGCTAGCGGGATGCCGAAGAAGAACCCGAGGGCGCCGATCTTGATCATGAAGCGCAGCTCCGGGGCGCCCATGCCCTTGATGATGCCGACCAGAACCGCCGGGTTCCGGCGCAAGTGGTTGACCACCATCAACTTCACGTTCAGCAGGTCGCTGATATTGTCGCCGATCTTCGCGAACACTCGCCGTGAGATTTGCGGCAGCCTTTCGTCCAGGTTCCGCAGCGTCTGGTTCTGCACGGCGACAGGCAGGCTGCGCCAGAGCGTGCGGTGTTCGCTCTCGATGATGTCTTCGGCCAGTTGCCGGATATTCGGCCGCAAAGCATCCGCCAAGCGGTCAGCGAGCTCGGCCGGCCCAAGTTCCTCGTAGAAATCTCGAATACTGCCGATCCGAGCGATCGACATATCGACGATGAGGCTGGCCATTTTCTCGGCCCGACAGGGTATGAACCCTTGGAAACCCAGGATGCCGTTGGGCGCAAAAATCGGCAGGATCTGCACTTTGCGCGGTAGGAACGGGAACACTGCCCGCAACCCCGGCACGTAGAAACCGGTAAAGAAGACCGGCGCGAAGAGCATGATCACTCCGGTCCAGTTGGTGATCAGACCGGCGACCGCGCTGAAGATCGGGATGCTGACGAGATCGACGACAAACGCCGATTGGCCGGTCAGCTCCTCCCAATCGATGAACGGGCCTGAGGCGATAACGCTCATACTGCGTCCTCCGTGTTGCCGAGGCATGCGGTGCTTCTTAGGGGGTGACTGATCGTAACAGTCTGGTGCTCGCCAACGAATAGTCGCGACGAAATTCAGCAACGGCGTTCGAATGTAATGTTCGGAACGTCAAATCATTGGACAAGCGCCCACCCTATGCCAATGCCCAAGGACCCGATCGGTGCGTTACGGCAACCACAGCCCCGGATGCCGTCAGATCGAAAGCCGTTGGCAACTGCCTGAATCGAACGCTCGGAGTCGGTGGCGCCGGTGCCACCGCTGGCTACGCGTAAACGGGTGCTGTACACATTCAAATAAAAAATTGCAATATGCGGAGCGTCTTCGTGACTCACCCAATTCACGCCTTCGAGCCGGCCACAGAAATTGACCATTGGCGATGGCCGGCCGTCGCGGTATTGTGCAGCCGCATGAAGCCCGCGACCCTAGTCACCGCGGTCATTTTGATCGCCATTGCCGGGGCATTCTGTCCGTGGGCCCCGAGAGCCGCTGCCGATCCCAGGTACTTGCCACCGTGCGCGGTCACCGTCGCAGCGATCAATCCCAAGACCCAGCTGGCGCACTCGGACTGCCGGCTGCATGCCAACGATCGCGTCGGCGCGGATTTCGACGTGACCTACTTCAGCCTCCCCGAAGCGCCGGGACCCCGGGCGGTGAAAGTGATCGTGACGGACGGGGCCGGCGCGGTGGTCCAGACGATCGACGAGCTCCTCGAACCGTCTAGCCCGAGTGGCGTCGGATTACAGGATCTGGACGGGGACGGCCGCGAGGAAGTCATCATCCCGATTGCCCAGCATCTCTTCAACGGCAGTCCCAACACCCGTTTCTCGGTGTGGCGGGCGGAGGGCGACAGCACCCACTTCGAACGAACCCAGATGGTCGGCCAGGCCGCCTATCCCAGCGGCGACGGCTACGTCGTCAGCAACGGCGGATCGCCCACCAGCCGCGACCTCACCTTCTACCTGCCCACCGGCGCCGGGTTCACCCTCGTCCTGGTGCTGACCATCGAGGCCCAGCAGGTAGAGGCGGGCACGAATCGCGTCCTGACCGTGAATTGCCGTGCGCACAAGGTGGATAGCCTGCAGGCCATCGACATGGATATCGCCACCGCACAGGACACGTTCTGCGCGTCGCCGGCGGCTCGCGCCATTTGGCCTGACGCTCAACGCGTCTGATGCTGGGGCTTTGGCTTGGCGGCCTGGCGCGGCTTCGGCGTCGCCGAGCGTGGGGGTAAATGCCCCACCACCGCGACGCCAGGGCCATAAGCCACACACTCGACGAGCAGACGCCGGTCACGGCCGGTAGCGGCGTCGCCGAGCGTGGGGGTAAATGCCCCACCACCGCGACGCCAGGGCCATAAGCCACACGCTCGACGAGCCTCGCGAGTCACGGCCAGTCGAGGCGTCGCCGAGCGTGGGGGTAAATGCCCCACCACCGCGATGCGCGGGGCCATAAGCCACACACTCGACGAGCAGACGCCGGTCACGGCCAGTCGAGGCGTCGCCGAGCGTGGGGGTAAATGCCCCACCACCGCGACGCCAGGGCCATAAGCCCCACACTCGACGAGCAGACGCCGGTCACGGCCAGTCGCGGCCGGCGAAAGCCCTAGAGCCAAGTGTCTTGGGTGGTCGTCGTCAGGAACGCTTCCAGATCATCGCGCCATTGCGCCGGTGTGGTCTTGTCCGGTTCGATGCCGGTGTACTCCCCGCGGTAGAACAGCAGCGGGCGCGGCTTGACCTTGGGGACCTCGGACAGCGACTGCACCGCACCAAAGACCACGAAGTGGTCCCCGCCGTCGTGTACGGAGGCCACCGTGCAATCGATGTAGGCCAGTGAACCGTCGATGATCGGCGAGCCGAGTTCAGAAGGGTGCCAATCGATCCCGGCGAACTTGTCTGGCTCTTTGGACCCGAAGCGCGCCGAGACGTGCTTCTGACTTTCGGTCAGCACGTTGACGGCGAAGCGACCGCTGGCCTCGATGGCCTGCCACGACCGCGACACCTTGGTCGGACAGAACAGCACCAGGGGTGGATCCAGGGACAGCGCCGCAAACGACTGACAGGCAAACCCGATGGGCACGTCGTCATGCACGGTGGTGATGATGGTGATCCCGGTGCAGAACTGGCCCAGCACGCTGCGGAACGTGCGCGGGTCAATCGGCGCGGCAGTCATGACCTCGAGGTTAGCTCTTGAAGCCGATCGAGAAGTCGTGCCCCCACAGGCTGACCGCGGTGCTTTCCCGGGCGATCCAGTCGTCGTCGGCGACCTGCCTTCCCTCGCAACCGAATTCGACGTCGAATCCACCGGGCGTCTTCATGTAGAAGGACAGCATCAGGTCGTTCACGTGCCGGCCAAGCGTGGCCGACATGGGTACCTTCCGCCGCAAGGCCCGGTCCAAACACAAGCCGACGTCGTCGGAATTCTCGACCTCGACCATCAAATGCACGATGCCGCTGGGGGTCTGGCCCGGCATGAAGGCAAGGCTGTGATGACGAGGGTTGCAGCCTAAGAACCGCAGCCAGGCCGGCGCTCCATCGGCGGGCCTGCCGACCAACTGTGGTGGCAGCCGCATCGAGTCACGCAGCTTGAAGCCCAGCACATCCCGATAGAAGTGCAGCGTCTCGACGTCGTCGCGGGTCGTCAACACCACATGACCCAGGCCCTGCTCGCCGGTGACGAACCTGTGCCCGTACGGGCTGACCACCCGCCGATGCTCCAGCGCGGCACCGTGGAAGACCTCCAGGCCGTTTCCCGACGGGTCGGAGAATCGGATCATCTCGTCGACCCGACGATCGGCCAACTCCGCTGCGGTGGCCTCCTTGTAGGACACACCCTCAACGTCCAGTCGGTTCCGGATTTCCTGCAGCCCTTCGGCGTTCGCGCATTCCCAGCCGGCTTCGGACAACCGGTCGTGCTCCCCGGGCACGATCACCAATCGAGCGGGGAAGTCGTCCATGCGCAGATAGAGCGCGCCCTCGGTGGTGCCCTTGCCCTCGACCATGCCGAGGACCTTCAGGCCGTACTCCCGCCACGCGGCCATGTCGGTGGCTTCGATGCGCAGATAGCCCAGTGATCGGATGCTCATCTCGAACCTCCTAAGAAGTCAATGGTGAGCTTGTTGAATTCGTCGAACTTCTCCACCTGCGCCCAATGCCCACACTGCCCGAACACGTGGAGTTGCGCACGCGGGATGGTCTTGAGCGCGACCAGCGCACCGTCGAGCGGGTTGACCCGGTCTTCGCGACCCCAGATCAGCAGTACCGGCTGGCGTAGCTTGTACACCTCGCGCCACATCATGCCGAGCTCAAAGTCGGCAGCCGCGAACGACTTTCCCATCGCCTTGGTGGCCGCCAGAGATTCCGGCGTGCTGGCTAACTTGAAGCGCTCTTCGACCAACTCTGGGGTGATCAGCTTCTGGTCGTAGACCATGACCCGCAGGAACGCCTCGAGGTTCTCGCGGGTGGGCTCGATGGAAAACTTGCCCAGCCGCTTCACACCCTCGGTCGGGTCAGGTGCAAACAGGTTGATGCTCAACCCGCCCGGGCCCATCAGCACCAGCCGGCCGGCCAGCTCGGGGTAGTCCAGGGCGAACCGCACCGCGGTGCCGCCGCCCAACGAGTTGCCCACCAACGGAACTCGCTGCAGACCGAGCTGGTCGAACAACCCCTTGAGCGCCCGCGCCGCGTAGCGGTTGAACTGTCCGTGCTCGGCGCGCTTGTCGGAGTGTCCGTAACCGGGTTGGTCGACGGCGAGCACATGGAAGTGCTGCGCCAGCACCTCGATGTTGCGGGCGAAGTTCGTCCAACTCGACGCTCCCGGCCCCCCGCCGTGCAGCAGCACCACAGTGGGGGCGTTACCGATGCCCGCTTCGTGGTAGTGCAGCTTCAGCGGCCCGTCGACGTCGACTTCCGCGTAGCGCGACGTGGATTCGAACGTTATTTCTGCTGTCTGATTCGAGACTGAGGTCATGACCTAAACCATGGTGTCGCCGGGGGGCAACCCGAACTCGTGGTTCCCGAAAATCACGTATGCCCGTTCGGGGTCGTTGGCCGCGTGCACCCGGCCGGCGTGCGCATCACGCCAGAACCGTTGCACGGGTTGGTCATTGGCCAAAGCGGTGGCACCGGAGGCCTCGAACAGCCGGTCGATCGAGGCGATGGCGCGGCCGGTGGCACGCACCTGGTCGCGCCGCGCACGGGCACGCAGTTCGAACGGGATCTCCTTGCCGGCGGACAGCAGCGCGTACTCATCGGCGACATTGCCGCTCAGTTGCCGCCACGCGGCGTCGATGTCACTGGCCGCCTCGGCGATGCGAACCTTGGCAAACGGGTCGTCCTTGGCCTTCTCCCCCGCGAACGCCGCACGAACCCGCTTGCCCTGGTGCTCCACGTGCGCGTCGTACGCGCCGTATGCCATGCCGACGATCGGCGCCGAAATGGTGGTGGGATGCATGGTGCCCCAAGGCATCTTGTAGACCGGGGCGGTGTTGGTCTCGTACCCGCCCGCAGTGCCGTCGTTCATCGCCTTGTAGGAAAGGAACCGGTGCCGCGGCACGAAGACATCCTTGACGACGATGGTGTTGCTGCCCGTGCCCCGCAGACCCACCACGTGCCAAACGTCGTCGATGCGGTATTCCGAGCGCGGGATCAGGAAGCTGCCGAAGTCAACAGGTCGGCCGTCCTTGATGACCGGACCGCCCAGGAACGTCCACGTGGCGTGGTCGCAACCCGACGACCAGTTCCACGAACCGTTGACCAGGTAGCCGCCGTCGACCACGACACCGGCACCCATCGGGGCATAGGACGACGAGATCCTGGTGTTCGTGTCCTCGCCCCAGACCTCCTCCTGCGCGCGCTGGTCGAACAGCGAAAGGTGCCAGTTGTGGACGCCGATGATCGAGCTCACCCAGCCGGTGGACCCACACGCGCTGGCTATGCGGCGGACCGCTTCGTAGAACAGCGCCGGGTCACATTGCAGTCCGCCCCACTGCTCGGGCTGCAACAGGGTGAAGAAGCCGATGGCCTCGAGCTCGTTGACGGTCTCGTCGGGCAGGCGACGCAGATCCTCCGTAAGTTGCGCGCGCTCCCGGATCGTGGGCAGCAGATCATCGATGGCAGCCAAGACCGCCTGGGCATCGCGCTGTTGAATGGACGTCACTACGGTTGCCTCCTGAGAGAACACGTTTTCGGCTTAGGGAAAGACTAGAACACGTTCCGATTTGTGTCGAGCAGGGTATTCCTGCGCCTGGTAGCGGTATGAATCGGGTTATCTATAACATGTTCTAGTTGTCACGGAAGAGAGGGCAGGTCTTGGCTGAGGCTATTCCGGGGGACGTGGGCGGGGACATCGGCGCCGACGTTCCCGACGAACCGCTCGGCGACCACGTCCTCGAGCTGCAGATCGCCGAGGTCATCGCCGAGACGGACGATGCGCGGTCGCTGGTATTTGAAGTGCCCGACGGCCCGGGGGACCCGACCATCCCGCCGGAGCGGCTGCGCTATGCGCCCGGCCAGTTCCTGACGCTGCGCGTCCCTAGCGAGAAGACGGGCTCGGTGGCACGTTGCTACTCGCTGTGCAGTTCGCCGTTCACCGACGAAGCGCTGACGGTCACCGTCAAACGAACCGCGGACGGCTATGCCTCCAACTGGTTGTGCGATAACGCCCACAAGGGCATGCGCATCCACGTGCTGGCACCCTCTGGCACCTTCGTGCCCAAGACGCTCGACGACGACTTTCTGCTGCTCGCCGCAGGCAGCGGCATCACCCCGATCATGGCGATCTGCAAGTCCGCGCTGTCCGAGGGCAGCGGGCAGGTGACCCTGGTCTACGCCAACCGCGACGACCGCTCGGTCATCTTCCGCGACGCGCTGCAAGATCTGGCGACCAAGTACCCGGACCGGCTCACGGTGGTGCACTGGCTGGAATCACTGCAGGGGCTGCCGAGCGCCGCCGCGCTGGCGAAGCTGGCCCAGCCCTTCACGGATCGGCCCGCCTTCATCTGCGGTCCCGGCCCGTTCATGGAGGCGGCGCGCCTGGCCCTCGAAGCGCTGCAGGTGCCGCCCGGCCAGATACACATCGAGGTGTTCAAGTCACTGGAGTCCGACCCCTTCGCCGCGGTGACGATCGAGGAGACCGGCGACGAGCCGCCGGCCACCGCCGTGGTGGAGCTGGACGGCGAGACCCACACCGTCTCGTGGCCGCGCAGCGCGAAGTTGCTCGACGTTCTGTTGGCGAAGGGCCTCGACGCACCGTTCTCGTGCCGGGAAGGGCACTGCGGCGCCTGCGCCACCACGCTGCGCAACGGCAAAGTCAGCATGGAAGTCAACGACGTGCTGGAACAACAGGACCTCGACGAGGGGCTGATCTTGGCCTGCCAGGCTCATCCCGAATCAGACTCGGTCGAAGTGACCTACGACGAGTAGGAGCGCTGGTCACACCCTATGGGGCTGACCGAGGTGCCGGGTGACATCTTCAGCGGCGGCAATGGCGGTGTCGGCGGCCCCGGCGGTCAACAGGGCCTGTCAATCTCGTCAAGAATCTGCTTCGGTATGACTTAGCTACGACTCGTCGACGAGAGGACGCAGGATGAAGCGGCTGGTGACGGGCTTGACCGTCGCGGGATGCCTGATGACGTTCCTACCCACCTTCGCGGGTGCCCCGATTGCCGGGGCGGCGGCAAACACCGCCACCACGTTGTTCCCGGTCGATGAGACCACCCAGCTGGAGACGCACAGCTTCGTCAACTGCCACCCCGACGGCAACTGCGACTTCGTCGCGGGCGCCAACCTGCGCACCCCCGACGGCCCAGCCGGATTTCCGCCCAGCCTGTGGGCGCGGCAGACCACCGAGATCCGGCCGACCAACCGGCTGATGTATTTGGACGCGCACGCCACCAGCCAGTTCGAACGCGTCTTCAAAGAGGGCGGGACGGACACGATCACCACCGTCTACTTCGGTGAGGGTCCGCCGGACAAGTACCAGACCACCGGCATCATCAACGCGGTCAGCTGGTCGACGGGTCGGCCGATGACCAATGCGAACGTCATCGTCTGCACGCACATGCAGGTCGTCTATTCCGGCGTGAACCTCACCTCACCGAGCACCTGCGCGCAGGCAAACTTCTCTTAACGCCGAGATTGCCGGCACGGCTGTTGCGAGGCGCCGAACTACTGCCGTAGCGGCAATCTCGCCGGATACGCGGCCAGCACCGCCTAGCGGGGCAGGCCGAGAAGCCGCTCGGCGGCGACCGTGAGGAGGATCTGCTCGGTGCCGCCGGCGATGGTGAGGCACCGGGTGTTGAGGAAGTCGAAGACGGCTCGGTTGCGCACCAAGCCCCCACCGTCGGACACATCCATGGTGAACTCGGCCAATTCCTGCCGGTAGCGCACACCGATGAGCTTGCGCACGCTCGACTGCGAACTCAGATCGTGCCCGCCCAGGGCCAGCTGAGCGATCCGCTGGTCGAGCAGGGCACCGGTTTGGGCGAGCAAGATCAACCTGGCCAGCCGGTCCTGCTGGGCGACGTCGAGGTCGAGTTCGGCCAACACCGCGAGCAGCTCTTCCATCGGATTGCCCAACGCGGTCCCGTTAGCCATCGCCACCCGCTCGTTGGCCAGGGTGGTGCGGGCCAGCCGCCAGCCGTCGTTGATCTTGCCGACCACCAGCTCGTCGGGCACGAACACGTTGTCCAGGAACACCTCGTTGAACAGCGAGTCACCGGTGATCTCACGCAGCGGGCGGATCTCGATACCCGGTGATTTCATGTCCACCAGGAAGTAACTGATGCCCTTGTGCTTCGGCGCGTCCGGGTCCGTCCGGGCCAGGCACACGCCCCACGCGGCCTTGTGCGCCGCCGACGTCCACACCTTCTGCCCGGTGAGCAGCCAGCCGCCGTCGGTACGCACCGCCTTGGTCCGCAGCGACGCCAGGTCGGAACCGGCACCCGGCTCGGAAAACAGTTGGCACCAAAAGAATTCACCACGCAACGTGGCCGGGACGAAGCGCTCGATCTGTTCGGGCGTGCCGTGTTCGAGGATGGTCGGCGCCGCCCACCAGCCGATCACCAGGTCCGGCCGCACCACGCCGGCGGCGGCCAATTCCTGGTCGATCAGCAGCTGCTCGGCCGGGCCCGCGCCGCGACCGTACGGTGCCGGCCAGTGCGGGGCGAGCAAGCCGGCGTCGGCCAACGCAACCTGCCGCTTCTCCTCGGGCAGCGCGGCGACCTCGGCCACGGCCGCGGCGATCTCGGCCCGCTGGTCCTCAACGCCGGACAGGTCGACGCCGAGGCGACGACGGACGCCATCCTGCGTCAACGCGGTGACGCGGCGTAGCCAGTGCTCGGTGCCACCGAGGAAACGGCCGATGCTGTACGCGCGGCGCAGGTAAAGATGCGCGTCGTGTTCCCAGGTGCAGCCGATGCCGCCGAGCACCTGAATGCAGTCTTTGACGTTGGCCTTGGCGGCGGCGATACCCAGAGCGGCGGCCAGCGCGGCGGCAATGGCGAACTGGCGCGCTTCACCAGCCTCCCGGGCCTCCGTAGCCGCTCGGGCGGCGTCGGCGGCGGCCACCTCGGCCTGCTCGGCGCGGCACAACATCTCGGCGCAAATGTGCTTGATGGCCTGAAAGCTGCCGATCGGCTTGCCGAACTGTTCCCGCACCTTGGCGTAGGCGACCGCGGTATCCAGCGCCCACCGGGTGATTCCGGCCGCCTCGGCGGCCAGCAGGGCCGCCGTCAGGTTTTCGATCCGCTCTCCGGCCACGACGGTGGCGGGCGCATCCGTCAGCACCACCCGGCCCAGCGGCCGGGAGAAGTCGGTGGCCGACAGCGGCTCCACCGTGACGCCGTCGTCGGCGCCGTCGACGAGTAGCCAGTCCGCGCCCGCCGGCAGCAACACCAGCCCGTCGGGCACGGCACCCAATGCGAAAGCTGCCGTGCCCGATGCCCGCGACGTCGCTTGGTCGAATCGCACGTCACCCTTGAGCGCCACGCCCGCGACTCGCTCGCCGGACGCCAGTGCGGTCAGCAGTTCGGGATCACGGACCACCAGCGTGGCCAGTGCGGTGGTGGCGACCGGTCCCGGTACCAACGCCTTGGCCGACTCCTCGACCATCGCGCACAGGTCTTCGATGGTGGCCCCGCCCCCGCCGTGCTCCTCGGGCACGGCAACGCCCAACAACCCAAGCTCGGCCAGACCGGCGAACACCGGGCGCCAGGCGTCGGCGTTGCCCTGTTCAATTTGGCGGCTGGCAGCGGTCGCCGGCTCCCCGGAGGCCGCAGCGCGGGCCCAGTCGCGCACCAACTCGCGAACGGCGAGCTGTTCGTCAGTGACGGTCGCTACCACGTGCAGACCTCCGAGTCATTAAATTCACATCATAGTGAGCCTTTCATACCCACTAGAACGTGTTCTAATAGTGGAAGCAATCACCCGTCAAATCGGCGAGTGTTGCGCCAGTACACGTCCCTAAACGGACGGGACCCAGACTCCGTGGAGGTGGGAAATCTACGCACCACACGCGTATCGTTTGCGAACGGACCGCCCGCACGAGGAGTTGCCCGCCACATGTCCCCAGCGAACCCGCGCGAGGTCCTGAACATGGCGGTACTGGCCGAGTCTGAACTCGGTTCCGAAGCGCAGCGGGAGCGCCGCAAGCGCATCCTGGACGCGACCATGGCCATCGCCTCCAAAGGCGGTTACGAGGCGGTCCAGATGCGGGCTGTCGCCGACCGCGCCGACGTCGCCGTCGGCACCCTGTACCGGTACTTCCCGTCGAAGGTGCATCTGCTGGTCTCGGCACTGGGCCGGGAATTCAGCCGGATCGACGCCAAGACCGACCGCTCGGCGGTGGCCGGCGGAACCCCGTACCAGCGGCTGAGCTACATGGTCGGCAAGCTCAACCGCGCGATGCAGCGAAATCCACTGCTCACCGAGGCCATGACGCGCGCCTACGTGTTCGCCGACGCATCGGCGGCCAGTGAGGTCGACCAAGTCGAGAAGCTGATCGACAGCATGTTTGCGCGGGCGATGAGCGACGGCGAACCGACCGAGGACCAGTACCACATCGCCCGGGTGATCTCGGACGTGTGGTTGTCCAACCTGCTCGCGTGGCTTACCCGGCGGGCCTCGGCCACCGACGTGAGCAAGCGACTGGACCTGGCCGTGCGACTGCTGATCGGCGACCACGAGGGCAGCGCGGGTTAAGCCGGAGGGCCGGAGGTGCGGCCCCGGATCAGCTCGGTGTCCAGCAGTTCGACCACGGGCAGCCCGGACCGCGGTGGGCGTTGCACCAACTCGCCCGCGCGGCGTCCCTTTTGCAGGCTCGGCTGCGCCACCGTCGTCAGCCCGCGGTTGAGTGCTTCCGGCACGCCGTCGAACCCGGTGACGGTCAGCTGGCCGGGCACGTAGATGCCATGTGCCCGTAGGTAATCCATGGCCGACAAGGCCAGTATGTCGGCGGTGCACATCAGCGCGGTGATGCGCGGATTGGCCTCCAGCGCCACCTTGGCGGCGTCTCCGCCCGACGTCGGGAGGTGCTCGTAGCTTTCCACCACGGTCAGCGAACCCGGGTCGACGCCGGCCGCCGTCATCGCCTCCCAAACCCCCTTGATCCGTTCGCGCTGCACGTCGAACGTGGGTGATTGCAGCCGTTCGGCGTCGACGAGGTCCTGTCGGCGGTCCCGGCCCAGCCGCATGGTCAGCAGACCGATCTCGCGGTGCCCCAAACCGAGCACGTACTCGGCGATCCCGCGCATCGCGGCCCGATCGTCGATGCCCACCCGGGACACTCCCGGCAGGTCCTTGGGCTGGTCCACCACCACCACCGGAAGCCGGCGCTGCAACACCGCCTCGAGGTAAGGGTCGTCGTCGCACACCGAATAGACCACGAACCCGTCGACCCCGGCGGCGAGCACCGCCGCCTTGCCGTCCTCCAGACTGCGGCTCGGGCCCACCGCGACCAGCAGCAGCCCCTGGCCCTGCTCCTCACACGACTGCGCCACTCCCGCAACGAAATCCCGTGCCGCCGGGTCGCTGAACGAATACGTCAGCGCCTCGGTCATCACCAGTCCGACTGCACCTGCCTTGCGGGTACGCAACGATCGCGCCACCGGATCGGGACCCGCGTAGCCCATCCGCTTCGCAGTCTCGAGCACCCGCTCCCGCAGCTCGGGGGAAAGCTGGTCCGGGCGGTTGAACGCATTTGAGATGGTGGTGCGCGACACCTTGAGCTCGGCGGCCAGCGACGCCAACGTCGTATGCCTCCGCGGTGTCGGACTCACGCTCCGTGAGGCTACAACGGCTCCACGTGCAGGGCACGCGATGCCTCGCCCGATTTTCTAATGGAAACCATTTTCATTAATATTGGCCGGTGCGTACCCTTGTCTGCCTGCTGTGCGTCGGGTTCCTGACGGCGTGCGGCTGGGGTGGGTCTACGGGCGCAAGCTCGCATCCCGGAGCGGCCGTCTTGGTGGCGTCCACCGACGTGTGGGGCAGCGTGGCGCGCGCCGTCGCCGGCGGGCACGTGAGCGTCAAATCCATCCTCACCGGCGCCGACGCCGATCCACACGCCTATCAGGTCAGCGCGGCGGACGTCGCGGCGATCGCGGACGCCGACCTGGTGGTGTACAACGGCGGCGGCTACGACCCCTGGGTCGACCGGGTGCTGGCGGGCCACCCCGGCATCCAGGCCGTCGACGCGTTCTCGCTGCTGGGACCGCAGGCCGGAGCACCCGACGAGCACGTGTTCTACAACCTGGGCGTCGCCAAGGAGGTGGCCGCCACGATCGCCGACCGGCTGGCGACCATCGATCCTGGCAACGGCGCGGACTACCGGGCCAACGCCGCCGAATTCGGTCGTGGCGCCGACGCGATCGCGACTTCCGAACGCGCCATTGCCACCGCCCATCCCGACACCGGGGTGATCGCGACCGAGCCCGTCGTCAACTACCTGCTGGCGGCGGCCGGGCTGGTCAACCGAACCCCGTCATCCTTCACGACGGCCACCGCGCACGACAGCGACCCGTCCCCCGCCGACATGGCATCGGTGCTGGACCTGATCGACCGCCGCGAAGTCGCGGCGTTGCTGGTCAACCCCCAGACCTCGAACGCCGCGATCCACGGACTGCAGGACGCCGCCCACCGCGCTGGGGTGCCGGTGACGGAAGTGACCGAGACCCTGCCCGCCGGCATCGACTACCTGACCTGGCAACGCAACACCGTCGACCAGCTGACGGCCGCGCTGCGGTCGGCCGGCTGAGCCGCAGGCGTCCATGACCCACCACGTGGTGGAGCTGACCGGCGCACGGCTCGCGTTCGGTGAGCGCGTGCTCTGGGACCACTTGAACCTGTCGGTGGCGCCGGGCGAGTTCATCGCGGTCTTGGGCCCCAACGGCACCGGAAAGACGTCACTGCTCAAGGTGCTGCTCGGCCAACTGGCGCTGGACGCCGGCACCTTCTCGGTGGACGGCGCACGCATCGGCTATGTGCCGCAACACCATCCGATTGATCGCGAGGTGATGTTGCGCGGGCGCGACCTGGTCGCCCTCGGTGCCGACGGGCATCGCTGGGGCGTCGCACCGCTGCGCTTCAGCGGGCGGGCCCGCCGCCGCGAAGCCGTGCGGCAGGCGCTGCGACAGGTCAACGGCGAGCAGCTGGCCGACGTCCGGGTGGGCCTGATGTCCGGCGGGGAACTGCAACGGATACGCATCGCCCAGGCACTGGCCAGCGACCCGACCCTGATGCTGTGCGACGAACCCCTGCTGACGTTGGATCCGGCGCACGCCCGCCTGATCGCGGCGCTGATCGACCGTCGCCGACGGGAAGCCGGCACCGCCGTCATCGTCGTGACCCACGAGATCCACCCGATCCTGCAGTACGTGGACCGGGTGCTCTACCTGGTCGACGGCAGGTTCGAGATCGGCACCGTCGAGCAGGTGATGACCACCGAGACGCTGTCGGCGCTCTACCGGGCCGACATCCAAGTGGTACAGGTCAAAGGCCACTACGTCATCGTCGGCGAGGCGGCCGGCAACAGCATGGGCAAGCATGGGCAACCATGGGTAACGATGGGTGAGGCCCCGTGAACGAACGCCTCTCCGAGGTGCTGCACAACCTGTTCGCGTTCGAGCTCACCGCGCACCTGCTCCGGCACGACTTCGTCCAGCAGGCACTGGTAGCCGCGGCGCTGCTGGGGTTGGTGGCCGGGCTGATCGGGCCGTTCATCGTGATGCGGCAAATGTCGTTCGCCGTACACGGTTCCAGCGAGCTGTCGCTCACCGGAGCCGCATTCGCCCTGTTGGCCGGGTTTCAGGTGGGCGCGGGCGCGCTGGTGGGCAGCGCATTGGCGGCGGCGTTATTCGGCCTGCTCGGCCAGCGGGCCCGGGAGCGCGACTCGGTGATCGGCGTGGTGCTGGCGTTCGGCCTCGGGTTGGCGGTGTTGTTCATCCATCTGTACCCCGGCCGGACCGCAACCAGCTTCGCGCTGCTCACCGGTCAGATCGTCGGGGTGGGCTATTCCGGGCTGGCCATGCTCGGGGTGGTCTGTGCGCTCGTGACCGCCGTGCTGGCGATCTGCTATCGGCCGCTGCTGTTCGCCACCGTCGACCCGGAGGTGGCGGCCGCCCGGGGGGTGCCGGTACGCGCCCTGGGCATCGTGTTCGCCGCGTTGGTAGGGGTGGTGGCGGCCCAGGCCGTCCAGATCGTCGGGGCGCTGCTGGTGATGTCGCTGCTGATCACGCCGGCGGCCGCGGCCGCGCGCCTAGTCGCCGCGCCCACCGCAGCCATCCTCACCTCGGTCGCATTCGCTGAGGTGGCCGCCGTCGGCGGTCTCGTGCTGTCCCTGGCGCCCGGCGTGCCGGTCTCGGTGTTCGTGGCCGGTATCTCGTTTGTGATCTACCTGTTCTGCTATTTGCTGGGTCGGCGACGTTGATGCCCGTTTATGCTGGTCAAACTCACAAAGGGGGAAAGCAAGTGCGCAAGCATCTCGTCACGCTCGCCACGGTGGCGGGGGTGAGTGCCTTCGCTGTCGGCTGTACCAACGTCGTCGACGGAAATGCGGTGGCCGCCGACAAGTCCGGTCCGTTCAACCAGACCCCGATATCGGTCGACGACCTGGAAGGGCTGCTGCTGGACAGCGCCGAGATCAACCGCGAGTTGGGCGCCACGTCGATGAAGGTGTGGTTCAACGCCAAGGTGATGTGGGACTGGAGCAAGAGCATCACCGACAAGGACTGCCTGGCGGTGGACGGTCCCGCACAGAGCGCGGTGTACAACGGCACCGGGTGGACCGCGGTGCGCGGACAACGACTCGACGACAGCGTCGACGACTCCAAAAGGCGCAAACACTACGCAATTCAAGCCATCGTGGCCTTCCCGACCGCCCGGGATTCCAACAAGTTCTTCAACGACCAGGTGAAGAGCTGGAACGCCTGCTCGAACCGGCGGTTCCGCGACGCCAACCCGAATCAGCCCGACACCGTTTGGACGGTGGCCGGAGTCAGCAACGACAACGGCACGCTGACCACGTCGCAGGTCCAGGAGGGCGGCGACGGATGGACCTGCCAGCGCGCCCTGACCGTGCGCAACAACATCTCCATCGACGTCGTCACCTGCGCTTACAGCCTCCCGGGCCGGGTCGCCGTCGACATCGTGGACAAGATCGTCACCAAGGCTGCCAAGCTGTAGACCCCACCGCACCCGCTACGAGGACTTCACGGACTTCAAGGACCAGGAACCGAGCACCCGACATGAGCCCATGGCGCGCCACCGCAGCGACCTGCCTGGCGGTCGCCTGCGTCACCGGGTGCACGAGCACGGTCGGGGGGACCGCGTTGCCGGCCGCGACGCTGGGCCACGCCCCCACCACCACGACCGCGCCGTCGTCGTCGCACGTCGTCTCGGCGACCGAACTCGAAGGTCTGCTGCTGACCAGCCAGCAGGTGGTGGACCTGGTCGGTGGAACGAACGTCGCCTCGGTCCTGACGATCGTGAACACGGCGGACGCCTCGACCATCATCGACGACCGGACGTGCGTGGGGATCGGCTCGATCGCCGACGCGTCGGTCTACTCCAACAGCGGCTGGGTCGCCATGCGCGGCAACCAGTTCAGCAGCCCCGGCGTGGTCCAGGCCGACGTCACGCAGGTCGTCACGTCCTTCGCCTCTGGCGCTGACACCGCCGCGTTGTTGCAGCGGGCGCGTCAGGCGTGGGACACCTGCGCCCACCGTCGGTACAGCTTCCACTCGTCGAACGGAAACCACAGCTTCATGGACACCGGGGCGGTCACCGGCGGCGGCTCACGCATCACGGTGTTGCTGCGCCAGGAGGAAGATCCGCGGTGGGCCTGCACGCACGCGATGGCCGTGCAGAACACCGTGCTGACCGAGGCTCGGGTCTGCTTGCTCAGCAGGGACACCACCGCGGCGGTCAACAAACTCCTCGATCAGGTGATCGCCAGGGTGCCGCAATAAGCTGGGTCCCGTGGCCTGCATCGACCTCAACGCCGACCTGGGCGAAGGATTCGGCGTGTGGCGACTCGGCGACGACGACGCCATGCTCGGGATCGTCACCAGCGCCAACGTGGCATGTGGTTTCCACGCCGGCGATCCGACGGGTCTGCTGCGGGTATGCCGGTCGGCCGCCGAGCGCGGAGTGGTGATCGGCGCGCAGGTCAGTTACCGAGACCTGGCCGGGTTCGGCAGGCGGTACATCGACGTGACCGGCGAGGACCTGCTGGCCGACGTCGTGTATCAGATCGGTGCGTTGCAGGCGATCGCGCAGGCAGGCGGTTCTTCGGTGTCCTACGTCAAACCCCACGGCGCGCTATACAGCGCGGTGGTGACCAACCGTGAGCAGGCGGCGGCCGTCGCCGAAGCGGTCAAGCTCGTCGACCCCACGATGCCGGTGCTGGGCCTGGCGGGTTCGGTGTTGTTCGACGAGGCCGCCGACCGAGGCCTGCGTACCGTGCCGGAGGCATTCGCCGACCGGGCCTATCGGCCGGACGGACAACTGGTTTCGCGCCGCTGGCCCGACGCGATGTTGTACGACCCTGCGGCGGTCGCCGAGCGGGTGTTGGCCATGGTGACCACCGGCGAGGTGCCCGCGGTGGACGGCACGCGGATTGCAGTCACCGCGGAATCGGTTTGCGTGCACGGTGATTCGCCTGGAGCCGTGAAGATGGCCGACGCCGTGCGGTATCGGCTGACCAAAGCCGGCATCGAGATCAAGGCTTTCTGCTGATGCGACGGAAACTGGGCCGACCCGATCTTGCCGCCTACGCGGACCGGTTCAACGTGCCCGCAGCCGCGGCCGATGCGCCGCTGTCGGCAACCTGGATGGGCGTGGCCACCCTGCTGCTCGACGACGGGTCGTCGGCCCTGATGACCGACGGCTACTTCTCCCGCCCCAGCCTGGCGCGGGTCGCGGCCGCCAAGGTCGCACCCTCCCCCGCACGGGTGGACGGTTGCCTCGCCCGGGCCAAGGTGTCCCGGCTCGAGGCCGTCATCCCGGTACACACGCACATCGACCACGCGATGGACTCGGCATTGGTCGCCGACCGCACCGGCGCACAACTGGTCGGCGGAGAGTCGGCCGCCAACATCGGCCGCGGGTACGGGCTGCCCGAGGAGCGGCTGGTGGTGGCGACCTCCGGTGAGCGGATCACGTTGGGCCCCTTTGAGGTAACGCTGGTCGCATCCCACCACTGCCCCCCCGACCGGTTTCCGGGTGTGATCAGCGAACCGGTGGTGCCGCCGGTGAAGGCCTCGGCCTACCGCTGCGGCGAGGCGTGGTCGACGTTCATCCACCACGGCCCTTCGGGGCGGCGGGTATTGATCCAGGGCAGCGCAGGATTCGTGCCGGGCGCGTTGGACGGTTACCGCGCCGAGGTGGTCTACCTCGGCGTCGGCCAACTGGGTGTGCAGCCGCGGTCCTACCTGGCGGACTACTGGACCGAGGTAGTGCGCGCGGTTGGCGCCCGCCGCGTCGTCCTCATCCACTGGGACGATTTCTTCCGCCCGTTGTCGAAACCGTTGCGGGCCTTCCCGTATGTGGCCGACGACTTGGATGTGTCCATCCGCACCCTGGACGAACTGGCCGCCGCAGACGGTGTCGAGGTGCAGCTGCCGACGGTGTGGCAACGCGAGGATCCCTGGGTCTAAGCCTTGACGCTGATCGTCTCGCTCATATTGCTGGTTGTCGTCCTGGGATTCGCGGTTGCGCGTCCCCGGGGATGGCCGGAGGCGCTTGCGGCGGTACCGGCCGCCGGCATTCTCATTGCGATCGGCGCGATCTCGCCGCACCAGGCCGCGGCCCAGGTGGCGGGCCTGACACGAGTCGTCGCGTTCCTGGGTGCGGTGTTGGTGCTGGCCAAGCTGTGCGACGACGAGGGCCTGTTCCAGGCCGCCGGCGCGGCGATGGCGCACGCCAGCGCGCGTTCCCGCGGTCTGCTCCGGCAGGTGTTCGTCATCGCCGCCGTCATCACCGCGGCACTCAGCCTGGACGCCACCGTCGTGTTGCTGACGCCGGTGGTCCTGGCCATGGTCCACCGGTTGCGAACGCCGGTGCGGCCCTACGCCTATGCCACCGCACACCTTGCCAATGGCGCCTCGCTGCTGCTGCCGGTGTCCAACCTGACCAACCTGCTCGCCTACCGCGGCGCGCATCTTTCGTTCATCAAGTTCACGATGCTGATGACGTTGCCGTGGCTATCGGCGATCGCCGCGGTGTACTTGGTCTTCCGCTGGTTCTTCGCACGCGATTTGCAGGTGGCGCCCGATCCGGAGTCGGCCGGACCGGTGCCGCAGCCACAGGCCTTCGTGCTGGTGGTTGTGGCACTTACGCTCGTCGGATTCGTCATTGCTGAATCGCTGGATGTGGCGCCGGCCTGGGCCGCGCTCGCCGGGGCATCGGTGTTGGCCGTGCGAAGCCTGTTACGCGGTCACACCTCAGTGGGTGACATCGTCCGCTCGGTGAACCTGCCGTTCCTGATATTCGTGTTGGCGCTGGGCATTGTCGTGCAGGCGGTGATGCTGAACGGGATGACGACCCGAATGTCCACCGTATTGCCGACCGGTTCGAGCCTGCCGGCGCTGCTCGGTATCGCGGCGTTGGCGGCAGTGTTGGCCAATGTGGTCAACAACCTGCCCGCGACGCTGGCGCTGGTGCCGCTGGTGGCGGCCAGCGGACCGGCGGCGGTGCTCGCCGTCCTCATCGGAGTCAACATCGGACCGAATCTGACCTACGTGGGTTCGCTGTCCAACCTGCTGTGGCGACGCGTGCTGCGCCGCCATGCCGTCGAGCCCGCTGTCGGCGAATACACCCGGCTCGGCCTGTGCACCGTGCCCACCGCACTGGTCGCGGCAGTGCTGGCGCTGTGGGGCAGTGTGCGACTGCTGGGCGTCTGAGCGATCACGTCGTGGCGATCGCTCACCCGTGGGCTACCGTGATCGAATTCTTGCGCGGATGGGGGTCGCAGCGACCGCGGTCATGGGCGTCACCAGCGGGAAATCGTCGTCAACCGACTCGACTTTGACGGCCCGCACGATGGTGGCCAGGGCGAGGGTGGCCGCCAACATGGCGAAGTGATCGCCGACGCAGGAGCGCGGCCCGCCACCGAACGGCAGGTACTGCCAACGGCTGCGACCTTTGGACCGTTCCGGGATAAAACGGTCCGGGTCGAACCGCAGCGGGCTCTCCCACAACGCCGGATCGCGGTGCAGGGCATAGAAACTCACAAAGGCGATGGTTCCGGCTTCCACCCGGCAGCCGTCGACCTCGATGTCGCGGGTGGGGGTGCGCATGGTTCCCGGCCCAGGCGGACAGAGCCGGAGCGCCTCGTGTAACACCCGGACCGTGAAACCCAGTTCGGCCACGTCGTCCGGCGTCAGCGCCCGGTCGCCCAGTGCCGCCACCTCGGCACGCACCCGCTCCTGGATGCCTTGGTGGTGACCCAACGACCACAGCGAGTAGGCCAGCGTGGTCGAGGTGGTGTCATGGCCGGCGAGCATGAACAGCACCAACTCATGACAGATTTCGTCGTCAGCCAACGAGCGTCCCGTCTCGGGATCGATCGCCTCGATCAGCGCGCGCACCAGCGGGGCATCACGGTCGGGATCGGTGCGCACCTCGTGCAGTATTTCGGCGGCCACCCGGTGCAACGTCTCGTTGGCCGCGCGGGCGGCCCGCTGGCCTCTTGTTGGTAGCCAGCGCGGCAGATTTATCGGGCGCGCCCCGCGGTCCGACACGTACGCGAGGGACACGTGCAGTGCCTCTCCGACTTCGTCGGCGCGCTCATCGAGGTCCAAGCCCAGCACCGAGCGGCCCAGCGTGCGCAACGTCAGCTTGCGGCATTCTTTGTCCAGGTCGACGACGGCGCCATTCGCCCAGCTGTCGGCGATCCCTTGTGCCGCGCCGGACATGTGCTCGGCGTAGTCGTGCACCTTGCGCTTGGTGAACATGGGCTGCAGCGTGCGTCGCCGCGGCAGCCACCGCTCGTGCGGCAGGTCCAGCAGGTTGCCGCCCATCAACGCGCGCATTTCCACCATGGTGCGGGCTCGGCCCCGGTCGGCCACTTCATCGTTGCGCCCCAACAGATCCCGCGCGCCCTGCGGGCCGGCGATCAGCACAATGTTGGGCAGCAGCCATTTCGGCCCGAGCACGATCCTGGTGACCGGGCCACCGGACTTCGCCAGTGCCTCAAAGCCGCCGATGAATGACCGCACCGCTTTAAGTTGCTGCCGATAGGGGAGCGGATTCTTCGGTGCCAGCGGGAGCGTGCTGACTTCGGCTTTCTCCAGGGTCTCGACCATGCCAACTCCTTCGTCGGTTCGTTGGAGGCACGGTATGGCCGATATACGCAGAGCGCTTGAGTAGTCGACTACCTAATTCATCGGCTGGGCCGGCCGCCTGGCCCGGATCGGACGATCGAGGCCAGCTCTTCGCGCGACTGGGCCCCGACCCGCTGGCAGGCGCGATAAACGTGACCCTCCACGGTGCGCACCGACATCACCAGCTTTTCGGCGATCTCCCGGTTGGACAGACCGGCAGCGACGAGCTCGACGACGTTGCGCTGACGACCCGACAGCTTCAGGCCGGCCGGGGTCCGCAGCGCTGGCGTACACAAACCGCCACACTCATTTGCCAGCTCGCTGGCAATCGCGGCCGCGTACAGGCCGCGCTTGCGTTGCTGCCCTTCGTTGAACGCGATAGCGGCGTGGGCCGCCGCGTCCGCGGCCGCCGCCCGATCACCGATCCGGCGGTACTCCGCCGACGCCGTCAGCAGCCCCTCGCCGTCTCGATCACGTAGAGCCTGCGCGTGCGCGGCCACCGCGGCGGCCAACGGCAGCGACAGTGCCTCCGCCAACTCGTGCGCCCTGGCCGCCTGCGAGGAGTCTCCCCACTGAGCGGCGGCCTGGATACAGGCCAACTCGTGGGCGGGTTGGCCGCGGTCTCGGGCGACTCGTGCCGCCTCGAGGACGATCGCCACGGCGTCGGTCAAGCGGCCGCCCGCCGCCATCGCCCAACCGTCGGCCAGCGAAAGCGCGGTCTGCATGAACAGGAAGTCCGGCGGCACGCATGACCGGGCCGCGGTCACCGCATCGCCGGCTTGGTCCGGCTGTCCGAGCTTGGCGTGCGCCTCGGCCAACGCGAAGTAACTCGCCGGTCTCAACCCCGTTGTGATGGAATGTATTTGGACACCGGCCAACGCCTCATGGACGAGTCGCGCCGCCTCGGCAACATGGCCGCGAACGAGGCAGGCGTTGCCCAACAGCAGAGCCAGATTCGCATAGGCCAGACCGGGAACGTCGCGTGCCGACCCAGCCAATTGTTCAGCGGTACTGACGAATTCGTCGATCCGTCCGGTGAGTCGGCAGGCGCGTCCGTATACGGCGCCGAACCAGAACCTCATGTGGGAGGCCTGAAACGAGGTGGTCGCGCGTTTCAAGGCCTGCGCTGCGACGGCGCTGAGGTCACTGACATCGCCGAGTGCGCCCATGGCCATGATGAATGCGAGCGCTGCCATCATTGCGTGAAAATCCGGCAAGGCTTCGGAAGCCAAAGCGTTCCTTGCCTTTTCGGCCGCCGTCTGGCACCGCGCCGACACCGCGTCCACGCATGCCTCGACCGCCAGGCGCTCGGCCGTCTGTGCCGCGGTCTCAGGCAGCGCGCGCAGACCGTCGAGAATCGAAGACGCATCGGCAGGTCTGCCGAGCATCCACACCAGGTTGGCCGCCCGCACCGTCGCCCAGTGATGGCCGTCAGGGTGGTCGGTCAACTCGCGCAGCGCCGCCTCGGCCTGTTCGCCGCGCCCCAGCAGCACCAGGTTCATCGCGCGAACACCGTCCGCGCCGGACGCCCCGGCACGCGCGGCCGCCGTGGCGAAGCGATCGGCCAAATCCAGGTCCAACAGCGTCATGGCATGCCGGGCGGACGTCAGAAACAACTCGGGATCAGGTTCGAGGTTCGACTCAAGCGTCAGCAGTGCCCGGCGCACGGTAGTCTGCAGGTCCGCGTCAGTGTCGTCGGCGAGCCGACTCGCCAACCGGCCGCGAATCGCCGACAGGTACATCTCACCGGCGCCCGCACGGCGGAGTTCGCCGAACAGCGGGTGCGCCAGCCGTGCCATCAAGCCACCGTTGGTGCGTTCGACATTGATCAAACCCATGCTCTCGGCAGCCTCGACGTCGTCGCGGGATGCCAGATCGCACAACACATCAACGGACAGCGGCTCGCACTGCGAGAGCGTGTCGACCACCAGCGCGCGCCGCGGGCTGAGCTGACCCATCTGGCGTCCAACCGTGTCGGACAGGCTCGGTGATACGGCAACGTCGCCATCCCACATCCATACGCCGGCGAGTTGCCGCATCCGTCCAGCAGCGACCTGATCGGTCACCAGCTGCCGCAGAAACAGCGCGTTGCCACCGGTCAACTTCCGGAAGCGAGCAACGCTGCGAGCGTCGACCGGACCGCCCACGATGCCTTCGATCATCGTGTGTGTTGCCGAGGCCGACAACGATTCCAGATCGAGACGGGTCAGCAAGCCGTCCTTCCACAGCGCTGCCACGGCATCGGGTTCCTCGCCGCCCGCGCGCAACGTGACCACCAACCGCACCCCGGCCGACTGGGCCAACTGATGCACGACCAGCGCGGACAACCCGTCCAGCAAATGTGCGTCATCGATCCCAATCACGACGCGACGCCGACGCTGTTGTGCGACAAACGAATTGATCACGCGGCGCACGTTGGTCAGCGGGTCCGAGAGCGCCTCGCCCAACACGCCGATGAAGGCGCCCAGCGGAAGTGCCCGCGCCGATTCGGTGCCGACGATCCAATTCGTGCACTCACCCGCGACTGTGGCGCGGCGCAACGCCTCACGAGCCAACCAGGTCTTGCCCACCCCGGCTGTACCGGCGATGACTACGCCGGACCGGGTGCCACCGATGGCCCGGCGAATGACGGCCAATTCGGTATCGCGCCCGGTCAACGGCTCGGCACCGATCACTCAGCGACTATAACTTTGGTCGGCGCCGCGGCAGGTCATTCTCTTCGGCCGGTCAACGCCTGCGCTGGCGGGCGATTTCGGCCAGCACCACCCCGGCGGCCACGGACGCGTTCAGCGATTCCATCTGGCCCGCCATAGGAATCGACACCACCTGGTCACAGTTCTGTCGCACCAATCGCGACAGTCCCTTGCCTTCCGAACCGACGACCACCACCAGAGGATCGGTGCCGTCCAGGTCGTCCAGCGCGGTGTCGCCGCCGGCATCCAAACCCACGACCCGCAGCCCGCGATCGGCCCAATCCTTCAGTGTCCTGGTCAGATTGGTCGCCCGCGCTACCGGGACACGCGCCGCGGCGCCGGCACTGGTGCGCCACGCGACCGCCGTCACCGAGGCCGAACGCCGCTGCGGAATCACGACACCGTGCCCGCCGAAGGCCGCTACCGACCGCACGATCGCGCCGAGGTTGCGGGGATCGGAGATGTTGTCCAAGGCGACCAACAACGCCGGCGGTACGTCGAGTGCAGCCGCCAGCAGGTCGTCCGGGTGGGTGTAGTTGTACGGCGGCACCTGCAGTGCGATGCCCTGATGCAGGCCGTTGGCACTCATCCGGTCCAGGTCACTACGCGGCACCTCGAGGATCGATATCCCCAAATCGGCTGCCCGGGAGACGGATTCGGTCAGCCGTTCGTCGGCCTCGACGCCCAACGCGACGTACAAGGCGGTCGCGGGCACCCCGGCGCGCAGACATTCCAGCACCGGGTTGCGGCCCAACACCGTTTCCGCTTCCTCGACCCGCTTGGCCGGACGGCGCGCCTGCTGCGCGGCGGCGGCGCGGGCGCGCTTGGCGGCGGGATGGTTGGGGCGCATGTGCGCCGGCGGAGTGGGGCCACGCCCTTCCAGGGCCCGACGACGCTGGCCGCCAGAGCCTACGGTGGGCCCCTTCTTGGTACCGGCTTTGCGTATCGCCCCCCGGCGCCGCGAATTTCCGGCCATCTACTTGCCGTCACCACCCAGCGTCCACTGCGGCCCGTCCGCGGTGTCGGTGACCTCGATCCCGGCCTTTTTGAGCCGGCAGCGGATTTCGTCGGCCAGCGCCCAATTGCGTTGTTCGCGCGCCTTTTCCCGCTTCTCGATTTCGGACTGCACCAACACGTCGACGGCTCTAAGCGCGGCCGACGTCTCGTCGCGGGTCTCCCAGCGCTCGTCGAGCGGGTCGCAACCCAGGATGCCCATCATCGCCCGGATCGCGCTCGCACTGCGCAGGGCGCCTTCGTGGTCGCCGGCGTCGAGGGCGCGGTTTCCTTCGGCGCGAGTGTGATGGATCTCGGCCAGGGCGACGGGAACCGACAGGTCGTCATCGAGTGCGTCGGCAAAGCGCGGGGTCCATTCGCCGGGCAGGATGGCACCCACTCGGTGGCGAACTCGATGCAGAAATTCCTCGATGCCGACATAGGCCTTCACCGCGTCCTGCAGCGCTACCTCGGTGAACTCCAGCATCGACCGGTAGTGTGCGCTACCCAGGTAGTAGCGCAGCTCGGCGGGCCGCACCCGCTGCAGCATCGCCGGGATGGCGACCACATTCCCCAGCGATTTACTCATCTTTTCCCCACCCATCGTCACCCAGCCGTTGTGCAGCCAGAGGCGGGCGAACCCGTCGCCGGCGGCGCGGCTCTGGGCGATCTCGTTCTCGTGGTGCGGGAAGATCAAGTCCATTCCGCCGCAGTGGATGTCGAATTCGGGTCCGAGATAGGTACGAGCCATCGCCGAGCATTCGATGTGCCAGCCGGGACGCCCACGGCCCCACGGCGACGGCCACGACGGTTCGCCTGGCTTCTCGCCCTTCCAAAGGGTGAAGTCGCGCTGGTCCCGCTTGCCGGTGGCCACGCCCTCGCCCTGGTGCACGTCGTCGATCCGATGCCCGGACAGCTGCCCGTACTCCGGGTAGCTGAGCACGTCGAAGTAGACGTCACCATCGGCGGCGTAGGCGTGACCAGTTTCGATCAGCCGTTCCATTAATTCGATCATCTGGGTGATGTGGCCGGTGGCCCTGGGCTCCGCCGACGGCGGCAACACATCCAGCGCGTCGTAGGCCGCGGTAAAGGCGCGCTCATGGGTGGCCGCCCATTCCCACCACGGGCGGCCCGCGGCGGCGGCCTTGTTCAGAATCTTGTCGTCGATGTCGGTGACGTTGCGGATGAACGCGACGTCGTAGCCCCGCGCGATCAACCAGCGCCGCAGGATGTCGAAGGCCACTCCGCTGCGGACGTGCCCGATATGCGGCAATCCCTGGGGGGTTGCACCGCACTGATAGATGGAGACGTGCCCGGCGCGCAGCGGCACGAAGTCACGCACGGCGCCGGTCGCCGTGTCATGCAGCCGCAAGCGGGCCTTCTCGGTCACGACGTGCCAGCTTACCTGGCCACTTGCCGACCCCCGCGACCGCGAACGCCGCGGAGCTAGCGGGTGGGCACGATCAGTGCCGTTGCGATCGCGGCCAGGCCTTCGCCGCGGCCGGTCAGACCGAGTCCGTCGGTAGTGGTGGCGGACACCGAGACGGGCGCGTTGAGGAGGCGCGACAACACCGCCTGCGCCTCGTAGCGTCGCCAACCGATCTTCGGTCGGTTACCGATCACCTGCACGGCGGCATTTCCAACCCGGTAGCCATGCCCCGTGACCAGCTCGAGGACATGCCGCAGCATCGTGGCCCCGGTGACGCCCTCCCATCGGGGGTCGTCGACACCGAACACGTCACCGATGTCGCCCAGCCCCGCTGCGGACAGCACGGCATCACACAGCGCATGTACCGCCACGTCGCCATCGGAGTGGCCGGCACAACCGTCGGCACTGGGAAACAGCAACCCCACCAGCCAGCAGGGACGCCCGGGTTCGATGGGGTGGACATCGGTGCCCACGCCGACTCGCGGCAGGCCGTTCATCCCCGCACGATAGCGCGCGCCAGCAGCAGGTCGAACTGGGTGGTGATCTTGAATGCCAGTGGGTCGCCGTCGACCACGTGTACCTGGCCGCCAATGTGTTCGACCAGGGAGGCGTCGTCGGTGAAGGCGGCGGTACCGGCGTGCTGATAGGCCCGCACCAAGAGGTCGGTGACGAAACCCTGGGGCGTTTGCACCGCGCGCAATCCGGCGCGCTCAGGGGTTCCTAGCACCACACCGTTGGCGTCCACGGCCTTGACGGTGTCGGACAACGGCAGCGCGGGAACTACGCCGGGGGCGCCACCCCGCAGCGCTTCCACAACGCGCACGATCAAACTCGGCGGCGTCAACGCCCGCGCGGCATCGTGCACCAACACAAATGTCGGCTCGCCAGCCGAACTGGACGTCAAACTAGATAAGGCCAAGCTGACGGTCTCGGTACGGTTCGCCCCGCCGGCAACGATGGTGGCTTTTCGACCGAGAATCAGCTTGGCCTCGTCAGTGCGCCCTGGCGGCACCGCAACTACGACGTTGTCGACGACACCCGAATCCAGCAGGCTCTCGACGGCCCGCTCCACGAGGGAATGCCCCTCGAGTTGGTAAAACGCCTTCGGTACGCCAGCAGCCAGCCGCTCACCCGACCCAGCGGCCGGAACAATGGCGACTACTGAGGTGCTCAGGAGGCTGCGGCCAGGACCTCGTCCAGGATGGTCTCGGCCTTGGCGTCGTCGGTGCTCTCGGCCAGCGCCAATTCGCCGACCAGGATCTGCCGAGCCTTGGCCAGCATGCGCTTCTCGCCCGCGGACAGGCCACGCTCCTGGTCACGACGCCACAGGTCCCGAACGACCTCGGCCACCTTGTTCACGTCACCGGACGCGAGCTTCTCCAGGTTGGCCTTGTACCGACGGGACCAGTTGGTCGGCTCCTCGGTGTGCGGCGCGCGCAGAACCTGGAAAACCTTGTCGAGCCCTTCTTGGCCTACGACGTCCCGAACTCCGACATACTCGGCGTTCTCTGCAGGCACCCGGACGGTGAGGTCTCCCTGCGCTACTTTCAAGACGAGATATTCTTTTTGCTCCCCTTTGATGGTGCGGGTTTCGATCGCCTCGACTAGCGCAGCACCGTGGTGTGGATATACAACGGTGTCGCCCACCTTGAAAATCATCAGTTTTGAGCCCCTTTCGTCACTCCATGCTAACACGGCGGCCAAACACCCGCCGAACAACGGTGCAGGTCAGGGGCACCGGTGGGCAAGATTGGGGCTTGACAGGCGGGCTAGAACGTGCAGTGACCCACGCTGCCGCACAGGGCATTACGGAGCGGGCGGAGCCCCGAATCCAAGTCGCTTGCGCGGTCGACGAAGCACCAATTCGTGGCTGCGCCGGGCGGGTTCGTCGCCCCCCGACACTGTGGCCCACAACACAACGCGCCGGGTCAGCGGATCATTTCGAGGCCTCAGCGCCCACCCCGCGGTCGGCTGACAACCCGCCCCGCTACCGTCTACATGACGCACCTACTACTGTGCATAGTCGAACCGCTGTCACCAGCAGGAGGCAATGAGTGAACCGCTTCAAGATTCGCGCCGCGGTGGTTGGACTGGCCGCTGTCTTCGCCACACTGCTCAGCGGTTGCGGCGCCGGGCAGATCTCTCAGACCGCGGCGCAAGAACCTGCGGTCAACGGCTCCAGGTTCAGCGTGGGCAACGTGGCGCTGCGCGACGTCCGGATCCAGGCCGAACAGAATAAGAAAGACTTCCTTCAGCCGGGTCAATCCGTCGACCTGGTTGCGGTGGTGGTCAACCAATCGCCGGATCAGCCGGACAAGTTGGTCAGCATCGACACCGAGGTCGGCAAGGTGACCCTCAGCGGCGACACCCGCGTGCTGCCGAGCCGCCTGCTATTCCTCGGTGTACCGGAGGGCCAGCGGGTCGGGCCGGGACCCACCGATGGCAACAGCGCCGCCCGGGCCACCCTCCAGTTGAAGCAGCCCATCACCAACGGCATCAACTACAAGTTCACCTTCAACTTTGAAAAGGCCGGCCCGGCGACCTTTGACGTCCCGATCTCGGCTCCCATCAAGAAGCCCAGCGAGGGGTAGCACCCCTGGCTCATTGCTAGCCATTCGTATCGGTCGGTTGTCACACCCGACCGATACGGTCGCGACGTGGCCAATACACGTTCGCAATACCGCTGCTCGCAATGCCGCCACCTCAGCGCAAAGTGGGTGGGCCGCTGTCTGGAGTGCGACAGTTGGGGCACGGTCGAAGAGGTAACCGTGCTCAGCGCGGTCGGCGGATCGGTCAGCGCGAAGGCGCGTCGCACAGCGGCGGCATCTTTGAACCCGGCATCGCGGGCCGTCCCGATTCGCTCCGTGCAGCCGAACTTGAGCCGGCATCGCCCGACGGGCATCGACGAACTGGACCGTGTGCTCGGCGGTGGTGTGGTGCCGGGATCGGTGACGCTCCTGGCCGGCGAGCCCGGCGTGGGCAAGTCGACGCTGCTGCTCAAGGTCGCTCATCGGTGGGCGCAATCGGGCAAGCGCGTCTTGTACATCTCCGGCGAAGAATCGGCCGGCCAGATCCGGCTGCGGGCCGACCGGACTGGTTGCGGCGGAAAGGAACTCGAGGAGATATACCTGGCCGCCGAATCCGACCTGCACGCCGTGCTGGGCCACCTCGACATGGTGCGGCCGGCCCTGTTGATCGTGGACTCGGTGCAGACCCTGTCCACCACCGAGGCCGACGGCGTCGCCGGCGGGGTGACGCAGGTGCGGGCGGTTACTGCGGCGCTCACGGCCGCGGCCAAGGCAAGCGGGATCGCGCTGCTTCTCGTCGGGCACGTCACCAAGGACGGGGCCATCGCGGGCCCGCGCTCACTGGAACACCTGGTCGACGTGGTGCTGCACTTCGAAGGCGACCGCAACGGAGCGCTACGGATGGTCCGCGGGGTCAAGAACCGGTTCGGCGCCGCCGACGAAGTAGGCTGCTTCCTCCTGCACGACAACGGCATCGACGGTGTCGCCGACCCGTCTAATCTGTTTCTGGATCAGCGGCCGACGCCGGTCCCGGGCACCGCCATAACAGTGACGCTCGACGGGAAGCGGCCCCTGCTCGGTGAAGTGCAGGCTTTGCTCACGGGGGGCGACTCCCGGGCGTCGACCGGGTCGCCGCGACGGGCGGTCAGCGGGATCGACCACGCGCGGGCAGCGATGATCACCGCGGTGTTGGAAAAGCACGCCGGGCTGAACATCGCCGCCAATGACATCTACCTGTCCACCGTGGGGGGCATGCGGCTGACCGATCCTTCGTCGGACCTGGCCGTCGCCGTCGCGCTGGCATCTGCCTTTGCAAACCTGCCGCTACCAGCCACGGCGGTGATGATCGGCGAAGTGGGCTTGGCGGGTGACCTGCGGCGGGTCACCGGCATGGACCGTCGCCTGGCCGAAGCCGCCCGTCAGGGCTTCAACGTCGCCCTGGTCCCGCCGGGTGACCACGCCGCTCCCGACGGCCTGCGCACGCTCTGCGCACCCACCATCCTCGCCGCGCTCGAGCACATGGTCGACATCGCCGATCACCGCGCCACCAGACCCACCGGGCCAGTGAAGCTGGACGTTTAACCCCGCGGGGCCGCAGAATGCGAGCTGTGACGCGTCCCTCCCTGCGTGAGGCAATCGCACGCCTGGCACCCGGTACCGGGCTTCGCGACGGCCTGGAGCGCATTCTGCGTGGCCGTACCGGCGCCCTGATCGTCCTTGGCTACGACGAGAACGTCGAGGCCATCTGTGATGGCGGCTTTCCGCTGGACGTCCGCTACGCGCCAACCAGGCTGCGCGAGCTGTGCAAGATGGACGGGGCCGTCGTACTGTCCACCGACGGCAGCCGGATCGTTCGCGCCAACGTGCAGTTGGTGCCCGACCCGTCGATACCCACCGACGAATCGGGCACCCGGCACCGCTCGGCCGAACGCGCCGCGATCCAGACCGGCTACCCGGTCATCTCCGTCAGCCACTCGATGAACATCGTGACCGTGTACGTCGGCGGGGAACGCCACGTGCTGGCCGACTCGGCAACCATCCTGTCGCGCGCCAACCAGGCGATCGCAACGCTGGAACGGTACAAAACCCGCCTCGACGAGGTAAGCCGACAGCTGTCCAGGGCCGAGATCGAGGACTTCGTCACGCTGCGGGACGTGATGACGGTGGTACAGCGGCTTGAGTTGGTCCGTCGCATCGGCCGGGTGATCGACTACGACGCGGTCGAACTCGGCACGGACGGACGCCAGCTGCGGCTACAGCTGGAGGAACTGTTGGGCGGCAACGACGCCGCCCTGGATTTGATCGTGCGCGACTACCACGCGAGTCCGGAACCGCCGTCCAAGTCGCAAATCACCGCAACCCTTGCTGAACTGGACTCGCTATCGGACACCGATCTGCTCGAACTCACCGCGCTGGCAAAGGTTTTCGGATACCCGACGACGGCCGAGGCCCAGGATTCCGCGCTGAGTCCGCGCGGGTACCGGGCGATGGCCGCAATCCCCAGGCTGCAGTTCGCCCACGTCGATCTGCTGGTCCGGTCGTTCGGAACGCTGCAGGATCTGCTGGCGGCCAGCGCCAACGATCTGCAATCGGTGGATGGCATCGGCGCCATGTGGGCTCGCCACGTGCGAGAAGGGTTGTCGCAGTTGGCCGAGTCGACCATCGCAGATCACTAGCCGACGGCGGGCGTCGACGCCGGGGTTAACCGCCTTGAATCGGCGGCGACTCGGCCGGCGCCTGCCCCGGACCCGGGTTGGGGACGGGCCCCGGGGGCTGCGGCGGCTGGTTCAGCACGAACGGCAACGGCTGTGACCGCAGATTGCCCAGTTGGACGACCAGGTTGTAGGTGCCTGGGCCGATGGCCGGCCGCGGCAAGGGGCAATGCGGCGCGGAGCCCATCCCGGTCCAAGTCACCGCCGTGGTCACCTGCTCGCCCGGGGTGAACGTCTTCACCAACGTTTCGTTGGAGGGCGCGCAGTCCAGGTTGGACCACAGCCGCTTGTTGTCCAGCGAGTAGACGTAGGCGGCCAGCACCGCGGCGCCGACGTCGCGCTTGCAGGACACCAGCCCGATGTTGGTCACGACCATGGTGAATTTCGGCTGGTCACCGATGTAGTACTGGGGCTGGTTGGTCAGCCCTTTGACGGCCAGCGTGGAATCGGGGCAGTCGTCGCCCTCTTTGAGCACCGGCGGCGGCTGGACTGCCGCAGTCGGCGTGGCCGACTCCGGGTTGGCCACCGGCGGCGGCGCGCCAGGAGTGTTCCCCTCGGGCTGTCCGGCCGGTTGGCCCGGCGGCGGCGCCTGCGGTGCGTTCGCGGCCCCCTGAGCGGTGCCTGGCTTTTCGGCGTTGGCGGGCTTGGCCCCGGCGCTGCTGTTGCTGACGAAGGCGATGACGATGGCGACAGCGATACCGATCACGACCACCGCGATGCCCAGGGCTAGGCCCCTTCGCCGCCAATAAATCTCCGAAGGTAGCGGGCCACGTGGTTCTAGATCCAGCACAGTGCCACGATAAGCCCAGGTCACACGGATTCGGCTGACCTCTCTCGGCGTGTCGCTAGCTTTGCTGACCACCGGCGGGTAGGGGGCAGGTAAAGGGCCGCTAACTCTCTTCGCCGATGTCACCGACGTGGTCGACCAGCTTCGCCTTCCCCTCGGCGAGCTGGTACGTGACACCGACCAGGGCCAGCGCGCCTTCGCTCACCCGTTCCGCAATGGACGAGGAACGCGAGGCCAGCTGCGCCAGGGTTTCGCTCACGTGCCTGTCCTCGA
Organism: Mycobacterium intermedium; assembly: GCF_002086275.1. Taxonomy (GTDB): domain Bacteria; phylum Actinomycetota; class Actinomycetes; order Mycobacteriales; family Mycobacteriaceae; genus Mycobacterium; species Mycobacterium intermedium. The sequence continues at coordinate 12,771 of NZ_MVHT01000028.1, read as the reverse complement.
ACTCGTCGACACGGGTCAGGCCGTCCCGCCGGCCCGCCAAGATCGACGGCACCACGCGTTCCACCACGTCACGCACGAAGCCGCCCGGTATGGCGCCTTCGTCGAGCGCGCTCACGGTGGCCTTGACGGCGCCGCAGTTGTTGTGACCGAGCACCACGACCAGCGGGACGTTCAACTGGGTCACCGCGTACTCGATCGAGCCCAGCACCGCAGTGTCGATGGCTTGTCCGGCGGTGCGCACGACAAACACGTCGCCGAGCCCCTGATCGAAGATCAACTCGGCGGCGACTCGGCTGTCAGAACAGCCGAAGATCACCGCGGTCGGCTTCTGTCCGGCGGCCAAGCTGCTCCGGTGATCGACGCTCTGGCTTGGGTGGAGAGGCTGGCCGGCGACAAATCGCTCGTTACCCTCTCTGAGTGCTTTCCATGCGGACACCGGGTTTGTATTGGGCATGGCAGCCATTCTGTAGGGGTTTGGCCGACAATGCCTAGGGAATCGGGCGGTTCGCCGCTGTGTTCATATGAACTTCTGGGTTGGTATGAGCGCGCACAGCGTGATCTGCCCTGGCGTGAACCGGGTGTGAGCGCATGGCAGATCCTGGTCAGTGAGTTCATGCTGCAGCAGACGCCGGTGGTCCGGGTACTGCCGATCTGGACGGAGTGGGTGCGGCGGTGGCCGACCGCTTCGGCCACCGCGGCCGCCAGCACCGCCGATGTGGTGCGGGCCTGGGGCAAGCTCGGCTATCCCCGGCGGGCCAAGTGGCTGCACGAATGCGCCACCGTCATTGCGAGAGACCACAACGACGTCGTTCCCGACGACGTCGACGTACTGCTCACGCTTCCCGGGGTCGGAAGTTACACCGCGCGCGCCATCGCGTGCTTCGCCTACCGCAAGCGAGTTCCCGTGGTGGACACCAATGTTCGCCGCGTGGTAGCCCGCGCCGTACACGGTCGCGCCGATGCCGGCAGTCCGTCACCGACCCGCGACCACGCGGACGTCGCCGCCTTGTTGCCGGATGACGATGCGGCACCGCGCTTTTCGGTTGCCCTGATGGAGCTGGGTGCGACGGTGTGCACGGCTCGGACACCGCGTTGTGGGCTGTGCCCGCTCAGCCAGTGCGCCTGGCGACGCGCCGGATATCCGCCGGCTGCCGGTCCGCCTCGGCGGGTACAGGCCTACGCCGGAACCGACCGTCAGGTGCGCGGCAGGTTGTTGGATGTATTGCGCGCCAGTGATTCTCCGGTCACCCGCGCCGAGTTGGACGTCGCGTGGCTCACCGACACCGCACAGCGCGACCGCGCGCTGTATTCATTGCTCGCCGACGGACTGGTCACGCAGACGACCGATGGTCGTTTCGGCCTGGCGGGTGAGGAGTAGCCAAGAAAGACTCGACCGCGTGCCGGTACGCCTCCGGGGCGTCGTCGTGAATCAGATGCCCCGCTCCGGGAACATGCAAGTAGGTTGTCCGATAACCGATTTCGGCCATCTGACGCATCTGCCCCGGCGGGGTCACCGAGTTTCCAGCCTCGATGAGCAGCGCGGGCGAACGCACCGCCCGCCACTGTTCCCAGTAGTCGCGAGTGCCCCATTCGGCGGCGATCTCTATCCAGCGCGCGGGGTGGCCGTGTAGCCGCCAACCGGTGGGCGTCCGGTCGAACGCTTCCAAGAAGTATTGGCCGGCCACCGGCCCGAACTCGGCGAATACTTGCTCAGCGGAATCGAATTCGACCGGCAGCGCGTGCAGCCACGGCTCCCACGGACCGGTGGTGCGGCCGACGAAATCCGGTGCCATGTCCTCGACCACCAACGCCGAAACCAGATCGGGCCGCTCGGCTGCCAGACACCAGGAGTGCAGCCCGCCCATCGAATGCCCGATCAGCCTGGCCGGCGTTCCCAGCCCGGCAACCGCATCCCCGAGGTCGGCCACGAACCGCTCGGTACTGATCGGATAGGGATCGTCGACGTCCCGACCCCGGTGCCACGGCGCGTCGTAGGTGTACACCGCGCCCAGCTTGGTCAGCCACGGCAGCTGGCGGGGCCACGTGCTGCCGCGACCCATCAGCCCGTGCACCAAGACCAGCGGCGCGCCCTGTCCGCCGCGGTGGGTCAACAGATCGCTGGGCATGCCGGGCACGGTAACCTAGCCAGATGCCAGTGGTGAAGATCAACGCAATCGAGGTGCCCGCCGACGCTGGTCCCGAGTTGGAGAAGCGTTTCGCCCACCGGGCTCACGCAGTGGACAATCAGCCCGGCTTCCTCGGCTTTCAGCTGCTGCGACCGGTCAAGGGGGAGAACCGGTACTTCGTGGTCACGCAGTGGGAGTCCGAAGAAGCCTTCCAGGCCTGGGCACAAGGACCCGCGATTCATGCCCACGCCGGGGAGCGCGCCAACCCGGTGGCGACGGGGGCCTCGCTCCTGGAATTTGAGGTTGTGATGGACGTTGCGGGGACCGGCCAGAAAGGGTAGCCCCCGGCGGGTGCTGGCGTTCACCGCGGCCGCTGCGTTGGTCGTGACGTTGGCGCCCGGTTGTTCTTCCTCCCCCACGCCGTCAGCGAACGCTGCGAATCCCGGACAACGGATCGACACCAACACCCCGCCCGGCCTGCGGGCCCAGCAGACGTTGGACATGCTCAACTCCGACTGGCCGATCGGCCCGGTCGGTGTCGCCACACTGGCCGTCGGGGACAAGGTCGATTCCGTGGAAACCACCATGGAGGCGCTCTGGTGGGATCGTCCGTTTACCTTCGACGGCGTCGACATCGGCGCCAGCGTGGCGACGTTGCATCTGGTGTCCTCGTATGGGGCACGGCACGACATCCGCATTCACACCGACGACACTGGCCTGGTTGACGGATTCGACCTGGAAACCGAACCACCGTCGGTCAGGTCGTGGGGCGATGTCGACGCCATCCTGAGCAAGACGGGCGCGCGTTACTCCTACCAGGTGGCCAAGGTCAACGGCGGTCAGTGCGACCGCGTGGCGGGCAGCAACACGAGCCAATCCTTGCCGCTGGCATCGATATTCAAGCTCTATGTGTTGCACGCGCTGGCCGGAGCGATCCAGGACGGGACGGTGTCCTGGGACGACCTGCTCACCGTCACCGAGAAGAGCAAGGCGGTGGGCTCGTCCGGACTGGAACTGCCGCCGGGGGCGACGGTCTCGGTGCGCACGGCCGCCGAAAAGATGATCGCCACGAGCGACAACATGGCCACCGACCTGCTGATCGAGAAGTTGGGCACACACGCCATTGAGCGGGCGCTGGCCACCGCCGGGCATCACGATCCGGCCAGCATGACGCCGTTCCCCACCATGTACGAACTGTTTTCGGTGGGTTGGGGCCAACCGGACCTACGCGAGCAGTGGCAGCACGCCCCGGCGCCGGTCCGGGCCCAGTTGCTGCAGCAGGCGAATTCAACGCCCTATCAACCCGATCCGACCCGCGCGCACACCCCGGCGTCCAGTTACGGCGCCGAGTGGTACGGCAGCGCGGAGGACATCTGCCGGGTCCACGTCGCGCTGCAGGCCGATGCCGTCGGCAGGGCAGCGCCCGTGCGGCAGATCCTGTCCGCCGTTGCCGGCATCCAGCTGGATCGCGACATCTGGCCGTACATCGGTGCGAAAGCGGGCGGCCTGCCGGGTGACCTGACGTTCAGCTGGTACGCCGTGGACAAGACTGGGCAGCCGTGGGTAGTCAGCTTTCAGCTGAACTGGCCGCGCGATCACGGGCCGACCGTGACCAGCTGGATGCTGCAAGTCGCCAAGCAGGTCTTCGCGCTAGTGCAGCCGCGCTAGCGCGCCGGCTGGGAGTCCCGACTGGGACCCCCAGCGCCTAGAGCTACGCGTCCGGGCCGCCCGCACTGTGTGCGCCGGTCTTGGCCAGATCCGTGTCGGCAGGAGGCTTGCGGGTACCGGTGAAGGTGAACACCGCGTCCTCGCCGCTGCCTTCGCCGTCCCAGTTCTCCACATCGACCGTCACGATCTGTCCGGGACCGACCTCCTCGAAGAGGATCTTCTCCGACAGCTGGTCCTCGATCTCGCGCTGGATGGTGCGCCGCAGTGGGCGGGCGCCCAGCACTGGGTCGAAGCCGCGCTTGGCCAGCAACGCCTTGGCCTTGTCCGTCAGCTCGAGTGCCATGTCCTTGCTCTTGAGCTGGTTGGCCACCCGGCCGATCATCAGGTCGACCATCTGGATGATCTCGTCGCGAGTCAACTGGTGGAAGACGATGATGTCGTCGATGCGGTTGAGGAACTCCGGGCGGAAATGCTTCTTCAGCTCGTCGTTGACCTTCTGCTTCATCCGCTCGTAGTTGCTGTCACCGCCACCTTGGCTGAACCCGAGGCCGACCGGCTTGGAGATGTCGGAGGTGCCCAGGTTGGACGTGAAGATCAGCACGGTGTTCTTGAAGTCGACCGTACGACCCTGCCCATCGGTGAGGCGGCCGTCCTCGAGGACCTGCAACAGGCTGTTGTAGATCTCTTGGTGGGCCTTCTCGATTTCGTCGAACAGCACCACGCTGAACGGCTTGCGCCGCACCTTCTCGGTGAGCTGACCGCCCTCCTCGTAGCCGACGTATCCCGGAGGCGCACCGAACAACCGCGACGCGGTGAACCGGTCGTGGAACTCGCCCATGTCGATCTGGATGAGCGCGTCGTCGTCACCGAACAGGAAGTTGGCCAGCGCCTTGGACAGCTCGGTCTTACCGACGCCGGACGGCCCGGCGAAGATGAACGAACCCGACGGACGCTTGGGGTCCTTCAACCCCGCGCGCGTCCGGCGAATCGCCTTGGACACGGCCTTGACCGCGTCCTCCTGCCCGATGATGCGCTTGTGGAGCTCTTCCTCCATGCGCAGCAGTCGAGTGGTCTCCGCCTCGGTGAGCTTGAACACCGGGATGCCGGTCCAGTTGCCCAGCACCTCGGCGATCTCGTTGTCGTCGACCTCGGCGACCACGTCAAGGTCACCCGAACGCCATTGCTTCTCGCGTTCGGCGCGCTGAGCCACCAGTTGCTTCTCCTGATCACGCAGCCGCGCAGCCTTCTCGAAGTCCTGAGCGTCGATGGCCGATTCCTTCTCGCGGCGGGCCTCGGCGATCTTCTCGTCGAACTCCCGCAGGTCTGGCGGCGCGGTCATCCGGCGGATCCGCATCCGGGCGCCGGCCTCGTCGATCAGGTCGATCGCCTTGTCCGGCAGGAACCGGTCGTTGATGTAGCGGTCGGCCAGCGTGGCGGCCGCGACAATTGCGCTGTCGCTGATCGAAACCCGGTGGTGGGCCTCGTAGCGGTCACGCAGACCCTTGAGGATCTCGATGGTGTGTTCCACCGTCGGCTCGCCGACCTGCACCGGCTGGAAGCGGCGCTCCAGCGCGGCGTCCTTCTCGATGTACTTGCGGTACTCGTCGAGCGTGGTGGCACCGATGGTCTGCAGTTCACCCCGGGCCAGCTTGGGCTTCAGGATGCTGGCCGCGTCGATCGCACCCTCGGCGGCCCCGGCACCGACCAGCGTGTGCAGCTCGTCGATGAACAGAATGATGTCGCCGCGGGTGTTGATCTCCTTCAGCACCTTCTTGAGGCGCTCCTCGAAGTCACCGCGGTAGCGGGATCCGGCGACCAGCGAACCCAGGTCCAGGGTGTAGAGCTGCTTGTCCTTCAGCGTCTCGGGAACCTCGCCGTGCACGATCGCCTGCGCGAGACCTTCGACCACCGCGGTCTTGCCGACGCCGGGCTCACCGATCAGCACCGGATTGTTCTTGGTCCGACGGGACAGCACCTGCATGACCCGCTCGATTTCCTTCTCCCGGCCGATGACCGGGTCGAGCTTGCCTTCCATGGCAGCCGCGGTCAGGTTGCGGCCGAACTGGTCCAACACGAGTGAGGTGGACGGCGAGCCGGACTCGCCCCCGCGACCTCCGGTGCCCGCCTCGGCGGCCTCCTTGCCCTGGTAACCGCTCAGCAACTGAATCACCTGCTGACGCACCCGGGTGAGTTCCGCGCCCAACTTGACCAGCACCTGGGCGGCCACGCCTTCGCCTTCTCGAATCAGGCCCAGCAGAATGTGCTCGGTGCCGATGTAGTTGTGGCCGAGCTGCAGCGCTTCCCGCAGGCTCAGCTCGAGCACCTTCTTGGCACGCGGAGTGAACGGAATGTGCCCGGACGGTGCCTGTTGGCCCTGGCCGATGATCTCCTCGACCTGGCTGCGCACACCCTCCAGCGAGATCCCCAACGACTCGAGGGACTTGGCGGCGACGCCTTCGCCCTCGTGGATCAGGCCCAACAGGATGTGCTCGGTACCGATGTAGTTGTGGTTGAGCATCCTGGCCTCTTCCTGAGCCAAGACGACGACCCTGCGGGCACGGTCGGTAAATCTTTCGAACATCGGCGGTTACCTGCTCTCCCTCAACATCGGTACTCAAATCATTGTCTGCACAGGGGCCGACATCGCGCACCTGCAGTCCACTGTAGTGGTCGGTCAGGCAGGGTTCATAACCTCATTCGCTACCTCAGTTGCGCGACCGGTTGCAGCAGTTAAACGTAGAAAGCCAGCACAGCGTTTCCAGTACTGATCGAATCTGTTACGCCGCCAGCGAACACCGCGCAAAACAAAGACCGGCGCCCAGACCTGAGCCTGGGCGCCGGTAAACCCAAATGTCAGGTCGCGGCGTGGAATGCGTCGATGACGTCGGCCGGGATGCGGCCACGGGTCGACACATTGTGGCCATTGCGGCGCGCCCATTCCCGGATCGCGGCACTTTGCTCACGGTCGATCGCGCCGCGCCCACGGCTGGAACCCGAACGCCCGCGGCGGCGCCCGCCGACGCCACGACCGGCTGCCACCCATTGCTTCAGGTCGTTACGGAGTTTCGCCGCATTCTTGCTCGAAAGGTCGATCTCATAGGTCACCCCGTCAAGCCCGAATTCGACCGTTTCATCCGCGGCGCCTGAACCGTCGAAATCGTCGACCAACGTGACGGTTACTTTCTTCGCCATTGGCTTACCCTCGCGTTTCTTCCTGTGCAGTTAGTGTTGAAGTACGGATAGACTCCCCGCTTACTAATCTGCCATATGGTCGCAAAATACACAATCCAGACGGGTGCCGTACAGTTCACTAGGAACAGTTCAGTTGGAGTGCGGACGAACAATCGGGAACAAAACTGTCTCCCGAATTGACAACCCAGTCAAAGACATCAACAACCGATCGATACCCATTCCGGTGCCAGTGCACGGTGGCATCCCATACTCCAGAGCTGCCAAAAAGTCTTCGTCCAGTGCCATCGCTTCGTCATCACCAGCGGCTGCGGCACGGGCCTGATCAGCGAATCTCTCCCGTTGTATCACCGGATCATTTAATTCCGAGTAACCCGTGGCCAGCTCGACTCCGCGCAGGTAGAGGTCCCACTTCTCGGTGACGCCCGGGATACTGCGGTGCTGGCGCGTCAATGGGGTTGTCTCTACCGGAAAATCCTTCACAAATGTGGGCGCGGTCAACCTGTTGCCCACCGTGTGCTCCCAGAGTTCCTCGACGAGTTTGCCGTGCCCGAACCCTCGGTTGTCCGGAATCTCCACATCGAGTCGCGCCGCGATCCCAAGCAAGCGTTCAACCCTCGTGTCGGGTGTGATCTCTTCGCCCAGCGCTTCCGACAAGGAGGAATACATCTGGATTGTCGCCCATTCCCCATCGATGTCGTACACACTGCCATCCGGCATCGGTAGTTGTCTGGTGCCGATCGCCTCATCGGCCACCTCTTGAATAAGCTCCCTGGTGACCCGCGCCGAATCGTCATACGTGCCGTAGGTCTGGTAGGTCTCAAGCATAGAGAATTCCGGAGAATGCGTCGAATCAGCACCTTCGTTTCGGAACACGCGATTTAGTTCGAAGACCTTGTCGAAACCACCCACGATGCAGCGCTTGAGGAACAGTTCCGGCGCAATCCGCAGGTAAAGATCGATGTCCAGCGCATTGGAATGGGTGACGAAGGGTCGTGCCGCTGCGCCGCCGGCCAACGTCTGCAACATCGGCGTCTCGACTTCCAGGAAGCCGCGCCGATCAAGCGCATTCCGGATGGCGCGGATAACCGCGATGCGCTGCCGGGCCACCGCGCGAGCCTGCGGACGTACGATCAGGTCCACATACCGTTGCCGGACTCGCGATTCTTCACTCATTTCTTTATGCGCGACCGGCAGCGGCCGCAATGACTTGGCGGCCATCCGCCACGAGTCGGCGAGGACCGATAACTCACCCCGTCGCGAACTGATGACGTTGCCGTGCACATAAACGATGTCGCCGAGGTCGACGTCGTGCTTCCACGCGTCCAGTGCGGCCTGACCAACCTTGTCGAGGCTGATCATGGCCTGAAGCTGGGTTCCGTCGCCATCCTGCAGCGTGGCAAAGCACAGTTTCCCGGTGTTGCGGGCGAACACCACGCGGCCGGCCACGCCGACGACGTCCTCGGTTTGGAAGTCGATCGGCAGGTCGGGGTACGCGGCGCGGACCTCGGCAAGGGTGTGGGTGCGTTCCAGCGCGACGGGGTAGGGATCCTGCCCCTCACTCAGAATGCGAGCGCGCTTGTCCCGACGGATTCTGAACTGCTCGGGAAGGTCCCCGGACGGGTCTGTCGGGCCCTCTACGCGGGATGAATCGGCTGAGCTCACGACGTGCCAGCTTAATGACTGCCGCCGGGTCTGCGCTCACGGCACCGGGCCTGGCTCGGCCTGGCTAGGGGGCCTGGCTAGGGCGCCGTGCGCAACCGGCCGCGCTGAATCTCCTGATTGCGTTCGAAAACGAGTCGCAGACCCTGCAGCGTCAGGTGCTTGTCATAGTGATCGACGCTGTGCAGTTCGGGTAGCAGCAGGGGCGCGGTATGCCCGGTCGCCACGACGGCGACATCGTCGCCGGCGGAGAAACCCTTGACGTCCTCACGGATGCGCCCAACCAGGCCGTCGACCAGTCCGGCGAACCCGAACACCGCGCCGGCCTGCATGCATTCGACGGTGTTCTTGCCGACCACCGAGCGGGGCCGGGCCAGTTCCACGCGGCGCAACGCGGCCGAACGGGCGGCGGCGGCGTCCGACGACACCTGCACACCGGGTGCGATGGCACCGCCGAGAAATTCACCCTTGGCCGACACGACGTCCACGCAGATCGACGATCCGAAGTCCACCACGATGGCGGCCGTGCGGAACTTGTGGAATGCCGCCAGACAGTTGACGATCCGGTCGGCGCCAACCTCTTTGGGATTGTCGACCAGCAACGGCATTCCGGTGCGGACCCCCGGCTCGATCAGCACGTGCGGCACCGTCGGCCAGTACTGGTCGAGCATGATCCGCACCTCGTGCAGGACCGACGGCACCGTAGACAGGCCCACGGCGCCGCTGAGCCGCTCCGAGTCGTCACCGATCAAGCCGTCGATGGTGAGCGCCAGTTCGTCTGCGGTGACCTCGGACTCGGTGCGAATCCGCCACTGCTGCACTACTTTCGCGTGCTCCTTGGCTCCCGACAGCAGTCCTACGACGGTGTGGGTGTTGCGGACGTCGATCGCCAGCAGCACGGCTACCGGGCGCCTAACCGGGGATTCATGAGTTCGGCCGCATTGTCCGGCACGAACGCGGGGTCGCTGCCCAAGTCGATCTGCTTGTTGTCGGCGTCGACGAACACGATCCGGGGCTGGTAGGTGCGGGCCTCCGCGTCCTCCATCGTCCCGTACGCGATCAGGATGATCAGGTCACCTGGGTGGACGAGATGTGCTGCGGCGCCGTTGATTCCGATCACGCCGCTGCCCCGCTCGCCGGTGATCGCGTAGGTGACCAGCCGGGCGCCGTTGTCGATGTCGACGATGGTCACCTGTTCGCCCTCAAGCAGATCCGCGGCATCCATCAAATCGGCGTCGATGGTCACCGAGCCGACGTAGTGCAGATCCGCCTGCGTGACCGTGGCGCGGTGGATCTTCGACTTGAGCATCGTCCGCAACATCAATTCCTCCAATGGGTTTGGGCAAGTTCGTCCGGCCCGTTGCTGGTGCCGGCGAGATTGCCGATTTGAATTGCCACGTTGTCCAGAAGTCGGGTGGTGCCCAGTCGGGCCGCGACCAGCAGCCGACCGCATCCGTTGGTCGGCTCCGGCTGCAGCTCCGTACCGCGCAGCTGCAGGTAATCGACCACCAATCCGGGTGTTTCGTCGAGTACCGCGCGGGCCGCGTCCAGCGCCGCCTGGGCGCCCTCGGCGGCGGCGTGCGCCCCCGCCGTCAGCGCCGCCGAAAGCGCGACCGCAACTTCGCGCTGGGCCGGGTCCAGGTAGCGGTTGCGGGAGGACATCGCCAACCCGTCGACCTCCCGCACGGTCGGCACCCCGACCACCTGGACGTCGACGTTCAGGTCGGTGACCATCTGCCGGACCAGGACCAGCTGTTGATAGTCCTTCTCGCCGAAGAAGATCCGATCAGGCTGCACAATCTGCAGCAGCTTCAGCACCACAGTCAGCATCCCAGCGAAATGCGTTGGACGCGAGGCACCTTCGAGTTCGTTGGCGAGGGGTCCCGGCTGCACGGTGGTCCGCATCCCGTCGGGGTACATCGCCGCCACGGACGGTGTGAAGACAATCTCAACACCCTCGGCGCGCAACAGTTCCAGGTCGGCGTCGAGGGTACGGGGATAGGCGTCCAGATCCTCTCCCGCACCGAACTGCAGTGGGTTGACGAAGATCGACACCACGACCACCGCACCCTGTACCCGCTTGGCGGCCCGCACCAGGGTCAGGTGCCCCTCGTGCAGGGCTCCCATGGTGGGCACCAGCATGACTCGCCGACCGGTGTGCCGCAGCGCGCGGCTGACCTGCCTGACCTCGCTTGGCACCGCGTATACGTTGAGTTCGCCGGGATTGAACTTTCGGTCTTTCATCGCGCCAGCACCTCGACGACGTCCTCGGGGGCGTGGGCACGCCGCGCGGTGCGCAGGGCGTTCACCCGATAAGCCTGGGCGAGTTGCGGGTCCACGTCGGCGAGCGCGGCCAGATGACCGGCGACCGCGGCCGCATCGCCGCGGGCCACCGGTCCGGTGAGCGCGGCCTGACCGCGTTGCAGGGTGTTCTGCAGCGCAGCCCGGGCGAGCGGTCCGACGATGCGCTCGGCGATTCCGCCGGGCTGATCGTCGACCAGTTGCTGGCCGAGCAATTCGTCGCCCCGCAGCGCGGCCCGCAACGCTTCGAGGGCATCGGCCAGCACCGTCACAAGGTGATTGCTGGCGTGGGCCAGCGCGGCGTGGTAGAGGATGCGGGCGTCCTCGCGGACCCAGAACGGCTCGCCGCCCATTTCGAGCACCAGCGACTGCGCGATGGCACGGCCGACTTCGTCGGCCGCGGTGATCCCGAAGCACGTGTCGGGCAATCGGCTGATGTCCTCGTCGGAGCCGGTGAACGTCATCGCCGGGTGGATGGCCAGCGGGATACAGCCCTGGTCGGTCAGCGGGGCGAGAATTCCGATCCCGTTCGCGCCGGACGTGTGCGCGACGATCGTCCCGGGACGCACCGCGGAGGTGGCCGCCAAACCCGAAACCAGGCCGGCGAGCTCACCGTCGGGCACCGCAAGCAGGAGCAGCTCGGCACCCGCGGCGACATCCTGGGGCGGCAGCACGGGGGTATCGGGCAGCCGGCGTTGCGCCCGCTGCAGTGACGCTTGGGAGATGGCGCTGCAAGCGACCACAACGTGGTCTGCACGCTCCAGCGCGACACCCAGGGCGGTGCCTACCCGGCCGGCGGAAATGATTCCCACCTTGAGCCTGGCCGGGCGCAAACCGTCGAACTGCCCCATCGCAGACGACCTCACAGGTTTCTTTCGTGCGTTCCAGTCCCATGCCTCGGGTACCGGACGGTCGAGTCAAACTTTAGTCGATAGATCCGGCAGCACCGAGCTCAGCCGCTGCGTCGACGCCGCCGGCCGCCGGCGTTCGGGTCCACCTGGAGCCGCGCAAGGAGGTCGGCGACGGATTGTCCGCCGGTCTGCGGATCCAAGTTGTGGGAGCCCGCCGACTCCTCTTCGGCGCTGCGACGCCGTCTGCCGGACTCCGCCGGCGGCGCGGCGGGGGGCGTCCCACCACCGGCGAGTGGTGGCTCCGCCGCAGGTGAGGCGGGTGGTGCCGGCGCTTCGCCCTGGTTCGGCTGCTCGAGATTGGCCCCCAGGCCCGCCACACCGAAGTCCCGGTATTCGGCCGAGTGGCGGGACCTCGACCGGCGACCGCCGTACTGCGGCGCGACGTCGACATGCCCGATTGTGATATCGCCCTCATCTTCGTCGTCATCCCGGGCCCGGCGCCGCCGCCGACCCGAAGGCGGGGCGAGAGGCGGTTCCGGGGACGGCGCGGGTGGCGGTCCGGCCGGTGCAGCGGCCTCGGCAACCTGCGGCTCCGGCGGGCTGGGCTCAGGGGCAGCAGGCGGCGGAGGCGGAGCCTCGGGGTACGCCCAATTGCTGCCGGGTGCGCCGGGTGGCAGCCAGCGCCCTTCCGCGGTGACCGGTTGCCATTCGGACTGCTGCGGCTGCGGCGGCTCGAAAGGCTGCGGCTGCTGCGGCGAAGGCTGCGGCGAAGGCTGTGGGAAGGACTGGGGGAAAGGCTGGGGACGCTGCCACTCGGACGGCGGTTGTTGCGGCTCGGGCTGCGGCACCTGCTGCACGGGTGGCACCTGCTGCACGGGTGGCGGCGGCTGGCGGTGGCGCGGCGCGGACACCGGCTCGGGTTGCGGGCCCGCCTCGGGGCGTTCCGCGGCCGGTATGGGTTGTCGAGGTGGCGG
>NZ_MVHT01000289.1 GCF_002086275.1 Mycobacterium intermedium | reverse complement strand
ACGGGTGCTCCGTCGTCGGGGTTCTTCAACTCCGGTTCGGGTAGTTCCTCGGGCTTTTTCAACCTGGGTGCGGGCAGTTCGGGGTGGAAGAACCAGGGGCTGGGTACCTCGGGTTGGGGCAACGTGGGCGATTTGCAGTCCGGTTTGCGCAACCTGGGCAACACCATGTCGGGGTGGTTCAACGTCAGCTCGTTGGACGCGGCGCAGGAGGCGGTGGTCTCTGGGTTCGGCAACGTCGGCAGCCAGGTTTCCGGGTTCTTCAACAACTCGGTGACCGACTTCACCAGCTTCAGCGTCGGCCTGGGCAACGTGGGCGGGCTGAATGTGGGCGGCGGCAACGTCGGCCAGCTCAACATCGGGTTGGGCAACGTGGGTGGCTTCAACCTCGGTGGCGGCAACCTGGGCAGCTTCAACTTCGGGTTCGGTGACCTGGGTAGCCACAACTTCGGGTTCGGCAACCTCGGTGATGGCAACATCGGCTTCGGCAACTCCGGTTCGGGCAACATCGGTATCGGTAACACCGGTAACGGCAACATCGGTTTCGGTAACTGGGGCGATGGCAACTTCGGTTTCGCCAACTGGGGTGATGGCAACCGCGGTATCGGGTTGCTCGGTAGCAACAATGCCGGGTTCGGTGGGTTGAACGCCGGTAGTGACAACGTCGGGTTGTTCAACTCCGGCACCGGTAACCGCGGGTTGTTCAACTCCGGCA
>NZ_MVHT01000288.1 GCF_002086275.1 Mycobacterium intermedium | reverse complement strand
CCGCCGGATCAACTTCGGCCTGTTGAGAACTCCGCGGGCCCTTGAGTTTTCCGGCCGTCGCGGAAACCAAGGAGTCCACCCACCGACGCAATTGGTCGGGCGGCTGGAACCCCTCGAAACTCGAGATCGGCTGTCTGGCAGCCAAAGCCACCACGGTCGGCACCGCTTGGATGCCGAACGCCCTGGCGACCGCGGGTGCGGCGTCCACGTTCACCGTCGCCAACGACCACGTTCCTTGGTCTTCAACCGCCAGACCGGACAGTGTTTCCAACAGGTCGACGCACACGTCGCTGCGTGGCGACCACAACAACACGACCACCGGAACTTCGTCGGACCGCAGTATTGCGTCGTCTTCAAAATTGGCGTCGGTGATCTGCGTGATCACCGAGGCGTCGGAGCCGGCAGGACCGCTGGGGCCGCCTTCGGCCGATGACGCACGGCCCGACGCACTCGCCGCGGCTTTCTGTTGAGCTCGTTGCTTGAGACCGGACAAGTCGACCGCACCAGCCAGGGCGGGTCCGATTGGGGGTCGCGGACGTGTCACGACATCAAGTCTGACACGCGCCGCGTATCAGTAATCCACCCGGGGCAAGGCCTCTTTTTACACCGTATGACCAACATCACAACGGCCGCCGCGGACACCGTGTCCGCGGATCGTTAGCAAAGCTACTGACGAGTTAACCAGCGCGCAGGATCAACGCGTCGCCCTGGCCGCCGGC
>NZ_MVHT01000287.1 GCF_002086275.1 Mycobacterium intermedium | reverse complement strand
CGAGCGCCCGTTGCCCGAGCTCAGCGATGGGGTCGGCGTCGCTGCTATCCAGACCGCCGGCTTGATCCAGTCGTGCGGTGTCAAACATCGCCGGGCCGCTAGCCACCACCTCGGCCAGAACGTAGCGGCCGGCATCGGGTGACCGACGCACCTCCGACTCGGCCGCGCAAGTACCGGTGAGCTTGACGGCATCGCCATAGTTGATCCCGACTTGAAACACCTGCGGTTCGGCATCGAGCACAGCACTCAGCCGGGTGATGTAGTTCTCGGGGCCAAAAAACCGCCAACCCTGCCCCAGATGCAGCCAAAACCGTCCACCGATCTGAGCACGCAGCCGCGCAAGCTGAGCTCCGGTGCCGTCGCCGGATCTGCGACGGGCGAACTCAACAAACCCGTAGCGCTTCCGTAGCGCCGCGCGGTCCTGGGCGGACAGACCCGCATCGACCACCAGGAAACGCCCGACCCGTGACAGATCGGTGCAGCAGTGCAGAAACGAGTTCAGTGTCTGCTCGGTGGCTTCTCGATCCGGGCCGGCCACCAGAGTGACAGTGACCTCGGCGTTGCGTGAACCCGCGACCAGGTTGCCCACCAACACATCGGGGTATGCCGACGCCGCCTCGACCATCGCCGGCACCGAAAAGTCGCGGTTGTGCGCAATCCCCTGTCGACGATCATCGGGGACCTCTGGGCAGGCCAGAAGCCGCCGACACAACGCAAACGCCTCGGCATGCTTGCC
>NZ_MVHT01000286.1 GCF_002086275.1 Mycobacterium intermedium | reverse complement strand
ATCATCACCGGTGGTCTGGGCGGTCTGGGCTTGTTCCTGGCCGAGAAGATGGCATCCGCGGGCGCGGGCCGTATCGTGCTGAGCTCGCGCTCGGAGCCGAGCCAAAAGGCGCAGGAAACCATCGAACTGATCCGTGCGATCGGCGCGGATGTGGTGGTGGAGCGTGGTGACATCGCGGAATCCGGCACCGCGGAGCGGTTGGTGACGGCGGCGACGGCGACGGGTCTGCCGCTGCGCGGCGTGCTGCATGCGGCCGCCGTGGTCGAGGACGCGACGCTGGCCAACATCACCGAGGAGCTGATCGAGCGAGACTGGGCGCCCAAGGTGCACGGCGCCTGGTACCTGCACGAGGCGACCAAAGAACGCGAACTGGACTGGTTCTGCCTGTTCTCGTCGGCGGCGGCGCTGGTGGGTTCGCCGGGTCAGGGTGCGTATGCGGCGGCCAACAGCTGGTTGGATGCGTTCACGCACTGGCGGCGCGCTCAGGGCCTGCCGGCGACCTCTGTCGCCTGGGGTGCCTGGGGCGAAATCGGCGCGGGGTCGGCGTTCGCGGAACAGACCGGTGATGCGATCGCACCGGAGGACGGCGCGTACGCGTTCGAGGCGCTGCTGCGCCACAACCGCGCCTACACCGGCTACGCCCCCGTCATCGGTTCGCCCATGCTGATGGCGTTCGCTCAGCGCAGCCCCTTCGCGGAGAACTTCCAGAAGATGGGCAAGAGCCGGGCGGGCGCGAGCC
>NZ_MVHT01000285.1 GCF_002086275.1 Mycobacterium intermedium | reverse complement strand
TCCCAGCGTTGCAGCAGCGCCTCGATGCTGGCCGCATCGAACACATCGGTGCGGAACTCCACCGTGCCGGCGATCCCCGCCGGCTCACCCCCGCTGCCCCACCGCTCAGCCAACGACAACGACAAATCCATCCGCGCCGTATGGGTCTGGACCGCCACCGGCGTGACGCTCGCCTGCCCCAACACCAACGCGGTGTCGGTGTCCTTGCCCTGCCAGTTCTGCCAGGCCAGCATCACCTGAAACAGCGGATGATGCGCCAAACTGCGGGCCGGGTTGACCCGCTCCACCAACACCTCAAACGGCACATCCTGATGCTCAAAAGCCGCCAGGCTGCGCCCCCGCACCCGCCCCAACAACTCCGCCACACTGGGATCCCCGGCCAGATCCACCCGCAACACCAACGTGTTGACGAAAAAACCCACCACATCATCGAGCGCGGGATCAGCCCGCCCCGCGATCGGGAACCCCACCGCCACATCCGCACTACCACTCAACACACCCAACACCGCCGCCAACGCGGCCTGCACCACCATGAAACCGGTCGCATTGTGCGCACGCGCCACCGCGGCGATCTGCTGCTGCAACGACGCCGGCCACTCGAAAATTACGGTGGCCCCGGCATAATCAGCCACCGCCGGATACGGCCGATCCGTCGGCAACACCAGCCGCTCCGGCAACCCCGCCAACGCCTCCTGCCAATACCGCACCTGCCCCGCGATCACACTGCCCGCATCACCCACATCCCCCAAC
>NZ_MVHT01000284.1 GCF_002086275.1 Mycobacterium intermedium | reverse complement strand
ACGATACGGCCCGCGCCCGCGGATGCCATCTTCTCGGCCAGGAACAAGCCCAGACCGCCCAGACCACCGGTGATGATGTACGCGCCGTCGCCCCGGAACGCCGGAGCCTGCTCGGGCGGCAGCACCACACTGCTGCGCCCGGCGTGCGGCACGTCCAGGATCAGCTTGCCGGTGTGCTCAGACGCGCCCATCACGCGAATCGCGGTGGCCGCCTCGGCCAGCGGGTAATGCGTCTTCTCGGGCTTGGGCAGCACGCCTTCGGCGGTCAGTCGGTACACCGTGCCCAACAACTCGGAAACGGCCGCCGGCTGACTGGCCGCCATCAACCCCAGGTCGAGGTAGTGGAACGTGAGGTTGTGCCGGAACGGGAAGAGCTCCATGCGCGTGTTGGCGTAGACGTCGCGCTTGCCGATCTCGACGAAGCGGCCACCGACCGCCAGCAGCTGGATGCCGGCCCGCTGCCCGGCACCGGACACCGAGTTCAGCACGATGTCCACGCCATAGCCGTCGGTGTCGCGGCGGATCTGCGTCGCGAATTCGACACTGCGCGAGTCATAGACGTGCTCGATGCCCATGTCTCGCAGCAGTTGCCTGCGCTTCTCGCTGCCCGCGGTGGCGTAGATCTCGGCCCCCGCGGCACGCGCGATCGCGATCGCGGCCTGGCCCACGCCGCCGGTGGCGGAGTGGATCAGCACCTTGTCCCCGGCCTTGATCCGGGCCAGGTCCTGCAGCCCGTACCAAGCGGTCGCCGTCGCGGTGGTCACCGCCGCGGC
>NZ_MVHT01000283.1 GCF_002086275.1 Mycobacterium intermedium | reverse complement strand
CGCACGACTGGATCAAGCCGGCGGTCTGGATAGCAGCGACGCCGACCCCATCGCTGAGCTCGGGCAACGGGCGCTCGCTGCCGGACTACAGACCGCCAGCCTCGACGAAGTGCTCTGCATCGCTGCACTCTAACCCGCTCGTACCCCCTACACGGACGGGTTCTAACTACTCTTGTTAGGGGTCGGTCCCCTTGTTGCGGTGGTGTGTTCTGACTGACCCGTCCCGGTAAGTCCGGAAACTGCATTTGGTGAATTACCTCGCCTTGCGTGGGGTGCGTCTGTATGCGTATTAGCGCGTCTCGACAGCCTCGGGAATGAAGTCATCGAGGTACTCATGAAGACGTCCGGTGTTGAACCAGACCATCCATTCAGCCGTCGCCAAACTCGGCCTGGTTGACGTCGCGCCACGGGCCTTGCCGGCGGATGAGTTCGTTTTGAACGATCCGATGGTCTCGACCCGCGAATTGTCCAGCGCATCGCCTACCGAGCCGACGAGGGATCCACATTTTCATCGACGGGCCGACGGGTGCAGGCCGCCCGAAGTGTATTGACTGCCCGCGCGGTACGCAATCCTTTCGTGATCTTGTCGTGCAGGTTGGTGTTGCCTCCTAGACGAGAGTGAAGAATGCATGCTCGATAAGTGTCGGGGACCAGAACGGTGGTTATGGATCTGGCGGCCCAGGATCCGAAAACTGTAGGCGTCGATGACGTAGGCGAATTGGCTAGTCCCCGTTACTGAGTCCACCCGGTTTTGGAGTCGGGTTTGTTGATTCGGATTCAGTTGATCTCGCAGGCC
>NZ_MVHT01000282.1 GCF_002086275.1 Mycobacterium intermedium | reverse complement strand
TCCGCGGCCCCGACTTCGCCGGGTTCGGAAATTAATTACGTTCTATATGTTTATCTGGCGTCGGGATCTCGCGCCGCACATCGGTTAAAACGGCGAAATTGACCAAATACGGTGCAATTGCCTACGGGATTGACAAATCGACGCTTTTGTTCGGCCACCAACCCGCCCGTTAGGGGTGCCGGATAAATGCAAATGAAATGGGCTAACATTTCGCGACGATCACAGATACGATTCGGCAAACACATGCGTCGAGGGTGGGGGCGCGAGTTGTCCTAGGTCATCGGAGCAGCCATGTCCTACGTTGTCGCCGCGCCTGAACTGCTAAGTGCTGCAGCCGAAAACCTGGCCGCGCTCCATTCCGCACTTGGCGTAGCCAACGCGACGGCCGAACCCCTCGTGACTAACTTGGTCTCCGCTGCCGCCGACGAGGTGTCAACTGGCATCGCGAAGTTGTTTGCCCTGCATGCCGCGGAATATCAAGCGATCAGCGTCCAGGCATCACTTTTTCATGGCCAATTTGTGCAGGTTTTGACCGGAGGTGCGGTTGTATACGCCGCGGCCGAGGCCGCGAGCGCCTCTCCGCTGCAGAGCCTCGAGCAGAGCTTGCTGGCGTTGATCAACGCTCCCACCAATGCGCTGCTGGGACGCC
>NZ_MVHT01000281.1 GCF_002086275.1 Mycobacterium intermedium | reverse complement strand
GAGGGGGTCGATCGTGGCGACGGGTGGACACAGCGACTGAGGGGATCGACGGTACAGTCAGGGCTTGGCGGGCCGCAGCGGCCAGCGCGGCGGCGCTCTGGTAACGCGCATCCGGGTTCTTAGCCATACCGGTGGCGATGACGTCATCCAACGCCGCCGGCAGGCCAGGACGACTGCGACTGGGCCGCGGCGGATCCAACGACAAATGCGCAGCGATCTGCTGTTCCACGCTGTTGCCCGGAAACGGCAGTTCCCCGGTCAAGCACTCATGTAAAACGCATGCCAATGCGTAGACATCAGAACGGGCATCGGCGATCCCGGTGCTGAAGCGTTCGGGCGCCATGTAGGCCATGGTTCCCACCATCATCCCGGTGCGAGTCAGTTTGGTGGCCGAGGAGTCATGGGCGATGCCGAAATCGATCAAATACACGAAATCGCGGGGGGTGACCAAGGTGTTGGAGGGCTTGACATCACGGTGCACCAACCCCGCCGCGTGCGCGGCATCCAACGCAGCAGCCAACTGCTCGATGATGTGCACCGCTCGCTGGGGAGGCATCGGGCCGTCGCGGTGCAGCAGGGCGCCGACGTCGGTGCCCTCGACGATCGGCATCACCAGATACAGCCGGCCATCAATCTCGCCGGTGTCATAGATCGGGATGATGTGCGGCTCGCTTAGCCGCGCCGCGGTGTAGGCCTCGCGGCGGAAACGCTGCTCGTAGCCCGGTTCAGTGGCCAACTGCGGCGGCAGCACCTTGATCGCGACATCGCGGTCGATCTCGGTGTCATGGGCACGGTATACGGTGCCCAT
>NZ_MVHT01000280.1 GCF_002086275.1 Mycobacterium intermedium | reverse complement strand
CCTGGTGAACCTCATCGCCGCGGACCCACGCCGACGGGCATTGCCCTACTGGGAGAGCCAGGAACCGATCCCGGCCCGCGGTGAGGGTCCGGACATCAACGGTGTCGACCCCCGCTATACGCGCACCAAACGGGAACACGACGCGCTCATGGCCAGTGCCCCGGTGGTCGCCGCCATGCACGACCGGTTCCCCGAGGCCATCGAAGAGGAGGTCGAACTACTCGACCTGGACATGGCATCGTATGTCTTGGAATGGCATGCACGCGTGCCGGATTGGCGCGACTACTACCTGGGCCTCGATCAGACTCGGCACTATGCCTACTTGAAGAAGGTGCTGCAGGCGTTGACCTTTTTGCGCGGGCCGCGCACCTGGATCCTCAAGAGTCCCCAGCATTGCGAGCAGCTGCCCGCGCTGACCGCGACCTTCCCCGATGCGACGGTGGCGTTCACCCACCGCGATCCCGTCGCGGTGATCCAGTCGGCGATCACCATGATGGCGTACTCGGATCGGCTGCGGCGCAACAGCATCGACCCGGACTGGCTGCTGGACTACTGGACCGACCGCGTGCACCGGCTGCTCAGCGCCTGCGTACGCGACCGCGAACTGGTTCCCGCCGAGCGCAGCATCGACATCAGCTTCCATCATCTCAACGCCAACGAAATGCCGCTGCTCGAAGAGCTTTATCGGCGCGGGCAGGTCGAACTGACACCAAAGGTGCGCCGACGCTTCGAGCGGTATCTGGAGAGTAATCCGCGCGGCAAGCACGGCCGCATTCGCTACGAATTGCAGCGCCATTTCGGGGTGACCGCGGACGAGTTACGTGGCCGCTTCGGC
>NZ_MVHT01000027.1 GCF_002086275.1 Mycobacterium intermedium | reverse complement strand
CGAGCTGGAAGCCGTCAGTGGCTGGGCCAGCAAGCAGCCAAAGGTGTGGTGGAACACCGGCAACAGCACCCCGCCGACTCCCCCGGTGCCCAAAAGTCCAGCGGCACCGCCGTTTCCGCCCTTCTGGCCCGGCGCTCCGGACCCGCCGGCACCGCCATCGCCAAAGAGCCACCCACCGGGCGCACCGTCAAGTCCCGACCCCGGGGCGGCGTTGGCGCCGTTGCCGATCAACGGGCGCCCGGTCAGCGTTTGGAAGGGGGCATTGACCGCATTGACCAAACTCTGCAAGGGCGAAGCGTTCGCTGCTTCGGCTCCCGCGTACGAGGCCGCACCACCGGTCAGGGCGCGCACAAACGTTTCGTGGAATGCCGCGACCTGTGTGCTGAGCGTCTGATAGCCCTGGGCGTGTTGGGAGAACAGCGCGGCGATGGCCGCCGACACTTCGTCTCCGGCCGCGACGAGGATCGACGTCGTCGGGTTTACCGCAGCCGCATTGGCCGCTCCGAGTGCCGACCCGAGATTGGCCAAATCCGTGGCGGCAGCAGCCAAAACGTCCGGCGAAGCGATGACAAACGACATCTGACCCCCTTCAGAAGTCGTTGATCCATTGCGCGCAACATATCTCTTTTATTCGTACCGCGCGGTGTTAGCGCCCGATCTCGTCAGATGTCGGCGAGGCAGGTTCGACGGTCGCGATCTCGCTGAGACCGCTGATGGTGAACACGGGGATCAAAAACGGGTGGACGATGACATGTAGATCGTCGACTTCGTCGGCGTGATCGAAAAGCGCGTTGATGCCGGCACTGTCGAGATATTTGACCGCACTGAGATCAATCGTGAGGGGCCCGCGGGTGCCGGCGCTGGCCGCGTTGAGAGCCTCGGTGAAGCGGTGAATATTGCTCAGATCGATCTCGCCGGTCGCGGTCACCTTGGGAGTACCGTCGGCACCGCGGACGGTACTCAGGTTCAGGGGTGTGGGCATCTACGTGATCCTCGCGTGCAGATGAACGGTGGTGCCGTCGTCGCTGTAGTTGATCTCAACGTCCTCCATCAGCCGCCGCATCAACAGGATGCCGCGACCGCGGCTGACGTCAGGGACGACGCGGGGTGTCTTCCAAGTACCGGTGTCACTCACGGTCACCAGCACCCGGTCGACTAGCGCGGTCGCCTGCAGTGTGACCGTTCCCCCGGGCCGGTCCCGATGGCCGTGCTCGATGGCGTTCGCGACCGCTTCGCCGGTAGCGATGAGTACGTCTTGTATCTGCGCGGGCGGCACTCCCGCCCGGGTCAACCAGTTGCGCAACGCACGCCGACTCGGGGCAAGCTGTTGCACGTCGGCGGCGAACCGGATCGACAGTGGAGCGGGTTGCCGGTAGAGCAGCACGGCCACGTCGTCGGAGTAGCCGCTCGCGGGCTCAAGCTGGGACATGAGGTGGTTTGCCAGGTCGTCCAGCGACTCCGAACGTCCGCATTCGATCAGATCTGCCGCGCGCGCCATGCCGTCGTCGATCGACAAACCGCGCCGCTCTACCAGACCATCGGTGTACAGCAAAACCGTTGCGCGAGGCGGCATTACGGTGCTGGTCTCGGGTCGCTGCCAGTCCGGCCGCAGCGCCAGCGGTAATCCGTGTCCGCCGTCCAGCAGGGCTTTGGTGCCGTCGGCATGGACCATGATGGGCGGCGGATGGCCCGCGCTGGAGTACACGAGTTGACCCGTGTCCGGCGTGAGCACCGCGCAGAACGCGGTCGTACAGCGTGCGCCGGGCAGCC
This sequence comes from Mycobacterium intermedium, assembly GCF_002086275.1. Classification (GTDB taxonomy): domain Bacteria; phylum Actinomycetota; class Actinomycetes; order Mycobacteriales; family Mycobacteriaceae; genus Mycobacterium; species Mycobacterium intermedium. The sequence continues at coordinate 68,319 of NZ_MVHT01000027.1, read as the reverse complement.
GCGCGGCGAAGCGGTCAAGCCCGGCCAACACAGCGCTCGGGCTGGACTGCTCTAGCAGCAGCGCCCGGCAGGCGCTGCGCAGCTGCCCCATCACCGTAGCGGCGGCCAGCCCGTGACCGACACAATCGCCGACGATCAACGCCGTGCGACCGTCGTCGAGCTCCACGACGTCGTACCAGTCGCCACCGACCTGCAGAGGCCGACTCGCCGGGTGGTACCGGACAGCGACGCCTCCGGGCAGATCCGCCGGACCCAGCATCGCGTGCTGCAACGCCACCGCCGTTTCGCGTTGCTCGTCCAGGCGGTAGACCCGTTGCAGGCCTTGGCCCAGGCGTCCGGCCAGCACCGTGAGCAGCGTGTGATCCTCCGGGGTGAACGGCCGGTCCTCCGCCAGCTCTACCCACACGACGAGCACCCCTCGGGGATGTTGTAACCCGATGCCCGCAGCACCCGCTTCTGGGCTCAGTGTGGTCAGCGAGTCGGCGTCGCGCAAAGACTCGATGAACAACCGCTGTCGGGGCGGCAGGTCGGCCCACGCGGCGGGCTCACCGGCACAGATCAGTTCCGGCGCTGCGGAGTCCTCGCTGTTCGTAAGGAACGTCGCGGCCAGAATGCGCCGAGCCTGCCATACCCGGCGCAGCTCCTCGGCGGCGCCGCCGAGCGCGTCGTCCACCGTATCTGCTTGCACCAGTTGTTGATTCAACGCGGCCAGGGCGGTGGCGCGTTGCACGCTGTAGTGCTCGGCGGTGACGTCACGGAAAGTGCCGACCATGACTCGGCGGCCGGAATCGGGGTCGTGCGCGTGGCTGAAGTTGACCGCGACCCAGAGGCGATGCCCATCGTGGTGAGTCACCGGAACCGTCAGGGCGCCGTGGGCGCTGTGGAGCATTTCGGTGAACGCCGCTTCGATTTGGCGACGGGCCTCGGGTTCGGTGTCCGCGCTGGGCCACCACGGGTGATCGAGTTCGTAGGGCAGCTGTTCGGGACCGTAGCCGAGGATCTCGGTGAAGGCGGTGTTGATCTCGATGACGGCACCCTGGTCGTCGCAGATGAAAAACGCCTCTTGCAGCGAGTTCACCAGCGCCGTGCGCCAGCGGGCTTGATGGTTGCGCACCCGGGCCAGCTCGACGTTGGCGCGCACCCGCGCCAGCAGTTCCGCGGCCGCGAACGGCTTGACGAGGTAGTCGTCGGCGCCGGCCATCAGCCCTTCGATGGACTCTTCCTGGCCGGCGCGCGCGGACAACAGCAGGACGGGCAGCGTGGCGGTGAGCGGATCCTGCCGCAATGCGGCGACCAGTTGGAGACCGTCCAATCCCGGCATCATGACGTCGCTGATCACCAGGTCGGGCGGCGCGGCGCGAATGGCCTGCAGGGCCTCATTCCCGTCGACGACACCGCTGACTTCGTAGCCGGAACTGCGCAGCAGGTTGATCAGGTAGTCCCGCATGTCGGCGTTGTCGTCAGCGACCAGCACTCGCGCTCGGGCGTCGTCACTCCCAGCCGGAGCAGCCGCCGTCAGGGTGCCCGCCGTGCTGGCGTCGGCTGGTGCGAGGTCGGGGTCGGTCGGCAGCCAACGCAACGCTTCCTGCAGATATGGCTGGGCGACCTCCCCGTACGGCGCCCGTGCGCTCGGTTCGGCGACGAGCTCGTCGGCCGACAGGTGGGCGGTCCCGAACGGCAACCGAACGGTGAACGTCGTGCCCACGTCCACCTGGCTTGTCGCGGTGACGGTGCCACCGTGGATGCCGACCAGCTCCTTGACCAATGCCAGGCCGATTCCACTGCCTTCGGCCGATCGGGCGCGCACAGTTTCGATGCGATGGAAGCGTTCGAAGAGGTGGGGCATCTCCGGCTCCGGGATTCCGACACCGGTGTCGCTGACGGACATCACCGCCTCGTTGCCTTCGCGAGTCACCCGAACCTCGATGGCGCCCTTGAAGGTGAACTTCAGTGCGTTGGAGAGCAGGTTGAGCACGACCTTCTCCCACAGCTCGCGGTCCAGGTATACGAGTTCGCCCAGCGGTGGGCAATCCACGGTGAACGTCAGGTCGGCCCGTTCGATCGCCGACCGGAAGACGCTGGCAAGGTCGGCGGTGAAGGCAGGCAGATCGACGGGTTCGAATTGGGCCCGCATCCGCCCGGCCTGGATGCGGGAGAAGTCCAGCAGGGTGTTGACCAGCTTGGCCAACCGCAAGCCGTTGCGATGGACCAGCTCCAATTCTTCGTAAGCCCGCTGGTCGAGTCCGGGCCTCGCGCGCAGCTCGTCGACCGGGCCGAGAATCAATGTCAGCGGGGTGCGGAACTCGTGGCTGATGTTGGAGAAGAACGTCGTCTTCGCTCGGTCGAGTTCGGCCAGCGCTTCGGCGCGCTCCTGCTGGGCCCGGTAGCTGCGCGCGCTGCCCACGCCCGCGGCAATGTGTCCGGCGACGAGTTCGACGAACCCTCGATAGGCGTCGTCGAGCCAAAGGTAGCGATTCAGCGCGGCGACCATGAACCCGAGCGGCGCGGCACCCTGCTGCACCAACGGCACCACGAGCGCTTGCGTGGGCGGCTCGTGCCAGGCGCCGGTGGGCAGCTGCATGGACGGGTCGAGCGCGACCAGTTCGGCGTCGCCGTCCGCGGATTTCTGCACGGGCCACGGCGAAGTGTCGGCGGTGGTCAGCGTTTCCGGTGCCGCCGGATGCCCGGCCTTGATCCCGCTGGCTCCCGCCAGCCTCGCGGTGCCGTCCTCGTCGAACAGGTAGGTCAGGGTGAAGGGCAGGTCGTAGGGGTTGCGCGCCAGCTGTTCGGCGGTGAAGTCCAGCATCTGCCGCTCGGTACGCACAACGCTGGGGTCGGAGCCCAGGTCCCGCAACGTCGACATCCGACGTTCGGCGATTACCCGTTCGGTGTCCTCGCTGACCACGCAGAGCATGCCGACCACGCGCGCGTCGTCGTCGCGCAATGGGCTGTAGGAGAAGGTGTGATAGGTCTCCTCGGGGTAGCCAGACCGCTCCAGGATGAGCAGCAGGGCCTTATCCCATGTCGCCTCCGCCGTGTTCAGGACGCTCTGAATCCGTGGGCCGATGTCCGGCCAGATCTCGGCCCACACTTCGCTGGCCGGTCGGCCCAACGCCCAGGGGTACTTGCGGCCCAGCGTGTCGCGCCGGTAGGCGGCGTTACAGAAAAACGTGAGCTCTGGCCCCCACGCCATCCACATCGGAAAGCGGGACGAGAGCAGGATGCTCACGGCGGTGCGAAGGCTCTGGGGCCAGCCGTCCGTGGGTCCAAGTGGAGTGGATGCCCAGTCGACCGCAGCAAGATCGCGACCAATCTCCTGGTCGGCGCGGAAGACCACGGGCGTCCCTCTCGAATTGTGACCGGTTGCCTGACATCGAAACGACGTCACTGACTTTGGTCAGGACGATCCTTCCAGACAACCATTTACCCAGTTCAGGTCGCCACCATTCGGCCGATACGGTCCGATAACGGAGGAACCAGCGCACCGAACGAAGCGGTTCATACGCCTACGGTTACCGGTGGCAGGGCACCCTCGAGGGCAGTCAGGGGCTCGGAAAAGCCTGCCGCACGACGAATTTCGCTGAATGCGTCGACCAGTGCCGCGGTTGCCTCGTGCGGATCGGCGAGTGTGCGGTCGTCGGTCAGCACCGAAAGAGCGAGCTGGTCCACGTAGCTCCACACCGTGATGTTCAATCCGCTGCCGGCTACCACCGGCCCGACCGAATAGATCTCGTTGACGGCCGCCCCCTCGAACTGGCCGCGAACCCGCGGGCCGGGGACGTTGGAGATGGTGAGATTCATGACGTTGGCGGACTCGAGGCGGCGCGCTGCGGAGCGGAAGAACGGCGGCGCCAGCGCCGGCGGCAGGTAAGACATCCAGGCCGGCAGCACGGTCGGGCCGAGCAGCTGGTGGTCTTCCTTGGCGATTTTGGTCGACAGTGCGGTGAGCCGCACCCGCTCGAGAGGATCCTCGATGTGCACCGGCAACGACGGAGTGACGTAGGTGAACTCGTTGCCCACCAATCGGTCCGGTGAGGTGTTGTAGCTGACCGGCACCCCGGCGATCAGCGGCGAATCGGCTCGGCCCTGGTATCGCAACAGCAGACGCCGCAGCGCGCCCGCCGCCGTCGCCAGCACGATGTCGTTGAGCGTGACGCCCAGGTGCTTGCTGGTCTGCTTGACGTCCGCCAAGGCCAACGGCGCCGTCGCGAACCTGCGGCCGGGCGACACAACGTGATTGATGAAGGAATCTGGCGGAGCAAAATTGCGGGCCAGTTCGGGATGCTTCCCCCGTTCCTTGGCGCGACGCCGGACTCGAGTCACACCGGTAGCCGTCTCACTGACCAGCCGCGGAATCTTGCGGATCAGCCCGACATGGTCGCGCGCGGCCGCGGTGAGCAGACTCCGCCGGGTCCATGACTGATCTTCCGGGCGCAACGATGCCAATGGCACCGAAGGGATCTCGGCCTGCATCGCCTTGGCCATCTGGTTGGCGGAGGCCACGCCGTCGGCCAACACGTGGTGGACCTTGTGGATGACCGCTATCCGGTTGTCGGCCACCCCATCGACGACGTACATCTCCCACAGGGGGCGACTGCGGTCCAGCGGCGTGCTGGCGATGGTGCCGATCAATTCGTCGAGTTCACGGCGTCCGCCCGGCTCCGGCAATGTCGCCTGGCGCACGTGGTAATCGAGGTCGATGTCAGGGTTCTGCACCCACATGGGGTGATGAAGCTTGAACGGGATGTCCACAAGCTGATAGCGCAGCGGCGCCAGGGCAAACAGCCGTGGATACGCCACCTTCTTGAACAGCTCGAAGTCGAAACCCGGGACTCCGGATACGTCGAGGATGCCGATCTTGAGGGTGTGCATGTGTACTTCGGGGGTCTCGCTGTAGAGCATCAACGCGTCGACACCGTTGAGCCGTCTCACATCGCACCCCGTTCGCCAGCTGACCAACCCCCGTGCACCATTGCACACTCTTTACCCATCCAGAGGGACTCCCAGTCTTAGTCAGCCGGGACAGAACGGCAATCTTGATCCGCGCGCGTCGGTCGCCGAGGATCGGACGATGCGAGCGTGGCAGCTGGTTGGCGCGAACCAGCCATTGCAACTGATCGACTGCGACGATCCGCAACCCGGACCCGACGAGGTCGTCATTGACGTGCGCGCCGCGGGCCTGTGCCACAGCGATGTCGGTTTCCTAGACGGCACACTGACGCCGTTGCTACCCAAACTGCCGATCATTCCCGGTCACGAGGTGGCAGGAGTGGTAGCGGCGGTCGGCGCCGACGTCGCTGATTTCCAGCCAGGCGAACGCGTCGCGATCGAGGCGGGCAAGCACGGCACGCCGGGTTGGTCCATCGACGGTGGCTTCGCCGCCAAGTGCCTCGCCTCCGCCAAGTCCCTCGTCAAATTCTCCGACCGGATCAGCTTCGCCCAGGCCGCCACTGCCACCGACGCGGGCCAAACCGCCTACGGCGCGGTGATGGAAGTCGGTGAGCTGGGCCCCGGTGAAAGAGTCGGAATCGTCGGGCTCGGTGGCCTGGGCCTCACCGGTGCCCGCATCGCCGTGCTGGCGGGTGCCGAGGTTTACGCGGCCGAACCCAGACGCGAGGTGTGGGATCTGGCCAAGCAACGTGGAGTTCTCGACATCGTGGAAGACGTCCGCGAATTGGCCTCGTTGCGACTCGACGTGATTGTCGATTTCGCGGGGTTCGGGACCACCACCGCGGGTGCCGTCAGCGCGGTCCGGGAGCGCGGTCGGGTGATTCTGGTGGGACTCGGCCGCAACGAAGCCATTATCTCCACCCCAGAACTGGTGCTGAAGGAAGTGACGTTGCGTGGCGCCCGGGGCGGCCATCCGGGCACCCTTGAGCCGGTGTTGCAGCACATGGCCGACGGCGAGCTGACCATACACACCGAAACGATCACCTTCGAGGACATTCCCGATGCCCTCGAACGACTCAGAGTCGGCGACGTCGTGGGCCGGCTGGTCGCCGAAATACCCTGAGAGCGGCCCTATTCGGCGTCCTCCGCCGCGTCGGCCACGGTCAACGGCAAGGCCAGTTCCTCCAGCGGGCGTTGTTCGGCCGCAACGCCCAGCCACAGTTCGATCGCACCGGCGGTCGCCATGACAACCGCCCCGATGATGAACGACCACACCACCACGCCGCGCTGCCCGGACTCGATCAAATTGCCGAACAGCAGCGGGCCGCTGATGCCGCCGATCGCCGTGCCCACCGCGTAGAAGAACGCGATCGCCAGGGCTCTGGTCTCCATCGGGAAGATTTCGCTGACCGTCAGGTAGGCGGCGCTCGCGCCGGCCGAAGCCAGGAAGAAGATCGCCGTCAGCACGCCCATGAAGGCCCAGACCCCGCCGACCTGGGTCACGAACAGCACGGCCAGGATGACGGTGATGGCCGCGGAACCGATGTAGGTCAGCGAAATCATCTGCTTGCGTCCGATCGTGTCAAAGAAGTGCCCCAGCAGCAGGGGGCCGAGGAAATTGCTGAGCGCCCACAGGACGATGTACAGCGGCACCCGACCGGAGTCGACGTGGTAGAAGTCGCTCAGCAGGGTTCCGAGATTGAAGGTCACACCGTTGTAGAGAAACGCCTGCCCGATGAACAGGGCCAGCCCGAGAACCGCCCGCCGCGGATAGAGAGAGAACGCCACCCGCGCGATCTCGCGGAATGAAATGGTCTCGCGCTGCCGGATTCTCAGCGGACGCCCCTGCGGTTCGGGCAGCGGTTCGCCGGTTTGCCGTTGCACTTCCTGTTCGATCTGGGCGACGGTGTCGTTGGCTTCCTCGTTGCGCCCGTGGATGAACAACCACCGTGGACTTTCCGGCACGTTGCGCCGAACCAAGAGAACGAGAATGCCGAGAACCGCGCCGATGCCGAAGGCGAGTCGCCAACCCACGTTCACCGCGAAGTGCGACGTGTCCAGCAGGACCAGAGCACCGGCGGCCCCAATGGCCGAACCCAGCCAATATGACCCGTTGATCCGCAGGTCCACCTGTCCGCGCACCCGGGCGGGGATCAGTTCGTCGATCGCCGAATTGATTGCAGCGTATTCGCCACCGATGCCGGCACCCGTCACGAAGCGGGCGATGAAGAAATACCAAGGCGCGAACGCAAATGCGGTCGCGACGGTGGCTACCAGAAACACCGCGAGGGTGAGGATGAACAGTTTGCGCCGGCCGAAGCGGTCCGTCAGGTGGCCGAAGAACAGGGCGCCGAGGCACGCGCCGGCAATGTAGAACGCTGCCGCCATGCCAACTTCGGATGAGGTGAGTTCGAGACCGCTGCCCTTCTCCATCAGCCGGGGCGAAACGGCCGCGACCATCGTGACTGCAAGGCCGTCGAGGATCCAGACGCCACCGAGACCTATGACTACGCGCCAGTGAAACCGGGACCACGGCAGCCGGTCCAGCCGTGCGGGTACGTGCGTCGTGATGACTCCGGTTTGAACGCCGTCGCTCAAGGCAGTCTCCTATCTGGGAGAACACTGGGTTACCCATCACCGCCCGGGCGCAAGCCGCCGATTAGCGGGATTCAGTCGTTGACAATAGAGGCGACAAACGCGGTGTAAAACGACATCTGCTCGCGCAGCGCGTCCGCATCGATGGCAAATTCGCCCGCACCGTACCGGTGAGCGCCGTGGCCGTGCCGGGGATGGGCCCTGTTGTACTGCGTGATCAGGGCGGGTAAGTCCGGCGGCTCGAGGTCGGCGGCGGCGTAGATGCGCCGCGCCACCGCTTCGGGGTCAGCGACCAGGTCGCCGTAGCGGATGTCGACGACGGTGACGGTTCGTGCGGCAGGGCTGGCACGAAAATCCAGTGCACGACGCAGCCATAGCTCGGTCTGCTCGGTTTGGAACCGCCCAACGTCGTGCGCGTCGACCTCGTCGCTGTAGGTGGATCGGTACGTCGCGAACAGACTCGCGCCCGAAGCCACCGTTTCGACGATGTCGCGGTGCAGATGCACGATGCACGCACCCGGGTAGGTCGCGGCGAGGTGGTGCAGCTCGGCGGTATGCGCGGGCGCTTTGAGCAGCCAGCGGCGCCCGTCGCCCTCATCGAGGATCTGCAGGGTCCGCCGGTGCCTGCGGTATTCGTCGGCGAAGGATTGTGTCGCGAGCCAGGACGCATAACCGTCGAGTCGGGTGGTCGACGCGAACCCCCAGTTGCGCAGGCCGGTGCCCATGGCCAGGACGCACTCCTCGGCAAGGCGCGCACCCGAGTTGTGCACGGCGGGCATGCGGGGGTTGAGCAGGTGCAGCATGTCGTGCGCGGCGGCGCTGGCGTCGATCAGCTTTTTCCGCCCGTCGGGGTCCAGCTTGGCGATGCGCCACGGTGCCGTGAGCTCCGCCGGTAGCGGCGCGCGAAGCTGGGGGTCGCCCGCCAGCAGCCGGAACAGAAACGTTGTCCCGGTCCGCCAGGCGCCGACGATCACGATGGGCGCAGCGAGGGGCCGATCGGCGACGGCAGGGTTCTCGCGCAGATAACGATCGATCGCGACGCGGGCGCGAAGTTTGCCGACGGCGGTGTCTTGAACCATCCGTGCGCCAAGCGCATTGAGCCGACCGTCCTGCAAGGCGGATTCCAGATAGCACTCGAGCGCGTCACGCCATTCGGGCTGTGGACCGAGTTCGGCCGGGTCTCTTCCGGCGGTCGCCCGCTCTACGACGTCGGCGGTCGCCTCGATGCCGAGGCGGTAACGGCCGGGGTTGTTCGTCCGGTCGGCTTCGGCTGCCGCATAGAGCTTTTCCGCCTCCGGGGTCCGGGGCTCCGGAATCCATTGAGCCATCAGGTGTTTCGTAGCTCGTCAAGCCGAACGCGGCTGACCGTGGGCAATTCCGGAGAATGTGCGGGCTGCAGAAAGCGCATGACGACGATGCCGAACGTACGCCCTTCGGTATCCAGCCAGTCCCCCAGTCCGGGGCCGGGATCCTGGCCGGCCAGCACAAACCGGTATCGGCCGTCGCGGACGGTTGCCGTTGTGCCAGTGTAGGACACCGGGCGGTAGCGGTAGTCCAGCGAGTTCAGATATCGGTTGTAGGCCAAGATGTTCCAGTAGCGGCATCCGACAAGGTCACCCTCAATCAGCAGCGCCTCATCGGGTTGGAGTTGCCAGCCCCCGCGTATGTAGTGGATACCGGGTTCGGTGAACACCGCGCCGCCGACCATCTCCGACCAGTGCCGCAGTTCGTTCGGTCGGGCCAGATCTTCGGCGCCTGCGGCAGCGAAAATCTGCGGTAAAACGGCAGTGCCCGAAGCCAGGCGGCGCAGTTGATGGCAGAACCGCGGCGCGTCGATCGGGACGGGTATTGGGGGTTCGTCGAGCGGTTCGATGGCACACCAGCCCGCCCTGTCGTTACGCACGTCGTCATGAAAGAACCGCACCCACAACGCGTTTGCCTGCTCGGGCAGGTCTAGCTGGTCGGCTGAGGTGTTGCCTGCACCGCCCACCGCGACTTCGAAGTTTCCCTCCACGTCGAAGGTGATCGAATCGCTGTCGAGACGCGAACTCGCCTGTGCCCCCAAGCCACCGCTGGCGGCGTAGGCAGTGATCGACACATACGACGCATCGCCCCGATTGCCGACGATCCGGTATCGCCGGTCGGCGCGGATGTCGGCGACCCAGTACCCGAAGTCGGGGTTGTCCATCAGGAACTTCTGCCGCCAGCGGTTGAACGGCACCAGTTCTGGGCGTTCGCGGTCGATTTCGAATCGTCCGAGCTGGTTGTGCAACGCTCGAAGCAGCGCCCGGAATCCGTCGGCGCGCTCGGCGTCATCCAGATCGGCGGTGTCTGCGGCGAGGCGGTCACCCGCCGCACGCAGTGCTTCGACGAACTGGGTCCACGCGGTCACCTCGGCCCTTGATTCGGCTTCCCTGCCTGCCTCCACCAGCCCTCCAAATTGGGAACCGCCTGCTTCCGAAAGCAGATGCTTCCCTATATAGTGGGGGCATGTCAAGGCCTTACCGCGGGCGCGCACCGGAAGACCGGCTCGCCGATCGACGAGATCGCCTGGTGCAAGCGGGGATCGAATTGGTGGGTAGCGGTGGCGTAGCCGCCATGACGATGCGGGCGGTGTGCCGCGAGGCGCAACTGAGCCAAAAGTTCTTCTACGAGAGCTTCACCGACACCGATGACCTGCTGCGCGAGCTGTACCGCACCGCGTTTCACCGGGCCCGCGCGGTCATAGAAAACGCCGCAGCGGCCGGCACGGACGTGGGTGATCCTGCCGCGCGGATACGCGCCGGCGTTGACGCCGCGGCTCGCCTCGTCAAGGACGACCCGCGCGTATGCCGCATCCTGTTGGTGGAGCCCATCGCCGATCTGACCTTGCGACACTTCGTGCGGGACAGCATCTTTGCGATGATCACCAACCCGCTGGATGCTGCCGGCCCGACCCTTGCGCCCGCGGAGGATCCGGTGCGGACGAAAATGCGCTACGCGACGGTTTTCGGGTCCATCATCTCGCTGTTTCTCGAGTGGACGGAAGGCAACCTCGGCGATGACCGCGACGCGTTCGTCGATCACGTGACGGACGTTCTGCTGTCCACACTGTCACGACGGCACTAACGTTATTTCGTTGCCTTGCTTGCGATCTTGTCGACGGCTTGCAGCCCCTGATTGTTGATCGTGTACCCGCACGCCTTGACATCGATGACCAGGTTCCACACCGCGCTCAGCGCCCGCTGGCAGGTCCAACCGCGCGCATTCTGCCGCGAATACGTCATCGCTATGGTCGGCACGTCTCCCACAAAATCGCCGAAGGTCCACCGGGTGGTGACGCCCCCAAGGGTGTCGTTAACGCTCTTCCCAGCGCAGGATTTCCACTTGGGGGCTGAGGCTTTCACAAACGCCAGGGCTTGTTGTGCTGACGGAAATGTCACCGCGGCCTGCTCGATATTGTGGGTGTACCGGTTTCCGGGCTGGTGCAGCACGTCGAACCTGATCGCCGTGTAGCCGCTGCCCGAATACACCGCAGGCTGCACAATATGGGCTGCGCCGAGACAATCCGGGATCGACGTGGTGAACAGGTTGGTGTCGGCGCCGTTGAAGCTGCCCTGGTCCTGCATGCCGGTGGCGCCCATGATGGCGTTGGCTTCGGCCGGAGTGACCAGAATCGTCCCCAAGCGATTGGGCCCCACCAGTGGCGGCGGCGAGGTGGGCGGCCGCGTGGTGGGCGGCGGCGGTTTGATAGCGCTTGAGGTGCCCGAGGTGCCTGAAGCCCCAGTCGCTCCCGACGTCGCCGGTGGCGCCGTCGCCTTCGGTGTCACTTTCTGTTCTTCCGGCCACGCGAGGTAGCCGGTGGCGCCGGCAACGACCGCGACGCTGACCACGATCCCGCCCGCGATCAAGCGCTTTCGCCTCTGATCGGGCTTACCCTGCTGCGCAGCAGCTCCGCCCCGGGGCAGGGTCTTGTCTAGTTTGAAAGGAACGGTTCGTCGCATTTCCAGCGGTAGGGTCCGCGGGAGTAAGAATGGCTCCGTCTTCGCGGTCGCGAGGCCAGGCAGGTTCTCGGTGAAGCCGAATCGGTCATGCAGGCGCACCAAAGGTTTCGGTGCCCACCAGTTGACCCGGCCGAGCACATGCATGAAGGCCGGGACCAGCAGCATCCGCACCAGCGTCGCGTCGGCCAGTACCGCCACCGTGAGCCCGAACCCGAACAAGCGCATGAACGACACCTGTGCGGCCATCAAGGCCGAGAACGAGATCGCCATGATGAGCGCCGCGGCGGTGATCACCCGCGCGGTATGCGCAACACCGAGCGCGACGCTCTCGTCGTTGGCGTCGGGACCGCGGTCTGAGGCCGCCCAGTATTCGCGGATCCGCGAGATCAGGAACACCTCGTAGTCCATCGACAGGCCAAAAGCGATGCAGAACAACAACACCGGAAGCTGCACCCCTAGTGTGCCTGTCGCCGCGGTGCCCAGCCCGCCCAGGTGGCCCTCCTGAAACACCCACACCAGCGCACCGAAGGCCGCGGTCAACGACAGGGTGTTCATCAGCACGGCCTTGGCGGGTAACACCGCGCTACCCGTGAGCAGGAAGACCAACACCATGGTGATCACCGCGATGAGCGTGAGGACCACCGGCAGGCGTGACGAGATGGCGTGCACGCTGTCCCGGTTGCTCTGCGCAACGCCGGTCAGTTGCACCGCGACGCCGCCGGGGGTCGGCACGGCGTGCAGCCGGTCCAGCTGAGCATCGGCCGCCGCCGTGTACGGGGGCGCCTCCGTGCCGATCGTCACGAATGCGCTGCCGTCCTTGATCGCGCCCGGCGCCGAGGCCGGACCATGGCGGCCGCCATCGACGAACGTGCCGCCCGGCGCGGACACCCACAGCACTTGCGGTACCCGCGACAGCGCCGCCGCATAGGCGTCCAACTCCGCCGGGCTCAAGTTGGGTGCGTCCGGTAGCACCGCGGTGATGTTGGGAATCCCCCGGTCCGGGAAGTTGTTTCGCAGCTCGTCGCCGACTTGGCGCGCCGACGCGGAGCTGGGCAGTATCCGGTCGTCCGCAAATCCCCAGCGCACGTTGAGAAATGGTGATCCCAGCAGCAACAGCAGGGCCGTGATCGCTACGCCGATCGGGACGGAGCGACGCATCACGGCTTTGGTCCACCGATACCAGGACCACCGCTCGGTCTTCCGCTGGTCTGATCCGAGGCGAACACGGGCCACCCACCGGCGGATGTTGAGCGAATCGAGCCGACTGCCCAACAGCATGATCGCCGCCGGCGTCACCACGATCGCCGCCGCCGCGGCGAACGCGACCACCGCGACCCCCGCGTAGGCAAAGGATTTCAGAAAGAACTGGGGAAACAGCACCAACGTCGCCATCGACAACGCGACCGTCATAGCGGAGAACAAGACGGTGCGCCCCGCCGTCAGCATCGTGCGGGCCAGTGCCCTGTCCCGTGAGTGGCCCGCGGCCAACTCATCCCGAAACCGGCTCAGGATCAGCAACGTATAGTCGACGGCCAATGCCATGCCCATCGCCACGGTCAGGTTCAACGAGAAGATCGACACGTCGGTGAAGAGCGCAATCAGGCGCAGCGACGCCAAGGCGCCGAGGATCGCGGAAATGCCCACGGCCACCGGCAATGCGCCGGCGACGAGGCCGCCGAACACCCAGACGAGAACCACGAAACTCATTGGCAGGGCCAACGCTTCCATGAAGAACAGGTCTCTTTGCGTCTGTGCGTTCACCTGCCAGTTGATCACGGCTTCCCCGCCGGCGCGCAGGGTCACCCCGTCCCGGTCGTGGACGAGCTCTTCAACCAGGCGCTTGGCGGTCAACTGGGCATCGGTCTCACTGCCGGAGATGCCGGCACTGATCAGCCCCGTCTTGCCGTCCTTGCTGACCAGTGATGACGCCGTCTCCGCCGGCACGGTCCACGTCGAGGAGACCTGTCGGACATGCTCCCAGTTCTGCAGTCGGTGAACGAGATCCATACCGACGGCCTTGGCCTGCGGTCCCAGCGCTCCGCCGTCGGAGGTGACGGTGATCAGTATGCCGGCGCCGCCCTGGTCGAACTTCTCGGACAGCAACGCCGACGCCCGCGACGATTCCGCGCCCGGATCGAGTCCACCGCCGGCCGACAGCGACTTGACCACCGGCACTCCGAAGATCGCTGCAGCGATGATCACCAACATCGCCCCGAGGATGACCCGGCGCGGGACGGTGATGGCCAGGCCGGCGATTCGCTGCAGCACGAGGCTCCTTCGCTAGTGTCCGGTGAGTTCGTGCTCGATGAGTTCGCGGTAGATCGGCTCGCGCAAGAGTTCGGTGTGAGTGCCCCTTGCCTGGATTCGACCCTGCCGGAGAACGAGGATCTGATCGGCGTTGGTGACCGTCGAGAGTCGGTGGGCGACGACGAGGACACTGCGCTCCTCGCGTGCCTGCAACAGATTGCTCATGACGTCGTACTCGTTGGCGCGGTCGAGGTGGGCGGTCGGTTCGTCCATGAGTATCAGCTGCGAGCGGGACAGAAATGCGCGTGCCAGGGCCAATCGTTGGCGTTGACCTCCGGAGAGGCTGCGCCCGCGTTCGAGCACCGGGGTGTCGAGTTGTTCCGGCAGGCGGGCTATTTCGTCGGCGAGGTTCACCTGCCGCAGGACGCGCCACAGGTCGTCTTCGTCGGCGTCCGGATTGGCGATGAGCAGGTTGTCGCGGATGGTTCCGTGCAGCACGGGCGCATCCTGTTCCAGCAGTCCGAGTCGGCGGCGCAGTTCCCGCACGGGGATGCCGCGAATGTCTTCTCCTGCCCACCGCAGCTGCCCGGCGGTGGGGTGGTGGAAGCGGCACAGCAAGGCCAGGATGGTCGATTTGCCGGCGCCGGACGGACCGATCAGCGCGGTGATTTGATTTCGGCCGAGGGTGAACGACACGTCGTCCAGGACAGGATGCGGCCCATAGGTGAACGACACCCGGTCGAACTCGACCAGCGCGCCGGCGGCGTGGGCGCTCTGGGCCGCCGTCGGATCGGCGGCGACGGCGGGTGGCGGCGAATCGTCTTCCGGCAGTTCCCGCAGCGTCGCCGTGAGGTGTTGACAGGCCCCGGCCGCGGTGCGCAACGCGGTCAACGCGATGAACGCGGCGTTGATGGGAAAGATCGCGTAGACGGCGAAGGCGAACAGGCTGACGAACTGGCCGACGGAGAGCTCTCCCCCGGCGACGCGGCGGCCGTCGACGATCATGATCGCCAGGAACGAACCGGTGATGCCCAACCGCACAATGCCGATGTTGATGGCGGTGGCGGATGCGACGCGGACGCCGGATTCATAGGCGGCGCGGGCGCGGGCGCCGATCGACCGCGCTTCGCGTTCCTCGGCGCCGAAAAGTTTGACGGTGCGCGCGGCGCCCAGCGCGCGGTCCAGGCCCGCTGTGTAATCGCCCAGCGCGGCTTGGCGATTCAACGATGCTCGCTGGATCAGGGTCAGGAACGGATTGCCCGCGCTGAAGGCCACCACCAGCGCCACGACGACAACGCCCACGGTGACCGGATCGATGGTCAGCATGAAAATCGTTGCGCCGAGCAATGTCAGCAGCCCGAACACCACATCGGCAACGGCGCGTGGCATATCACGCAGCAGACCCGCGTCGCTGGTTCCGCGCGCGAGCAGGTCTCCGGTGCGGCTCCGATCCAACAACCCGATGGGCAGGCGCACAACATGGTTGGTGAAGTCGTCCCGCAGCCCCAACACGATCTTCTCGCCGGTGCGATCGAGCCGGAAATGTCCCAACGACTCGAGCAGGAGTTGCCCGGCAAGCATGACCACCAAAGCGACGGTCAAACCGGAGATTGGTGCGCCGGCCGTGGCCCGGTCGACCAGTCGTCCTGCCAGCAGCGGCTGCAGCAGCGTCAGTGTGGTCGCCCCGGCGAGCAAGAACATGCTGGCGACCATCGAAACACGATGTGCGCGAAGCAAAGTCAGCATCGTCCGGCCTAAAGCAGCCCGAGACGCCGCAAGTCGGTGACGTACTTGATGATGATCGGCGCGCAGACGTGCGGGATGTCGCGGTCAGGGCCGATTTTCGCGTCCTGCACCGCCCGGCGGAACCGATCCGTGGGGGCGTAGGAACCGCGGGTCGACTTGAGGGGCTGCACTCGCCCGGAACTGCGCAGCAACAACATCTGCAGCACCGAGTGGCGACGCTGCCGCTCCGGCAGGGCGCGCAGTGCGGCCTCGAAGCGCGGCAGCCACTCGTGGAAGCCACCGACGCGCTCGATGGGGTAGCCGGCTTCGATCAACCAGTCGACGTACTCGTCGAGGCCGATGCCGTCGTCGTGCGGGTTCATGACGTGATAAGTGTGGAAACCCAGTGGGGACGAGGCGACCTGCGCTCCGAGCGTGGCAATGGCTTCGGCGACGAACCCGACCGGCAGCCCGTCGAAATGGGCGCGCCGCCGGTGACCGTCGGCGTCGAGCTCGTAGAAAGAGTCGGGCGCGATGCCGGTGGCCATCAGGCTCAACACCATCCGGGTGACGGTGTCGGAAATGTTGAGCTGACCCGCGAATGTCTCGTCGGCCAGGATCATGTCGCAGCGAAACACCGCCACCGGCAGTGCGCACAGGTCGTGCGCTTCACGCAACAGCACCTCGCCGGCCCACTTGCTGTTGCCATAGCCGTTGGCAAGGCTGCCGTCGATGGCGCGAGCGGGGCTGATGATCCGGATATCGGCGTCTTCGGTGAAGACTGATGGCTCGATCTGGTTGCCTACGTCGGCGGTCGACACATACGTGTAGGGCTTGAGCTTGGTGGTGAGCGCGATCCGGAGCAGTTCGGCGGTGCCGACGACGTTGGGCCCGAAGAGTTCGCCATAGGACAACACGGCGTTCACCACGGCCGCGGAGTCGACGATGACATCGACGGTGTCCGCCAGTCGTTGCCAGGTAGCCCGGTCCAGGCCCAGATTGGCCTCACCCTTGTCGCCGGCCAGGACCTCGAGGTGGTCGGTGGCCAAATCCTGGTAAAGCCAAAGCATTTCCGGATCGGCGGCAAACGTCTCGTGGAGCCGGCGTCGCGCGTCCTCGTCGGACTCGGCCCGCACCAGACAGATCAGCGTGCCGTCCACCAACTCCATCTGCTTGAGCCATTCCAGCACCAGGTAGCGACCCAGGAAGCCGGTCGCGCCCGTGAGCAGGACGGTCCGCACCTGCGCGCTCGGTCCGGGCAGCCGTGCAGCTTCCGCCAGCGTCGACGCGTCGAGGAACTTGTCCAGCGTGAGGTCGGCGGCACGCGCCTCGCGGGCATCGCTACCGTGCACCGACACGACGCGGGAATCCACCGGGATGGCGACGCTCAACTGCCGTCTCAAGGCGCGCACGGAGGGGGCACCCAGCAGGGTACGCACGGTGAGTTCGGCGTCGAGTGCGTTGTTGATGGCGGTTATTGCGCGCATCGCCGAAATGCTGTCGCCGCCGAGGTCGAAGAAGGAGTCGTCGACGCCGACGCGATCAACGCCCAGCACCTGGCTGTAGATGCCCGCCAAGATCTCTTCCGTCGCGCTGGTCGGAGCCCGGTAGGCGTCCGTGTCACGGTATTCCGGTGCCGGGAGGGCGCGGGAGTCGAGTTTGCCGTTGACGGTGAGCGGCAACGCATCCAGCTTCACTACGGCGGCCGGCACCATGTAGGACGGCAGCCGTTCGGCTATCGCCGGGCGGACCGCTGCGGGGTCAGCCGTCCCGGTGACGTAAGCGACCAGGCGCTTGTCTCCGGGGCGGTCCTCGCGGGCGATCACCGCGGCCTGATCCACTCCGTCCAAAGCGGCGAGCGTAGCGCGGATCTCGCCCAATTCGACTCGGAATCCCCGGATCTGGACCTGGTCGTCGGCGCGTCCGACGTAGCGCAGTTGACCGTCGACGCCCCAGTAGACCAGATCGCCGGTGCGATACATCCGCATACCGGGGCGACCGAAGGGGCTGGCGACGAACCGCGCGGCCGTCAGTGCACCGCGGCGCCAATAGCCCAGGCCGACGCCATCACCCGCCACATACAGTTCGCCGACCACACCCGCCGGTACCGGACGTAACCACCCGTCCAGCACGAACAGCGCGGCGCCGGGAACCGGCGACCCGATCGGCACAACCGAACCCGACGACTCCGCCGAGCTGGGCTGCCACGGCGTGCTTCGCGCCGCGTCCACGGTGGTCTCGGTCGGGCCGTAGGCATTGATCGCCACTCGCCCATCGGCGGCCCACCGGTCCGCTACGTCGGGCGGGCAGTTTTCACCGCCCAGTACCAACGTGAGCGATTCCAATCCCTCCGGCGAGAGTACCCCCGCGGCCGACGGGCTCAGGTCGAGGACGGTGACCTGTTCGGCGACCAGCAGCGCGTGAAAGTCGGTGGGCGACTCCATGATCGACTCGGGGACCACGACCAGTCGCCCGCCGCGCAACAGCGCACCCCAGATCTCCCACACCGAGACGTCGAACGCGTACGAGTGGCACTGTGCCCACACTCCCCCGCGTGGCAGCGACGCATCGAGCGATTCCGCCAACCGCGTGACGTTCTGGTGCGTTACGGCCACCCCCTTCGGCGGCCCGGTGGTGCCCGAGGTGTAGACGACGTAGGCGAGGTCGTCGGCGGCGGGTGCCGGCAAGTTCGTGCTCGGGTAGCTGTGCTGCCGCGGATCGTCGACATCGACGACCGGGAGGCCGTGGCCGTCGAGCCGTTCGGCCAGCTCGGCGGTGGTGATCGCGGCGACCGGTGCGGCGTCGGTGAGCATCTGATCGAGTCGTGCCGCCGGCAGCGCTGGGTCGATCGGCAGATACGCCGCACCGGTCTTGAGCACCGCCGCAATGGCCACCACCGCCTGGCTCGATCGTGAAAACAGCAGTGCGACAATAGTTCCGGGTCCAGCACCGTGATCGGCCAGCAGCCGGGCCAACCGGTTGGACGCCTCGTCGAGTTCGCGGTAGGTCATCGACGAGCCCGCGCAGGTCAGCGCCACCGCATCTGGGGTGCGCGCAACCTGGGCGGCGAATGCCTCGGGAACCGACGTGGTGACTGCGGTTGCGTGCAGCAACGCCGCCCGGCTGGCCCACTCATCCAGTTGGGCACGCTCGGCCACCTCCAGCGGATCCAGTGCCGACAGCGCGAGCCCCGGCTTGTCGGTCATCGCGGCCAACGTTCGCTGCAACCGCCCTGCCAGCGCCTCGATGGTCGCCACGTCGAACACATCGCTGCGATAGTCGAGGCGAAGGCTCAGTTCCGGACCGGCCGCGGGCGAGGCCGCCAGCACCAGGGGATAGTGCGTGTGTTCCCGGGTTGTCACCCCGGTGACGACGAGTCCGTCGTCACCCAACAGCGCGCCGGGGTCGACGGGATAGTTCTCATAGACGCACAGGGTGTCGAAAAGCCGGTGCTGACCGGTGATGCGGTGCATGTCGCGCAACGCCAGATGCTGATGCTCGACCGTTCGCTGGTGCAGGGAGTGCAACTGCTCCAGCAAACCCGCGGTGCTGGTCGACGCGGTGACGGTCACTCGCACCGGAATTGTGTTGATGAACAGCCCAACCATCGAATCGGCGCCGGCCAGTTCGGCGGGTCGCCCCGAGACCGGCACACCGAAGGCGACGTCCTGCCGACCTGTCAACCCCATCAGCAGCAGCGCCCACGCCGCCTGCAGCACGGTGCTGACGGTGGTCTGACGCTTGCGTGCCAGCTCGGTCAGCGCCCGGGTGGTGGCTGCGGGCACGCGAACGTGCACGACGGCCCGTGGGCCCAGCCCCAGCCGGTCCGACGGGCCGACCAGGGTCGGCGTGTCGAACCCGGCCAGCGCGTCGAGCCAGGCCGCCGTGGCGGCGTCCAGGTCCCGCGCGGCGACCCAGCTGACGAATCGGCGATACGGCGCCGCCGCGGGCAGCCGGTGCCGGTGGTAGCCGGCGAAGATCTCCCGCAGCAGGATCGCCATCGACCAGCCGTCGAGCACGATGTGATGGTTTGTCAGCACGAACCGGTAGCTGTGCGCAGCGGTGCGGATCAACATCACCCGAAACGCCTGTCCCCCATCGAGATTGCACACCGCGGCACGTTCGTCGGCGCAAAGTCGCTGAATCCGATCCTCGCCGTCGAGGGCATCGAGTTCCTCGTACCGCCACGGGGCCACGGGATCGGCCGTGATGATCTGCACCGGCTCGTCGAACTGCGCGCTGAAGCGGGCCACCAGGTGGGGATGCCGGCGAACGACCGCCTGCGCGGCCGCGCGCAGGCGGTCGGGGTCCACCGCACCGCGCAGCGCGATGTCCAGTTGCACCGTGTACAGCTCGCCCTCGTCCGCCGAGCGCGGCGCACTGCCGGAGTGAAACAGCAGCCCCTGCTGCATCGGGGTCAGCCGCAGCACGTCAACGATCGGGTGTTGGCGCTGTAGCTCGTCGATCTGGTACTGGTTCAGCCGGGCCGGAGCGATGTCCGACGGCGTCAAACCGCCGCCCCCGCGCCGCACATGAGCACAAATGCCGGCGAGGGCATCGAACCACAGTTGGTTGAGCCGGTTGATTTGTGTGGCATCGACTTTCGACGTGGCGTAAGTCCAGTTGGCGCGCAGCCGCGGTCCTGCGCCGCCCTCCACGGTGGCGGCGTTGACCTCGACGGTGTGCATAAGCGGCATGGCGATCGCAGTCGCGGCACCGGCCACCGGCGCGCCGTCCGGGCAGACCCGCCATTGAGTGCCGTCGCCCTGAGCGTAAGCGCCTAGGCGGCCAAGGTAATTGAAGCCGATCGACGGGTCGGGTCCGGCCAGGTCGACGTCGGGGTTCAGGTAACGCAACGCCCCGTAGCTCAGCGCATCCGGCACGGCGCGGAGCTGTTCCTTGGCGCTCTTGAACGCGACCCCGAGCGCCGCGTCGCCGCTGAGCACTTGCGCCCAGGACAGTCCCCCTACGCCCAGCGACACCGGGTACTTGGTGGTAAACCACCCGACCGTGCGGGACAGGTCGAGATCGGCGGCCAGCTCCTCGTGACGTCCATGGCCCTCGACATCGATGCCGATCGGCTGACCCGTGGTGCCCAGGAACTCGGCCCACGCCAACCCGAAAGCGATCAACAAAATGTCCTGCACCCCAACATGAAACGCCGTCGGCACCACACCGAGCAGCATGCTGGTGGTGTCGGCGTCCAACCATTCCGTCAGGTGTCCGGCGGTGACCAAGGTGTCCAGCGATGGCTGCACCGCCGGTAGCCCCGGCGCGGCCGCCGCTATGTTCCGCCAGGTGTCGGCGTGGCTCACCACCGCGGCCGAGCTCGCGTACTCCCCCAGCAGCGACGACCACCGCTGGAACGATGTGGCCGGCGCCGGCAACATGACCCGCTGGCCGCCGCGAAGCTGAGCCCACGCGATATTGACGTCTTCCAACAGGATCCGCCAGGACACCCCGTCGACAGCCAGGTGATGGATGAGCAAGGCCAGCTGGCCCGTTGGCGGCACCCATACCGCACTGACCACTGCCCCGGCAGCCGGATTCAGCCGCGACCGCGCCGCCACCAGTGCCTCGTCGGACAGCGCGTCCACCGTTTGCAGGCAGTCGCGCGCATCGACGGATCCCGGCGGCGGCACGGTCAGGGACCAACCCTCGTCGACCCGCAACCGCAGCATCGCGTGCCGGTCCAGCAGAGCTTGCAGCAGCACAACCACGTCCGCTTCGTCGGCATCGCCGGGTGCGCGCAGCACGACCGTCTGGCTGAAGTGCTCGATCGGGCCTTCGACCTCTTGTAGCCAGTGCATGATCGGGGTCGCTGAGACGGTTCCGACACCCTCGTTGACCGGCGCACCCAGACCGTCGACCGCGGTGGCTACCAGCGCCAGCCTGGCCACGGTCTGTTCTGCGAAGATGTCGCGCGGCTTGCACACCACGCCGGCCGCGCGCGCCCGCGCGACCACTTGCATGGACAGGATGCTGTCGCCGCCGAGTTCGAAGAAGGAGTCGTCGACCCCTACCCGCTCCAGGCCCAACACCTGGGCATAGATATCTGCGAGGATTTGCTCGACCGTGTTGTTCGGAGCGCGATAGCGGTCCGGGGCCTGGTAGTCCGGTTCCGGCAGCGCACGCACGTCGAGCTTGCCCGAGGTGGTCAGCGGGAACGCGTCGAGCACCACGAGCTGCGCGGGCACCATGTATTCCGGTAGTCGGGCGCTCAACTGGTTACGCACCGCGGTGAGCTTGGTGTTGGCGTGCGGGTCGTTGGCGTGGCAGCCAGGCCGGCGGCCTCTGGCGGGGGCGACATACACGTCGGTCAGCGGGCCGGCGTCCGTGGTGAAAACCGCATCGAGGGTGCCGCGTTCGGCGCCCCAGGTGACGGCAACGTGGTACCCCGTGGTCTCGCCCAGGCGGTGCAGCTGTTCGGGGGTCACGGCGTCGAAAGTGTCGGCGGCGAGCGCATCGGGCAGCGGCAAGCCGCCGGCGAGCGCGTCCTCGGTGCGGACGTCGGTGATCAGTCCGGCACGCGGAATCGCGGTGATGCGCACGGCGACAGGGCGTTCGCTCACCAGCTGTGCGTGCAGGCCGTCCAGCTGCCCGCATTGGGCCCACGTCCGGGTGGGTGCGTCTGCGACTGAGCGCACCGCAGTGGGTGCCTTGTGGACGACGACGTCATAGCGATACCGGTTGAGTTCGTTGTCCGCGTCGCCACGTTTGACCTGGATGTCGAGTCCGGCCACCGACCCGCATTTGGTCGCCCACGTGGTGAAAAAGTCCGGCGCCAAGAGCAATTCGGATTCGTTGGTGATTCCGCGCCTGACTCGTTGCCGGATCTCGGCGGCGTCGGCGGGGTCCCCAGGGTCGGTGGTGTGCGCCAGGGTGATCGCGGTCTGGAACGCACCCTGCAGGGCGTAATTGCGCACATCGCCGATGAACAGCGCGCCGCCGGGCGCCACCAGCTCCATGACGCGGTCGATCAGGTCCGCCAAATATCCCTCGTTGGGGAAATACTGGACGACCGAGTTGAGAATTACTGTGTCGAACTCGTTTTCGGGCAGTCCCTCGGTCACATGGGCCGGTCGGGTCAGCAACTGCACGCGGTCGCGCCAGGGAATGTGGGACTGCTCCAATGAGCGGGCCAGGTTGCCGATCGCGACCGCCGACATGTCTGTGGCGACATAGTGGTCACACTCCGGTGCGAGCTGTGACAGCAAGAGTCCGGAACCCACGCCGATCTCCAGCACGCGTCGTGGCCGCAACTCCTTGATCCGGGCGACCGTGGCCGAACGCCACTCCAGCATCTCCTCGAGCGGGATGGGAGCATCGCTGTAACTGCTGTTCCAACCCAGAAAGTCCATACCGAACTCGGGCGCTCCGGCGCGTGTTTCGTAGAGGTCGTCGTACAGGTCCTGCCACCGGTCGACGATTTCGTGGTCTCGCACCGTGTCCCGGTTCACGGTGTTGCGCTGCAGGGTGAGGTAGCCGACGAGGTGAGCACCGCCCGCGGGTGTCTGACGCATCCTGACGACGGCCTGACTGACCTCTGGGCATGCCACCAAGGCGTTTTCGATTTCGCCCAATTCGATGCGGTACCCGCGGAGCTTGACCTGTTCATCGGCACGCCCCACATACCGGAGCTGCCCGTCGGCATCCCACGACACCAGATCCCCGGTGCGATACATCCGCATGCCCGGCCGGTCCGGGCCCGCGAACGGACACGCCACGAAGCGTTCCGCGGTCAATCCGGCCCGGCGCCAATACCCCAGGCCGACACCATGACCCGCGACATACAGTTCGCCAACCATCCCGGCCGGCACGGGACGAAGCCACGCGTCCAGCACGAAGAACGCAAGATGGGTCAACGGCCCTCCGATGGGGCTGGCATTGTTGTCCAGGTCGCGAGGCTCGATCTCACGGTATGAGGCATGCACCGTGGTTTCGGTGGTGCCGTACAGGTTGATCAGGCGAGGTGATCGCGGCAGTTGGCGCAGCCATGTCCGAAGTCGATTGGGTTCCAACGACTCTCCGGCGAACAGTACTGCCTGCAGTTGCAGCTGATCTGAGAGTTCGGGAGCGAGGGCGCTTTGCAGCGCATAGAACGCCGACGGTGTCTGGCTGAGGACGCTGACGCGTTCCGTGACGAGCAGGGCGTGGAAATCGTGCGGTGAGCGGGCCACCGATTCGGGGACGATAACCAGCCGGCCGCCGCTGAGCAGCGCGCCCCAGGTCTCGCACACCGAGACGTCGAACGCCAGGGAATGCCACTGCGACCACACTCCCCGCGGTGGCAGCTGTCCCTGCAGCGTCTGCATCAGTTGCACGACGTTGTGGTGGCTGACGGCGACACCTTTCGGGTTACCGGTGGTGCCCGAGGTGTAGATGAAATACGCGATGTCGCCGGGGGCCGGCGTGGGCAGTCCGAGCCGTGGCTGGCTGGCGCTGCCAGGGTCGTTGACGTCGATGACCAACAGGTTGTGTTCGTCGAAGCGCGCGGCCTGATCGGCGGTTGTGATCGCGGCGACCGGGGCGGCATCGGCAAGCATGAAACCAACCCGCGCCGCCGGCAGGCTTGGATCGATCGGCAGGTAGGCCGCCCCGGTTTTCAGGACCGCCAAGATCGTCACGATCGCCTGCGGTGAACGTGAAAGCAGCAGCGCCACCGACTGTCCCGGACCTACGCCGTGACCGGCCAGCCGGTACGCCAACCGGTCCGAGGCCTCGTCGAGCTCGCGGTAGGTCACCGACCGTCCCTCGAAGGACAGCGCCACCGCTTCGGGCGTCTCGGCGGCTTGCCGGGCCCACAGCACCGGAATCGACACAGCGGCCGGCGCCGGCTGATCTACCGTGCTACGGTTGCCCCACTTGGCCAACCGCGAGTATTCCTCCGCGGCAAGCAAATCCACCGACCACAGCCGCCGGGTCGGGTCGGCGGTCATGGCCGCCAAGACCCGCTGGAACCGCTCGATCAACGCCTGGATGTCCGTAGCGTCGAAGACGTCCGCGTCGTATTCGACCCGGAACGCGAGTTCGGTCCGCGGCAGGGCCTGGATCGTCAGTGGGTAGTGGTTGTAGTCGTGGCTGGTGGTCTCCTTGACCGTCATTTCGTCCGGTCCCGCGGACGCACCTTGCAACGAGCCCAAGTCGATCGGATAGTTCTGGTACACGAACAGGGTGTCGAACAGTCTCTCGTGGCCGGCGATGCGGTGAATCTCGTTGAGCGCCAAATGCTGATGCTCGAGTGTGTCGTGGTGAATGGTGTGCAGCTGGTCGATCACGTCCGCGACCGTGGCCGCCGCCGTGCAATTCACCCGCACCGGCACGGTGTTGACCAGCAGACCGACCATGGATTCCGCGTCCACCAAGTCGGTTGGCCGCCCGGAAACGGGTACTCCGAAGGCGATGTCGTGCCGGCCGGTAAGCCACATCAGCAGCTGGGCGTAGGCGCCCTGCAGCACGATGTTGACGGTGGTGTGACGGGAACGCGCCAGCGCGCGGAGGGCCTCATTTTGCTCGGCGGGCAGCACAAACGAGGTCACGCCGCGCCGTCCCACCCCTAGCCGATCCTGCGGGCCGACCAGGGTCGGGGTGCCGAATCCGGCAAGCACGCGGCGCCAGGCGGCGTTGGCGGCATCGAGGTCTCGCTCGGCCAGCCAGGACACAAATCGCCGGTACGACCCGGGCGCAGGCAGCCGCCGCCCGTGGTAGCCGGCGAATATCTCGCGCAGCACAATCGGTATGGACCAACCGTCAACCACGATGTGGTGATTTGTCAGCACAAAGCGGTACCGGTCCGGCGCGGTGCGAATCAGTGCGACTCGAAATGCCGGCGGTTGGGCCAGGTCGCACACCGCGGCTCGTTCGGCGTTGCGCACCAGCCGCAGCTGATCTTCGACATCCGCGTCGCTGTCGAGCTCCACATAACGCCAACCGGCTTGGGGATCAGCTGGGATGAGCTGCACCGGTTCGTCGAATTGGCCGCAAAAGCGTGCCGCCAGATTGGGATGCCGGATGACCACCGTGTGGACCGCTTCGCGCAGCCGGTCGGGGTCAAGTGCGCCGGTCACCGCCAAGTCCAGCTGCACCGCATACACGTCATCGCCGGCGAGTGAAGTGCTGGCGTGAAAGAGCAGTCCCCGTTGCATGGGGGTCAGCGGCAGCACGTCGGCAACGCTGTATTGCCGCTGCAGCTCATCGATCTGGCGCTGGGTCAGCCGCGCCGGCACGATGTCCGACGGTGTCAAGCCGCCTCCGCCGCGACGCACCTGCGCGCAAATGCCGGCCAATGCGTCAAACCAAAGCCGGTTGAGTCGTTCCACCTGTGTTGCGTCGAATTGCGATGTGGCCCAGGTCCACTCGGCATGCAATAGCGGACCGGCCACGGTATCGACCGTCGCGGCGTTGAGCTCCATCGTGTGCATGAGCGGCATTTCCAACCCGGCGCTGCTGCTGGTACCGGGCCGGTGTGAGATCCGCCAGCCGTCCCCATCGGTTGTCGCCGCGCCGCCCAGACGGCCCAGGTAATTGAATCCGATCGGCGGCTCGGACCCGGATAGTTCTACGTCAACATTGAGGTAGCGCAGCACGCCATAGGTCAGGCCGGCCGGAAGGGCCCGGAGTTGTTCCTTCATGCTCTTGACGGCACCGCCCAGCGCTGCGTCGCCAGTCACCACCTGCGCCCAACTCACCTCGCCCGGGGCGAGCGCCACCGGATACTTGGCCGTGAACCACCCGACCGTGTGGGTCAGGTCGACCCCGGAGGCGACCTCATCGTCGCGCCCGTGGGCTTCGACATCGATGCCGATCGACTGACCCGGGGTGCCCAGGAATTCCGCCCACGCCAGGGCGAATGCGATCAATAGAATGTCCTGCACCCCAGCGTGGTACGCCGCTGGCACGTCACCCAGCAGCAGGCGAGTGCTCTCGCCGTCCAAGGTCGCCGAGAAGCGTCCGGCAGTCGCGAACGTGTCGACCGCGGGGGCGACGGCCGGCAGTGCAGCGGGCACCGCCAATACCGTCCGCCATGCTTCGGCGGTGTCGATCACCTCCGCCGCATGCGCGTACTCGTTCAGCAGCGACGCCCAGCGCCGAAACGATGTCCCCGTGACGGGCAACACCACCGGGTGGTGGTTGCGATGCTGGGCCCAGCCAACGTTGAGGTCTTCCAACAGGATCCGCCACGACACACCATCGACCGCCAGGTGGTGAATGCAGAGCACCAGTTGGTTGGCGTCGGAAACCCACAATGCGCGCACCATCGCGCCGGTGGCGGGGTTCAACCGAGAACGGGTCTCGAGCAATGCCGCATCCGACCAGGTGTCGACCGTGCGCAGGCAGTCGGCCGCATGCACGGATCCCGGCGGTTGCGTCGTCAATGACCAATCGGAGCTCACCCGCAACCGCAGCATGGCGTGTCGATCCAACAAGACCTGCAGCAGCACAGCCACATCCGCCTGGGTCACACCGGCGGGTGCCTGCAGCGACATCGTCTGGTTGAACTGCTCAGCCGAGTTACCGATGCTCTGCAGCCAGCGCATGATCGGCGTGGCCGGCACCGCACCGACACCCTCGTCCACCGTGGTGGCCGCGTCCCCGAGGACGCCGGCGACCCGGGCAACGCCGGCGACCGTTTGCTCGGTGAAGAGATCGCGCGGTCGGCAGAGCAGCCCGGCCGCCCGGGCCCGCGCGACCACCTGCATCGCCAGGATGCTGTCCCCGCCCAGATCGAAGAACGACTCCTCGACGCCGACGCGGTCCAGGCCGAGCACTTGCGCGTAGATGCCGGCCAAGACCTCCTCAACGGCGTCGGCGGGTGGGCAATACCGCTCGGCACTTTGGTATTCCGGCGCCGGCAGAGCGGCGGTGTCGAGTTTCCCGTTCACCGTGAGCGGCATCGCGTCCAGGACGACTATTGCGTTGGGCACCATGTAGGGCGGCAGGTGCTCGGCCAGCCCGCTGCGCAAGGCGGCGGGGTCTGTGTCGCCGGTGACGTAGCTGACCAGACGCCTGTCGCCGGGGCGGTCCTCGCGGACGATCACGACGGCTTGATGAACGCCGTCCAGCGCGGCCAGCGCCGCCTGAACCTCGCCGAGTTCGATTCGGTAGCCACGGATCTTGACCTGCTCGTCGGCCCGGCCGACGTACCTCAACTGGCCGTCGGCACCCCAGTAGACGAGGTCGCCGGTGCGATACATCCGTTGGCCTGGCGATTCCTGGCCGCCAAACGGACACGCCACGAACCGCGACGCCGTCAGCCCGGCCCGGCGCCAATACCCGACGCCGACTCCCCGGCCCGCCACGTACAACTCGCCCACCACACCGGGCGGCACCGGCTGGAGCCACCGGTCGAGCACGAACAGCGCCGCGCCCGATACCGGCGTGCCGATCGGAGGGACACCGGAACCGGGGGTGAGGGGCGCGCTCATGCACGCATAGATCGTTGTCTCCGTGGGGCCGTAGGCGTTGATCATGACGCGGCCGTTGGCCCAGTGGTCGACCAGTGCCGACGGGCAAGCCTCACCGGCTAACACCAACGCCGCCGATTCCAAACCCTCTGACGCCACAACACCCACCGCGGAGGGGGTTTGGCTGAGCACGTCGATCCGTTCGGCGGCCACCAGTGCCTGGAAATCGGCCGGTGATGTTGCTACCTCCTCGGGCACCACCACCAACCGGCCGCCGCTCAACAGCGTGCCCCAGATTTCCCACGCCGAGACGTCGAACGACAGCGAATGCCATTGCGTGGCGGCAAATTCCGTTGTGTTGGAGTGCGATTCGAAGAAGCTGCCAACCCGGAAGAGCTGGGTGAGGTTGTGGTGGGTGATCGCCACCCCCTTGGGAACGCCGGTGGTACCCGAGGTGTAGATCAGGTAGGCGATGTTCTGGGCAGACGGCGCTGGTGACACAGGGGTGCACGGTTGAGCTTGGATGCCGGGATCGTGAACATCGATGACCTGCAGGCCGTGCCCATTCAGTCGGTCGGCGAGTGCCGCGGTAGTGATCGCGGCGACCGGCTCGGCGTCGGCGACCATGAACCCGATTCGCGCCGACGGCAGCGCGGGATCGATCGGCAGGTAGGCAGCCCCTGCTTTGAGTACCGCCGCGATCGCGACGACTACCTCGGCAGACCGCGAGAACAGCAGTGCGACATAAGCGCCCGGGCCTACGCCCAAACTGGACAGTAAGTGGGCCAACCGGTTCGACGCCTGATCGAATTCGCGATACGTCATCGACAGCTCGCCGCATGTCAGCGCAACCGCATCCGGGGTGCGGGCCACCTGCGCGGCCAACGCCGCCGGGATCGACACGGCCGGCGGGACGGGTTGCCGCAGCACGCAACGGTTGCCCCAGCCATTCAGCCGCGCATGCTCAGCGACATCGAGTAAGTCCACCGACGCCAGCGCACGCCCCGGGTTGGCCGTAACCGCTTCCAGCACCCGGCCCAACCGGTCGACGAACGCCTGGATGGTAGCGGCATCGAAGACGTCCGTGCGGAACTCCACCGTCCCGCCGATGCCCGCCGCCTCCCCGGCGTCAGTCCAGCGCTCCCCCAGGGAGAATCGCAGATCCATCCGCGCCGTGCGGGTGTCGACGGGCAACACACTCACCTGCAGGTCACCGAGATTCAACTCGGGTGACGTGTTGTTCTGCCACGCCACGAGCACCTGGATCAGCGGATGATGGGTGAGTGAGCGGGCCGGGTTGAGCCGCTCGACCAGCATTTCGAATGGCACGTCCTGGTGTTCGTAGGCGGCCAGGCTGCGCTCGCGCACCTGGGCCAGCAACTCGGTGAAGGTCAGGTTGTCGGTCAGGTCGACGCGCAGCACCAATGTGTTGACGAAGAATCCGACCAAATCGTCCAGTGCCGGGTCACCACGGCCGGCGATCGAAAACCCCAATGCGACATCAGAGCTGGCGCTCAGCCGCGACAACAACAGCGCCAGCGCGGCCTGGACCACCATGAAACTCGTCGCACCGTTCGCACCGGCCACCCGACTGATCCGCTGCTGCACATGCCGCGGCCAGTCCACCCGCACGCTGGCACCGCGATGGTCGGCAACCGCTGGGTACGCCCGATCGGTCGGCAGCTCCAGCCGTTGCGGCAGGTCGGCCAGTGCCCGTTCCCAATACGCCAGCTGCGTGGCCAGCGGGCTGCCGTGATCCGTCAGATCCCCGAGGTTCTTTCGTTGCCACAGCGTGTAATCGACGTACTGCACCGGCAAGTCCGCCCAGCCCGGCGCGTGTCCCGCGCACCGGGACCCATATGCCACGCCCAGATCACGGACCAGCGGAGCCATCGACCAGCCGTCCGCGGCGATGTGGTGTGCGGTGGCCACCAGGACATGCTCCGTTTTGGAGATCTTGAACAGACGTGCCCGCAAGGGAATCTCGCTCGCCAGCTCGAACGGGCGACGCGCCTCGGCGCCAATGGCATCGGCAAGTTGGTCCTCCCGCCACCCGGCGGCGTCGACAACCACCCGACCCACGTCGGCTTGATTGGCCGCCAATACCACCTGTTGGGGTATGCCTTCCGGCGCAACGAATACCGTCCGAAGGGTTTCATGGCGGGCGACCACGTCGGCCAGAGCGGCCTGCAGCGCCTCGGCGTTCAGGGGCCCACTCAGTCGCAGCGCCGCCGCCATGTTGTAGACCACTGAGCCATCCTGCAACTGGTCCAGGAACCACAGTCGACTCTGCGCGTACGACAACGGAATCACCGCGGGCCGCTCGGCCGCCGTCAGCGGTTCGAGCGCAACCCCCGTATTCAGGCGGGGCGCCAACTCGGCGATCGCGGGTGCGTCGAACAAGGTGCGCACCACCAGGTGGGCGTCCAAGGCCTTGTTGATCGCGGCGATCGCGCGCATGGCCGACAACGAGTCCCCGCCCAGGTCGAAGAACGAATCGTCGACGCCGACGCGCTCGAGGCCCAGCACCTGGGCATAGATTCCGGCAAGGATCTCTTCGGTAGGCGTCGCCGGAGCGCGGTACTGTTCGGCGCCTTGATATGTCGGCTCTGGCAGGGCGGACGTGTCGAGCTTCCCGTTGACCGTGAGCGGCAACGCGTCGACGCGCACCACCGCCGCCGGCACCATGTAGGACGGCAGTCGGTCGGCCAATGCCGCGCGCGCCTGAACGGGATTTACGGTGCCCGTGACGTAGCCGACCAGCCGCTTGTCGCCGGGGTTGTCTTCGCGGGCGATGACGACCGCTTGATCCACCCCGTCCACCGCGGCGAGCGCCGATTGCACGTCACCGAGTTCGATGCGATATCCGCGAATCTTGACCTGCTCGTCGGCCCGCTCCACATAGCGCAGTTGGCCGTCGGCGCCCCAACAGACCAAGTCCCCGGTGCGATACATCCGTCGGCCGGTCCCGCCGAACGGACACGCGACGAACCGCGACGCCGTCAATCCTCCGCGACGCCAATAGCCCAGCCCCACTCCCCAACCCGCCACGTACAGCTCGCCCACGACGCCGGCGGGGACGGGCCGCAGCCACTCGTCGAGTACGAAAAGTGCCGCACCCGCCACCGGCGAGCCAATCGGCGGCACACCGGTGCCTGCCTGCAGCGGCGCGCTCACCGCCACGTAGATCGTGGTTTCGGTGGGCCCGTACGCGTTGATCATCACCCGGCCGGGGGCCCAGCGGTCCACCACCGCCGCGGGACACGCTTCACCACCCATCACCAACGCCACCGAGTCCAGGCTCTCCGGCAACAAAGTACCAACCGCAGAGGGGGTTTGGGTGAGTACGTTGACACGCTGCGAGACGACCAGATTGCCGAACTCGGCGGGTGAGGCAACCACGTCGTCGGGGATGACCACCAGCCGTCCGCCACGCAACAGGGCGGCCCACACTTCCCACACGGAGAAGTCGAAGGCATACGAATGCCAGTGCGACCAGACCTGTTTCGACGCGTCGGGCAACCCCGCACCGACACCATCGAAAGACAGAATCAGCTGGGTCAGATTCCGGTGGCTGATCGCCACACCCTTGGGCACACCGGTGGTTCCCGAGGTGTAGATGATGTAGGCGACGTCATCGGCGGCGGGCATCGGCAGAGCGGTGGCCGGGAATGCCCGGACGTGCGGGTCTTCGGCATCGATGATCGGCAGCTTGAGCCAGGCGAAATCCATTCCGGCGGAGGCGATTGCCGCTACGGGAACGGCATCATCGACGATGAACGCCAGCCGCTCCACCGGCATGCGCCGGTCCAGCGGCAAGTACGCCGCTCCTGCTTTGAGCACCGCCAGTATCGCGATGATCGCTTGCGGCGAACGCTCAACGAGCAGCGCCACGCAGCTGCCAGCATTCACACCCCGGTCAACAAGCAAGCGCGCCAGTCGGTTAGACGCCTCGTCGAGTTCTCGGTACGTCCAGGTCGAAGCTCCGAAATTCAACGCGACCGCATCGGGAGCATGCGCCGCCTGAGCCGCCAGCACCGCAGGGATCGACACACTGGTTGGTAGCGGCTCGGACAACACCGCGTGGTTACCCCAGTCGGCGAGCCGAGCGTGTTCCGCCGCGTCCAGCAGGTCCAGCGACGACAGCGGCTCCGTCGGCTGCGCCGTCAGCGCAGTCAACACCCGCTGTAACCGCCTGACGAGCGCTTCGATGGTCGCGGCGTCGTACACGTCGGTGCGGAACTCCACCGTCCCGCCGATTCCGGCGGGCTGACCGGTGTCGGCGAAGCGTTCGCCTAGAAAGAAAGCCAGGTCCATCCGCGCGGTGTGGGTGTCGATGGGCATGGGATGGACCTGGAGATCGGCCACCGCCAAGTCGAGAGGCGTTGCGTTCTGCCAAGACAGCGAGACCTGGATCAGTGGGTGGTGGGTCATCGACCGGGGTGGGTTGAGCCGTTCGACGAGGGCCTCGAAGGGCACGTCCTGGTGCTCGTAGGCGGCGAGGCTGCGCTCCCGAACCTGGGCCAGCAACTCGGCGAAAGTGGGATCCCCGACGACTTGCACCCGCAGGATCAAGGTGTTGACGAAGAAGCCCACCAGGCGATCCAGTGCGGGATCACCTCGTCCTGCGATCGGAAAGCCAACCGCAACATCGGAACTGGTGCTCAGTCGGGACAGCAGCACCGCGAGCGCGGCCTGTACCACCATGAAGCTGGTCGCGTTGTGTTCGCGGGCCACATCACGCACGCGCTGTTGCAGCTCCGCCGGCCACTGCACCGCCACACTGGCGCCGCGGTGGTCGGCAACGGGTGGATAGGGCCGGTCAGTGGGCAGCTCCAAGCGCTGCGGCATCCCGGCTAGCACCTCGTGCCAGAACCTCGCCTGCGCGGCCAACGGGCTCTTCTCGTCGGCAGGATCACCTAGGCTGTCCCGTTGCCACAGCGTGTAATCCGCGTACTGCACCGGCAATTCGGCCCAGTCGGGATCATGACCCGCCCAGCGGGCGGCGTAAGCCGAACTGATATCGGCGGCGAGGACCCCGACGGACCAGCCGTCTCCGGCGATGTGGTGCACGACAACCACCAGCACGTGGTCGTCCTCAGTGAGACTGAAAACCTTTGCTCGGATCGGTATTTCGGTGGCCAGGTCGAAGCTGTGGTGTGCGGCGTGTTCGATGGCTTCGGTCACCCGGTCGGGCGACCATCCACTGACGTCGACGACCGCCCAACCGAAGTCGGCCCCGGCCGCCGGCCGCACCACCTGCCGCGGTATCCCGTCGACCGCCACGAACACCGTGCGCAGGCTTTCGTGGCGTCCGACCACATCGGTCATCGCGGTGGCCAACGCCTCATGGCTCAGCCTGCCGGACAACCGCAAGGCAACCGCCCGGTTGTAAACCGGTGAGGGCCCCTGTAATTGGTCGATGAACCATAATCGACTCTGGGCGAACGACAGCGGAATCACTTCGGGCCGCTCACAGGCGACCAACGGTTTGGAGCCGCCCGAGTCGCCGCCGAGGCGTGCGGAGAGTTGGGCGATGGTGGGTGAGTTGAACACCGCACCCAATGGCAAGTTCGCGTCCAGGGTCGAATTTATGGCCACGACCACCCGCATCGCGGCGAGCGAATCCCCGCCGAGGTCGAAGAACGACTCCTCGGGCTCGACCCCTTCGACGCCAAGGACCTCGGCGAATATCGCCGCCAGCGCCTGCTCGATGGCGTGGTCACGAGGGGCGTCCGGGTACTGCGGCCTCGGCAGTGCCAGGATGTCGAGTTCGCCGAACGCCGTCACGGGCAAGGCATCCAGTACCAGCACAGCGGATGGCACCATGTAGGACGGCAGGCGCTCAGCCAACACGGCGCGTGCCGCCCCCGGGTCAACCGCTGCGGCAATCGACTCCGTGACATAACCGACCAGTCGCCTGTCCCCGGGGCGGTCCTCACGGGCGATCACGAGCGCTTGGTCAACACAATCCAATTCGGAGAGAGCCGCCTGCACCCGATCTAGTTCGATCTGTTGCCCCCGGATCTGGACCCGCTCATCCGTCGGGCCCAGCCGCCGCAGCCGCTCATAAGGTTTCATTCGAACGCCACCCCCCGACGGCCGGCAATTCAGTGACCCGCGGCCTGCGACAGTCGCTCGCGCAGTCGTCTCGGACGGATGTCGGTCCAATTGTCGTCGATGAAGTCCAGGCACGCGGCGCGTGCCGCTGCGCCGAAGACCACCCGCCAACCGGCCGGAACCTCGGCGAATACCGGCCAAAGACTGTGCTGCTCGTCGTCGTTAACCAAAACGAGGAAAGAGGCCTGGTCATCGAACGGATTGGTACACACTCGTTCTCACCGCCTACTACAGATAGGTCAAGGGCCAGACCAGCGTGCGCGGAACCGTTTAGCAGATTACGGACCGGCCAGACAAACTTAACACCAGTAATCTTCAAATCGCGTGTTAATGGTGAGGGCCGATATTGCCGGAGAGGCGGAGTTAGCCCACGGGTCAGCGTCGAACTCACTCGCGCTCCTCCTTTGGTTTCGGGTGCGCTGTATCTGTTTGTGATTTCAGACCTCCCGCCCTGCTACCGGTCCCAACATCGGGGCAGCCGTGAGGGTCGTCTGGCCATCGGCCAGCGTTGGCCGACTCCCCCAGGTTGAGTCGCGGCCCTTGCGATGTCTTCGCGAAGTCCTTGCGAAATTCTTGCGTCCATGGAACGCCATTCGAGGCCGGACAATGCGGTGCCGGTAATTGGCGCCGTCAAGGTTCTTAATCCGAACGGGCACCATTTGGCCATCGGACCGGCCGCACGCGAGCCTTTCGGCCCGATCTACCCTTGTTCCGTGCCCAACGAGAAAGTTCCGGGTGGGGTGGTGCACAAGCTTCCCGCAGACCTGCGCACGGCGCTCGTCACCAACTCCACAGCACTTGCAGCGTGGCGGGACATCACGCCGCTAGCACGCAACGAGTTCATCTGCTGGGTGGAAGACGCCAAGCAACCCAAGACCCGGGAGCGCCGGATTCGCCGGACCCAGGAGGAGTTGGAAGAAGGCAAGCGACGGCCCTGCTGTTGGCCCGGGTGCAAGCACCGCGAGCGCACCGGCAAGCCCTAGTCGTTAGTTCCGGCCGGGTAGTTTCATCACGGTACGCACGATGGGCAACAGCGACTTCTGCCACAGCGTCGACGGGATACCAAGTGGCGGATCGAGATTGAACACCCGAGCGGCCGCTATCGTCTGCGATTCGGTGTACTTCAGCAGCCCCTCCGGACCGTGCCTGCGTCCCACACCGGACGCGCCCATCCCGCCCATCGGTGCGCTGAGGCTGCCCCAGGCGAACGCGTACCCCTCGTCGACGTTGACGGTTCCGGAACGCAATCGGGCGGCGATCTTGCGGCCCTGTTCGGTGTTGGCCGCCCACACGCTGGCGTTGAGCCCGTACTCGGTGTCGTTCGCCTTCTCCACCGCTTCATCGACGTCGGCGACGGGATAGATGGACACGAGCGGTCCGAAGGTTTCGTTGGCCGCGCACTCCATTTCGGGGGTGACATCGGTCAACACGGTCGGCTCGTAGAACAGCGGCCCGATGTCGGGACGCGCCTTGCCGCCCGCAATGATTTTGGCGCCCTTGGTCGTCGCGTCGTCCACGTGCTGCGACACCGTCTTCAGCTGACCTTCTGAGATCAAGCTGCCCATGTCCACGGAGAAGTCGTATGTGGTGCCGAGCTTCATGTTCCGCACCGCTTCGCCGAACTTGCGGGTGAAGTCGTCGGCGATGTCCTTCTCGACGTAGATCCGCTCAATGGAAATGCACAATTGGCCGGCATTGGAGAAGCAGGCCCGGGTGGCGGCCTTGGCGACCTTGTCCAGGTTGGCGCCACGGGCCACGATCATGGCGTTCTTGCCGCCAAGTTCGGCCGAGAAGCCGATGAGACGACGGCCCGCGTGTTCGGCCAGCCGACTTCCGGTGGCCGTCGAACCGGTGAACATGAGAAAGTCGCAGTTCTCGGTGATCGCGGTCCCGACCACCGAGCCCGGGCCCGGCACGATCGCGTACAGCGCTCGCGGCAGGCCGGCGCGGTATAACAGTTCGGCACATGCGAGCGCGCAGTACGGCGTCTGGCTGTCCGGCTTGAGCACCACCGCGTTTCCGGCGATCAGCGCGGGCACCGAGTCCGACGCCGTCAGCGTCATCGGGTAGTTCCATGGCGAGATAACTCCGACCACGCCCTTGGGTTGATAGCAAACCGTGGTCTTGCCGATCGCCGGCAGCAGGGATTGAACATCACGCGGCTTCAACAGGTCTGCGGAGACGCGAGCGTAGTAGTTGGCGTTCGCCATCAGGTCCACGATTTCTTCTTGCGCCGCCCAACGCGCCTTGCCCGCCTCGGCCTGCAGCAGATCCATGAGGAACTCGCGGTTCTCGATCACCAGATCGCGGTAACGCTTGATCACCTCAACGCGATCCGCAACCGGCCGGTTGGCCCATTCAGTTTGCGCCGCACGGGCTTTGGCAAAAGCCGCCTCGACATCGGCGGCCGTACCGACCGGGATCGTGGTCATCGGCTTGCCCGTAAAGACCTCGTTGATCGTGATGGTCTCGCGCGCGGCGACGTCCTCGATTGCGGCCAAGTTACGCAAGCGCTCGAAGGCCTCAGCTGACGGTACGGGCATCTCGTTACCTCTCGAAAAGGATCTATTCACCCTATCGCCTGCCCAAAGTCGTTGTTTTCAAACAAAATTGTCCGCTGCGTAAGTAAATGGTCGAAGCGGTCGAGATCGAGCGGGACACCGTCGGCGAGTGCGTCACCAAGCACAATGGCAGCCACCCTGTCCGCCCACCCTGGCCCAGACGGCCAGGCTGGCGAGTCGCACTACGCCGCTGGTCAGGGCTATTTGCCCGCGGCAAGCCATCGCGCTTCGTTTCGACTGCTCAAGGCCAGGTAGCGGGCGAGCCACGGCTGCGGCGCCATCGCTGCCAGAGTCAGCTACCTGCGGAGATCGTGGTTTGGCGGCCGCCGGATGGTGGCCAAGCGGCTTCAGCAGAACTTGAAGAGCCCGCACGCGTGCGCCGGCTCGGACCATGCTCCGAGTCTCAAAGAGGCCAACCGCTAGCCTCATTTAGCAGGTCCAGGCAACAAAGGGGTAACAAACGGTGTCCCTTAAGTCCCATACGCCACTAAGGTGCTCATCGTGGGCAAAATCCGGTTAGCCAATGGCGTACGCCGCTGGCTGGCGTTTGCGGCCTCGCTCACCGTCGCCGGCGGCATGGTCTACGCCCAATCGCACGAGCATCGCACCCACGCCCAGAATGAAGCCGCACCCGTGGTGGGAACCGCACCGGCCAGCGCGGCCGCGGCCGCGGCGGGCGCGGCACCGCACACCGCCAGTCCCGGTGAGGCGCAGGCACTGGCCGCGGCGGCGGCCTCCGCACCGCTTGCGGCCCAGGACTTCCAATTCGCGCTGCCGGCCGGCCGTGGGTCCGAGGAGGGGTTGCAGGTCAAGACGATCTGGGCAGAGCGTGTTATCAGCCTGCTGTTTCCACAGATCACCACCATTGGCGGGTACCGGCAAGACGCTTTGCAGTGGCACCCCAATGGCCTGGCGATCGACGTGATGATTCCGAACCACAGCAGTCCCGAGGGCATCGAGCTCGGCAACCAGATCGCTGGATTCGCGTTGGCGAATGCAAAGCGGTGGGGCATCCTCCATGTGATCTGGAGGCAGAAGATCTACCCAGGTATCGGCTCGGGTAGCTGGACGGCCGACCTCGGCAACGAAACCCTCAACCACTATGACCACGTTCACATCGCCACCAATGGCGGCGGCTACCCGACCGGGCACGAGACGTACTACATCAGTTCTATGAGCCCAACCCCACCCAATTGACAGCCATTCCCAAGGTTCGACGGTCTCGTTTCGAAAACACTTGGCGCCGTGGGAGAACCGTTGCGCAACGGTGTCATTCACGTGCCGGAACGCAGTAAACACGAGTTGACTCGGGCATGAACACGTGCGACTCTTTCGCCGTGATCGAGTTGAAAGAACAGACGATCATCGCCGAGGTGGCCGATCGGTTGACCCGCAAGTATTCGGCCATCCCCCCGGACACAGTTAGAGCAGTTGTGCGGCACGCCCATGAACGGTTCGACGGCCGCCCGGTACGCGAGTACATTCCGCTGCTCGTCGAGAGATACGCGGAGAAGGAACTCTCGCTCGCGTCCTTCGACGCAGGTCTCATTGCGTAGGCGACGTTTGCCACCGATCACCCAGCGATGACCCCCAGCAGGGCAACTCGGATTCGCTCCCAGACTGTCTTGGGGTCCGTCCCCTTTAGTACCTCGATCGTCAGGACCGCCGTTCCGCGGTCTCGTCCCGCGTAGGACCCAAGAGATCCCGGCGTCGGGGCAAATGCGGTCGACTCCTCCACGGGCAGTCCACTGGACGCGGCGAAACGCTCCGCGAGCGCGCGGGCGGGTCCGTCGAAGTTGACGAATTGGCGACCTGTCCAGGAGTGCAAGGCGATTATCAGCGCCGGGTTCAGGCTCTCGATCAGGTCACGCACGATGCGTGACTCCGGTTGGCTAAGCGGCTCATGACCACTCGACGGATCGGCGGCGTCGAAGTTGGACGCGGGAAAATTCCGGTTGATGTCGATCCGGTTCGCGTTCTCGCGGGTGCCCGCGGCTCGGCCATCGGGGTTTGCGTCCTCGAGGATGGCGAGAGTGACGGCGTCGTCGAGGCGCGCCTCGGCGAAGGCCGCAGGCAACTCCCTGATCGAGTAAGCGCCTTCGGTCTCGTCGCCGTGAATACCTCCGATGACCAACACCTTGCGGGGCCCGTGCCCGAGGGTCAGCAGCCGAATGGGTCGTCCCTGAACCGAAGTGCCCACGGCCCTCCAGCCGTCGACGCTCGCGGCCGACGGGGGCGCCGGTTCCGCGGTTCCCGTCGGGGCCGTTGTCGCAGCCGTCGGCGCAGGATTGACCGGAATCGGCGGCGAAGCAGCAGGGTGATTGGATCTCTTTGAGGTGCAACGCATCACAGTGATCAAGAGGGCTGTGGTCGCTATAGCAAGTAGG
Organism: Mycobacterium intermedium; assembly: GCF_002086275.1. Lineage (GTDB taxonomy): Bacteria > Actinomycetota > Actinomycetes > Mycobacteriales > Mycobacteriaceae > Mycobacterium > Mycobacterium intermedium. The sequence goes on along the minus strand of NZ_MVHT01000027.1, from coordinate 29,407 downwards.
ACTACAAACACGGTCCTGGTCGTCCGCTTCACTGCGACGAACATTCCGGCACGGGGGTCGTCAGATTTGTGTAGACCGCGCCCACGTAGGCGCCGTTGGACAGGCGGAACCAAACCTTGCTCGGTGTGTGTCCCGCATTGGTGCGTAGATCACCAAGCGTCTGACAGACCACGATCACGGTCATGCCGTCCTGCAGGGCGTTGGGAACTAGGGGCGGTGCGTTGATGTACGGAGCGACGCGCTGCTGGACACCGCAGGTGCCGCCCTCGTCGCAGGTACCGACAATGACTGCGGGAAAACCGGTTCGCGGCGACGGCGTGGGTATTGGCGGTGACATCGTGGTGTAGGTCGTTGTTCGCGGTGTCGACGTTGTGGTGTACGAGGGCAACGACACCTCAGACGGCATTGCCCCGACGGTCAACGACGATGGTGCCGCAGTAGGCGTAGGGCCGCCGTCGTCTGAGCTCTGGATTACAACTACCGCTCCGATGATCGCTGTGGTGATGACTACCACCGCGCAGATGCAGACGGTCCAGATCAGGGTTGCCGGACGGCCCGTCGCCGAGATAGGCGGCCTCGCGCGCCACTCCCGCCCATCCCAGTAGAGCATCCTGGGCCCACCGCTGGGGTCGGGGTACCAGCCCGGCAAAAGCGGTGGCGGCGACTGGTGCGGCTTCGGCGGCGGGGCCGGCGCGCTTCGGGTTGGCTCAGACGCCGCCCTCTTCAGAGGTCTACGCGCTTCCATCGTCGGCTCAAGCCGTGTCGCCGCATCGTCGATGGTCAATGCGTGTGCAGCTAGATTACGGGCGAACTCGCTGCAGCTCGTGAATCTCTCATTCGGATCTTTGGCCAACGCTGTCGCCAGGACGGGATCGAGGGGAGCCAATTCGGGCCGTTTGTTGGCCAGCGGGGGCGGATCCATCGTGAGGTGGCGCCCTATCACCACTGCGGGACTGGACTCTCTGAACGGTGGAGAACCAGTCAGCAGATGGTAGGCCGTGGCTGCCAGCGAGTACTGGTCGGCGCGACCATCGATGTCATCACCCTTCAACTGCTCCGGCGCGGTGTACGCCACGGTACCGATGGTCATGTTAGTCGCAGTCAGTCCGCCCATGTCGTCAACAGCTCGAGCAATACCGAAGTCTGTCAACATGATCCGTCGCTCGTCTGCATCATCGACGCTAGTGATCAAGATGTTGGCGGGTTTGACATCACGATGGAGGAGCCCTTGCTTGTATGCGTAATCCAGGGCTGAGCCAACATCGTTAACGATGGCGATTACCAACTCCAACGGCATACCGACGGGATAGCGCTCCGCCATCAACTTGCCCGCGTCTGCACCGTCGACGAAGTCCATCGAGATCCACAGCCGCTCCTGGTATTCGCCGCGATCGTGCACTCCGACGATGTTCGGATGCCACAACGTCGATGCGAGGTTGGCTTCCCGAAGAAACCGTTCGCGAAAGCTGACGTCAGCGGACACTTGGCTTCCCAACAGCTTCAACGCATCGCTGCGAGGTAGCCGAGGATGCCGAGCGAGGTAAACCTCCCCCATTCCCCCCGCTCCGAGCGATCGCACGATGGTATAGCCAGCGAATCTGTCACCGGCGTCCAGCGGCATGTCCGGATCGTACCCGCAGGAGTTCAGTTAACACACCGCATCGCACGGCGACAGTCGCCCGCGGAGCAGCAGGATGGCCCTACTTCCTACCCCTTTACCGCAAAAGCTCGTAGGCTCCACGATGGCACACCCCATCGCACCTCAGGAGCCGCTATGAGCGCCGATACGAAGGAACAAGAGGAAGCCATCCGTCGGCGACGGGAGGAAGACGTCCGCCGGTTACGCAATTTCCCCGCATTTGAGAAGTTCTCGGATGGCGATCTGAAACGTCTCGTGTCGGCGGCGCATCACTCTTCGCAGTCGGTGCCATGGCCGCTGATTCGCGAGCAGACCCCGTCCGACGCGTGTTTCATCCTGCTCAGCGGTGAGGCCGGGGTGTATGTCGGGGACGCCCGCATAGCGGTGGTGGGCCCGGGCGAGGTAATCGGCGAATCTGCTTTGCGCCGAGGGCAATTGCGTTCGGCCACGGTGACGACGATCGGACCGGCCGAATTCCTGCGCATCGAGCGCAACGACCTGGCCCGCTTGCTCGACGAGATTCCCGCGCTACGGGAAACCATGGACTCGACCGCCGCGCGGCACACGCCGGTTACCCCCACGCCGAAGCCAAAGCCCGAGCGTTCTAAGTTAAACGCTTCAGTACCAACCGATTTGGTCGAGAGATTCGAGCAAGCCGCTAACGATGCGGGGGTCAGCGCCGGGGCCGCGCTCGAAGAGGCTCTCAGCCAGTGGCTCGAAAAGAAAGGCTCTTCGTAGGAAGCTTGTCGTCGTGGCCGAAGACCCTGCTTGCCACGGCGGTGATCACATCTTCGGCCCCTTGTCTGGCTGCCCGCATGAGTTGTCGGTGTCCGCGACGAACTTTGCACTCGACCGAACTCATTTGCGCCGGATCTACTACGGCGCGTAGTATTCGGCTTTATCCCCCTCCCTATCCTTCGGAGGTGCGAATGAAGTGGAGTTTCGCCCAACTCGGGCTACTGATCATCTGCGCGTTTCACGTCATCCAGGCGGTAATCGGCTTCATACTCGAACCGAGCTTCGCGACGGGACCCGACGCGCCAACCGTCCGCCTCCTCGGAATGGACTACAACGGCTGGCACGCCGTCGCAGGGCTGGCGTTGTTCGGACCGGGTCTGGTATTCGCGGTCCGCAAGTCGTGGTCCGTGCTCTATCTCATCCTGGCGGGGATAGCCGGTGCCGCACCCGGCATTTGGGCCTTTTTCTCCGATCAGGTCGCGTTCGTGTTCACCTTTCCCAACAACGTTGCTGATGCTGTGGTGCACTTGGCCACGGCTGCAGTGATGATCGGCGTGGCGGCTGTACAAATCCGCTTGGATGGCGGGGTGCGGAATTCGCTCGCCGACCTCCGAAAGGCGAGCGGTTCATAGTTACCGGACCGACGTACGCTGTCCGACATGGCCATCGAATCCACAATGCTCGCCCTCGGCACGCCCGCCCCGTCATTCTCGCTGCCCGAGCCGGCCACCGGTGCCCCCGTGAGCCTCGACGACCTGTCCGGCCCGGCACTCGTCGTGACCTTCATCTGCAATCACTGCCCCTACGTGCAGCATGTCGCGGCCGGCCTCGCCGCCCTTGGCCGAGACCTGAAGGAAAAAGGCGTCCCGATGGTGGGCATTTCCAGCAATGACGTCGTCACCTATCCGCAGGACGGGCCCGACCAGATGGTCGCCGAAGCTCGCCGCCAAGGCTGGACGTTCCCTTACCTCTACGACGAGACGCAGGACGTGGCCCGCGCGTTTTCGGCGGCCTGCACGCCCGACACCTTCGTGTTCGACGGCGAGCGACGACTCGTCTACCGCGGCCAACTCGACGACTCCCGACCCAAGAACGGCTTACCGGTAACCTGCGCTGACGTACGTGCGGCGGTCGACGCCGTGCTTGCCGGAGAGCCGGTCAACCCAAACCAGCGCCCGTCAATCGGGTGCGGCATCAAGTGGCGTTGAGTCCGACCTAGCACTAGTACGTTTCCGCGCGTTTATCGTCCTGCCATTGCTGCGCGCGCGGCGAAATCGTTTACGTGGATTTGCCCAATTCGCCCGGCGGACTGCCGCGCGCCGGCCGGATCGAGCCACCAAACATGGGGTTCCGATGGGCGCAAGCAAAGGGCAGAATCACACACGACGGCTGCGACCAGCAACTTTTTCACCGAACAACGGGTGAAGCGAAAGGACATGGTGGAGACTAATTCGCTGCTCCCCGTGGCCGCTATTGGGATAGTCTCCGTATTTCCAGTCTTCCTCCTCATTCTGCTGTGGAGATCACGTGCCGACCGTGGCAGGCGCACGGCCGCGGTCCCGGAATTGCCCCAAGGACCGAGGGTGACCGCCCCCGACCCGGACGACCACAACGATGGTCAACTTGTTTTGCGCCCCAGCGAGGCCGCCAGATTCAGGCGGGGCGGGTCGTCTCCCTGCTGCTGGGCGCGGTGCTGCTGGCGGTTGGCTGCTACCTGCTGGCGATGTACAGCCCGTTCCATGCGCTAATCAGCACCTGGCGTTACCACCACTGGCCGAAAGCCACCGCCACAATCGTCGAATACGACGGGAAGCGCAGTGGCAGAACAAGTCCCAGCTGGCGCGTCTATCACTACGAACTGCAGGGTCACCAATACGAGGGCCGCGGCCCCTACCTCGCCGGGTTCAAGAACCACCCGCTCGACATGCCCGTCGGAATGAAGGTGACGATCGCCTACAACCCCGACAATCCCGAGCAGGTGCTGAGCGAGGCTGATTCCCGAGTCGATCTGTTCCGTTATGACGGCCTGATATTGGGCGCTCCGAGTGCGCTTTTCGGCTTGTTCCTCGGTATTGCGGCCTTCCAAAGAGTACGTGTCCAGACAACACCGCAGCGACGCCGCGGCAGGCCCGGTCACCTCTAGCAGCTGCGATCTACACCCCGCGGATTCCGCTCTCGACGACCTTCACTCGCTTATGCGGATACCGGCGCTCGGCGTGCGCTTTGGCCGGCGAATTCGGCAACACATACAACGTTTCCTTCTTCTCCTGCAACGGCTTCAGCACCAAGTCCATGAAACCCTTGCGGTCGTCGAGGTAGGGTTCGATGACGTCCTCACCAGCCGGGCACACCGCCAGGCAATAGGCGGCCTTGTAGTTGGGTTTGAACGCCAAGCTCTGCCACATCGAGGCGTTCTCGGAATCGGTGACCCGCGAACGGAAATCGGCCGCGTCGTCGCTGTCCGCGATGGTCTGCACCCAGTCGGTGAATCCGCCCATGAATTCCCGGTAGTTGTGTACGGAGCACGCAAGGAAGTCGAACTCGCCGTTCTTCCCGATGGCGCCGACGGGGCACGCCGCGACACACAGCTTGCATTCCAGGCAGGGGCTGTAGTCCAATGGCTCGCCGTAGCTACTGATGGGCGCGTCCACCAGGATCGTGCCGAGCAGGATGAAGTTGCCGAACTTCGGGTGGATTACGTTGCGGTGGATGCCCATCACACCAAGGCCCGCGGCCACCGCAACCGGCTTGTGCGCGACCACCCAGATGCGGCCGGGGAATCGGTCCATCTCCATCGGAAAGGTAGCCGAGGGGTTCAGCGCGCGATAACCGGCGTCCTGCAGCTGACGCACGATGCGGTGGGCCGCCTCATTGAGCACCTCTCCGCTGCGATGGAATTCCTGATTGGCCACACTGCGCGCCGTCGAGCGGACATTGTCCCGGTTCATCCTCACCACCAGGGAGATGTAACTCCGCGCGCCCGGTAGTGCGGCCCGGACATGTTCGACCTCCGAGGCGAGGTCGGGATTGTCGACGCTGGCGAACGCGACGTCATCAACGCCGGCCGACAAGCACAATTCGCGAAGCCAACCCGCGTCGAGCGGCCCGGGCTTACGCGTCGCGCGTGAGCGCACCTTTTGGACGGTGGGGTGATCCGCCAGTCGGTCGGAAAGCTTGTTCGCCATACTGGGTATACTACACAATACTCAGCATTGGTGCACGGCATGAAGCGCTGCCCCTGGGGCCGCGACGTTCGACGCTTAAACAGGGAGCCGCACGGGAACCCAGGATCGCAGTGGCCCCCGACACAAGAAGGACGACGATGGCCAAGGCATCAGATGACCGCGGTGACAGCAGAAACGAGCCGAAGGGCGGCCGTCCCGGACCAGTCGATCATGGCCGCGAGGGCGGGATGGCAACGCGCGAGAAGGCTCCCGAACTCACCGAACCTTCCAACGACGACGGGTAGATCCCGGTCGCGCCGGGATGACGAGGCGACTACCCGATCGGTGTAATTACCTGTGCCAACTGGGGTCCGAAGCTCAGCAACCCTGGGATGAGTCCACCTACGGGGGTGTCGCCGGAGAGTTGTAGCGGCAGGAGGGTGCCGTCGAGGTCTACGAATATCTCGGGCAAACTCAACGGAGCGAGCAGGCCGCCCAGCGGAATGTTGGTTATCGACGGAAGACCAACACCGAACAGGCTGACCACCGCAGGAGGCAACGATATGACGGTGGTGCCGTTGAGGAACCCGTTGGCAACGTTGGCCGGTGCGGTTAGCACGGAGACCGCGGCCGCCGAGAGGTTTCCGGCCTGCAGGGCGCTGGCGAGGGCCGCCCCGCTGGAATTGAGCGAGCTCAGCGCATTCACCGGCGCGCCGAACACGTCCAGGGCCAACTGCAGTGGCACTCCGAAGTTGAGGTGCGCCTCACTGCTGATGGTGAGCGTAGTACCGAAATTAGTAAGGGCGGAAACCAAATTCGTCGCGTTCTGCGCCATCTGCGCCGGGATCGAGCCGGCGGGCAGCAGATTGGTGAAGTTCTGCGCCATCTGAGCCGGGAGGTTGAAGATCGGCGCTAAATCTCCCAGCGGACCCTGCGGGGTGATGGTGATCGTCGCTACCGACTCGTCCGGCGTAATCGACGTCGTGCTGTCGAAGCCGGGAAAGAAAGCGTTGACCAGCGCTGTGTTGATGTCGCCGTAAGCGGCCACGTTGTTGCCCGCCAGCAGATCCTGGAAGGCGGCCTGGAAGCCGGCGGGTAGCAGCTGCGCGCCGGTGCCGATGTCGCGAGCGGCGCTCGTCAGCCCGTTGGCGATGGTTTGAGTGGCGGCGATCTGGTTGTTGATGAAGCCTTGCACGTAGGGCACCGGGTTGAAGGACGCCAGTTGCTGCAGGCCTGTTTCGATTGTCGCCGGCGCATTTGCCAACTCGGACGGAAGGTTCTGAATGCCGGTTTGAATCGATGCGCCGATGGTTTGCGCATACCCGTTCTGATTGTTGATGATCGCGCGCAGCAGCGGGAACGGGTTGCTGTTCGCCGTGTTCCCGATGGCCTGCAGATTGGCGAGCGTGTTGGCGCCCAGCGCCTGGTAGGGCGCCGCGACGGCGCTGGCAAAGCTTTCCAACCCGGCGATCAAGCCGGTTGGCTCTCCGGCCGCCGCCGAAAGGCCCGCTGTCAACCCACTGGCAGCGGCATTGGCGGACTCGGCGCTCGTGTAAGCGTTCGCCCCGGCATTGATGAACGCGACGAACTGCTGGTGAAACGCCTGGGCCTGGGCGCTCAACGCCTGAAATTCATTGCCGAAATTGCCGAAAAGCGAAGCGACCGCCGCCGAAACTTCGTCTTGTGCGGCCGCAGCGATCCCTGTTGTGGATGGCGAGACGGCCGTGGTGGCTTCGGCCACCGAGGCACGGATACTCGCCAGTTCCTGAGCGGCGGCCTCTATCAGTTCGGGTGTTGCGATCACATACGACACGTGCATCCCCTTGATTTGATTGCGTGATGACTAGCGGTCACCCCCCCGATTCGCCTCAAGTTACTCGCGAGTTTCTTACTTTCAAGTAATGTGCGTGGACTCTGCGGAAATGCGCAGTTCATTCACAGCGGATCGCCAGGCTCGGCAGTTACTTGGCGGTCTATGGCAATCTCAACCGCGCAGCCAGCGATCACAATCCTTGAAAGATCCTGCACTGCAACCGATTACTGCTTGACTCCGCTCGGCCAGGGCGGATTTCGCAAGCGCGCGCTCGATGTGACTCTCCGAGAGGCTGTGAACGGCGTGGCTAGCAAAGATAGGTGAGGACCTCCGGTTTCGGCCTGGTTACCTAACCACTCCGATCACCGAGTATCCTCATATCTCGCGCTAGATATCGGCCGCAATCTGCGGCGACCGCAATTTATGGCTTGGTCACTTTCAACACGACTGTGTCGGCAGCGCTGACGGAGGTGCCGGGAGGCGGTTCAACACCGACAACCGTCCAGTTCGCTGGCACAAAGACATTTTGGTATTTCGGTGTCGCAGAAGCAAGCTCAACATCGGTGAATCCCAAGGCCTTGAGCTTGTTCTGGGCAATTTTTGCGTTTTGGCCGATCACATCTGGGATGGTGATGGCCACAGCGGTCGTTGCTGGCACGGCGTGAGTGTTTGACGGTTCGGCGCCTGGGCCTGGGGGCGGGGTACTGTTCGGCCAAGAGGGAGCACTAGACGCTGGTTGGGTTTGTGTAATCGTCACCGTGGCTGCTGGCGTTGATGTGTTGCCTCCACAACCAGCAACAGTCAATACTGCTGCTGCCCCGATGACGGTGCCCACTGGGACAACCTTTCGCTTCATGCTTCCTCCTGTAATGGATAGTGCGTTGACTGGCAGCGTGCAGCGAGATAGCTCCGGCTATCTGTCAAATTCGCACAATTCGCCGCGCAAATACGAGTCATGGTTCCTCTGTTCTGGGCACTGCGACTCGGAGCGTACGACGGGTTGTCATTACGCGCGACATAACTACCAAAATTTTGCATTACTGCAAAGGGCAGCGTGCGACGGTGCTGACCCTCACCCGTACACCCGTGCGTAGATCGCCTCAATCTGCTCGGCGGTCGGGACCACCGGGTTGTTCGCCGGCGAACCGGACGCCAGCGCTTGTTGAGCCATCAGGGGAGTTAACGAGTCCCAAGCCTGCCTGTCGATGCCATAAGACCGCGGTGTAGGAACCTCGAGTTCAGAACACAATTGAGCAAGTGCTTCCACGAGAGCCCGGGCGGCGACCGAGTCGCTGGCCTGAATGTCGACGGTGCCGTATGCACGTGCGCAGTCGGCGTACCGCCCCTCGGCACCATCAACGGAAAATTCCGTCACCGCGGGAAAGAGCATCGCGTTGGACAACCCGTGGGCCACATGGAAATGCGCCCCAATCGGGCGACTCATGCCGTGCACCAACGCGACGCTCGAATTGGAAAATGCCATGCCCGCTTGCGTGGCAGCGACCATCATGGCCTCGCGCGCCCCCGGATCCGAACCGTCCCGGTACGCCCGCTTGATGTTGCCGGCAATCAGCCGTATGGCCGACAGAGCAAAGGTGTCGCTGATGGGATTGGCCTTGCGGCTCACGTACGCCTCCACAGCGTGAGTGAGCGCATCGACACCGGTGTCGGCGGTCAGCCGCGGCGGCATCGACATGGTGAGTTCAAAGTCCACGATCGCGGCGACGGGTAGGAACGACAAACCGGGGCACAGCATCTTCTCGTTCGTCTCGCTGTCGCTGATCACCGTGAATTGTGTTGCTTCCGAGCCGCTTCCGGCCGTGGTCGGAATCGCGACGACAGGCAGCGCCGGCCCGGCATAGTTGCTCGGCGCCTTGAACTTTCGCATCGGGCCGCCTTGGTGCGCCAGCACAGCCAACGCTTTCGCGGAATCCATCGGGCTACCGCCGCCGAAGCCGATGACGCAGTCGGCACCGTGCGCACGAACCGCTTCCAGCCCGTCCTCCAACGACGCAGTGGTGGGGTCCGGGACCGTGCGATCGAAAAGTGCAACCGACATTCCCGCCTGGCTCAGCAGGTTGAGGACCCGCTCTGCCGCGCCGGTCGCGGTCAAATACGCGTCGGTGACCAGCAGCGGACGGCCCAGCTTCAGGCCTTCGAGCACGTCGGCTAGCTCGCGGATCGCGCCGGCCCCGATCCGGACGTAGCGGGGAAAGGAGATTACTGCTGACAACGGTTCACCTCTGGATGGCGCGAATGTGGCGGCAGTGCACGGTAAGCCGAGGGGACGCAAGTTTCCGCCAAGCTTTCACCAAGCACCGTCCTGGAATCTCTTTTCATCGCCCGCTGCATCAATCAGCGCTCCGGGAAAGGCAATGAGACATGGCAAGCGCCGTCGCGTTCACACTGGGTCTTCTTCTGAACATCTTCCTGATCATCGCACTGGTAATCCCCGCGCGGCGCCAATCTCGTCTAGCCGGCACAGTTCAAGAGAGCACCCAGCGTCCAACAGAGTCCCGACCCGCGCTGCGATTGAGTGTCGACAGTCTGGACACCACGCTTCTCTCCGGCACATTGATGAGCTCTCTCTAACCGTGCGCTAGGGCTTCTTTGCCAAACGGCCAGGTCCGGTTCCCCCCAACCATGACGGCCTCTGCCGGTGAAGGCGTCGACGTCGACCTCCTCCTCGGTGGCGATGCCATAGCCGGTCAGGACCGGCGCAAGGCCGCGGATCAGGCTCGTCGCGTTTTCCAGTACAGCGGCACCGGTGTTTGCCATGCACCGATCGTTGCACGCGGGAACCCTTTTACGCACGCCCTTCATACATCTGCCGCGGCGCGTGGTGATGCACATTGACGCGTGGACCACGTTGCGCCACATGGCCGTTGGACGCGTGCAACCGCAAGATCCGCCCACCGAGTTGCACATATGAGCCCGGGCGCCACAACGCTGGCTCCCACGGCTGCAACCTGGCCCAGTCGAGCTGGTCCGGGTCGCGCATGAAAACCCCATTGGTGGAGTTGCAATCGACGACGAGCACCTCTCCGTTGACGATTCGCACTTCCAGGTGGGCCCGGGACATCTCACCGGCATGATCGTCGATGGCGATCGGACGAAGTCCGCGTTGCACTGCTTCAGACCCGCGCGGGTCGCGGCCGATGATGCAGTCGTGGTCGATATCAAACCGAGAGTTGTCGTCCAGGACAACCCATCGCCTCAGGTGATCCGATTCACCCAGCGAAGGCTCGGGCATCCAGTCGCTGCGAGCTCGCGCGTCCCTGTTGAAAGGTCGGCTCGGTGGCACCGGTGGCGCGGGCTTCGGTGCCGACCTCGCCGGCGTCGACCACAGGACGGCGCCTTCTCCCGGCACGGTTCCTTCCGTCAGCTTGAAGACACCGCTCACACCGGGGGAAGCGTGTGATCGCTGGCCCAACTCGTCGACGGTGATCACCGTGGCTACCCGGGGTGTGGGCACGGATCGGTGCACCAAGCGCCCGCGCCCGCGCAGCACGGTCCGGTCGGCGCCGTCATCGAGCGTGACGGTGACGCTGCCACACAGCAAGATCTCCAAGCCTGTCGACGTCGGCATGATGATCCCGACGTCGACCATGGTGTGATCCCAGGGTTCCCGCGCGATCGCCTGGAATGCGGTGACCAACTTTTGCGGGCTCGTGTGCCGGACCATGTCGACGAGCGCGGCCAGTTGTTTTGCGGCCAAGGATTTTTGCGACAGCGGCTCCCGCTCGCGGTGCGCCACAACGATAACCGTGCCCTTGACATTTGCGACGAGGTGCCGACCGGGGATGACCTCGACCTCGGCTGGCTTCCCGGTCGGGATGGGGCCACTCGGAATACGTTCCTCGACAGTCTTTTTCGTCGGTGAAGCCGGGATCTCCACCGGCGGCGTAGCGGGCGGGGCTGCGGGCGAAGCGGCGGCCATCGCCGGCTCCACCGCCGATATGACTTCCTCCACCCCGGACGGCTCCTCGCTGATGCCAATGCGATCGTGCAGCCATCGCAACGGTTTCGGCGCCCACCAGTTGAGGTCGCCGGCAACGCGCAGGAACGCTGGCACCACGACGCCGCGAATGATCGATGCGTCAATCACCACAGCCAGCGCCGTGCCGATGCCGAACATCTTCATGAAGGACAACCCATTGGCGAAAGAGATCAAGGTGATCGTCAGCAAGAGCGCAGCGCTGGTGACGATTCGGCCCACCCGGCCCAGCCCGATGACCGTTGAAGCGTTGTTATCCAACCCTGAATCGCGGGCTTCCTTGATCCGCGAGAGCAGGAATATCTCGTAGTCGACCGAGAGGCTGAACGCGATAGCGCACAGCAAGACGACCATCGACGGGTTCAGCGGTGCCGGCGAGACACCGAGCGCCGACGCCAAGTGGCCCTCTTGGAAGATCCAGACCATCACACCCAGAACCGCGCTTAGCACAAGAAGATTCAGCGACAGCGCTTTGACCGGCACCACCACGCTGCCGGTGAACAGGAACAGCAGTATGAAGGTGGAAACGGCAATCAGGCCGATCGCAACGGGAAGTCTGTCGGCGATCGCGGCGCGACTGTCGATGAGTGTTGCGGTTGGGCCACCGACCTCAACCTGGCGATTGGTGATCTTGCCGCGAATGTCTCGGACCAGATCCTGGGCGGTGTCCGAATCGGCCTGAACCGTAAGGAAAACGGTGGCGTAGGCGGGCCCCGACCCCGGGACCGCGGGCTCCTCCCCCACCAACTGGCCGTGCTCATACCTGCCGAGCGGACCATTGACCAGCTTGACCCCGTTTATGCGGGAGACATCCGCGGAAAGCTTCTTTAATGCTTCAGGGTCATTGCGGGTGACCAGGGAGATCGCCTGCGAGGGATCCAGCGGGAAATCCTGCTGCAGAGACTCGGCCACCAGGCGCGCACTGGAATTCGTCGGCAGCGCGCGCTCGTCAGGGGTGGCGTACTGGGCACTGAGGAACGGGATGCCCAACGCCAACAGCACCGCGACAACCGGTAGCGCATACAGGAGTGGCCGGCGCGTCACCACCTCGGCGAACCGGCGCCAGAACAGCGAATCGGCCGACAACGCCGTCTTTCTGCGGATGATCGACAGCGAGTCGACCCGCTTGCCCAGCAGCGCAAGCATCGCGGGCAGCACAATGATCGCGCTCAACGCCGACAGCAAGACGGTGGCGGTCGCGGCCAACCCGACCGACCGCAGGAAGTAGGTGGGGAAGACCAGCAGGCTCATCATCGCCAGGGTGACCGTGGCGGCGCTGAACAAGATGGTTCGGCCGGCGGTGGTGACGGTGGCGATGATCGCGGGATGGTGGTCCTTGCCGTTGGCGCATTCCTCGCGGTATCTCGACACCATCAACAGTCCGAAGTCGATGGACAAGCCGAGGCCGAACGCGGTGGTGACGGTGAGGGCGTGCACGGACACGTCGGTGAGCGCCGTCATGAGCAGCAACACCGACAAGGTGGACACGATCGAGACGACACCGACGACCACGGGCAGCAATGCTGCGATCAGACCGCCGAACACGATGACCAGCACGGCCAGTGAAACCGGGACAGCGATGCTTTCGCTGGTCTTGAGATCCGCTTTGACCTTGTCCCTGATCTCCTGCTGCACACCGAGGGAGCCGCCCGCGCGCACATCGACATTCGGGTCATGTGGCAAAGCCGCGATGATACGTTTGGCCGTTTCGGCGGCCTCGTCTCCGGTTCCGCCGACGTGCACCAGCATCAGGCCAGAGCGGCCGTCCTTACTGCGCAGGTCGGTGGCACCCTGGTCCCCGAAAGACCTGGTGACCTTGGCATTTTTCTCGGCAGCGATCACCCGGAGCACTTGATCGCGCAGCGCGGCGACCTGAGGGCTTTCGACGTTCCCCTCGCGCGGGAGGAGCTGAATCACCAGATTCGACGTATTACCGAACTGCTGGTTCAAGAACTCGTCGGCCTGCGACGATTCCGACGACGGGTCGGTGTTTCCGCCGGTGCCGAGCTTGTCGGAGACCGAACCGCCGAGCACGATGCTGAGGACCATCACTGCCAGCACGAGGGCCAGGACCGCAATTGGGCGCCGCACGGTGAATGCGGCGAGGTGCCTCAACATGTCAGTTGCCCTTCCCCCGGATCATTGCTGATCGCGCACCTTTCAGATCGTCGCATTTCTCGCAAAGCATGTCGCGGGCGTCTTGGAAACTTTCTTTGCCGGTGAAGCCCGGTGGTCTGGCGTCAGTTGAGCGGCTCCCCTGCCAGCCACAAGCGGACCAGGCACCGCCGCGCCTCAACCTCGGTAGCGTCGACGAACGCGTGCCGGTTGTGCAGGGTCACGTGGTTGTCCGCAAACAGCACGTCGCCGGGTTGGAGCGTGAAGGTGACCGCCCGGCTGGGGTCGTTCAGGGCCCTGTCCAAAGCGTCGAGAGCTTGGCGCTGGCGGTCGCTGAGCGGCCGACCGCTCTTGTAGTGCCCCAGTTCGATGTGCAGGCGGTTGTAACGGAGGCGAACGCCGTCGGCGGTGTCGGTGAACACCGATCCGGTGGTTATCGGGTCTTCGCCCGGCTCGGTCTCGTGTGAGCGGTCGAAAAGGAACTCCCCGTAGAGCTCTTCCAGTAGCTCGGGCGACGTCTCGAGCAGCGCGTTGTATGCGGCGTGGCCGCTGACCATCAGCGACTCGCCGCCGGACACCGCTTTGCGCAGGCACAGCAGGCCGAGCACGTCGGGCCGGCTGCCGGCGTAGGCGCAGGCGGAGTCGGTGTGGAAGATCAATGCCGAGTTCGTCTTGGAGCCGCGGGCCTCACCGATCGACTGACCGGTGTCCTGGACGAGGTAGACGCGGTCGCCCTGCTTGTTCTGCGGCTGGGGGGCGCCCAGGTAGGTCCCCAAACCCCAGTACAGCATCGCCGCTTCCTCATCCGTCCAGCCTTCGAAAGAAAGCCCCCGCAGCACGGCGAAGCCGGGACCGAGGTGCAGGCAGTAGCGGATGCCGCGAGCGATCTCCGCGAGCGCCGGCTCCTGGAAGTCCGACGGCTCGACGGTGTCCAGCCGACGGCCCCGGCGACGCAGTTCGTCGCGGATGCGCAGGCAGGCCTCGGCCTGGTGCGGGTCGACCGCGATCATGTAGTCCCAGGCGTCCAGGCTGGCGGCATCCCACGCGGTCGGTCCGGCGACCGGATGACGGCGGATAGGTGACCTCATCTCTGCCCCCTCGTCACTCGACTGCTGCGGATTTGTCTCGTTGACGGTTGTCGTGAGCATTTCCGTTACTCCCCTTGGTTGTGCTTTTGGTGCTTTATATGAGTCTCACTTGGGCGACTTGTGCATTTCTTGCACATCTCTCAAAGCCGCTATGGCCCCCGCGACCTGGTGTTATTCGCCCGGACCCGGACCGGCGCCGAGTGTGTGGCCTATTAACCGTCCGACGAGTTCGACGGGTCATAGGGCCCACGTTCGGCGACGTGGGCGAGCCCGTCAGGCGGCGACTGGGATCAGCTCGCGGCGCGGCGCGCCCGCTGGCGCGCCTTGCGGCGCGAACCGCGTGAACAGCCGTGCGACAAAGGGCGCGGCGAACAGCATGATGACGACCCGGATGACCTGTGCCGCCATGACGAATGCGACGTTGGAGCCGGAACCCGCAGCGGTGCCAAGCACCGCGTAGATGCCGCCCGGGCTCGTCGCAAGGTATCCGTCGAGCATGCTCAGGCCGGCCTCGTCGGAAAGCACGACGCCTAGGCGGGCCGCCGCGACGTTGAGGATCATGATCAGCGCGAACGCGCCGGGCAGAATCCGGCGAACCGCCCGCAGCGACTCCCGGTCAAAGGTCAGCAACGTCTGCCAGACGATCATCATGATCCCGAACTGGACCAGGAGCATCGGAACCGCGAAGCCCTGCACGAGCCCGGTGAGTTCCAACGCGATCGTGATGGCCATCGGGCCGATCAACCCCGATCCCGGCAACCGCACGTACCGCCCGACCAGCACGCCGACCGACACGATGACCGCAATCAGCGGCAACTGGACGTACCAGGCGAGTGATCCCGTTTCGCTCATCTGCGTTGCATCTGCTGCGTTGGCGTGGAAGAAGATCGCCGCCACCGCCGGCATCGCGGCCGTGATCAGCGCAACGCGCAGGTATTGGACGGCGGCAACGACGCGGTCGTCGCCACCGAGGTCTTTTGCGATGGCGACCAGTCCAGACGAACCACCCGCGACCAGCGCGAGCCCACCCGTCAAGGGGCTGACGTCACGGTGCAGACCAAGCAGTGCGCCGCCCGCGACACTGACGACCAGGGTGCTGACGGTGATGCCGACGACGATGGGCCAGTGCGAGCCGAGCGCGCTGAATGAGATGTCGCGCACCATCAGGCCCGTGTAGACGCCAAGAACACCCTGGGCCGCCAGACCTGCTTTCGGCATCGCTGTCGGCGCGTACCGCGCCAACGTCCAAGCGAAAGCTCCGCATGCAACGGCTATGACGAGGAGATCGATCGGATTCATGCTTGCAGCGTCGAATGACGACCTTGGCGGATTCTTGCGTGATTCTTGTAGCGGCGACTTGCTACCGCGCGTGCAGCCCAAGAAAGCCGCCGTCGGCGTCGAAAAGCAGGTCGTAACGACCCAGTGCGCGCAGGCCGGTGTTGACGAAGGCGCCGCGCGACGCTCGCGCGTAGTTCACCCGGGACGGCGTCTGCGCGCCGCCGTCGCCGACGCGGAAGCGGTAGTTCACACCTCCCAGCGTGATCGACATGTCGGTACCGGCCGGCACCTCGCCGCCCGACGGTAGCCCATCGTCCTCGACGATCATGTTGAGCAGACCGGTGTCGATGAGCACCGTTCCCTCATGCCGCACGTCTGAGCCGACGGTGAAACCGCCGGTCAGCGGCGTCCAGTCGTGATGGGTACCGGAAGCCGGTTCCCCCGCGTCTTTCAGCGGCTGCATAGTCCATGCACCGACGGTGTTCGAGTCGGTGAGTCCCAGCACCAGCCCGCCCCGGCCGATGATGTAGCCGCGTCGCATCGTGCCGGCGACCATCTCGGTGAGGTTCAGGAAAGGGTTATGGTCGGGCGCGGTCCGCTCCGTCTTTCCGCGTCCGAATCCGACTCCCAACATGTGCGGGATGTGGTTTCGGCATCTGCTGGAATTCACGCCGGAACCAGTGCAACTCGCCTCGGTAACAGCGAGCACCGGAACGATCGCTTGTGCAGCCACGTTGGCGCCACGGGCGTTGACAGCTTGCGGAAAGCTGATCGGGAGCGTGGCCCACACTCCGGTCAGCTTCAGCCCGCTCGAACTGTAGGTGAGGCTGCCAGGTGGAGATCCAGGCGGAATGTTCGGCACTTCAGATGCGGGGACAACCAGCCCCACCGACCCGGTGTCGACGGTGTAGGAGGACACCTTGCCGCCGTTCACCGAGGCCTGGATCTTGAGCGTGCGGCGGAGGTCGGAAAAGTCGGGCGAATCGAGCCAGGGCACCGTATAGCTTTGGGTGAACCTGTCATACGTCTTGGTGACTGTGGTGGACGGTGCTTCGCGTCCACCGGACGCACATCCGGCCAACAGGCAAAGAGCCGTCACCATCGCCACCAGCCGGCCGATTCTCGCGATCACCGCAGTCAGCATGACGCATCAACGGCCAATGCACGGCAACAATTCACCAAGCATGCGTGCGGACCTGCCTGCGACGGTACCGACGTCAAGTTCCACCGCAGCGCGAAAGTCCGTGACGGAGGAGGTGAAAACCGAATTGGTGGTGCCGTAGCCGTCTCGACAACAAGTTGTGATGTTGCCGGGCGGATGAGGAATATCCGCAACTGTGCGGTAGGTTGGTTACAACGTTGGCCTTACGAACGATGCCAACGACGTCGTGGAACGCTAGTTCATCCCTCCGCTCGCCGGCCCGGAAATCGCGGCCCGAGCACCCGAGTCCCGATGATCCGTGCACCCAGCACACGCTTGTCTCGCGGCGATCGATTTTGCCCACCGGCAATCTCGCCAGCTGTGCCTATCCCGCGCCGACGCCGTCGCGGCGACCCGGCACCCCATGCCTGAAAGGCACCTAAGCAGTGACTACAACCAAATCCTTCGCCGACCTCGGCGTGCGCCGACCGCTGATCAAAGCCCTCGCCGCCGGCGGCATCACCCAGCCCTTCCCGATTCAGGCCGAAACGTTGCCTGACACCCTCGCCGGGCGCGATGTCCTGGGCCGCGGCAAGACGGGCAGCGGAAAGACGCTCGCCTTCTCAATTCCGTTGGCCAGCAGGCTATCTGGCGGCAATCGGCGGTCGTCGCGGCCATCGGGTCTGGTGCTTGCACCCACCCGCGAGTTGGCCACCCAGATCACGGCGACGCTCGAGCCGTTGGCTGCCGCCTGCGGCTTGCGGGTCACCACGATCTTCGGCGGCGTTCCACAAGGGCGGCAGGTGAGCGCGCTCAGATCGGGTGTCGATATCGTCGTGGCCTGCCCGGGTCGCCTCGAGGACTTGATGAAACAACGTCTGATCAGCCTCGAAGCGGTCGAGATCACCGTGATCGACGAAGCCGACCACATGGCGGACCTCGGGTTCCTGCCGGGCGTCACCCGGATCCTGGCGGCCACACCAGCGGGCGGCCAACGACTGCTGTTCTCCGCGACCCTCGACAACGGGGTCGACAAGCTCGTCAACCGGTTCCTCTGCAACGAGGTGTTGCATTCCGTTGACGAGGCCGACGCGGCGGTGCCCGAGATGACTCACCACGTGTTCCACGTCTCCGGAGCCGAGGCCAAGAAGGAGCTGGTACACCGGCTCGCCTCGGGCAGTGGACGGCGAATCCTGTTCCTGCGCACCAAGCATCAGGCCCGCAAGCTCGCCAAACAACTCACCGATGCGGGAGTGCCGTCAGTTGATCTGCACGGCAACCTGTCTCAGCCCGCGCGCGACCGAAACCTGGCCGCGTTCGCCGACGGCCAGGCCCGCGTTCTGGTCGCAACCGATATCGCCGCCCGCGGCGTCCATGTTGACGAGGTGGAACTGGTGGTACACGTCGATCCACCTAGCGAACACAAGGCTTACCTGCATCGATCGGGCCGCACGGCCCGAGCCGGAAACGCGGGAGACGTCGTCACCGTCGTACTGCCCGAGCAACGCAAGGACACCCAGGTGCTGCTGCGCCGCGCGGGCATTCAGGTGACCCCCCAGCAGGTGAACGCCGACTCGCCGGCTGTGCACACTCTGGTCGGTGAAATCGCCCCGTACCGCGCTCCTGCGCCTAAGGCCGCCCCGTCGCCGGCGGCCCAGCCTCGTCGACACGGCACGGACGGGCGTCGGCGCCGCCGCGGCGGCGCTCAGTCGACGGTGACAGGCGGCCGCCCGCAGGTGGGGTCGGTTGCGTCGCACCGCGGAAGTCTAGGAGCGCCGCGCGCAGCGGGTCGTCGGCGCGCTCGGCGCCAGCAGGGCTCAATCGCCTAGCGACCTTCCTTCGCCATACCTACCAATCCGCGAGGCATCTCAGCGCGGTCTCGGCACCTCGCCGCTATGCCGACGCCCTTGTCACTGCACTCAGCAGGCTCCCCAGGTGTTCAAGGGCAGCGCCGTACCGGTGTCGGGCCGGCGTCCCGTAACCGACGACGATTCCCTCTGCACCACGATTTCGGCTGTGCCAGAACGGGGTTAACCCCGTGAGGGCGATGCTGCGGTGCCGTGCCTCCGCCAGGACCTCGGCCTCCGAGATGCCCTCCGGTAGCGAAACGACGGCATGGAGTCCTGCAGCGATTCCTTGAACCGATAGGGCGGGTGCGTGCTGGTTGAGGTTGGCGACGAGCGCGTCGCGTCGCTGACGGTAGAGCCGTCGCATCCGTCGGATATGGCGATCGAGACCGCCCGACTCGATCATCTCCGCCAGTGCCAACTGCGCGAACACGTCCGTGCCGCGATCGGCGCGTCGTTTGGCTTCGGTCACCGCATCGATAAGGGCCGTGGGTAAAGCCAACCACCCCAAGCGAAGTCCCGGGGCGAGACTCTTGCTGGCGCTGCCAGCATAAATCGTGCGCTCGGGCGCCAGCCCCTGCAACACTCCGACGGGATGGCGGTCGTAGCGGAACTCGCCGTCGTAGTCGTCTTCGACGAGGTACACGTCCCGCGCCGTCGCGACGCGGATGAATTCGGCACGCCGGTCGGCCTCAAGCGTCGCCCCCAGCGGCGCCTGATGCGCCGGGGTGAGGACTACCGCCGCAACAGCCGCGGGAAACCGTTCCGGCCGGGCACCGCGGCCGTCGACCTCCAGCGCCGTGACGGTAAGTCCGCTCGCGGCTGGGATTTTGCGATGGTCGGGTAGACATGGGTTTTCCAGTGCGATCGACTGCGCGCCACTGGCCGCTAGCGCATCGCACACCAGGCGAAGGCCCTGGGTGTAGCCACTGCAGATCACAATGCGCTCCGGGGTGGTGAGTACTCCGCGCACACGTCCCAGGTAGTTGGCCAGCGCCGCGCGCAGCCGCGGCGATCCGCGCGGATCTGCCGGCCCTAGTTCGGAATGCGCCGTCACCTGTAGAGCCCGGCGCAGCGCGCGCAACCATTCGGCGCGCGGGAACATGCTCAGGTCGGGACGGCCGAGGCTGAAGTCTGCCACGTGACGTGGGACGGCCGGCTCGGCGTTCACCGATGCCGGGAGGTGCAGCCCATGCGCGACCTCGGTGGCCGCACCCGGCCGAGTACGTAGATATCCCTCTGCCGCCAGTTGTGCATAGACCTCGACGACCGTTCCGCGCGCGAGCTCTAGCTGCGCGGCTAGCGCGCGCGAGGACGGCAAGGACTCCCCGGGCGCCAGACGGCCGTCTCGAATAGCTTGGCGCAGAGCACTTTCGAGCGCCGAACGGAGACCGCGGCGGGCCGGGAGATCCAAGTGAAGGTCGATGCCGCCGCCCTCACTGGTCCACGAATTCGGCATGTAACTGGACCTTACCGTCGGACCGGTACCACTCCTAGTGTCGGTAGCGCACCGACCCCTGCACTCAGAGGAGGCGAGAATGGTTGCTGTAGCCGATCGGCGTCTCGACCGGACGGCGAGCCTGACCGCGCAACTCAATGCTGCCCAGCGCGCGGCGGAAACCTTGCGGCCGCCGGGCCGTCGTCTCATCGATGATCCGTACTCCCGGCACTTCGTCGAGCACCCCGCTTTGCGCGCAGTGCTGGCGCACCCGCGTTTGGCTGATGCCGCACTGCGCGGAATCGACCGTCTCTGGGGCGGATTGCACGCTCACATCATGCTGCGAGTGCGCTACGCCGACGATGCGTTCGATGCCGTCATCCGCGACGGCATCGACCAAGTCGTCCTGCTCGGTGCGGGCTTCGACACCACCAGCCTGCGCCGCGGGACTACCGGGGTGCGGGTGTTCGAGGTGGATGCGCCGACCACCCAAGCACACAAATGGCCCGTGGTCCAACGACTCTTGTCAGCACGTCGTGAATGTGAAATCACATGGGTGCCATGTGATTTTGAGCATCGCGTGCTGCGCGAGTGCCTCATCGGCAGCGGATATGATCCGTCCCGGCCGAGCCTGATCATTTGGCTTGGTGTCACGCCGTATCTGACCCGCGGCGCCATCGACGCAACACTGGCCGACCTGGCCGAAATCTGCGCACCCGGCAGCCGTCTGGTAGTCGACTACATCCGTGCCGGTGTCGCCGCTGGACGCACCCCCTGGAAGAGCGCGGACCGCGTTGCCCGCATGGTCGCCCGGCGCGGAGAACCATATCGGAGCGATTTCACCGAGGCCGGGTTCGACGCCGTGCTCACCGACCACCTCTTCAAGCCGCGCGAGCATCTCCCCGTCGAAGGGTTGCTGAACCGATATGACCCGGCGCGCCGCAGTGGCCTGTCCGGCGACAGCTGGCTAGCGGTCGCGACGGCAATTCGTGTGTGAAACATGTTTGATGACAATCAAATTCACTATTTAGCAGCGGTGGTTGACCCGCTGAGTACGATGACGTGATGATAAAGATCTGGTGTGCGGCGGTGCTGGCGGCCGGTTCGCTTGCATTCGTGCCGACGGGGGCTGCCCGCGCCGACGTGTGCGCTGACGCTGGTGGCCGGCACGTCTCGGTGGGCGGGTGCACGGACCCGGCGGCCACGGTGAACACCGCCGGCGACGTCGAGGCTGCTACACAGGCGGCCAACGGGCAGCCGCCGTGCTACACGGCCGAGGGGGTGCCGTACTACACCCCTAACGGCGATCCCTGCTAGTTCGCCGTCGGGAATCTCTGGCCGGCCAAGGTGACGCCGCCGGGGAAGACGCGCGGTGGCGCGGCCCGCGGGCAAGGATGCGCCACATCAGCACGTCCTCAGCTTTCCAGTATGGCGGATGACTATGCCCGCCATGCCCTTTCGCAACGTGCCGCGTTCGAAGCGACCCACCCTGCGGTGCTGGTCGCCGCGGAAGAGCTGGGGACCGAACCGGTGCTGCGGGTGGCCGATCTGGGTGCGGCGGACGGCGTGAACTCGCACGACCTCATTCGCGATCTCACGGTCCTACGTAGCGGACGCCCGCTGGTCTATGCCCTCGTCGATCTGCCCACCAACGCATGGACTGTCGCCGCCCGCCATCTGCGGGACGCTTTCGGTCCTGCGGTGGATCAGGGCGAGTTCGCCGTGATCCCCGCATCGGGCGTGACCGGCGCCGGGATCGCCGATACCGGCACCGGCGCCCACTACGCCGCGCCGGACGCGCACGGCGAGGCGTGCCGGCGAGCGTTCGATGCCCATCCAACGCCTGCAACGGTTCTCTCGATGGCCGGAATCCCGCTTCACCAGGCGCCCTCCCTCCCCCACGGCACGGTGCACATCGCGGTGACGGGAACGTGCATGCACTGGGTTGCCGACGCCGCTGGACTCCCCTCGACAGGCTCGGTATTCCCCGGCTACCCCGACCACGCGGACGAGGACGAGCGCCGCGCATGGCGCCGTGCGGCGGAACGTAACTGGGAACAACTACTTGAGATGCGCGCCGCAGAACTGGCACCGGGAGGGTCGTTCATCGCCGCCATCCCGGCCTCGCCTGCTGCCTGCCCCAACCGGACAGGGCTCTACGCCGAACTCATCGGCGACATGAATCGGCTCCTCGCCGAGTGGCATCGTCAAGGTCGCCTCCGCGCCGACACCGTCGAGGCGGCCGTCGTTCCGGTGTGGTCACGCACCCTCGACGAGTTCCGAGCTCCGTTCGAAGCGAGCGGCGGGCAGTTTGCGGGACTAGAGCTGGAAAGCGCCGAACTGTTCCGGCTCGACAACCCCTACTGGCACGACGATCCGGCGGTATTCGCCCGGGATTACGTCAAGAGTGCGACCGCGTGGGGCGGGCCGCTGTTCCTGCGTGCGTTCGCCCGTGAGGGTGAGACACGTGCTGGGGGTCTGCTCGCCGAGTTCCTCGGAGAGCTTGAGGAGCGCGTCGCGCAAGACCCCGGCCGCCATCGCTGCGATTACATCGAGGCCCTGCTCATTTGCCGCAAGCGGGACTAGCGGCTCGACCCCGGCTCGGGTTGGGGTGCCGACTCGCCCACCAGCACGGCCGCGGTCAAGCCGCCGCGAACGGGCAGTGTCGCCGCGCCCTCACGTGCGACCGCATGAGCCTGCCGGGCGAAGAAGGTCGCGTAGAAGGCGCACACGAAACCGACCGTCGCACCGATGATCAGTGGCCCGAAGACCAACGGATGGCGTGCCATGACATCGGCCAGATAGCGGCAACACAGCACCAGGACGGTCAGGAAGGCCGCACCAAACGCCACAAACCCCAGCCGCGTCCAAACGCGACCGCGCACCGGTTCGCGCAAGACCGACTCGGCCGTCAGGCACAACACTGCGCCCGCCACGAGGTCGACGCCGTAGTGGTAGCCGAAGCCCAATGTCGCAGCAATCGTGCATACCAGCCAGAACGAGCCGCCCGCGCGTAACCAACGCGGGCCGGGACGGGAGTGGATGAAAACCGCGAGCGCCCAAGCCGTGTGCATCGACGGCATGCAGTTGCGCGGAGTCTTGCTGTCGAAGGGCACGGCTGCCGGCGCGAGGTCGATCGGGGGCAGGGTGTGCGGCCAATAGTCGCCGACTTGGAAGCCCGCACCGCCCGCGCCGAAGGCGAAGGCGGGTCCTACCAGCGGAAACAGCAGGTAGATCAAGGGGCCGACCAATCCGAGCACGAGGAACGTCGGCACCAGAAAGTGCCGGGGCCAACCTTCGGTGCGCACATTGCGCAGCTGGTAGAACGCAACCACCAGGGCTGCGGCAGGCAACTCGATGTACACCCAGTGCAGCGCCCCGTAGAGAACGGGCCCGCCCGCTTCGACAAGCCGACCGAATAACCAAGACGGTTGCGCCAGGGCGTGATCGGCGAGCAGCGCAAACTCGTCGACGACCTTTGGCCGCGTGATCGCGGTGATGCTCAGCCAGCTATCGCCGACTTTCGTCGCGATGATCAGCAGCAGGCCGAAACCGACTCCTCGGAAGGCGGGGATGGACTCCCCCTTCAGCCAGCGGTAGACGGCCACTGCGGCCAATCCGGTGATGACGATCAGCGGACCGTTGCCAAACGCCAACGCGCCGCCGCGCAGCAGTCGCTCGGCCGCGAAAGCCAGGTCGAGAACCACGGCGAGGGAAAGTGCGGCGATCCGCCAGCGGTTGGGCAATCCGGCCATGGCCAGGACGAAACCGACCCAGGGCACCGTGATCGACTTGGGAGCGGCTACGTAGTCGCTGAGCAGGCTGTGCAGTGGGCCTTGGAATCCAGATCTGAGCGCGGTGACCTGCAACGCGACCAGGATCAGGGCAATCGCCGCGACGGCGAGCGGCGGCCAGATGCGCGCGAGTGGAGCGCGTGTCGGAACGCGTCGCAACTCGTCGGTGAACACCCGCAGAAGTTTAAGTGTCAGATCGACGTCACAGGTAGAAACCCTGCAGGAACGCTCGACCGGTTGACGAGAGATTTCGCCTGCGACTATCCGTCGTTGACGAGGTCTGCGAAAAATGCGGGCAAGCGGCCCGCGCCAAAGTCATAGAACCGCGCCCAGAGCGGCTCGATCGAGATGCGCACCATCTGCTTGTAGGTCGACCGCACGTTGTCTTCGAATTCGGCGGCCTGGGGTTCGTCCATTGAACTCCTTGCCGCCGCGAGGTACTCCTCGGTGACGCCGTCGACGGTTTTGAGCGTGGCGAGGCCTCGCACCAAGAGCGCCTTGGCTTCTTCGGGGGTGGAGCCGGTATCGATCGTCACTGCGACTTGCGGACGGGATGACAGCGCGCGGGCTTTCGGGGACGTCGGTGCCGTGGAGACGACGATGCGTTCGCCGGTCCAGTAAAACCCGACGGGGATGACCCTCGGGAAGCCGTCGTGTCCGTTGTAGGCGAGCCGGGCCATCGAACCTGAGAGAAGCTGCTGGGCACCGGGGTGGCCGAGTTCCTGAGCCAATTCCTGGGCGTTCATCACACCCTTAGTCCTACCCCCGCAGGCTTTCGCTCAGGTACGCCGATGCCCGTCCTGGAGCCGGCATCACCCGAAACAAAGACATCTAGTGCTGCGCGGAGGTTTGGGCCGGCGACCTCGGGTTATGCCACACATGTGCGGTATGTCCCAGCCGGGTGACCGCGCGGCGAATCACGAAGGAAATCAAGGGAGCTCATCGTGAGATTCACAAACACCACATTCAAGGCGGCCATTGGTGCCGTGGGAATAGCTACGGCGGGCTTTTTCGGCGTAGCAGACTCTTCAGCGGCGCCGCCGAATGTCCAGCCGTTCGGCACCAGCCAACGGCTGATCAGCGGACCCATGATTACCACCTACACGGTGAGCAACCTGCGGCCGAGCGACATCGCAATTCCTGGTTACACCCCGAAAGGCACGCTCTACCAGGCAGAAATCACGGCCAGGTCGGACGCCGGCACCGTCACGCCCATGGTCAAGAACTTCAGCGCCCGCGGGCCCAACGGTCAGACCTACGAACTGATCGACAACGTTCAGGTTCCGAATGGACTCAATCCGTCACCGATCCCGCAGGGCAACGAATCGACCGGCACGCTCTACTTCGATGTCACGGGTGCGCCGGCCAACGGCGTCGTCTACAACGACGGGCTGCAAGACATCCTGATTTGGACGTCGAACATACCCGGATCCGCGACACCTGGTGAGCCGTCGAGTTCGAACCCGATGCCGGGTGCGCCTCCGACCCCAACGAGGTAAGCGCAAGCGTCGCGCGCTCATCCCACTGAGCGCGTATCGCGGTTGTTGAAGAAGTCCGCCCACGACACGACGTCGGGGTGCTGCTTGAGCAGTGCCCTGCGCCGGCGCTCGGTCATACCGCCCCAGACGCCGTACTCAACCTGATTGTCTAGCGCGTCCGCCCCGCACTCCCGCAGTACGGGGCAGTAGCGGCAAATCGCAATAGCCTTGCGTTGAGCCGCTCCCCGCACAAAGAGTTCGTCGGGATCTCTATCCCTGCATTGCGCGTTGGCAACCCAGGCGCGCTGTTCTGCGGTCACTGCGCGTGAATTGCCGTTGGCATTCTTAAAACTGAACGGCCGCAGGTTCGGTCGTGATTCTGACAACGAGCTGTTCCTTTCGCCCAGCCGCAGGGATACACCCGTTCGCCGACTACTGGTCGATGGCTGTATTTCGTGATGTTCGAAATATCGGGAAGGGCCGTTACCCGTCCCCACGCGGTAACCAGCAAACTAGCGCGGGGCGGTCGCGCAGACATCGTCACGAGAGCCCAACAATGGCCGGCATCGTTGTGCGCAGGCTACGACGAGGCGGTTGGCCGGGCCGGCCCTGTTTCGCTCATCTCACGGTTCTTCGTAACTGGCTATTTGGCGCTGAAGGCGAAAACCGTTGTCGAGTCGTAGCTGTCGCCTGGGTTCAGCACGGTGGTCGGAAAGTTCGGGTGATTCGGCGAGTCCGGGTAGTGCTGGGTTTCCATGGTGAATCCCGCGCCCTGTCGATAGATATGGCCGCTGGTGCCCGTTAACGTCCCGTCGATGAAGTTGGAGGTGTAGAACTGCA
Organism: Mycobacterium intermedium; assembly: GCF_002086275.1. Lineage (GTDB taxonomy): Bacteria > Actinomycetota > Actinomycetes > Mycobacteriales > Mycobacteriaceae > Mycobacterium > Mycobacterium intermedium. The sequence goes on along the minus strand of NZ_MVHT01000027.1, from coordinate 3,037 downwards.
CACCGGGTTCCGTTGTGGAGACGGTCAGGGTGCGACCCGTCTGCGGGTCCTCGGCCCTGGCGGCCTACACCAGCCCAGTCTTGTTGCCGCGGTTGATCACCCAGTTGTGGTCGTAGCCTCGGGCCAGCAGCAACTGGGGGTCGCTTGTATTGATGCGCGCGCCGATGGTGGTCGGTGAGGTGAAGTCGAACGGAGTGCCCTTCACCGAGGCGATCTCCCCCGTCGGGATCTGGGTGGCGTCGGTAGGCAGATAATCGTCGGCGTTGATGGTGACCTGTTGCGCGTAGACGTCGGGCGTACCTTCACCGGCCAGATTGAAGTAGCTGTGATTGGTCAGGTTGATCACCGTCGGCGCGTCGGTGGTCGCGTGGTAGTCGATGCGCAATTCGTTTTGCTGGGTCAGTGTGTAGGTGACGGTCGTCGTGAGCATTCCGGGGTAGCCCATTTCGCCTGCGGGACTTACGTATCGCAGCTCCAGGCTGACCACGTCTTTACCGCTCTGCTGACGTGCCTGCCACACCTTCGCATCGAAACCCGCGGTGCCGCCATGCAAGCTGTTGCCGTTGTTGTTGATCGGCACGTGGTACTCGGTGCCGTTCAGTGAGAAGGCGCCTTTGGCGATCCGATTGCCATAGCGACCAATGATGGCACCGAAGTAGGTCTTGGCAGATCCGGTGTTGTCCACGTAGCCGGTCAGGGTCGGAAAGCCCAGCACCACGTTGTCCACGTGGCCGCTGCGGTCGGGCACCTCCAGCGACTGAATTATGCCGCCGTAGGTGAGAATTCGCACCCGCATGTCGTGCCCGTTGGAAAGTGTGTAGCGCTGCACCGGGGTATCGCCGACGTGACCGAACGGTTCGCTCGTGATCGACGGCGCGCCCACGGGTTTCGACGCCACGTTGCTACACGCCGCCAAACCCACCGCACCGGCGATGGCGAACAGTTGACGCAACAGTGCGTAGCGCATGCGCTCCCCGTAGGCTCGGTCGGGTCCTTCGTCGGCGCCGACACCTCGACGAGGATAACGCGTGCATCGACGCGATCGGCGGTCAGCGCGCTCGTGCGACGTTGTCCGATAAGCGAAAACGTGCGCGTTTGCGCACGGGCCCAGCGCCGGTTGCCCGTAGTATCCGACGGTGCTCACCGAACTCATTGCTGAGCCCTGCCAACTTTGGTATGGCTTCGACCCCTCGATTGTGGCCAGAAGCTACGCGCAGTTCACCGCCGTTCTTGCAGGCTTTGCTTTCGTCGTCATCAATCTGGTGCTGGATCGTGCGTATCGACGGCGCGGAGAGGGCCGTTCGCCGGGACCCCGGGAGGCCGCGCATGAAACCCAAGTGGGGCTTGCGCTGGTGTGCGCGTTTCTGGGCCTGGTGTTGACGACCCTGCGCTACAGCCTGCTCGCCGGTGAGAGCGGATGCGCTATCACCGAGGGACGTGCCGGATCTGCGGCGGTGCTGGCCGCCGTGTCATTGGCGGCTTCCATCTATACGTTGCTTTACGCGGTGGTGCAGTTCTTTTCGGGTACATCGGGGACACTCGCCAAGCACTGTGTCTTCATACTGGCGGTGCTCGCTCCCGCGCTTACCGTGTCGTTTGTTCAACAGACGCTCGGGCATCTTGCACTCGCGCTGGGCAATTCGGAGACGCGGCAGCCGCTTCAACCGCTGTGGGATCAGGCCAATCGTCTGGCGGTTCCCATACCAGCGGCGATTGCGATCGCGTGCGCCGTCCTGTGGGTACTGGGGCGAAAGAGGCGGCAGTCGGAATCGCCTGTCGGCGGCGTTGCACAACACATCCAGACGTTCGTCCCCTACACGACGATCGCCGTCGCTGTTGCGGTGATAATGCGCTCGGTCGCGCTCTTGGGATACGCGAATCCCGCCGTGCACATTTCCCCGGGCGAGGCCTGGCTATGGCTAGGCGTACTGGCTGCCGCGCTGGTACTCCAGAGCGCGGCGTTGTCATTTCAACGTGGTGTGGAAGTCCCTTTCACCGGCTCCCCTTCTGCGACCCAGAAATCGTTATGACGTCCGCTGTCGGGTTCTAGTTCGTTCGGCGGAACCTGGACGCCGTAGGTTCTGAGATATTCAGTGCAGCAACGTTAATGACAGTGAGCAATGCGGACGCGGCACTCTGCCTTCTGACAACCCGCGTCACGACAAGCGCCAAGTCTGCCACCGGTAGCAAAGCCGGGATCTTTCCCAGCGCCACACTTGAGTACCGCACTACTCAAGACAAGGTCGCCGCATGGTCGGAGGCTGACTAGCACGAGACATCTACGTTCGTCCACCGCACTGGATGCGCGGTCTCGTCCCGATCAGACCTGCGAGCTAAGGGGTGAACGTACATGTCGTTCGTAATCGCGGCGCCAGAGCTGATGACAGCGGCGGCAACGGATTTGGCCGCAACTGTGTCGGCGCTCGAATCGGCCCACACCGCGGCAGCCGCCTCGACGACTCAACTGCTGGCCGCGGCTGGCGATGAGGTCTCTGCCGCTATAGCCGCGTTGTTCTCCGCCCACGGACAGCAGTTTCAGGCGCTCGGCGCGCAGGCAACGGCGTTCCAAGCGCAGTTTCTGCGTGCCTTGGCGGCCAGTGCCAGCTCGTATGCCAGTGCCGAGAGCGCGGCCGCCTCGCCCCTCCAGGATCTGCTCAACACGATCAACGCGCCGGTTGTGGCACTTACCGGACGACCGCTGATCGGCGATGGCGCGGACGCGCCCGCGGGCAGTGGCCTGCCAGGCGGCAACGGCGGGTGGCTTTCCGGTAATGGCGGCAACGGCGGATCGGGCGCCCCAGGGCAAGCCGGCGGGGCTGGCGGTTCCGCGTTCCTGTGGGGTCACGGCGGAAATGGCGGGGCCGGCGGCAATGCCGTCGTTGCTGGTCAGGCGGGTGGTCATGGCGGTGCTGGCGGCGCGAACGGGCTGTTTGGCGGCGGTAACGGCGGGGCGGGAGGGATTGGCGGCGCCGGCGCGGCCGGCACGCTCGGTGATAACGGACCGACCAGCGGAGCCAACGGTATCGGTGGCGGGGCT
>NZ_MVHT01000279.1 GCF_002086275.1 Mycobacterium intermedium | reverse complement strand
AGAGGTTGGTGCGGAAGGTGACGGTGTCATCGGTGTCGCGCTGCAGTGTGCCGACGCTGAGGTGGTCTTGACCGCTCAGGGTGTCGTCGATGGCTTGGACCAGCAGTGGGTGCGCGCTGACTTCGATAAAGGTGTGGTGGCCCGCCTTCTCGACGGCGTGCGTGATGGCCTGCTGGAAGCGCACCGGGTTGCGCATGTTGGTTGCCCAGTGCTCGGCATCGAAAGCCGGGCGGGCCTCGAGGTCTTCGTAGGTGGTGGAGATGATCGGGATGGTCGGCGTTCGGGGGCGCAGATCGGCCAGCTCGGAGCGCATCGCGGGCTGCAGCGCATCCATCGCCGGATTGTGTGGCGCCACTTCAATATTGACCCGGCTGGCGAACCGATTCTGGCCCCGTACCCGTTCGATCAACTCGTCGATCTGCTCGGCGGGCCCGGCGATCACCGTCTGGCGCGGAGAGTTGTAGATGCCCAACGTCACCTGCGGGTAGTCGGCGATCAACGCCTCGGTGGCCGCCACGTCAAGCCCGAGCATGGCCATGCCGCCCTGTCCCGACAGCGGAGCCATCAGCCGCGAGCGGGTGGCGGTCACCCGCAGCCCCTCGGCCGGCGTCAAGGCCCCGGCCACCACCGCGGCCGCAACTTCACCCATCGAATGCCCGATCACCAGGTCGGGCTCCACACCGTAGGA
>NZ_MVHT01000278.1 GCF_002086275.1 Mycobacterium intermedium | reverse complement strand
TCGAGGCTGTCCAGACCGGCCCCGCCTTGGCCGCCGGTGCCGCCTTTGCCGCCTTGACCGCCGGAGCCCGCGACACCCGCCGCGCCGGGGACCGGCGGCATGGGAGGCGCTGGTTTTTCTGGTGGCGCGGGAGGTAGCGGCGGGACCGGTGGCGGGACCGGGGCTAACCAGGGCGTCGGCGGGGCCGGCGGTACCGGCGGGGTCGGCGGTAGCAACGGCTTATTCGGCACCGCCGGAGCTGGCGGCGCGGGCGGGGTTGGCGGCGCCGGCGGCATCGGGACCACCGGCGTCAATGGCGGCCAGGGTGCAATGGGCGCACCGGGCGGTAACGGCGGCATTGGGGGCGCCGGCGGCGCCAACACCTCACCGTTTGGCCAGGCCGGCGCGGGCGGCAGCGGCGGCAGTGGTGGCATCGGCGGACAGGGCGGCGCCGGCGGCTCTGGAGTCGGTTTGGGCATCGACGGTGGTCAGGGCGGAACCGGTGGCGTCGGCGGTCAGGGCGGCGCCGCGGGCGCCGGCGGGGGTAGCCCATTCGGAGCCCCAGCACCAGCAGGCGTCGCAGGTGCCGGTGGTGCGGGCGGCGTCGGTGGCACAGGCGGCGCCGGCGACAACGGCGCAGACGGCGTCTTTGGCGTGGACGGCGGCATCGGCGGCACCGGCTTCGCGGGCGGCGCGGGCGGGCTGGGCGGTGTCGGGGGTACCGGCGTCGTCACCGGCGCTGGCGGCCAAGGCGGTCAAGGCGGTACCGGCGGGAGCGGCGGCACCGGGGCGTCCGGCGTGGGCCACGTCGCCGACGGCGGTCAGGGCGGCAAGGGCGGAACCGGGGGTCAGGCCGGTACGGGCGG
>NZ_MVHT01000277.1 GCF_002086275.1 Mycobacterium intermedium | reverse complement strand
CGCTTCCGCCGTTCCCGCCAACACCCGGCAGCACCGGAGGGACCGGCGGGGCCGGCGGGTCCGGCGGCTTGTTCTTCGGTTCCGGCGGTGCCGGCGGTGACGGCGGGTTCGGCCTCCAGAAAGGAGGAATCGGTGGCGACGGGGGGAACGCGGGCGTCTTCGTCGGCTCCGGCGGCGACGGAGGCGCCGGGGGCCTCGGCGTGGCTGGAACCGGGGGAGCTGGCGGCAAGGCTGGGCTAATCGGCGACGGCGGCGACGGCGGCGCGGGGGGCAACACCAGCAGTGCCGGCGGGCCGGGCGGTAGCGCCGTGTTGATCGGCAATGGCGGCAACGGCGGCAATGGCGGACTTCCCAACGGGAAGGGCGGCACCGGCGGCATCGGCGGGCTGATACTCGGACTGGACGGGCAAAACGGGAAGCCTTAGAGCTCGCCGTCCCGGTGTGAGTTCACCTTGACCGACTCGGCGGCGGCACTCGGGGTCCGCGGCGATCACCGCACACCGCAGGGCCGCGCTGCATCTTTCGCTGCACGGAGCGAAACAGCCAGAGCAACAACATCTTTCAGCGGGTAGACGCGCAGGTGGGCCGGCTGTGCTCAACCCCCGCGACATCGAGAAGTCGCCGCGGCTCTGGACACAGGAGCGGAACCGCCAGATGGTCCGATGGAACACACCCGAACGCGGGGGGACTCTTCCCGTCACCGGAGGTTCCCGAGCATTTCGTCGAACAAACACGGGAAGGTCTCGCAGCAGTGCTGGCCGCGGCCTAGCCCAGATTTTTCGTGAAATGCCTCGAGAAACGGGGTGTAGATAAGCGAAAGTGCCTGTCCTGCAAGGGATAATTGGA
>NZ_MVHT01000276.1 GCF_002086275.1 Mycobacterium intermedium | reverse complement strand
CGTTGACGTTGCCGCCGATCGGTTTCGAGGGCTTCGATCTGCCGCAGATCAGCGTTCCCGGGTTCAGCACCGCGGCGCTATCGATCCCGCCGATCGGTATCGAGGGCTTCGATCTGCCGCAGATCAGCGTTCCCGGATTCAGCACCGCGCCCTTCTCGATCCCACCGATCAATCTCGAGCAGTTCGTGCTTCCGCAGATCAGCGTTCCGGAGTTCGCGACGGCACCGTTCACCATTCCGCCGATTGGCCTCGAGGAGTTCGTGCTTCCCCAGATCAGCGTCCCGGGCTTCGCCACCCCGCCGTTCTCGATTCCGCCGATCGGTTTCGAAGGGTTCACCCTGCCGCAGATCAGCGTCCCGGCCTTCGACACCGCGCCGTTCGTCATCCCACCGATCAACATCGGCGAGATCCTGTTCCCGCAGCTGACCGTGCCCGGCTTCGCCACCGCGCCGCTGACCATCCCGCCGATCAACGTCGGCGAAATCCTGTTCCCGCAACTCAGCGTTCCCGCGTTCACCCTGGCTCAGCTGGTCATCCCACCGATCCAGGTCGGGGCCTTCAACGCGCCCGCGATCTACATCCCGAGCATCCACCTGTTCTCCCAGACGGTCATGGAGTTCAAGATCCCGCCGACGCCGGGCTTTTTCAACGTCACCAACAGCCCCACCTCCTCCGGCTTCTTCAACGCCGGCCCCGGCGGCACCTCCGGTTTCTTCAACACCGGCATCGGCACCTCGGGCTTCTTCAGCGGCAACCCGTTGGGCAACATCCCCAGTTCGGGCTTCAACGTCTTCGGCGAAGGCTCCTCAGGAATCGGCAACCTCGGAAGCGGCGTTTCGGGCTTCAGAAACATCGGCCTAGG
>NZ_MVHT01000275.1 GCF_002086275.1 Mycobacterium intermedium | reverse complement strand
TCGATAAGAAAGCAAGTTCATCTAGTTTTCCCGGGCAAACGGGCAGGAAAGCGGTCCGCGTGGAATATGCCTGCGTGTCTTGGAGCATGATTCGCGGTTTGTCCTGAGATCGACTGTGATTTGTTCCATGATGCTGTCTCGGGTGCTGCGGGGTTGCGATTTGACGTGGCTTGTAGAGAGCTCACGCCCGGTGCGGAATATTGCGGTCGCCGAACGTCACGTGATGAATTGGGCGTCGCATAACGCCTGGTAGTTCGCACGCGTCCAGCTGGCCGACGATGCGCTCCCGGGGGAGGGGTACCAAACGAGGCGAACCGGGCCGGCGAGGGCACGCCCGCCGCTCGGCCCTTTCTAGGCCCTTTCTGGTTCATGGCTATTACCGCAGCGGGCCGGCGCTAGCGCATAGGGGGCGGCCTCAGCGCTCAACAGCGCTCAATCGCGGCCGGTTTCGGGGCTAACCGAGGCATCGCCCCAGCGCGCAGATCATGCAATCCGTAGCAAATTTGCCCGGATCACAAGACCTTGGTGTGTCGGTAAACAAAATGGAGCGCTCGGTCAAGACCAGCAAACCGTGAACCCGCTGTCGACACATTTGTAGCGCAGACAGGCAATAGTGACTAGCGTCACAATTCGCAAATCGGACAGCCTGAAGCCAGTCACCATGCCTTTGCCGGGGCCCGGCTAACCCGAAATAAAAATTTCGGGTTTACCGG
>NZ_MVHT01000274.1 GCF_002086275.1 Mycobacterium intermedium | reverse complement strand
CATCGCCACCGTTGCCTGCCACGCCACCGACGACCACGCCCTGCCCACCGGCTCCGCCGGTACCCGCTACACCGCCGTTGCCGCCCGCACCGCCAGCACCGCCGTTGCCACCGGCTTGACCCGCGGTTCCATCCTGGCTGGGGTCATTGGCGTTGGTGCCGTGCGCCCCGATAAATCCGTTGCCGCCGGCGCCGCCGTTTCCGCCGTTCCCAACCGACCCGCCGTCACCGCCACGGCCACCAGCACCGCCGTGGCCGCCCGGCTCGGTCGCTGAGGCGCCGACACCGCCGGCGCCGCCGTTGCCGCCGATATTCGGGGTGGTGCCCGCTGTGCCATTTGCACCGCTAGCGGCGCCGATGCCGCCTGCTCCACCGCTACCGGCCTGACCACCGGTACCGGGATTGCCGCCGTTACCGCCGTTGCCACCATTGCCGGCGACACCGCCGATGACCACGCCGTTGCCGCCGGTCCCGCCGTCGCCAGGTGCTCCACCGACTCCGCCGTTGCCGCCGGCGCCACCTTTACCGCTGGTGCCGACGCCAAGTGCGGTGCCTCCGAGGCCGCCCGCGCCGCCGTTGCCACCGTTGCCGCCGCTACCACCATTGCCCCCGGCCAAGCCGGGACCGCCAGCGGCACCGGCGATGCCGGCGCTCCCCTTCCCACCGTGGCCGCCAGCCCCTCCGACACCGCCGTTGCCGGAGATCGTCCCGCCGTTTCCGCCGGCTCCTCCGGCTCCGCCGGACCCGCCCGCGTTTCCGTTCGCTCCCGGGGCACTCACGGTTGCCCCTGCCAGGCCATCGCCGCCGGCGCCACCGGTACCGAATAGCCCAGCGGCACCGCCGGCACCACCGTCCTGGCCCGATCCGCCGGATCCGCCGGCCCCACC
>NZ_MVHT01000273.1 GCF_002086275.1 Mycobacterium intermedium | reverse complement strand
TGGGTTGAACGCCGGTAGTGACAACGTCGGGTTGTTCAACTCCGGCACCGGTAACCGCGGGTTGTTCAACTCCGGCATCGGCAACACCGGTATCGGCAACACCGGTGAGTACAACACCGGTATCGGCAACACCAGCGTCGCCAACACCGGTATCGGCAACACCGGCAGCGGCAACGCCGGTTTCGGCAACACCGGCAGCAACAACACGGGAAGTTTCAACGTCGGCAGCTTCAACACCGGCAGTGCCAACTCGGGTCACCTGAACACCGGAAGCTTCAACGCCGGCAGTATCAACACCGGCTTCGCCAACGTCGGCGACATCAACACCGGTTCGTTCAACACCGGCAGCAGGAACTTCGGCGCATTCAACCTGGGCGACGACGTAGGGGCGGACGGCTACCACATCACGCTCAATTTCCCGGCGATTCCGATCGACCTACTGGCGTACACGAACGTGGCGATCCCGATCACCGGTCAGTTCGACCCGATCACCGTCTACCCGATCATTGTCAACGTTCCGGTCAACATGAATGCGCTTGGCCTCGTCACCATCTCCGGAACTGTCCCGTCCGCAATCGTGGAACCGATCGTCATCAACCCGATCGTCCTGATGGACGTCGTATACGGGGCGGACTTCGCGATGCCCATCCAGATGAATTTCCTTGGCCAACTCCAACTGGGCATCCCGGGGTTGTCCGGCTTCGGCAACTCCTCCGGAACGGTGTCGTCGGGTTTCTTCAACGGGAATGCCACCGGCACGTCCGGGTTCTTCAACTCGAGCGATCTGAGTTCGGGCTTTGCCAACGCCAACGGGGCGCTGACGTCGGGCTGGTACAACTCCGGCACGTTGCTGTCCGGCGTCCAGAACCTCGGCAACGCCATCTCCGGTATCGCCA
>NZ_MVHT01000272.1 GCF_002086275.1 Mycobacterium intermedium | reverse complement strand
GAATGGGTGGGGCCGGTGGAGCGGGCGGCACCGGCGGCTTCGGCGGAACCGCTGGGAACGGCGGAGCCGGCGGCAACATGGGCAATGGCGGCGCCGGAGGTGCCGGTGGGAGCGGTGGGGCCGGATTGGCCGGCTTAGACGGGGTCAGTTACGGCGATTCGGGCGGACAGGGCGGTGCCGGCGGTGCCGGCGGTGCCGGCGGTGCCGGCGGCCTGGGTGGCTCGCTGCGCGGTGACGGCGGGACCGGCGGTATCGGCGGGACCGGCGGCGACGGTGGTGCCGGTGGGTCCGGCGTCAAGGGCGCGGATGCCGTCGCGGCGGGCGAAGCAGGGCAGACCGGCGGTACCGGTGGTGATGGCGGGGCCGGAGGTGTCGGTGGTGCCGGTGGTAACGCCGGTGGCGTCGCTGCCGGTGGTTCGGGCAGTGCGGGCGTTAACGGGACCGGCGGTGACGGCGGTACCGGTGGCGCGGCAGGCACACCTGGTGATGGTGGCTCCGGTGGTTCCGGCGATAGTGGTGTTCCCGACGGCGGGCGTGGTGGTGATGGCGGCAACCCCGGCAAGGTCGGTGCCGGCGGCAAGGGCGGGACGGGCGGTAGCGGCGGCAGCGGTGGCAGCGACGGCGGCACTGGCAGCGCGGGCGCGGCGGTAACCAGCGGTGGCAACGGCGGCCAAGGCGGCAACGGCGCTGACGGTGTCCACGGCGTGCTAGGCGGCCAAGGCGGCAATGGCGGGGCCGGCGGTAACGGCGGGTCGGTAGGCAACGGCGGGCAGGGCGGGGCCGGAGGCGACGGTGCCGCCGGTAATGACGGCTCCTCCGGCGGCCCCGGGACCAGCGTCGCAGGCGGTGGTGGCACCTTCGGCGGCAACGGCGGCCAGGGCGGGGCTGGCGGTGGGGGGGGCGGG
>NZ_MVHT01000271.1 GCF_002086275.1 Mycobacterium intermedium | reverse complement strand
GACAAGGCAGCCCACTAAGAAAACGAGTTCCCATCCAACCCACTACAGGAGGTGCACTATGAAGCCAAGCCCTTGTCTAGGGCGTCGCCGACCGAGCCGACCGAGGGGTCCACCCCTTCATCGACCAGGCGTTGGGTGAAGGCCACCGACGTGTATTGACTGCCGGCGTCGCTGTGCGCTATCAGCCCGTGCAGGGTGGTGGTGCCGTCCTGGGCGCGGGTGAAGAACGCATGCTCGACGGCGTCGAGGACCAGGTCGGTGGTCATTGATCTGGCCGCCCGCCAGCCGACGATCCGGCGACTGTAGGCATCGATGACGAACGCCACGTAGACGAACCCCAGCCATGTCCACACATAGGTGAAGTCGGCTACCCACAACCGATTTGGTGCACACGCGTAGAAACGCCGGTCCACCAGATCCGGATATCTGACATGGCTTTCGTCGGCGATGGTGGTCTTGTGCTTGGCCCCGTACCGCGCACCCTCCCAACCCTGTTCGCGCATGATCCGCTCCACCGTGCAGCGGGCGACATCATGGCCTTGGCCACGCAGCCAGATCCACAACTTGCGTGACCCCAACGTCTGGACGAACCGACCGTTCTTCTTGTCTTCCCGTGCCGCGGTGATGATCTTGACCACCTCGGCGTCACGGATCTGGCGACGGGTCGGGGTCTTGGCGATCCACTCGTAGTAGGTCGACGGGCTGATCGACACGCCATGCTCAGAGAGCACGGCGCACATGGGCTCGACACCCCAGCGCAGCCCGGCCCCACCGTTGGGGCCGGCCACCTGGTGGTCCTTGTGTTCGGCGATGAACTGAATCACCGTCTCGCGGGCCGGTCGGTGAAAGTCGGCCCGGGACGCGGTGACAACCGTTGGGGTTGTTCCGTTTTCCCGGGCCGCTTCCCGAA
>NZ_MVHT01000270.1 GCF_002086275.1 Mycobacterium intermedium | reverse complement strand
GCAACCCCGCCAACGCCTCCTGCCAATACCGCACCTGCCCCGCGATCACACTGCCCGCATCACCCACATCCCCCAACTCCGCGCGCTGCCACACCGTGTAATCGGCATACTGCACCGCCAACGGCGCCCACCCCGGCGCAACACCACCACACCGCGCGGCGTAGGCCATCGCGAGATCGCGCGTCAACGGGGTGATCGACCACCCGTCAGCCGCGATGTGGTGCACCACCGCCGCCAACACATGCTCATCGTCGCCAAGGCGGAAAAGGGCCGCACGCAACGGAATCTCAAATTCCAGGTCAAACGGGTGCCCCGCCACCGCCTCGATCGCGGCACCCAGCCGCTCCTGCGGCCAGTTGGTTGCGTCCACGACTTGCCACCCGAAGTCCACACTGTCGGCGGCCATCACCACCTGCCGCGGCACTCCCTGCTCGACCGCGAACACCGTGCGCAAACTCTCGTGACGGGCCACCACATCGGCCAACGCCGCACCCAACGCCCGGACGTTCAGGTGACCGCCCAACCGCAACACCACCGGCATGTTGTAAACCGGTGAGGGACCCTGTATTTGGTCGATAAACCATAAGCGGCTTTGGGCGAACGACAGCGGCACCACCGCAGGCCGTTCACCGGCCACCAACGGCGCCAACCGATGACCATCCCCACCCACCCGCGGCGCCAACAACCCCACCGTCGGCGCCTCGAACAACGCCCGCACCGAAAGACGGCCACCCAGAACCGAATTCGCCTCCGCGACCAGACGCATCGCCGCCAACGAATCGCCGCCCAGTTCGAAGAACGAGTCATCCACGCTGACCCGGTCCAGGCCCAGGACCTGGGCGTAGATGCCGGCCAGCAGTTCTTCCACCGCGGTGGCGGGGGCGCGGTAGTGGTTGCCGGTGTATTCCGGTGC
>NZ_MVHT01000026.1 GCF_002086275.1 Mycobacterium intermedium | reverse complement strand
CTAAACCACACAAACCCCAGACACCACGCACCCCATCGCCAAGTCCGACCGAAATCACCCTCGACGAAAAATCGAGGCTAAGCGCACTGCAGTCGAAGCCGATCCCGGTGGCGTTCGCCCTCGGATTCGCGATGCTCCCCCTGGCCAGTCGGCCGGCGGCGCCAGCGAGGACCGCCGCGATCATGGATGCGGTGAACGGGCTGGACGAAAGCGCGCCGACAACACGTGTTCGCGTCGGTCGTCGCCCTACTGGGGCGTTCCTGATGAGCTCGGGAATAAGTCACGCCTGACGCGAACCTCGCGTCAGGCGTGACAGTGAAAGTCGAACGAACCTGAGGGCTATCCGACGCCAGTCCGCGGGATCACGCTCGGCCGGTTCTGCACGACCTGCGCAGCGCCGCCACCGCGACCGCCCATCATGCCTGCGGGCATTCCAGCACCGGCACCACCCATGCCCATCGGCATCGGCATCATCCCCATGCCGCTGCCACCGGCACCAGCCGCTTGGGCCATCTCGGCGGCGGTGACTCCGTTCAACCCGGCCAGAGCCGAGCTGGACATGTGATTCGGCATCGAGCCGGGCCACGTCTGCGGCACGGACATGTTGCCGACCAACCGAGCCTTACCCAGTTCGCCGGCCATCCCAGCGCCCAAGCCCCCAACACCGCCGGCACCCAGGCCCTTGGGACCGATGTCACCGACGAACTTCGGCATGTCCGCCAACTCGGCCGCAGTGGTGGCACCAGTCAAGCCGGCCCCCGCGCCTGCCGACTGGCCCAGCTGCATCAGCGGACCCAACATCATGCTGGCCGGCATCGCCGCGGACTGCGCAATCCCCAGTGCCATGTCGACCGGCACCGCTGCGGCCACGGCCTGCGCCCCGATGACAGCCCCTTCGATCGCCGGAGCGATCGACTCGGTAGCCGATGCGGCCACGCCGGCAACCTCGAGATTCAGTGCGGTGGCGAATCCGACCAAGTCGATCGGCGGCACGCTGAACGGGGACAAGGTCGCCGCCACCGATTGCGCACCGCTCTGGTACCCCACCATCGCGGCCACATCCTGTGCCCACATCTCGACGTAGTCGAACTCGGTGAGTGCGATCGCCGGAGTGTTCTGGCCCAGGATGTTCGTCGCTACCAACGCGCCGAGCAGAATCCGGTTCGCGGCCACCGCGGCGGGGTGCACCGTGGCCAGTAGCGCAGACTCAAAAGCCGTTGCGGCAGCTTGCGCCTGCCCAGCCGCGAGCTCTGCTTGACCGGCCGCGTCACTCAACCAACCGACGTAAGGCACCGCGGCGGCCGCCATCGACACCGACGCCGGACCCGCCCAGGGCCCGCCCGTCAAGCCCGCGATCACCGCTTCAAACGACGTGGCTGATGCCCGCAAGTCGGCCGCCAACGACTCCCAGGCCGCTCCCGCGGCAAAAAGCGGGCCAGACCCTGCGCCCGCGAAAATTCGCGCCGAGTTGATCTCTGGTGGCAACCACGCAAACTCCGGAATCATCCAATCCCCAACCCACTCTGCCGCCGCAACGGCTTCCAATACGCACCTACTGGCGATCAACCTACGCGCGCAGTCGACCCATGGTCGGAATCCTAAGGCAATCCACACCGAAAGTTATCGGATTCACCATAATTTAGTCCGGCGGCGCTTCAGCGCAAACTGCGCCGTTGCCGCCCGGTTGGCGGATTTGGCCCGGATTGAATTGAATTCAAAATGCAGACATGGAGAAGGCGCGGGTAACACGACCACCTTCGAAGTGTTACCCGCGCCCATCCATAGGCCGTGCTTAGGCCCAGCTAGACCCAACTGCGGAGTCGGTCTGCGCCATGTTCTGGCCGGCGGCCTGAACCTTCTGGCCGTGCTGGTTGGCCTGCTCGTAGATCACCTGGAAGTTGCGACCCAACTGGGTGATGAACTCCTGGCAAGCCACCGAACCGGCGCCACCCCAGAAGTCGCCAGCGGCCAGCACATCGCGAACGATGGCCTGGTGCTCTGCTTCCAACGAGGCAGCCTGGGCGCGGATCAGAGCGCCGTGGGCGTCGACATCGCCGAACTGGTAGTTAATCGTCATTGTCGTATGTCCTAACTGCTCAGAATCTGCTGGGAGGCCTGCTCTTGCTGCTCGTAGTTGTTGGCGTCACGGACCAGTCCGTCACGCACGCCGTGCAGCATGTTCACAATGTTGCGGAACGCCGTGTTCATCTGACCCATGGTGTCCAGCGAGGTAGCCGAGGCCAGACCACTCCAGCCGGCGCCGGAGATGTTCTGCGCGGAAGCCCACATGCGACGGGCCTCGTCCTCCACGATCTGAGCGTGGGTCTCGAAACGACCCGCCATGTCCCGCATCGCGTGCGGGTCGGTCATAAAGCGTGTAGTCACCTCATTCGTCCTTTCAATTTGTTCTGCTAATCAATTGATCATGTGGTGCACCAGAGTGGTTTCACCACAGCCAAACCTTGACCCCGACCGATCACCCCCGCCCTATCCGACGCCGGTCCGCGGAATCACACTCGGGCGGTTCTGCACAACGTGCGCGGCCCCGCCACCGCGGCCCATCATCCCCGGAGGCATACCTGCTGCACCGGCGCCACCCATCGGCATCGGCATCGGCATCATGCCCATGCCACCGCCCATGGCGCCGGCTTGCGCGATTTCGGCCGGCACGGCACCCAACCCGGCCAGGGCCGCGCTGGACATGTGGTTCGGCATGGACCCGGGCCACGTCTGCGGCACGGACATGTTGCCGACCAACCGAGCCTTACCCATCTCCCCGGCCATCCCAGCGCCCAAGCCCCCAGCACCGCCGGCACCCAGACCCTTGGGTTCGATGTCACCGACGAACTTGGGCGCCTCCGCCAACTCGGCCGCGGTTGCCGCGCCAGCCAGAGCGGCGGTGCCCACGTTTGCCGTTTGGCCCAGCTGCATCAGCGGGCCCAGCATCATGCTGGCCGGCATCGCTGCGGACTGCGCTACGCCAAGCGCCATGTCGACTGGCACCGCCGAGGCCACGGCCGATGCCCCTTCGAAGGCCCCTTCGACTACCGGCGCGATTCCCGCCGTGGCGGTGGTTGCAATTCCGGCAACCTCGAGGTTCAGCGCGCTGGCAAACCCGGCCAGATCCACCGGCGGAACAGTGAAGGGAGCCAACGTCGACGCGACCAGCTGCGCGCCACCCTGGTAGCCCAGCATTGCCGCGACGTCCTGAGCCCACATCTCGACGTAGTCGAACTCGGCGGCCGCGATCGCGGGCGTGTTCTGACCAAGCAGGTTGGTTGCTACCAGTGCCGCCAACAACACTCGGTTCGCCGCTACGGCCCCGGGGTGCACGGTGGCCAGCAATGCCGTCTCGAATGCCGTTGCCGCTGCCTGAGCTTGGCTCCCCGCAAGTTCGGCCTGGGCGGCGGCGTCACTCAACCAACCCACATACGGCATCGCGGCGGCGGCCATTGCCACCGAGGACGGACCCGACCACGGCCCACCGGCAAGTCCCGCGATCACTGCTTCAAACGATGTGGCCGATGCCCGCAAATCGGCCGCTAACGACTGCCAAGCCGCGCTCGCTGTGAACAGCGGCCCTGAACCTGCACCGGCGAAGATCCGCGCCGAGTTGATCTCCGGCGGTAGCCATGCAAACTCCGGAATCATCACAACCTCAAACCACTCTGCCGCCGAAGCGGCCCTTGCAAATCTCGTCGGCAGCCCCCACGTCTCTGCCTACGCGAGGAATCGTAAGCACAATCGACACGGAATGGCAGCCTTTTGCAGAAAAAAGTTTCAAGAAAATGAGACAACGCCGCATTCCACATTCCGATCAAGATCGGTTCTGCCTGGTCAGGGGCAGAAAATTAAATTAGAGAACGGCGATTCCCACATTGTCAACGGCGACACGTCGGAGCCCCCAGTCGGTCCTCATAAATGAGACAACGACCATTCCCAGATTCCGAACGAGGACGTCCGGACGGCTTAGACAGGCCGGATGTATGAGACAACGGCGATTTCCACATTCGGGTGCCACCCGAACTGCCACCGGACGCGGACGGCCTCGACTTGCCCCGCCCCGGTCGGCCGGACGGCCGACGGCCCAACGCGTCGGCCGCCAGGGCGGGGAGACGGATCGAACTAGCCCAAGAAGTTCGTGAAGAACCCCGAGACCGCGTCACCGATGCCGAGCAGACCGGAGCTGCCGCTGCCGTTGATGAAGAGTCCCGAGCTGAGCATCCCCGCGATACCGAGGCCCGCGTTCTGCACGGCCGCGTTGTAAATGCCGGCGTTCCCGTATCCCGTGTTGAGGATTCCGGAGTTCCCACCCAACAACAGGGTGGTGCTGGTATTGACGTAGCCCGAATTCCCGAGTCCCGAGTTCTGGATTCCGGAGTTGCCGCGGCCCAGCGGGTCATTGTGAGCGAAGCCCGAGTTACCGGTACCGACATTGCCGAAGCCGGAGTTGGCGACGGGCGCGGTGGTGGCGTAAAAGAACCCGGTATTTGCGACTCACCGTGTCGGAAGGCCGCTGTCCGGGGGCCTGCCGGCGCACCTAGGACGCGCGTTCAGCAAACAATTGCTGATACGCGACGCCCCCGGCGTAAGGCCGTTGTCAGCAGCCCTTGAGTCGGACGGCCAGGTAGTCGGCAACCTTGTCGATGGCGATCCGCTCCTGGGTCATGGCGTCGCGCTCACGCACGGTGACGGCGCCGTCTTCGAGGGAATCGAAGTCGACCGTCACGCAGTAGGGTGTGCCGATCTCGTCTTGACGCCGGTAACGGCGCCCGATGGCGCCGGCGTCGTCGAAGTCGATGTTCCAGCACTTGCGCAGTTCGGCGGCCAGGTCGCGGGCTTTGGGACTCAGGTCTGCGTGCCGGGAAAGCGGCAAGACGGCGGCCTTCACCGGCGCCAGCCGCGGGTCCAGGCGCAAGACGGTGCGCTTGTCCATCCCGCCTTTGGCGTTGGGAGCCTCGTCCTCGCTGTAGGCATCGATGAGGAATGCCATGAAAGACCTGGTCAAGCCGGCTGCCGGTTCGATGACGTACGGCGTGTAGCGAGTGTCGTTGACTTGGTCGTAGAACGACAGGTCGGTTCCGGAGTGCTTGGCATGGGTCGACAGGTCGAAGTCGGTGCGGTTCGCGACGCCTTCCAGCTCGCCCCATGGGTTTCCGACGAATCCGAATTTGTACTCGATGTCGACGGTGCGGTCGGAGTAGTGCGACAGTTTTTCCTTCGGGTGTTCGTAGAGGCGCAGGTTCTCCGGGTTGATGCCGAGGTCGATGTACCACTGGCGCCGGGTGTCGATCCAGTACTGGTGCCACTCCTTGGCCGTCGACGGTTCGACGAAGAACTCCATCTCCATCTGCTCGAATTCGCGGGTGCGGAAGATGAAGTTTCCCGGAGTGATCTCGTTGCGGAAGCTCTTGCCGATCTGTCCGATACCGAACGGGGGCTTCTTGCGGGCCGTCGTCACCACGTTCGCGAAGTTGATGAAGATGCCCTGGGCGGTCTCGGGCCGGAGGTAGTGCAAACCCTCCTCGGTCTCGATCGGGCCCAGGTAGGTCTTGAGCATCATGTTGAACTCGCGCGGCTCGGTCCACTGGCCGGGCTCGCCGGTTTCCGGGTCGCGGATGTCGGCCAGTCCGTTGGGCGGGGGGTGGCCGTGTTTTGCCTCGTAGGCCTCGATGAGGTGGTCGGCGCGGTAGCGCTTGTGGGTGATCAGCGACTCGACCAGCGGGTCGTGGAAGACCTCGACATGGCCGGACGCCACCCACACCTCGCGCGGCAGGATGATCGACGAGTCGAGGCCGACGACGTCGTCGCGGCCCGTGACGACCGAGCGCCACCACTGCCGTTTGATGTTCTCCTTGAGCTCCACCCCCAGCGGGCCGTAGTCCCACGCCGACTTGGTTCCGCCGTAGATCTCGCCCGAGGGAAAGACGAAGCCACGCCGTTTGGCGAGGTTGACTACGGTGTCGATGACAGACGCCACGGGGTAGTGCGCTCCCTTCCTAGGGATCAGACATACATGCAGGTATACGTATCGGGGCAGTGGGCAGCGGGGCGCCGCCCACGAAACATCAGTCATGGTAGCGACCGCGCTCCCCGTCTTTGACATGCATCATCATGCATGTGACAGTGGAGTTAACCGCAGCTCCGTCGACCGCGGTTCCCCGCCCCGGCAATTCTTGAGGTGATGAGTCCGAAATGGTGACGTCTTCCTCGCCGCCGACCGCCGCCAACGAGGAAGTGGACATGGTCGGCGATCACGTGCATGGCGGAGCGGGTTTCGCCGAGCACCCCGCTTTTTCGGCGCCGCCGCCACGAGAGATTCTCGAGGCCGCCGGCGAGTTGTTGCGGGCGCTGGCGGCGCCGGTGCGGATCGCCATCGTGTTGCAGTTGCGGGAATCCGAGCGGTGCGTGCATGAACTCGTGGACGCGTTGGGCGTGCCCCAGCCCTTGGTCAGCCAACATCTGAAGATCCTCAAGGCCGCGGGCGTGGTCACCGGCGAGCGGTCGGGGCGGGAAGTGCTGTACCGCCTCGCCGATCATCATCTGGCGCATATCGTCGTCGATGCCGTGGCGCACGCCGGTGAGGACGCACATGGCTGAGGTGAGCGTGCGTTCCACCCGGCAACGCGCAGCGATCTCCGAATTGCTCGAGACCGTCGGCGAATTCCGGTCAGCCCAGGAACTGCATGACGAGCTGCGCCGACGAGGCGAGAACATCGGCCTGACCACCGTGTACCGCACGCTGCAGGCGATGGCGTCGGCAGGCGTGGTCGACACGCTGCGCAACGACACCGGTGAATCGGTCTACCGCAGGTGCTCGGAGCACCACCATCACCATTTGGTCTGCCGCAGTTGCGGTTCCACCATCGAGGTCGCCGATCACGAAGTCGAGGCGTGGGCAGCCGAGGTAGCCACCAGACATGGTTTCTCCGACGTCAGCCACACCATAGAGATCTACGGCACCTGCTCGGATTGCGGCGCTTAACCGCCCTTGTCCCCCAGTGCGTCAACCCGTGTGTCAACCCGTGGCCGGGCAAATACCTTCGCACAGGTGTAATCCGGCGCTTTTCGGGAATCCACTAACAGTCTTCAAGGAAGAGGAGACGCAAGGGCATAGTAAGAACGAAGTGAGAACACAATGCGAACCCGTTCACATTCTCACTTGCGGTCGGTGTCAGTCGAAGACCCGTCCCTGCAATTCCGCACGATCCACGGGTACCGGCGCGCCTTCCGAGTTGCGGGCACCGGACCAGTTCTCCTGCTGATCCATGGCATCGGATCGAACTCCCTGTCCTGGTCTTCCGTACATTCCGCACTTGCGCAGCGGTTCACCGTAATCGCGCCGGACCTGCTGGGACACGGCGAGTCCGACAAGCCTCGCACCGACTACTCGTTGGGGGCGTTCGCAAACGACATCCGCGACCTACTGGGCACGCTTGGCATCGACCGCGTCACCATCGTCGGTCATTCGTATGGTGGCGGCGTCGCGATGCAATTCGCTTATCAGTACCCGCATTTGGTCGAACGCATCGTCCTGGTGAGTCCCGGTGGTGTTGCGGAGGACGTGACCATGGCACTGCGGTTGGCGGCACTGCCGATGGCCGGCGAGGCGTTGGCCATGTTGCGCCTGTCAGCCGCCCGACGCGCCATCCGCCTGCTTGGTCGAGCCGCGCGAAACCTGCTGGGCTCCAACAGTTTCGGGCGGGAATTCGTCGACGCCGTCGACTTGCTCGAGGACTTGCAAGAATCAGACGCCATCGCGGCGTTCACGCGCACCTTACGGTCGGCGGTCGACGGACGCGGCCAGTTCGTCAGCATGCTGGATCGCAGCTATCTCGTGCAATCCATTCCCATGCAACTGATTTGGGGTGACGAGGACAACGTGATCCCGGTCGACCATGCACGCATCGCGCACGCGGCAATGCCGGACTCACGCCTGGAGATCTTCGAAAAGTCCGGGCATGTACCGTTCCGTGACCACCCGGACCGCTTCGTCGAGGTCGTCGAACGATTCATCGACTCGACGCAGCCCGCCGCCTGCGAGCACAGTCTGTTGTGCTCGTTGCTGCGCACCCGAGACATCCCGCTCGAGGTCGCGACGGCGTCGCCCGCGGCCTGCTAGCCGCTAGCCAGTTGACGCTACGCAGTTATCGCGCGCCTGATCTCACTGCCAGTACCCAGCACCAACAGAATCAGCGTGCGCAGCGCGTCGTCGGTCAAACCCGCGCCGGGAAAGTTGTAGCGCAGCATCACATCTACCGTTCGGGAAACCGTTCGGGAAACCGTTCGGGAAGCGGTCTTTGCCGCGCCCTTTCCGGAGTTGCGCTGCGCTGCCTTGTCCGCGACTTTTTCCACCATCGTCACGGAGCCGAAATTGCTGTCGCGCGCGTACTTTGTCACCTGCTCGCTCACCTTCTTGCTGAGCGGCAGGTCCCACGCCAAGATTTGAGTCAACGACACCAAGTCGAGGTCGTCGGCGATGGTCACCACCCGCAGCGATGCGAACGTGCCGTCGTGTCGGACCGTCAGTCCGCCGTCGGGCTCTTCGTCAACGGAAACGACGCCGCGCAATACAGACGCCAACCGTTCCTGCAGGGATGGCACTAGGCGCTCCCAAATCGTCTGTTACGGGACGCATATTCCTCGCAAGCCGCCCATAGGTCCCGACGATCGTAGTCCGGCCACAGCTTGTCCTGGAATACATACTCGGCGTAGGCCGATTGCCACAGCATGAAGTTGCTGGACCGGTGTTCACCCGAGGTGCGCAGGAACAGGTCCACATCGGGGATGTCCGGCCGCTGCATGTGACGGGATATGGTGGACTCGCTGATCCGGTCCGGATTCAGCCGGCCGGCGGCAACTTCATGAGCGATTTGCCTTGTCGCTTCGGCGATTTCGGTACGTCCGCCGTAGTTCACGCAATAGTTGATGGTGATCACGTTGTTGTTCTTCGTCACCTCCTCCGCCACCGCCAACTCGTGGATGACACTGCGCCACAGACGCGGCCGCGAACCCACCCACCGGATACGGACACCCATCGTGTTCAGGATGTCGCGACGTCGTCGCACCACGTCGCGGTTGAAGCCCATCAGGAAGCGGACCTCTTCAGCCGACCGCTTCCAGTTCTCCGTGGAGAAGGCATACAGGCTGAGCCATTTGATGCCGATTTCCACTGCACCACAAGCGATGTCGATGACCACCGCCTCACCCATCTTGTGGCCCTCGGTGCGCGGCAGCCCGCGCTGGGTGGCCCAGCGCCCGTTGCCGTCCATCACGATGGCGACGTGGTTGGGCAACCGGTCGGCGGGAATTCGCGGCGCGACCGCTTTGGATACGTGCTGCGGTGGCCGGCGCGGGCCACCGTCGGGCGACGGCGGAAGCTCCGGGAAGACCACCGGCCAGGTGGATGTGTCGGGGAAGGTCGGGTAGTCGTCGGGCGCTGGTGGCAGCTGCGGGAAATCGGCCGACTTCAGGTTTCGGGCGTTTCTAGCCACACTCACCTCTCTTGCCCATCAACACGGCGCGCGCCTCGGCAACCGTGCGATCAGCGTGTTGAACCCGCTCTACCAGCGGCAGGGTCTTGAGTTGCCGTTCCAGGTGCCATTGCAGATGTGCGGCCACCAATCCGCTGACATAACTGCGGTGGGACTGCGGTGCCTGCTCGGCGGCCTCCCAGTCGCCGTCGTGCAGCGCCGTCATCAGGTCCAGCACCCCCAGGGGCGGCGTGGTCGAACCGGCCGGCCGGCAGTGCGCACAGACGCTGCCGCCGGCGGCGATGTGAAACGCCCGATGCGGGCCGGGCGTGGCACAGCGAGCGCACTCGGTCAACGCGGGAGCCCAGCCGGTGATCCCCATCGCGCGCAGCAGGTAGGCATCCAGCAGCAGGTCCCGGGGCCGGCGCCCGTCCGCCACCGCACGCAGCGCGCCCACCGTGAGCCGGTGCAGGGCCGGGGCGGGTGCGCGTTCCTCACCCGCGAGGCGTTCGGCGGTTTCCAGCATCGCGCAGCCGCAGGTGTAGCGGCCGTAATCGCTGACGATGTCGGTGGCGAACGCATCGATGGAAACGACCTGGGTGACGATGTCGAGATTGCGGCCGGGATGCAGCTGCACCTCGATGTGGGCAAACGGTTCCAGGCGCGCGCCGAATTTGCTGCGGGTACGCCGCACCCCCTTGGCCACCGCACGGACCAGCCCGTGATCGCGGGTCAATAAGGTGACGATCCGGTCGGCTTCACCGAGCTTGTGCTGGCGCAGCACAACAGCCCGGTCTCGATATAGCCGCATCCCATTAGTTTTGCACCCCGCCGCGACAATGCGAGCATCCGCGCCGATAGTCTCGTACCCCGTGGTTAGCGCTTCCGGGACGGATTCCGGGGTCATTTCTGGCTCCGACAACCGACGCCTGCCCACGCTGACCGACCTGCTGTATCAGCTGGCAACCCGCAAGGTCACCTCGGTCGAGCTGGTCCGCCGTTCCCTGCACGCGATCGATGTGAGCCAGTCGACGTTGAACGCCTTCCGGGTGGTTCTCACCGAGTCGGCGCTGGCCGACGCCGCGGCGGCCGACCGCCGCCGAGCCGCCGGCGACACGGCGCCGCTGCTGGGCATCCCGATCGCGGTCAAGGACGACGTCGACGTTGCTGGGGTGCCGACCGCCTTCGGTACGGAGGGGTATGTGCGCCCCGCAACCGTCGATTCCGAGGTGGTTCGACGACTCAAGGCGGCCGGCGCCGTGATCGTGGGCAAGACCAACACCTGCGAACTGGGCCAATGGCCGTTCACCAGCGGGCCGGCGTTCGGACACACCCGAAACCCGTGGTCACGCCGGCACACGCCGGGTGGCTCGTCGGGCGGGAGCGCGGCTGCGGTGGCCGCGGGGTTGGTCACCGCCGCAATCGGCTCCGACGGCGCCGGAAGCATCCGGATCCCGGCGGCGTGGACCCACCTGGTCGGCATCAAGCCGCAACGCGGACGGATCTCCACCTGGCCGTTGCCCGAGGCGTTCAATGGCATCACGGTCAACGGTGTGCTGGCCCGGACCGTTGCCGACGCGGCGCTCGTGCTCGATGCGGCATCCGGCAACGTGGAGGGCGACCGGCACAAGCCACCCCCGCTCACCGCCTCCGACTACGTCAGCCTGGCGCCCGGTTCCTTGAAGATCGCGTTGTCGACGCGGTTCCCCTACACCTTCTTCCGGGCCAAATTGCATCCCGAGATACTGGCCGCGACCCAGCGGGTGGGTGAACAACTCGAGATGCTCGGCCACACCGTCGTGCGGGGCAACCCGGACTACGGCCTGCGGTTGTCGTGGGACTTTCTGGCCCGGTCCACGGCGGGGCTACGCGAGTGGGAGGAGCGGTTGGGCGACGGCGTCATCTGGGATCCCCGGACGTTGGCCAACCTGCGGACGGGCCATGTGCTCGGCCAGGCGATCCTGCGAAGCGCGCGCCGTCACGAAGCCGCCGCCCAGCAGCGGGTGGGTTCGATTTTCGACATCGTCGATGTGGTGCTGGCGCCGACGACTGCGCAGCCACCGCCGTTGGCCCGCGCCTTCGATCGGTTAAGCGGCCTTGGCACCGACCGCATGATGATCGCCGCGTGCCCGCTGACCTG
The DNA here is from genome assembly GCF_002086275.1 of Mycobacterium intermedium. Taxonomy (GTDB): domain Bacteria; phylum Actinomycetota; class Actinomycetes; order Mycobacteriales; family Mycobacteriaceae; genus Mycobacterium; species Mycobacterium intermedium. Next base: position 60,291 of record NZ_MVHT01000026.1, on the reverse strand, counting down.
GCCGTGGAACGTGTTGGGGTGGCCGTCGATCAACGTGCCCGCGGGCTTCACTTCGGACGGCCTGCCCATCGGCGTGCAGCTGATGGGTCCGGCCAACAGCGAGGGCATGTTGATCTCACTGGCCGCCGAGCTGGAAGCCGTCAGTGGCTGGGCCAGCAAGCAGCCAAAGGTGTGGTGGAACACCGGCAACAGCACCCCGCCGATCCACAGCGTGCCGACGCCACCAAAGCGATAAGTCGTAAACCCGCTGCCGCCTTCGTGACAGCCGAGGGCTGCGACGCCACGGGATCGTATGACCGGAAAATGTTGCCTCCCAGTTTGGGTCGAAATCCCGCGGGTACCCGCCGCTCGGGCAGCCTACATCCCAAACCCAATTTTTTAGGGAGATAGCAATGTTTGTGCATAACAAGGAACTTCAATTCGAGGTACGCGTCACCGAACCCGACCCCCGCTTCGCCTCACTGCTCATGGAGCAGTTCGGTGGCGCAAACGGTGAACTCACCGCGGCGCTGCAGTACTTCACCCAGGCTTTCGTGCTGCGGGACAAGAACCCCAAGATGTATGACCTGTTCATGGACATCGCCACCGAGGAGCTGAGTCACCTCGAGATGGTCGGGTCCATGATCACGATGCTGCTCGACGGACTCAACGACAACCTCAAGCAAGCCACCGAGGTATGTGACTGGATGCCCGCAGTAGCCAGCCGCGACGGTCGCCAGCAGGCGATTCACCAAGTTGCAGTCAACCCAATGTTTCTCGTGCTCAGCGGTGGCGGCCCAGACGTCAAGGACTCCGCCGGCAACAACTGGACCGGCGCCTTCATCGACGCGAACGGCGATCCCACCGTGGACCTGCGGAACAACTTGGCCGCCGAATCCCGGGCGAAGGTCGTCTACGAGTACCTCAAGCAGTTCACCGACGATCCCGGTGTGCAGGACACCCTCACGTTCCTGATGACGCGCGAAGTCGCGCACTATCAGCAGTTCACGGCCGCGCTCAACGAACTGCCGGTCAACTTCCCGCCGGGACAGCTGCCGTCTGATCCACGCTTCCACAACAAGGCCTTCAACATGTCCAACGGCGGTGGCGAATCGATCCGCGGGCCTTGGAACGAGGGGCAAGGCCCGTGGCCGGAGGGCATCGAGTGGGATTACGTGGAAAAGCCTGAGCAGCAATGGCTTGGCAGCACGGTGCGCCGCAATGTCGGTGCCGAGCAGAACCCGGAGGGCTCACCGGCCGTCGAGGGCGAGAAGCCGTTCACCCACGAACAGCGCGTCCCGACAACGTAATTCGACGTAATTCGACAGTCGAAGGTCGGGCGTTGATGCTTTTTCAACGCCCGACCTTCGGAATTCCCTTATTTGATCTGGGGATCGGGCGGATTGTCCTCGCCGCGACCGGTGAACGCGTCCCGCACGTGGTCGACGATCGCTGCGCCCATCCCCACGGTCTTGAGCACCGCGGGGTTGGGCGGGGTACCCGGGTGCGGCCGGGTCGGCGCGATCTTCTTGGCGGTTTCCAACTTTGCACCGATCTTTTCCAGGTCCTCGCGGCTGATCGCGGATTCCACGGCGGGCCATACGACTTCTTGTTCGTAGGCGATGTGCTCGCGACCTAGCTTGATGAACTCCTGAAGAGCTTCGTGATAGTCCGGCTCGCCGGGCTTGCTGTCCTCCAGCCGCTGCAGCACCTTCTTGCCGGCCTGCTCTTGCTCGATCGCCTTGTCGACGAGTGCATCACCGAGCGCGTCCCGCACGGCCGGCCAGAAGTGTTGTTCCTCGATCGCCTCATGCTGCGATTCGGAGATGATCAGGGTGTTCACCGTGGTTTCCAGGCCGCTACTCTCGGCACCCGAACCCGCGGGTGCCCCGTCGAGCGACTCGAACAAACCCAGCACACTCTTGTGGTCCTGACGGAGAAACGTTAAAGCATCCATGTTCTTCTTTCGATTGGGCTGTATCGATGAAAGGCGTGTAAGCGCGCCGAACGCGAGGCCTGTGTGCCACCACGCTCGGTGAGTGGTACCCAAGCGAGAGGCGTTGAAACAGAACAGCAGGCCGCGATACAGCCCGGGCTAGAACCCGAGTCGGCCAAGCTGTTTGGGATCGCGCTGCCAGTTCTTGGCGACCTTGACGCGCAGATCGAGGTAGATCTTGGTGCCGAGCAGCTTTTCGATCTGCCTGCGCGCGGCGCTGCCCACTTCGCGCAGCCGGGCCCCGCCTTTGCCGATGATGATGCCCTTCTGACTGTCCCGTTCCACGTAGAGCACGGCGTGCACGTCGATCAGGTCGTCGCGCCCCTCCCTCGGGTTGACCTCTTCGATCACCACCGCCAGGGAATGCGGCAGTTCGTCGCGCACTCCCTCCAGAGCGGCCTCCCGGATGAGCTCAGCCATCAGAACCTCCTCGGGTTCGTCGGTCAGCTCACCGTCGGGGTAATAGGCCGGCCCGACGGGTAAATGCGAGGCCAAGACGTCGATCAGCACATCGATCTGCTCGCCGGACACCGCTGACACCGGGACGATTTCGGCGGCGTCGGGCACCAGTTCGCTGACCGCGACGAGCTGGCCGGCGACGCGGTCCTTGGGCACCTTGTCGATCTTGGTGACGATGACGACGACTTTGGTCTTGGGTGCCACGGCGCTGATCTGCTCGACGATCCAGCGGTCCCCCGGCCCGATCGCCTCATCGGCAGGGATGCACAGCCCGATGATGTCGACCTCGGTGTAGGTGTCGCGGACCAAGTCGTTGAGGCGCTTACCGAGCAGTGTGCGAGGACGATGCAGCCCAGGCGTGTCGACGAGAATGATCTGAAAATCCTTGCGGTGCACGATGCCTCGAATGGTGTGCCGGGTGGTCTGCGGCCGCATCGAGGTGATCGCGACCTTCGCGCCCACCAGCGCGTTGGTCAGGGTGGACTTGCCGGTGTTCGGTCGGCCCACCAAACAGACGAACCCGGAACGAAATTCGGTCATGCCGCGTGCCCCGAAGCGCGCCCCGACGAGCGTGCGTGTTTGTACAGCGACACGCCGTGTGGAGTGTCAGTTTGCGCACTCTCGCGCCAGTGGGCGCCGCCGGTCTCAGTCATCGTCCTCACCCTCACCTTCGGTCTCCACCCGGCTGAGCAGCACGGTGCCCACGCGTACCCGGCCCCGATGATCGCGGCCACCCTCGGCGTACAACCGCAAGCCGTGGGAAACCACTTCCGACCCGGGCAGCGGAACCCGGCCCAGTTCCAGTGCGAGCAGGCCACCCACCGTGTCGACGTCGAGATCCTCGTCGAATTCCACGCCGTACAACTCCCCCACGTCTTCGATCGGCAGTCGTGCGGATACCCGGAAGCGGTTGTCCCCCAAGTCTTCTATCGGCGCGGTCTCCGCCTGGTCATATTCGTCGGCGATCTCGCCGACGATTTCCTCCAGCACGTCTTCAATGCTGACCAGCCCGGCGATGGCACCGTATTCGTCGACCAGCAACGCCATGTGGTTGCGATCGCGCTGCATTTCGCGCAGCAGCGCATCGAGCGGCTTGGAGTCCGGCACGAATACGGCGGGACGCATCACCTTCGTCACAGGGGTGTCGCGCCCACCGTCCGACGCACCCATGGTCTGCTGCACAAGGTCTTTCAGGTAGACCACTCCGATGATGTCGTCGACGTTTTCGCCGATCACCGGGATGCGGGAGTGTCCGCTGCGTACCGCCAGAGTCATCGCTTGATCGGCCGTTTTGTCACCCTCGATCCACACCATCTCGGTACGCGGCACCATCACCTCGCGCGCGGGGGTGTCGCCGAGTTCGAAGACGGACTCGATCATGCGGCGCTCGTCCGCGGCGACGACGCCGCGCTGCTGCGCCAGGTCGACCACCTCGCGCAGCTCGATCTCGGAGGCGAACGGCCCGTTGCGGAAGCCGCGGCCGGGCGTGAGCGCGTTTCCCAACACCACCAATAGTCGGCTGATCGGCGTCAACAACCAGGAAATCACCTGCAGCGGAAGGGCTGTCGCGAGAGCGATGGAATAGGCGTGCTGCCGGCCGAGGGTGCGTGGACCGACACCGATCACCACGAAGCTGATCACCACCATGACGGCCGACGCCACGACCAAGCCCAGGTTCGCACTCAAGTGGTGACGACAGAAGACCACCAGCAGCGCGGTCGCGGTGATCTCACAAGTGATGCGCAGCAGCACCACGAGGTTGATGTGGCGCGGCCGGTCCTCCATGACCTTGAGCAGCGCCCTGGCACCGGGCCGCTCGTCGCGCACCATCTCCTGCACCCGAGCCAACGAAACCGTACTGATGGCAGCGTCCAGCGCGGCGAAAATTCCGCCCAAACCGATCAATAGGATCGCGCCGAGCAGCTGCGAAAGGCCGGTCACGGTTGGTCGAAATACCTTGACTTGTCCAGGAGCCGACGGTCTCGCTCGTTCTGCCGGTCCTGATGGTAGGCCTCGACCTGGTCGGCAACCCATTCCTCCAGCAGCCGATCCTGCAGGGCGAACATCTCCTTTTCCTCCTGCGGGTCGCCGTGGTCATACCCGAGCAAATGCAGCACGCCGTGAACGGTGAGCAGCGCCAGCTCGTGACCGAGACTGTGTCCCGCGGCCGCGGCCTGCTTGGCCGCGAATTCCGGGCAGAGCACGATGTCGCCGAGCATGGCGGGCCCCGGCTCGGGTGCGTCGGGACGGCCACCCGGCTCCAGCTCGTCCATCGGGAAGCTCATGACGTCGGTGGGACCGGGCAGATCCATCCAGCGCATGTGCAGGTCGGCCATCGCGGCGGTGTCCAGCAGCACCATCGACAGCTCGGCGCCCGGGTTGACATCCATCTTGTTGATGACGAATCGCGCGACGCTGACCAGCTCGGCTTCGGAGACGTCGATGCCCGACTCGTTGGATACTTCGATGCTCATTGAACGATCACCGCACCATCATCGACGACTGCGGGCAGCCGATGCGCGCCGCGCCGCCCGGTTCACGCCAGATCCGTTTTCCTCGTACCGCGCGTAGGCGTCGACGATCTCGCCGACAAGGCGGTGGCGCACCACATCGGCGCTGGTCAGCTGGGCGATATGGATGTCGTCGATGTCGTCGAGGATGTCGACCGCCGCCCGCAGACCCGATTGGGCGCCACCGGGCAGGTCGATCTGGGTGACATCGCCGGTGACGACGACCTTGGACCCGAAGCCCAGCCGGGTCAGGAACATCTTCATCTGCTCGGCCGTGGTGTTCTGCGCCTCGTCCAAGACGATGAACGCGTCGTTCAGCGTGTTGTGAGTGAGCAGGAAATCCTCGGTGACATACAGCGAGTCCGCAGCCGCCACCTGAATGCACACGGCCTCTTCGGTGCCCGCGGATTCGATCCGATCGACGAAGCGCCTCGGGCGCCCGCCTGCGGTCGCGTCGTAGGCCGCAACCTTGCCGACGTGCCGGAACGGGACAATTCCTTCGGGCAGACGGATGTCTAGGGTGCCGGCGTCCGAACGACGGTGTTCGTGGGCGACACCACCGAGCGATTGCACCAAGAACATCACGTCGGCGCGCAACCGGTCGGATGTCGTCGTGAACTCAATGCGCGTTGCATCCCCGCGGGAAAGCGCACCGCCGTGCGAATCGAGCAGGCCCTGCAGCACGGCCAGCCGCACGTCAGGCGAATTGAAGAGATAGTCCTCCGGGACGAACTCCGTAGCGGACCCGCCCGCCGCCGACCCGAGCTCGTAGGGGTCGACAGACACCGGCCGTGGGTCGAAGCTCACCGGTGCACTCAACAGCGGCAGTTCGTAACGGTGTCCGTGCGCGGCTTGGAGGTTGCCGATCATCTCCTTCGTCTGCAACACCCGCAACCGGCGCGTCCCGCCCTGACCGTCGGCTCGGTCGGATAGCGGGTAGACCGACCAAAGATGGTCACCGGACGCAAGGGTCGACGAACCGTCTTGGGTGAAGACCCGATAGATCTCCTTGTAGCCCTGCGGGTAGACGCCCAACACCGCCGTGGGGCGCCCGTCGGAACCGATCACCGAATCGCCGACGCGCAGGTCGCCGATGGGGCGGAAACCATTGGGGGTCAACACCTTCGCATGCAGCGGCTGGGCTCTGCCCCGCATGTAGGCCAGGGGCGCGACCTCAATGACCCCGGCGGCCATCAGTTTTGGTATCACCTCGGGATCCATCATGTCGTAAAGCGCGTCATACAACGGCCGCAGGTACGGGTCGATCTTCTCGCTCAACGTGCCCGGCAGAAAGCCAAGGCGCTCACCGGCTTCCACGGCCGGGCGGGTCAAGATGATGCGGGTGACCTTCTTCGTCTGCAACGCGTGCACCGCTTTGGCCATGGCGAGATAGGTCTTTCCGGTGCCCGCTGGGCCGATCCCGAACACGATGGTGTTGGCGTCGATCGCGTCGACGTAGTGCTTCTGGTTGAGCGTCTTCGGCCGGATCGTCTTCCCCCGCCGCGACAGGATGTCGAGGGTTAGCACCTCGGCCGGTGACGCGTTGCCGGCGCCGACCAGCATGGCGACGCTGTGGCGCACCGCCTCCGGGGTCAACTGTTGGCCGCTGCTGACGATCGCGACCAGTTCGGATACCGCCCGTTCGGCCAGTGCCGCATCGGCCGGCTCACCCGACATGGTGACGGTGTTGCCGCGCACGTGCAGTTTGGCATTCAAGAGACTTTCCAGGGCCCGCAGATTCTCATCGGCCGAACCCAGGAAACCCACGACGAGGTCGGGCGGAACATCGATGCTGCTGCGAACCTGAGTAGGGGACGATCCCTCAACAGCGCGGGTTTCGCGTGGCGTCACGTGGCTTCTAATGCCTGCTTTCTGGCTCTTTCGGATTGGGCCGGGTTGGAAGCCTCAGTCTACCGCCGGTCACCGGCGGCTTCCCAACATTTCGATGCCGGTGACCAGGATGTGCGGCCCGCGCTCGAAGTCGGCCCGGGCCGTGGATCGCTGGCTGGTCTCGGCCAAAGCGGCGATATGCGGTGTTGGGCGTCGGCCGGCCGGCCGATTCGGGCCGTGACCGCGACCTGCTGCCGCTCCCGATCGGATCCGGCGAGCGGGCCGCCGCGTCGGGGGCCCACCGTGGTCGGCGGTGCCGCGCAGTTGGCTCACCGGTGACGGCGTCCCCGAGTTACGGGCGCGCCTACGGATCCAGGCCGGAACCGGTGTCCCACCGCGGCGTGAGGACTCCTAGCGCTCCCAACGCAACCGCAGCCGCGGTCGACGTGCGTAACACGGTGGGCCCCAGCCGAACCGCCACGGCACCGGCCGCGGTCAAGCCGGTGAGCTCGTCCGGCGCGATGCCGCCCTCGGGACCAACCAGCAGCGTCAGCGAGTTCGGTTGCCTCTCAGCGATATCCGCGATGCGTGCCGTCGCCGATTCATGCAAGGTCAGCACCGTCCCGCCCGCGGCCACCGTCTCCCGGACCCGCTCGATCAGCGCCGCGGTGGAAAGCACGCCATCGACCGGCGGAATGTGCGCGCGGCGCGACTGCCGGGCTGCCGAACGGGCGACAGCTCGCCATCGACGCAACCCCTTGTCCACCCGGGCGCCCGCCCAGTTGGCCACGCAGCGTGCTGATTGCCAAGCCACGAAGGCGTCCGCGCCGGCCTCGGTGGCCAATTCGATTGCCAGCTCGGAGCGTTCGGATTTGGGCAACGCCTGCACCACCGTCACCGGCGGCTGTGCCGGCGGGACACTCCAGCGCTGCCCCACACGTGCCCGCAGCCCGTCACGGTCCGCCTGTTCGACCACACAGTGGGCCAGACCGCCGACGCCGTCGCCCAGGACCAGCTCTTCGCCCACGCGGATCCGGCGAACCGTGGCGGCGTGAAAACCTTCGTCGCCGTCGACAGAGGCCAGGGCGCCGGTGTCGGGCAATGCGTCGACGTAGAACAGCGTCGCCACCATGGGGAGCTCCGGTCCGGGAACGGCTGCGTCAGCGTCCGGTGAAGGTCTCGCGCAGCCGGCTGAACAGCCCACCGCCGCCGGCGTGCGTCGAGCGCACCTCGGCCACATCGCGACTGCGCTTGTTCTTGAGCTCGCGCAGCAACTCGGTGTCGCGGTGGTCCAGCCGGGTCGGGACGACCACCTCGACGTGGACGTGCAGGTCGCCGCGGACGGTGGAGCGCAGTTGCGGCATCCCGTGCCCGCGCAGGGTGATCGTCGCACCGGGTTGAGTGCCGGGCGGGATGACGATCTCGCTGGGGCCGTCGATGATCGCGTCCAGGGTGATCGTCGTACCGAGGGCCGCGTCGACCATCGGGACCGAGACGGTGCAGTGCAGGTCGTCGCCTTGACGCACGAAGATGTCGTGGGCTTGCTCGTGAACCTCGACGTACAGGTCGCCGGCCGGCCCGCCGCCGGGGCCGACCTCACCCTGCGCGGCGAGCCGCACTCGCATCCCCTCGCCGACGCCGGCGGGAATCTTGACGCTGATGTCCCGGCGGGCTCGGACGCGCCCGTCACCCATGCACTGGTGGCACGGGTCGGGAATGACGACGCCGACACCGCGGCAGGTGGGACACGGCCGGGTGGTCACCATCTGGCCCAGCAGCGAACGCTGAACGGTCTGCACCTCCCCGCGACCCGCGCAGGTGTCGCACGGTACCGGCGCGGAATCGCCGTGGGTGCCTTTGCCCTGGCATTGGGTGCACAGCACCGCGGTGTCGACGGTGACCTGCTTGGTGACGCCGGTTGCGCACTCCTCGAGATCCAGCCGCATGCGCAGCAACGAGTCTGAACCGGGACGGACCCGCCCGATCGGACCGCGCGATGTCGCCCCCGCGCTGAAGCCTCCGCCGAAGAACGCTTCGAAGACGTCGCCCAAACCACCGAACCCGCCGAAGCCACCCGCCGACGCCCCGCCCGATGCGAGCGGATCCCCGCCCATATCGACAATGCGCCGCTTCTCCGGGTCGCTCAGCACCTCGTAGGCGGCGCTGATGTCCTTGAACCTGGCCTGTGCGGCCTCGTCGGGATTGACATCGGGGTGCAACTCACGCGCCAGTTTTCGATAGGCGCGTTTGATTTCCGCATCGCTGGCGCCCTTGCTTACACCGAGCAGCCCGTAGTAATCGCGTGCCACGATTTACCTTTCCTGTACGGAGACCGTGCCGCCGCTAGGCGGCTGCCCCCAAGACCTCTAGCGGGTGCCCGCTCATCGGGCACCCAGCACTTCGCCGATATACATGGCAACCGCGGCCACACTAGCCATAGTTCCCGGGTAGTCCATCCGGGTGGGCCCCAGCACACCCATGCCTCCGTAGACGGTGTCGTTCGTGCCGTAGGCGGTCGTGACCACTGAGGTGCCGGCCATCTGCTCGGCCTCGGTTTCATGCCCGATGCGCACCGTGATCTTGCCGGCTTCCTGTTGGGCCGCCAACAAACGCAGCACCACGACCTGTTCCTCGAGGGCTTCGAGGACTGAGCGCAGCGATCCACCGAAGTCCGCGGCATTGCGGGTCAGATTGGCGGTGCCGCCCAGCAGCAAGCGCTCCTCGGTGTGCTCCACCAGTGATTCCAGCAACACGGTGGCCGAGCGGCCGACCGCGTCGCCCAGACCATCGCCGGCTCGCAGTTGGGCCGCGAGATCTGCCACGGCGACCGAGGCCGCCGAGAGCTTCTTACCCACCAGCGCCTGGCCCAGCATTTCGCGCAGTTGGGAGAGCTGGTGGTCGTCGATGACGTCACCAAGTTCGACGATGCGTTGATCAACCCGGCCGGAGTCGGTGATGACCACCATCAACAGCCGAGCCGGGGTCAGCGCGATCACTTCCAGATGGCGCACGGTTGACGTGGACAGCGTCGGATACTGCACCACGGCAACCTGACGGGTCAGTTGCGCCAACAGTCGCACGGCACGGCGCAACACGTCATCGAGGTCGACACCGGATTCCAGGAATTGTTGGATCGCCCGCCGTTCGGCCGTGGACAAGGGCTTGACGTCGTCGAGGCGATCGACAAACTCCCGGTAGCCCTTTTCCGTCGGCACCCGCCCAGAACTGGTGTGCGGCTGGGTGATGTACCCCTCGGCCTCCAACACGGCCATGTCGTTTCGGACGGTTGCTGAGGAAACCCCGAGGTTATGCCGCTCTACCAGTGATTTTGAGCCGATCGGCTCCTTGGTGGAGACGAAGTCGGCAACGATGGCACGCAGCACCTGGAAACGTCGTTCGTCGGCGCTTCCCATCGGCTATCCCCTCCTCCACTCTGGACTGATTCATTTTACGGTCTAAACAGGCCGTCAACGTCCACGAACGCCGCGCTCGGCGCCCGCCACAGAATTGACTCACGGGTCAGTGAGCCATTCGCGGCGTAATCGGTCTAGCCTTTTTCTCCAACGGTCCTGTCGAGTCTGGACGAATGGGCGAAAGCGACGGCGGATGATTTTCAAGGGCGTGCGCGAGGGCAAGCCATACCCCGAGCACGGGTTGTCCTACCGGGATTGGGCGCAAATTCCGCCTCAACAAATCCGGCTCGACGAATTGGTCACGACGACGACGGTCCTCGCCCTGGATCGCCTCCTTTCGGAGGATTCGACCTTCTACGGCGACCTCTTCCCACACGCCGTGAAATGGCGGGGGATCACCTATCTCGAAGACGGTCTGCACCGGGCGGTGCGCGCCGCGCTGCGTAACCGCACCGTACTGCATGCGCGGGTGTTCGACATGGACGCGGCGTCAGGCGAGCCCCGATAGTCGCTGCCGGTCACATTTGGGTGCCGCCACGTGTCGAGTTGGTAGGAGCGTCAACTCAACGGACACCTAGGAGGGCACCATGTCCCGACTCGCTGGAGTATCGGACCGCGACGCCGGATTGGGCGCCAAGATCGCCTTTTTCTTCACCCGGCGCAAGCTGGCGAAAATGGCCGGACTGCAGACCTTGGGCCGCGCCGAGATGCTCGAACCGCTGCGCATGTACGCCCACATCCCCAAGGTGCTCAATGCATACGGTCGGCTGGAACAGGCGGAGGCGAGCCTGACCATTCTCAGCCAACGGCATCGGGTGCTGGCCGAGCTGAAATCGGCGACCACGGTCAACTGTGAATACTGCATCGATCTCGGTTCCCAGATCGCCCGCGGGATGGGCCTGACCGACGAGGAGTTGCTGGCCATGGCCGACTTCGAGAACGCCCCGTGCTTCTCCGAAGTCGACAAGCTGGTCCTGCGGTATGCCACCGCGGTCAGCCGCACCCCGGTCGAGGTCAGCGACGAGTTGTTCGACGCCTTGCGTGCCCATTTCGATACGGCTCAGCTGGTTGCACTGACGCACATCATCACGCTGGGCAATCTCCGGGCCCGGTTCAACATTGCTCTGGGCATCGGGGCTGCGGGCTTCTCGCAGGGTCGGGTGTGCGCGCTGCCGTCGGGCGGGCCGGCGAAGGCACCATGACCTTCGGCCAGGATCTCACCGCACGCTTCGAGGCGGCTCGGCCGCAACTGGGAGCGGTGGCCTACCGGATGCTGGGCTCGATCGATGACGCCGAGGACGCCGTTCAGGAAGCGTGGTTGCGGCTCAGTAACAGCGCGACCGACGAGATCGCCAATCTCGACGCTTGGCTGACCACCGTGGTGGCGCGAATCTGCTTGAACACGCTGCGCGCCCGCCGCGCCGGGGGCGCCGAGGAGCCGGTCGAACAACTCCCCGATCCGATCATCGATGCGACCAAAGACTCCGACCCGGAACACCGCGCGATGCTGGCGGATGCGGTCGGCATGGCCTTGTTCGTGGTGCTGGACACGTTGCCGCCCGCGGAGCGGCTGGCATTCGTGTTGCACGACGCGTTTTCCGTCCCGTTCGCCCAGATCGCACCGATCGTGGACCGGTCGCCGGATGCAACCCGCAAGCTGGCCAGCCGCGCCCGGCGACGCATCGAGGAAGCCCACCCGGTGCCCGATGGCGAACTGGCCGCCCAGCGCGCGGTCGTCGACGCGTTCTTCGCGGCCGGGCGCAGCGGAGACTTCGACCGACTGGTGTCCGTGTTGCACCCGGACGCGGTGCTGCGCGGCGACTTCGGCCCCGGCGCCGGATACCGCACCGAAGGCGCAGCCTCGGTGGCAAAGCTGGCCCAGAGTTACGCGGGACCAGAGCGCAAGGTGAGCGCCGCAACCGTCAACGGCGCCGCCGGCGCGGTCATCTTCGTGTCCGGCCGACCATCCGCGGTCATGGGGTTCGTGGTACGGGACGGCAGGATCACCTCGATCGACGTACTGGCCGATCCGATGCGCATCGCCAAGCTGGACCTGAGCGCGCTGGGCCCTGCAGGCGATTGACGTTGTGCTCTCGCGCTACTGGCGCGCGGCCTGCAGCAACTCCATCGCCGAGTCACGCGACAGCACCCAGCCGCCTTGGTTGACGAAGGTGACGTTCTTGATGACGGGCGGCGACAGCTTGGGGCCCGATACCGCGACATCGGCCGTGGCCGCCCCACCCGCGGCGGGTTGGATGTTGGTGATTCCGAACGACAACGGCAGCGACCCGTTCTTCTCGGCCTTCTTCAGCGCGTGATCGGCAAGGCGCGCCTCGGTGCCGCCGAGGCCTCCCTCCACCAAATTGCCCTTGTTGGCGAACGAAACTGCCGGGTCGGCAAGGCTGTTCAGAATGCCCGTCAGCTGCGCGGCGGACGGTAGGCCGACGGCCGGAGCCGGGGTGGGAATGGGCGCCGGGTCGAGCGGCAACGGCGCACCTACGGATTGCGGCGGCGCCTGATACGTGGCGGGCGACGCGGATGCGACGGCGGTTGCGCCGGCGCCGGCTACACCGATTGCGGCTACTGCGGCCCCGGCCACGGCCACAGCCACGACTAGCGATTTCATCAGTTGGTTCCCCTTCGATTGGCACGTAACGCGACACAGCAGCGGTGAGTGGTCGCGTCCCCCGTGTTGCAGATGTGCATCTTGTGACAGATGTGTCGTAGTTCGGTGGGGTTACGTTACGCCGACGGTATGTGTACCGCCTAAGCCGGACCTGTCGGAAAACTGTGCGCCGGCCATGAACGCACCCATGAACGCACCCACAGCCGCCGCGGCTTGAGTTCGCCAGACCTAGGCTAACCAAGCTGAACGATGAACCGCGTATACCGACGAAGGACGTGCGAGTGCCCCGCCTCACTCACCCCGACCAGACCCCCGACCAGACCCGGTATGCGTTCCGTCCCGGCGTCACCTGCTTGACCACGCGCGCGGGCGCCGTTTTGCTGAACCCGCCGCGCAGCGACAAGCTGACCGGTCTCACCGCCGGCCAGCTGCGGGCGCTGAAGGCTCTCAATGTGGGGCCGGGAACGATTGCGGATCTCACGGGACCAGGCGAAGCAAATCCGGTGGCCGCTCTGGTCGACCGCCTCGCCGGCGGCGGCTGGTTGAACGTCACGGTGCGCGACGGCGGAAAGGACTTCTATTCGATTTTGCCGATCAAGCCGGCCCCGCCCCGCCCGGCAGCTCCGACCTCCGCGGTGCTGTCCAAATTCGCTGTACTGCATCGGGATTCGGGTGGATTCGTGCTGGAAAATCCACTTTCCTGGTGCGACGTGCGGGTGCACGACCCACGTCTGCTGGTCCTGCTCGACGGATCCGGACCGGTGCCATCGGACCTGCCGGCGCCGGTCGCGGCGCAGTTCGTCGCGGACCTGACCTGGTGCGGCATGCTCGTCCCCGCCGGTGACGAGGACACTCGGTTCGAGGCGCTGAGTTGGAGCGCGCCGGATCTGTGGTTTCACCGGCGCAGCACACTCGGTGAGCGCAATGTCACCTGGGAGCATTTCGGTCCGACGAAGTGGGCGAAAGGCCGCTTCCCGCAACCTCCCGCCCGACGAGCGGACTACCCGGGCGCACCGATCGCGTTACCCGTTCCGGACCTGGATGCCAAACGGACGGAAGACCCGACACTGACCGCCGTGCTCGAAGACCGCGTCTCCATCCGAACATTCGACGACGCCCACCCGATCACCGTCGCACAGTTGGCCGAATTGCTTTATCGCACTGCGCGAACCCGGGACACGCAGCGGATCGGCGAGGGTGAAGAACTGGTCTCCCGGCCCTACCCGTCCGGCGGCGGGCTGTACGAACTCGAGGTCTACCCGGTGGTGCGCAACGTCACCGGACTCGACGCGGGCATGTATCACTACGACTCGTTCGACCACACGCTGCGACCGGTTGCCGCCGTGGACTCGAAACCCGTTGCCCAACTGCTGAAGCCAACGTCGGCGACCCTGACCGGAGGTGCCGAGCCGCAGGTGCTGCTGATCATGGCGGCGCGGTTCGGTCGCATGATGTGGACATACGAGCAGATCGCCTACTCCGCGATCCTGAAGAATGTCGGTGTCCTCATGCAGACCATCTACCTGGCCGCGACCGCGATGGGATTGGGTGCGTGCGCACAGGGTTTCAGTGACACCGCCGCATTCATCGCCGCCACGGGTGTCGACGAACGTCAGGAGTGCAGCGTCGGCAGCATCATCGTCGGATCCGTCGAGGCGAAATAGCGTCAACCCTCGGCGAGAACCTCTTCGTCGGTGAGCGCGGCCACCTCGAGGTAGTGGCGCGCGATCACCGACAGCCGGTCCGGGGTTCCGCGGAGTGCCTCGCGGCCGTTGAGTCGCTCGGCGAACCCGGCGACTGTGCGGCCGGCGAACAGATCGGCGACCACCGCGTGATCGGTGTCGAGCCAATCCCTTACCCGGGCGATGAATGTGGTGGCCAACACCGAGTCTCCGCCGAGCGCAAAAAAATCCCGATGCACGCCCACCGAATCCACACCCAGCACTTCGGCGGCGATGTGCGCGAGCGCTTCTTCCAGGTCATTGCGCGGCGCCTCGTCCTGCACGTCCGAATCTTCGGTGCCCCGCTGTTCGAGCAGGGCGGCCACGGCCCGGCGGTCGAGCTTGCCGTTCGAGGTCAGCGGGAACCGTTCGAAGCGCACGATGCGGGTGGGAACCATGTAGCCCGGCAGGAGTTTCGCCACCGCCTCGGTGATGCCCGCGATGTCATCGGCCTCACCCGCTATGGCGGCTACCAGCTTCGGCGCGCTGTCACCTACCACGAGCGCTACCGCATGACGCACCCCCGGAACGCTGCGCAGGGCGGTCTCCACCTCGCCGAGTTCGACCCGGTAGCCACGGATCTGCACCTGATGATCGGCGCGGCCCAGGAATTCGATGGTCCCGTCGGGCCAGTACCTGGCCATGTCGCCGGTCTTGTACCAGCGGATTCCCTGATGCTCGACGAACCGCTCGGCGGTGCGTTGCGGATCATTGCGGTAGCCCGCGGCGACGTTCGCGCCGCCGACCCAAAACTCGCCCGGGACCCAGTCGGGGCAGTCGCGCCCCGAGGGTGAGACGACCCGGCACCGAACATTGCGCAACGGAACACCGAACGGCACCGTTGCCCAATGCGCCGGCGGCTCGCCGACGACCTCACAGATGGTGTTGTGGATCGCGGTCTCGGTGGCACCGCCGAGACCGGAGAACCGGCAGCCCGGAACCTGTCTGGCCAGCCTGCGCGCTAAGTCGGCGCCCACCCAGTCACCGCCGAGCGTGACGGCCCGCAGCGAATCCCCGAGCCGATCGCCGCCAAGCTCCAGAATCATGTCAAGCATGCTCGGCACGCAGTTGAGGATCGAAACTCGATGGGCGCGCAGCAGTTCCACCCACGACGTGCTGGCCGCCTTCTCCGCGGCGTCCACCGCGACCAGTGATCCACCCACGGAGAACATCCCGAAGATGTCGTAGACCGAGGCATCGAACTCCAGTTCCGACAGGGCGAGGACTCGATCGGAACTGTTGACGTCGAACCAGTCGTTCACCGCGTCGATGGTGTTCATGGCGGCGCTGTGCGGGACGTCGACACCCTTGGGCACGCCGGTCGAACCGGATGTGAAGATCACATAGGCGATGTCGCTGGTGTCCGGAAAGACCGCCGCCTGCAACGGCTTCGGATGGCTTTGGGCGGCGTTGACGGCGAGGGAGGCAACCGGGACCCCAATGTCGGCGCCGTCCACCGTGAGGGCCGCGACGATGCCGGCCGATTCAAGGATTTTGGCCCGCCGGGCATCTGGTTGGTCGAAGCCGATCGGCACATACGTTGCCCCGGCGGCCAGCACGCCCAACGCCGCCGCGATCTGGTCGCGGCCCTTGGGCAATTGGATCGCCACGGCGTCGCCCGGACGGACGCCACGGTCGCGCAGCGCGCCCGCGATGGCGAGCGAGCGGTCGGCCAGTGCGCGGTAAGTCCATGCGCCCGCCTCGTCGCCCAGTCCCCACACGACCGCTACCGCATCCGGATTCGACACCGCGTGCTCGAAGAACTCTTGATGCAGGCAGCGTCCGCTGACCGGGCCGTCGGTCGCGTTGATCGCCGCCCGCACCTCCGCCTGAGCACTCGGTAGGCGTACCGCCGCCTCGGCATCCCAGCCCGCGTCGCCTTCGGAGAGGCGCGCGACGTTCTCGGTGAAGGCGTCGAACATGACATCGATCAAGCCCGGCGGGAATGCGGATTCCCGCACATCCCAGTTGAGCAGCAGGCCACCGCGAAGTTCGGTCACCTGCGCGTCCAGCAACACCTGCGGACCCTGCGAGATGATCCACACCGGGTCGCCGAATGTCTGGATGACGTTGTCGGCAAACAGTTCGCCGAGATCCAGTGCGCTGGTGAACACCACCGGCGCGAGCACCGGTTCACCGCGGTACCGGCCCAGATCCCGCAACACCTCGAGGCCGGAATAGGCCGCGTGTGCGCCGCTTTCGTACATGCTGCGCTGGACGGCTCGAGCCCGGTCGGTGACCGACACGTTTTCGCTGACGTCCACCTCGAGCATGATCGACGACGTGAAATCTCCGACCACCCGATCGATGTCGGGATGTACCGGCTGCCGGTGAAACAGCGGCACGTTCAGCAGAAACCGGTCCTGCGCCGACCACGCGCCGACCGTGTCGGCAAAAACCGCCGCCAACGCCATTGCCGGCGTCACCCCGCGCGCGTGGGCCGCCGCCACAAGTCTTTCTTTGGCCTCGGGCGCCAGCCAGTAGTCATAGCGCACGGTCCGATGCGCCGCGCCGCTTTTCCCCACCGAGACGGTGGGCAGCTCGGGCGCACCCGGTAGTTCGGGCAACCGCTGCCGCCACCAGTTCTGGTCTCGGTCGTGCTCACCGCCGTTGTCACGTCGCTCGGTGCGATAGCGCCGATAGGTGTAGCCCGGCACGGGCAACGTCGTGCCCTGATACAGCTCGGCCAGATCCGATACCAGCACCCGGTAGCTCATCGCGTCGCCCGCCAGCATGTCGACGTCCAGGTGCAGCCGGCTGCGCTCGTCGTCAAGAAGTGTCAGCGTGACGTCGATGACCTGCCCCTGCTCGATGTCCAAGCGTTGGTGGGTCTTTCGCTCCCGTAACTCGGTCAGTGCGGATTCGGCGTGGGCGGGGCTCTGCCCGCGGAGGTCGACGACGCCGAATACCGGCCGCCCCGGGGCGGGCATCGTCTGCTGGGTGCCATCGGGTAGGAACCGGGTGCGAAGCATCGGATGCATCGTCACCAGGTCGGCCACTGCACGCTGAAGTCGAACCGGATCGATGGCGCCACAGTCGAATTCGACGTAGATGTGTGCCGCAACGCCACCGAGCTGCTGTTCGTCCGACCGTCCGATCCAATAGGCGTGCTGCATGGTGGCCAGCGGGAACGGGGCTTCTTCGGCTACCGCGTCGGTCTCACCGGTCGCTTCGGTTGCCTCGGTTGCCTGGGTTGCCTGGGTTGCCTCGACTCTTGCGCCGGCGCTGAGTAAGCCGTGCCAGGATTCCACCGTGGGGTTGGCCGCAAGTTCGGCAAACGTGATGGCCGCGCCGCGTTTCCTCCAGCCGCCGGCCAGCGCCATCATGCGGATGGAATTCAGGCCCAGTTGGATAAGGTCATCGTGGTCAGCGACATCCACTTCCGCACAACCTATTTCGGCGGCGACGGTAGCCCTGATCTGGTCCTTGCTGATCTGGCCGTCGCCCGCACCCTGCAGCGGCTCCATTACGTTCCCCTCTATGCCTCACCGGCCAGGGCAGCCGCGAGCACAGCCGTGCCGCGCTGCCACAATTGCGTCAGGCGCTCAATGTCGGATCGCTCGAACAACGCGTCGCTCCACAGCCAGTTGGTCGTCAGTCGCGGTCCCTGCGGCGTACCGCGTATCGCCGCGGCGATGTACAGGGCGAACCGCAGCGGCAGGTCCGGTTCGGGGTCCACGGGCAGCGCGTCCAGCTGGTCGCCGGCCACCAACGACCACGGCTGATCCGTTGTGCCGGTGAGGTCCAGGCGACCCAGATAGCTGAACGTGATCTGCGGCTCGGCGGCGTCCTGCAACTCGGGAATACCGTCCACGTAGCGGAGCAGTCCGTAGTCCAGACCATCGTTCGGGATGGCGCTCAAATGGCTTGCCACGGAATCGAACAGGCCGCGGACGGCATCGGGATCGCTCTCGCTGCGCGCTACGTCGACGGCCGGGCTGCCGACGCCCAGCCGAACCGGAAATGCGGTGGTGAACCATCCGACGGTGTTGGTGGTGTCGGCATCCAACAGGGCGTCGGCGCGCCCGTGACCCTCCAGGGCGACGAGGGTGCCCGATGACGGATCCTGGTCATGGAAACGCCGCCAACTGGCAACGGTCATGGTCAGCACGGAAAGCAGAAATTCGTCCATGCCTTCATTTCTGGTGAAGGTGGCCAGCACGCGCTCGGTGACGTCAACGGGTGCGAGCACCTGAGTGACCTGCAGCGTGGACCAGGTGTCTCGGGTCGGGTCAACGAGCCGGCTACCCAGCGCCGGATCGGGACCGCGAACCTGGTCGGTCCAATACTGCCGCTGAGCCTGCACTTCGCGCTCGCCGGCTCGACCCCACATCAGCTCTGACCACCGCCGGTAGGAAGTGAACTCCGGCAGCGTCTTTGGTGTCGTGCCGGATTGCATCGCGCGCCACGCCTCCGTGATATCGCCCAGCATGATGTGCCAGGAGACCACGTCCACCGTCAAGTGGTGGGCGGCGATCAGCAGCATCTCCCCCGTCGCGGGCCCGGAGATCCACACCGCGTGCACCATCGCACCCGCGTGCGGGTCGATGTGGTCGTTGCCGGTGCGCGCGGCGGCGGTGATGGCGGCGTGCACATCCGAGTCGGCCGGCACCTCCATCCGGGTGATCAGGTCAGCCGCGCGGACGGCGCCTGGTTCGCGGGTCACCAGACGCGGGCCGTCGGCGGTGTCGACCAGGATCGAGCGCAGCATGTCGTGCCCGTCGAGCAGCAACTGCAGCATCACTTCGATTGTCGGGCGGTCGATCTCAGCGGGTAGCCGCAGCAGGATCATGTGGGTGAAGCGACGATAGTTTCCGTACTCGTACAGCCAGGACACGATGGGCAGCGGCAGGGCTTCGCCGTATTCGCTGTCATCGGCATCCACCCCGTCCCCCGCGGCACCCCCGTCTATCGCCGCCGCGAGCTGGCGAATTGTGGGGGCGGTCAGCACCATCCGTGGGCTTACCGCGATGCCGAGCCGTCGGGCCTTGTGTACCAACGAGATCGCCACGATGCTGTCGATGCCGAGTGAGAAGAAGTCGTCGTCGATGTGCGGTACGACTCCGTTGAACTGGTCGGCGAAGATCTCGCACAGCGCTCGCTCGGTGTCGGTCGACGCCGACTCCGGTCCGTGGGCGCCGGCCGAGAGCGCCTGCTCGGCCAGCCTGTCCAGGGCGTGGCCGTCGAGCTTGCCGTTGGAATTCACCGGCAGGCGAGGCAGTGTCACGATGCGGGCCGGGATCATGTACAGGGGCAGGCGCTCGGCCAGTCCGGCCCGCAGGTTGAGCTCGTCACCCGCACTGTCTTGCCACACAACGAAACCCACCAACGTGGCAGCCCCATCCCGGCGCAGCACCGAGACCGCGGCATCGTGCACCCCCGGTTGGCCGCGGAGAGCGGCTTCGATCTCACCGATCTCGACGCGGTAGCCGCGAATCTTGACCTGGTTGTCGTCGCGTCCCAGGTAGGCGAACCCTCCGTGCGGCAAGCGGCGCACCAAGTCCCCGGTCCGGTACATGCGCTGGCCCGGGCGCAGCGGATCGGCCACGAAGCGACTCGCGGTCAGTCCCGGCCTGCCGACGTAGCCTCGGGCCAGCTGCCGGCCCGACAGGTACAGCTCTCCCACCGCACCGTGCGGCACCGTTCGTAGTTGTGAGTCCAGGACGTAGCCGAAGGTTCCCGCGTTCGGCGTGCCGATCGTCGGTGTCGGATACTCCTGGACGGGAGCGACCACCGCCTCGACGGTCGCCTCGGTGGGCCCGTAGCAGTTGTAGACGGCGGTCGGCGTCAGCGCGCGCAACTGCTCCCACAACGCCGTGTTGATCGATTCGCCGCCCAAGGCCAGCACGGACAGCGAATGATCGAGCAGGCCAGCGGCTTTGAGTTGTACGAGCATCGACGGGGTGGTGTCGATCATGTCGATCCGGTGGGCAGCCATCCCACTGACCAACCGATCCGCGTCGCGCATCTCCTCGGCATCGAACAGGTGCAGCCGATGGCCGTCGAGCAGGCCGACCATCGGTTGCCAGGAGGCGTCGAAGCTGAGCGACCAGGCGTGCGCGATGCGCAGTCGGCGGCCGAGGCGGGCCGTGGCCGGCTGATAGACGCGCCGGCGATGGTCGGCAAAGTAGCTCAGCAGGGCGGCGTTGGTGTTCACCACCCCCTTGGGTTCGCCGGTGGAACCCGAGGTGAAGATGATGTACGCGGCGTGTTCGGGATGACGGCGAACCGACGGGGCGGCTGCGGGGCGGGCGGAGATGCGCTCGGCGACAGCGGGATCGTCGAGCACCAAAGTGCGCGTTGCCGCGGCCCCGACCAGTTCGTTGTGGTCGGCATCGGTGAGCGCCAGCGCTGGGTTGGCTTGACGCACAATGGATCCGATGCGCACTGGCGGTAATGTGATGTCGACGGGCAGGTAGGCGGCACCGGCGGCGAGCACGGCCAGAATCGCGACGATCGAGCGGGTCGAGCGCGGCAGCCCCAAGGCCACAACGGTTTCCGGGCCGATACCGTGATCGGCGAGCTCGCCGGCCAACCGGCACGCTTGGGCGTGCAGGTCGGCGTAGGTGAAGCTTTCACCGCTTTCGCCGACGCCGCCGGCGCTGAGCGCAAGGGCCTCCGGGGTGGCCCGGGCTTGTCGTTCGAAAAGCTCCCACACCGTGGCTTGCTGCGGTTCGGGCGCCGATACGGTTGCCAGGACGGCGATTTCGGCGCGCTCGGCCGGTGTGAGGACATCGAGTGCGTCCGGTGTCCGGTCGCCGATATCGGGTAACTGCCGCAGCACGGCGAGCAGCCGCTCGCCGATGTCGGCCGGACTCAGATGCGGCAGCGCCTCGCGAATCGCCTCGACGAGCACCAGCAGCGCGTCTCCCGACAGGTGGGAGACCACGGTCAACGGGTAGTGCGTCAGGCTTTCCATCTCGATCGGGGTGAACCGCACGCCGTCGGGTTCGGTCACCGGACGGATCACGTCGGAAATCGGCGCATTCTCGAAGACGAACATCGAGTCGAACAACGCGCCCCGGCCGTGTTCGCGTTGAATCTCGGACAGACTGAGATAGCCGATGTCGCGCATGGCCGATGACTCCCGTTGCAGCCGTGCACATTGCTCGACCACCGAAGTGGCGCCGTCGAGTCGGTGCACTACCGGCACGGCGTTGATGAACAACCCGACCATGCTTTCCACGCCGGGCAGGTTTTCCGGACGCCCGGAGACGATGGTGCCGAACACCACATCGCGGCGGTCGGTGAGCCGGCTGAGTACCACGGCCCACGCGAACAGCACCGCGGTGTTGAGCGTGAGGCCGTTGCGGCTAGCCCATTGCCGCAGCCGGGTCGTATCTGCCTCGGGCAGCAGCAGTTCGGTCTTGTCAGGGGTGCCGTCCCCGGCGGCGACGGTGGCATCGGCGACCATGAGCGGCCCGGATACGCCACCGAGATACCGGTCCCACTTGGCAAGCGCGGCCGCCCGGTCCTGCTGGGCGAGCCAGACGATGTAGTCGCGGTAGAGGCGCGGGGGCGCAAGTCCGTCGGCGGATCCCCCGGCCCGGTAGATGGCGAGCAGCTCGGTGAAGAACACCGCGAGCGCCCAGCCGTCCACCAAGATGTGGTGTGCGGTGAAGATCATCCGGCGCCTACTCGCACCGGGCACGGTCAACAGCACAACGCGCATTGCGGGACCGCGACTCAAGTCAAACGGGCGACGTCGTTCCGACCGGGCTATGGACTCGAATTCCGTTGGCTGCGCAGGTCGTTCTGACCAGGGCAGCTCGGCATGGCTGGGCACGATCTGCACCGGCTTGGGCACGTCACGATCCCAGAAGGCCGCGCGCAAGTTGGGGTGTCGGGCCAGCATCGCCTGAGCGCTGCGGCGCAGCCGCTCGACGTCGACCGGTCCGTCGATGTCGATGATGAACTGCATGCTGTACAGGTCGATGCCGTCCTCGGCCATCCGGTACAGCGCAAACAGCCCCTCCTGCAGGGGACTTAGCGCTAGGACGTCCTCGATCTGTGGTGCGGTGGAAGTCACGACCTGGGTCACGACTCCTTGAGCCACGACGCGGTGAGTTTGGCCAACGCGTCCGGGTCCAAGCCCGACGTGCTCATCGGCTGGTAGTCCGGTTCGGGTGCCGGCCCCGTCGGGGTCGTTGGTGCGTCGGAGGTTTCATCGGCTGCCGCGTCGACAGCCGCGGCCAGTTCGGCGATGGTCATGTGCTCGAACACCATTGGCGGCGTCAACGCCAGCCCCCGCGCGTTGGCCTGGGCGGACCACTTGATGGAGATGATGCTGTCGCCGCCGAGTGCGAAGAAGTTGTCCTCGGGGTCGACGTCGGTGATTTCGAGGAGCTCCTCCAGCAGCGTGATGAGGATCCGCTGGGTCTCTGTGGAACCCTCGGTGGCCGGTTGCGGTCGTTCCGATGCGGCCACGCGCGGGGTGGGTGGGGCCAACAACCGTTCCATGTCGGTCGCGGGCAGCAACTCCAGCCGGGAGACCGGGAGGTCCGGTGTCTTCGGGAAGGCATCGAGCGCGTTGTGCAGAGCGTCGGCGACGAGCGCGACCGTCTCTGGCTCGTAGAGATCGGCGTTGGCGACCACGCGCACCTCGAGTACGCCATCGGGTGTCACCTTCATGCTCAGGTCCAAGTCGAGCAGGGAGATGTCGAAGTCCAGCGCAAGTGGAACGAGGACCGTTTCCCCCGTAGTCGTGAGGTCACGTGGCACCAGCGCCCAGTCCTCGCCGTGGAAGTGGAGCATGTTTTGGAACAACGTGTTCCGTGACAGCGTCCGCGGCGGGTTGAGCGCTTCCACGACGCGTTCGTAGGGGACTTCCTGGTGGGCGAAGCCGTCGAGCACCAGGCTACGGCTGCGTTCGACGACGGTGCGCAGTGTTGGATCACCGGATAAGTCGTTGCGCAGCAACACCATGTTCGCGAACAGACCGATCAGTTGCGTCGCGCCCGGTTCGACGCGGCAAGCGACCGGACAACCCAGGGCGATGTCGGTGCCGCCGCCGAGCTTGTGCAGCCACACGGCGAGAACCGCTTGGTAGAGCATGAATTCGGTGACGCCGTTCTGCTCGGCGAACTGGGTGAGGGTGGCCCGACGCGCCGCGGGAACCGTGAACGTCGCTACCCTGCCGGTCTTCTTCGCCAGCACTGGGGGCCGCGCGTGGTCATGGGCCACCGCGATCTCGTCGGGGAGTCCGGTCAAAGTGTCGCGCCAGTAGGCCAACTCGGCCTGCCCCCAGTCGCTGTCGAACGCATTGTGTTGCCACACCGCGTAATCCGCGAACTGGAACGGGAGCGGGGCCCACTGTGGCGCGCTGCCGTCGATACGCGCGCGGTAGGCGACGACGAGGTCGTCCAGCAGGATGCCCAACGAGGCGTGGTCGGACATGATGTGGTGCACGATGATGAACAGCACGTGGGTGTGCGGGGCGATTCTCAACAGGGTCGCCCGGATCAGCGGTCCCGTTTCGGGAGTGAGCACGTAGCTCCGCAGCTCCGCTATCTTCCGATCGACGTCGTCCGCGGACACGTCGATGATCGGCAGCTCCAACTTCAACGTCGGGTGCACGATTTGGTATGGAACACCTTCGTGCTCGGCGTAATTCGTGCGCAGCGACTCGTGCCGGGCGGTCACGTCGTTGAGCGCCGCGCCGAGCGCATCGGCGTCCAGCGGACCCTCGATACGGCGCGCAAAGGCAATGTTGAATTCCGCCCGCGGGCCTTCCAACCGATACTGAAACCAGGCGGCGAGCTGGGAATAGGACAGCGGAATCCGTTCCGGCCGAATGGCGCCGGCGATCCCAGGTCGGTTCGAGGACGTCACCAGTGCCGAGTCGGCAAAGCTGTCAAAGTCTTCCAGCTCATCCGGCGCGTCCAGCTCGTCGAGTTCGATGTCGAACTCGACGCGGAATTGCTCGACCAGTCGAGCCGCCAGACCGGCCGGTGTCGGGGTGTCGAACACGGCGCGAACGGTCAACTCCACCCCGAACTCGGCCCGGATCTGTGCCACCAGGCGGGCAGCCAGCAGGGAATGACCACCCAGGCCAAAGAAGGAGCTATCGGCGCCCACTCGCTCGAGGTCGAACAGCCGGGCGAAAATCGCGCACACCCGGCGTTCGGTGACGGTGGCCGGTTCGCGGTAACGACGGACCGCGATAGGGGTGGGGGCGGGCAGGGCCCGTTTGTCGAGTTTGCCGCTGACCGTCAGCGGGATCTCGGGGATCACCGCAAAAGCGCTGGGCACCATGTACTCCGGCAGCACCGCGGCCGCGTGGGCACGAACCTCGTCCAGGTCCAGCTCGGCGCCGCTGTCGCCGGTCACCGGCACCAGGTAGGCGGCGAGCATCGGGCCCACCTCGGTGTCCTCCGCGACTACCAGGCAGTGCCGCACCGCCGGGTGTCTGGCCACCACCGCCTCCACCTCGCCGAGTTCGATGCGGAAGCCGCGGACCTTGACCTGCTCGTCGGCACGGCCGACGAACTCCAGCTCGCCAGCAATGTTGCGGCGGACCAGATCCCCAGTTCGATACATCCGCTCGCCCGGGCGGAACGGGTCGGCGATGAACCGCTGGGCGGTCAAGCCCGGACGACCGAGGTAGCCCCGCGCCAACTGATTGCCGCCGAGGTACAACTCCCCGATCACTTCGGCGGGCACCGGCTGCAGCTCTTCGTCGAGGACGTATGCGTAGACGTTGCGGTTCGGCACACCAATGGGCACCACCCGTGCACCGTGTGATCCCTCCACCGGCATGTGCGTCGAACAGACCACGGCCTCGGTCGGGCCGTAGTGATTACGCAACTCGGCGTCGAAGTAATTGGCGAACCTGTCCGCCACGTCACCCGGCAGCGCCTCGCCACCCACCGGCACGTAACGCAGCGCACGCCATTCGCTGACCTGCGGCAGCATCAGCACGGTGCTCAGCATGGAGGGAACCATGTGCAGCACGGTCACCTGATGCCGGCTGATCAGATCGGCGATGTAGCCGATGTCGCCCAAGGCTGTGCCGTCCGGCGGATTCGGCACAATAATCCGCGCCCCGAGCGCCAGCGTGACGAAGATGTCCAACAGTGACGCGTCGAAGCTCACCGAAGATGACTGCAGCAACCGATCTTCGGCGGTCATGCTCCACTCGGCGATGAACCCATCCACGTGCTCGGCGATCGCGTGATGCGGCACCGCGACGCCCTTGGGCTGTCCCGTGGAGCCGGAGGTGTAGATGACGTAGGCCAGGTGATCGGGAAGCAACGGACGCAACCGGTCCGCGTCGGTGACCGCGGTATCCGACAGCTGCGCGGCGGCTTGCTCGGCGGCGTCGAGTTCGGCCCGGCCGATGACCGTCTTCGGACGGGCGTCCGCGACGAGGTACTCGATGCGGTCGTCGGGGTATGCCGGGTCGATCGGCAGGTACGCCGCACCGGCTTTCAGCACGCCCAGCACGGCGACGATGAACTCAATCGACGTGGCCAAGCGCAGACCGATGACGTCGTCGGCAGCCACGCCCTGCCCGATCAACCAGCGCGCCAACCGATTCGCCCGTCCATGCAATTCGGTGTAGGTCAGCTGCGCGTCATCGGACACCACGGCCAGCGCGTCGGGGTTGACCGTCGCGGCCTTCTCGAGCAGCGCGACCATCGTGGTCGCGGGCGTGGGTACCAGTTCCCCGTGTGACTGCGCCAACACGGCTTCCCGGTCGCCGGGGCCGAGCATGTCCAGACTGGTGAGGCGGTGCTGCGGTTCGGCTAGCGCGTGGTCCAACAGCTGTATGTAGTGGACCAGCATCTGCTCGACGAGCGCGCTGCTGAGCACGTCGGTCTGGTACTCGAATTCGACGACGGCGCCGTCCGGTTCGAGCACGATCGCCAGCGCCAGCGGAAGGTGGGCGACGACGGCACCCAATTCCAGCTGGCGCACTTCGACGCCCGCCAGCGTCAGACCGGTCGTGCTCTTGCGCATGCTGAAACCGAGCCGGACCAGTTCCTCCATGCCGTCGTGCCCCATGGTGCGATCCGGATTCGCCTCCCGCACAACACGATCGATGCCAACCGACTGATGGGCGAAACCGGCCAGGCAGGTTTCGCGCACCGCATCGACGAACGATGCGAAGGTGTCCTGCGGCCCCGCAACCATCCGCAGCAACAGGGTGTTGCCGAAGTACCCGATCGCCCCTTCGGCCGCTGCCCGCCGGTCGGTGACGGGCACCGAGATCACAAAGTCCGGGGCTCCGGTGTAGCGGCGCACCAGCACAGCGAAGGCGGCGAGCAACACCATGAACGGTGAGGCGGAGCGCTCGCGGGCGAACTCCTCGACGCGGGCATGCAGCTCGGCGGGCAGCGGCCGCGTCCGACGGGTCGCCCAGCGGGACGGTTGCGCGTTCGCCAAACCGGGAAGCTGCAGCGGTTCGGGCGCCGGCCGCAGGGTGTCGGCCCAGTAGCCGACGTCGGCGATCGAGGGCTCGGTCGCGTTCCCGGAAACCTCGATCGCGATGAACTGCGGCGCCTCGGCGAGTGGTCGACCGCTATAGGCAGCGC
This sequence comes from Mycobacterium intermedium, assembly GCF_002086275.1. Taxonomy (GTDB): domain Bacteria; phylum Actinomycetota; class Actinomycetes; order Mycobacteriales; family Mycobacteriaceae; genus Mycobacterium; species Mycobacterium intermedium. The sequence goes on along the minus strand of NZ_MVHT01000026.1, from coordinate 33,221 downwards.
TGAGGTCATTGAAGAAAACGGCCCAGGAGTCGTCATCCCAACTGATGTGATGCACGACCAGCAGCAGCACGAATTCGTCTGTGCCAGTGCGTATCAGCGTCACCCGCAGCGGCAACTCTTGGGTCAGGTCGAACGGCTTGCCGAACTCCGCTCGGGCCATTGCCTCGACCTGCCGCTGCCGCTCCTGCTCGGGGCGCGCGGTGACGTCTTCGACGCGCCAGCTGACCTCGCCGTCGTCGGAAAAGACCTGATACGGCTCACCTTCGGTGTCGACGCCGTAGGTGGTACGCAAGATGGCATGGCGCGCAACGACGTTATTGAACGCGGCACGTAGCCGATCCGGGTCGACGGCACCGGTCAGTTGGTATGCGACACAGATATTGAGTGTGACGTCGGTGCCATCCATGGTCTGCAGGAACCACATCCGACGCTGTCCCGCAGACAGACCGTACCGCTCCCCCGCATAGATCGGCCGACGTTCGACCGATGGTGCCGCCGCCAAGCCGCTTTCGGCGATACGCCGACGCAGCAACTCCCGTCGGCGTTGCTGGACGGTCTTGGCGTCGTCCGACATTGCTCAGCTCACTCCTGAAGTCGAGGTCGTGGGTGCGCCGGGGCCGCACGGTACGACGCGCATCACACCAGCCTCTCAGCCCTTGCCGCCAGCGGCGACGCTGTCCTCCCCTGGCGTGCATCTCTATGACTACCGGCTTATGTTAGCCTTCGCTAAGTTGCGTGGCTCTTGCGGCCGTTGCGAGACTGCATCGACATTTCGGATGCCGCTGGTGGGCGACCTGACGACCTGCGGCCACCAACCCAGTGCGGGAGGCCGGGCTTGGACGTGCTGGACCTAGGGCACCGCCAGGCGACGTTGCACCACGACACCTTCGGCGGGACGTTCTCGCTGCGCCGGATGGACCTGAGCCGCGACCTCGACCAGTTGCACTCCTGGATGAACGACCCCGAGGTGGCGCGGTTCTGGAAGAAGGCGTGGCCGCGCGCTCAAGTGGCGTCCTACCTGCGGCTACAGAACGACTTGGCGCACTCCGTTCCCCACCTGGGCGAGCTGGACGGCGTCGCGATGAGCTACTGGGAGCTCTACCGCGCCGACCTCGACCCGCTGGCCGAGTTCTACGCCGCCCGCGGGCACGACGCCGGCATCCACGTGTTGCTCGGCCCGGCCGAATACCGCGGGCGTGGGTTGGCCTCGAGCCTGCTGCGGATCGTGTCCGACTGGCAATTAGAAGCCGATCCACTTGCCGAGCGGGTGGTCGCCGAGCCCGACGTGAGTAACGCGCGGTCAATACGGGCGTTCGAGCGCGCTGGGTTCCGGCGGACGACCGAACTCGACCTGCCGGACAAACGGGCGGTCCTCATGGTCCGCGATCGGGCGGGGCGCTAGTTCTCGATGGCCCAAACGGTGAGGTCAACGAGTCGGCGGCCATCCCACCGCCAAGCCGGATTATGTTAGCCTTCGCTAAGTTGAGGGGGACCCGGCGGGCCGGAGAGCGGAGCGGGCCTGGAAAGTGAGCGAAAGGTAGTACCGCATGCCGCGCACATTGGGGTGGATCAGGCAGTTCCACCAACCGGTCTCGCCCGACAACGTTCCCTTGCTTGTCTTCCCGCATGCCGGATCCGGCGCCAGCGCCTACCGTGACTTCTCCAAGATCCTGAGTTCGCAGTTCAAGGTCCTCATCTTCCAATACCCGGGCCGCCAGGACCGGGCCGCCGAAGCCGCGCTGGGGTCGCTGCCCGAGATCGCGGCGGGGGCGTTCGGCGAATTCGCGGCATCGGATCACAATCGCGGCGTCCCGATCGTCACCTTCGGTCACAGCATGGGAGCGCTGGTCGCGTTCGAGTTCGTCCGGATCGCCGAGGCCACCGGCGTAGCGGTCCGCCACCTCCACGCCTCCGCCGCCGTCGCCCCCAGCAACGTGGCGAACAAGCCGGCGCATCCCAAGAACGACGAAGAGATCCTCAACCACCTCGCCGCGCTCGAGGGCACGGACGGCGACGTGATGGCGAACCGCGACCTCATGCGACTCGCGCTGCCGGTCATCAAGGCGGACTACAACGCCTTTGACGCCTACAGCTGCGCCGAGGACATCAAGATCGCGGCCCCCATTCACGCCATGGGCGGCGATCAGGATCCCTACATCACATTGGGCGACCTGTACGGGTGGGGCAAACACACCGACACCGTCAAGGTCACCATGTTCGATGGCGGGCACTTCTACCTCAAGACGCACGCCGACGCCGTCGCCGAATTGCTGGCGGCCGACGCTCACTACGGGCAAACGGCGTGAGCCACAACGACACTGCCGACCCGGTCGTCATTTCCGGAATGGCGGTCGAAGCACCCGGAGGCATCACGACTCCCGCCGCGCTCTGGTCGGCGCTGACCGAGTCAAGGGAGCTGCTGCGTCCCTTTCCCCGCGACCGCGGCTGGCCCGTCGACGACCTGCTGTCGCCGCGCGACGGTTGGGTCCGGGTCTGCGATTCGGGCGGGTTCCTCGACAACGCAGGCGATTTCGATCCGGGGCTGTTCGGCCTCACCCCGCTGGAAGCAACCGCGATGCATCCCCAGCAACGGGTGGCGATGCGCACGGCGTGGAAGGCGCTGGAAAACGCCGGAATCAACCCCTCCGGCGTAGCAGATGAAGAGGCCGGGGTGTTTGTCGGCATGTCGATGACCGAGTACGCCGTACCCACCTGCCTACCTGACGAGTACACCGGATTCCGGACGGTCGGCATTGGACAACTCGGCGGCGCCGGCCGAATCTCACACAGTTTGGGATTGACCGGTCCCTCAATATCTCTCGACACGGCCTGCGCGTCCTCACTGACCGCGTTGCAGCTGGCCACCACGTCGGTGCGGGAGGGTGAATGCGAGTGGGCGCTCGCCGGCGGTGTGTGCGTGTTGGGGGCGCCGACCGCCTTCTACGAGTTCGCCCGACTCAACGCCCTGTCCAATGACGGGCATTGCCGGGTCTACGCCGACGACGCCAGCGGCACGGTGTGGGGCGAAGGCGCGGGCATGGTGGTGGTCGAGCACGAGTCACGCGCCCGCCGACTGGGACACCGGATCTACGGACGGATCCTGGCCATCCGCAACAACCACAACGGCAAGGGCAAGCCGATCCTCGTCCCGCGGGTGGGCGCGCAGCAGCAGCTGATGACCAAGACAATCGACGCGGCGGGCATCGATCCGGTCGATATCGGAATGATCGAGGGGCACGGCACCGGGACCCTGGCGGGTGATCCGGTGGAACTGATCGCGTTGTTCAAGAGCTACGGCGCCGCGGGATGCGAAGCGCTGGTCGGCTCGATCAAGTCGAACGCCGGACACGCGCAGGCGGCCTCGGGAATGCTGGGACTGGTCAAGCTGCTGCTCGCCGGTCAGCACGGCCACATTCCGCCAACCCTGTTCTCGGACAACCCAACCAAGACGGTGGACTGGGACTCGGTAGGCCTGCGCCTGGCCACCAAGGTGCACCCGTGGGAGCCCAAAGACGGTGTCCGTTACGGGGCGGTGTCCTCCTTCGGGGCTGGGGGCGCCAATGCACACGCCATCATCGCCATGCCCGACGGTGGGCGGGAGTGAGTCCGTAGCAGATGACAAATGGGATTCCGCTTACCTACCGGCTGCCCAATGGCGCCATTCCCGTGCTGCTGTCGGCGGATAACCCGCGGCTGCTGAGCCGCGAGGCCGGCGCGCTGCTGGCGTACGCGACGGATCACCCGGAGGCGACGCCGCAAGCAATCGCCGACATGCTTTTTCGCACCCGGCTCGCCCGAGGACACCGCGCCCTGGCCATCGTGACCGACCGTGCCGAGCTACTCACCGCCTTGCGGGCCGTTGCCGATGCCCGCGAACATCTTTCGGTAATCCGCGCCGACGCCACCACCCGGCGGCTTGCATCTGTGTTTCCCGGGCAGGGTGGCCAACGGCCCGGGATGGGCAAGCTGTTCTACGAAGCGAGCCCGGCATTCCGGGACGAGGCGGATCGGTGCGCCGCGGCATTCGCGGCCGAGTTTGATGAGTCCCCGTTGAATTACCTTCTCGACGACGACTTCCCGGCACAGGACGACGCCGCCACGGTCCAGCCCGCGTTGTTCACCCAAATGGCTGCCCTGGCGGCGATGTGGCGGTCGTTCGGAATCGAGCCGCGCGCGGTGATCGGGCACAGCCAGGGTGAGATCGCGGCGGCCTATGTGGCCGGCCTGGTTTCGCTGCCCGATGCGGTCAGCATTGTCGGAATTCGCGCTCGCGCCGCCGACGAGTTCGCCGCCGACGACTACGCCATGGCGGTGATCGCCGCCGACCGTGACACCTGCGAGGACCTGCTGGCCCGCAGTTCGGGATGGGCACAGCTGTCGGTGATCAATTCACCTAACATGATCGGGATTTCGGGCGATCGCGAGTCCGTGCAAGGCATCGTGGATGCGCTCGCCGAGCGAGGCAGCTTCGCCAGGGTCATCCGGGTGCAGTATCCCGCGCACACCGGCTTGATCAACGAGTTCGGTGACAAGGTACGCGCGTCGGCTCAGCGCAAGCTGCAGAACACACGATTCCTCGACACCGAAATCGAATGTCTGGGTGCCACCCTCGGCGGCCCCGTCACCGCGGAGATCCCGACCGACCAGTACTGGTTCTGGAACCTGCGCAACACCGTTCGATTCGACAAGGCGATTTCCGCTGCGGCGCAACGGGGTATCGACACATTTTTGGAACTGGCCGAGCATCCCACCCTGCAACTGGCGATTCAGGAGAATCTTGCCGCCTCGGCCGACGGGGCCGATACGCGCGGGGGCCTGGTGGTCGGTACGTCCCAGCGAACCGCGACGAATCTCGACGAGTTCACCCGCAATCTTGCGCACCTCGCCGTGCATGACTTGAACTACCGGTGGGAGTGTCTGGGCACCGAATACGGCGGCGGCAACGGCCCGATACCGTTGCCGTTGGTCGATTTTCCCAACACCCAGATGAATGAGTCGTACCTGTGGATGCCATACGATCTCAACTGGCGTTCTCCGGCGGCCGGCGCGGCGGTACATGGTGGCCGGAAAGACGAACCCGCCGACGGGTCGAAGCGTGAGGTCAGCCCGCGCCTGTTTGTCGAGGAGTGGGTCCGGCTGTCGCGGCGCTCGCTCGTCCCGCCGCGCGCCATCGGCATCGTTGACTACACGGGAAGATGCGCCACGCTGGCCGACAATATCTGCGCTGCGGCCGCGGAGGTCGGGGCCTCGGCACGGGTTCTCGACGGCGAAAGCGGCGGCGCTGGAGCCGATCTCAACACACTGGTCATCTTGGTGCCGCCGCCGTCGCACCTGGAGGTCGACGCCGCCGCGAACGAAGTCGCGGCATTCTTTGGAAACCGTGCGTGGTGGCCCGCGCTTCCCGAGTCGGTTACCGACTGCTGGTTGGTGACCGTTGGCGGCGAAGCGGTGGTCGCCGAGGACCCACCGCCAGATCTGGTGCACGCCGCGGCCGCGGCCGGATTCCGCAGCGTCGGCGCTGAGTATCCGGGCGTGGGATTTCGTCACCTCGATCTTCCTGCCGCAGCGCCGGACTCAGCCTCGCCGCAGGCGATCCTGTCGGCGGTGCACACCGGCGAGGAGCCGGAATTGGCATTCCGCGACGGCGGTCTGTACGCGAAGCGCATTGTCGACGGTCAGGGTGCACTAAACGATGCTGTCCCCGACTCAAGCCCCGACTCGAGCCACGAACACGTCCTCATCATCGGCGGGACCGGAAACCTCGGGCTGGAATTCTGCGATCACTTCGCACGCCGGGGTGCCCGGCGCATCACGCTGGTGAGCAGGTCGGGCGAGACCGCGGCCGTGACGGAGCGGCTGCGCCAGACCCGTTCGGCGACGTCCGCCCACATCCAGGTGGCCAGCTGTGACGTGGGCGATGATGCCGCCGTCGCGCGGCTGGCGGCGGAACACCAAGATTGCCCGGCGGACCTGATAATCCATGCGGCCGTGAACTATTCGGCCGTCGAGTTTCACGACATCACCCCCGATGCGGTCAACCAGGCGTTGCGCGCCAAGGTCGTCGGCATCTGGCGGGTGCTGAACGCGTTCCCCCGCACCCCGAACTGCCGTGTCGTTTTGTGCTCGTCGGCCCGGGCGACGATCGGGGGCCGGGGTCAGGTTGTCTACGCGGCGGCCAACCGCATGCTCGACGCCATGGCGCACCAGTTGCGCGCCGCGGGCCTGGATTGTGCCGCGGTGCAGTGGGGCCAGTGGACGGTGCATTTCGATCTCGATGCCGCCAATACCGCGGCGCTCGAGGCCATCGGCGTCATCCCCATGACCCCCGCCGCAGCCCTGGCGGTGGGCATGCGCCCGCTGCGCAGCAACGCCATCGTGTTGGCTTTCAACTTCGCGCGGGCCCGGCCGATCCTCGAAGCATTCGGCTACGGCCCGTTGATCTCTCGGCTTGACTTCGATGACGTCGACGAGCCGGCCACCGGGTCCGACGACAAGGATGTGCCGGGGCGGTTGCTGGACCTGTTGGCACGAGCCCTCGGCACCGATCGGGCCGAGACGATCGACACCACCGCGCCGATGGTAGCGCTCGGTCTGGATTCATTGCAGGCGTTGGAGTTACGCCGTCGGGTCAAGATCGAGTTCGATCACGACCTGGAGGTCGCTGACCTCCTCGGCGGTGCCTCCCTCGCCGACGTGTTGGCCAAACTGGGCGGTCAGACGGTCTGAAACAGTTGCGCTAGCAGGGCGGCAATCGGTGGTGTCGGCGTGGCGAGTTCCGTGACGGTTGCGACCCCGAGCGGGAGGGTGGGGTAGTCCGCGAGATATTCGGTGTAGGAGCGGGCGCCCATCCGCATGCCCAAGCTCACCCAGCCATCCACCACCGACCATCTGCGCGGGTTCGACTTGGCCCAGTCGCTGTCGTCGAGCCGCCGCTTCCATTGCGTCACATCGAGTTCGTCGGGCCCGAACTTGCTGAGCAGACCGGCGTAATCCACCGCCTCACCCCGGGCCACGGTGATCCCGCGTCCCAACTCGCTCGCGCCTGACACTTCCGGCACCAGACCGAGGATCGCGGCCGCGACGGCACGGCCGGTGGTGACCTCTTCGGTCAACGTCAACGCCGGGTATGCCCCCAGCGCCGTACAAGCGTCGGCGACCGAGACCAGGATGTCCGCGGAGTCACACAGCTGATAGTCCTCGCCGAGCACGCGGGGCAACCGGACGATGGTGAAGTCCAGCGCCTCCGCCGCACCGGCGACCACCAGTTCCGCCAGCGACTTGGAGGCGGCGTAGGGATAGGGAGCGTTGCGCGGATCGGTGACCTGTGGCGCGGTGACATCGGCACCAACGACGAAGGTGGACAGATGCACCAGCCGGACACCGCGGTTGGCACACACGTCGACGAGGGCGGAGACCAGTTCCACGTTGGCCGGGCGAAGGTCGCGATACGGAACCAGCACGTTGGTGTTGCCGATGCAGTTGATGACCGTCCCGGCGTTGCAGTCGCTTAGCAGAGTGTCGACGTCCGCGGCGCCGAAGTCGACGGGGAGCCGTTGCACCCGCACCCCGTCGACGTCGCGGAGCGCCGCCCACGGGTCGCGCTCGGAGGGTGCTGACCTCGCGGCCAAAACCACGTCGGGACAACGCACTCCGGACCGTTTCAGGTCCAGGATGGCGCCGGCGAACCCGGTGCCGAGGATTCCGGAGGCGCCCAGCACGAGGACCGCCCCCGCCGATCCGCGGCCGGGTTCGACGCGCGCGGCGGGTGCCCGCACCCCGTCGAGGTCGCGGGCGATTTGGGTTGCGGTATCACTGTCCATCCACGCGTCCGCCGTTGTGGCAGCGGCCATGTCGGCGACCAGATTGGCGGCGGTGTCGGCACTGATCAGATCGAGGATCGAAACTGGTTGCCCGAGAATCCTCCTGGTGTCGGGAAGGATTCTGATCAGGTCCAGCGAACCGATGCCCGCACCGAGCAGCGATGAGCCCGGTTGGATGACGGTCCCGAGATGCCGGCTCCAGAGCTGTGCGAGACCGACCGCCTTCTCATCAGTTTCGGAATCTGCACGAACCGCGTCGGCAAGCTGAGGCATCGTCCGCAGTTGGTCGCTGTCGACTTTTCCGTTGGGCTTGCGCGGGATGTTCGGCACACCCACCACGAAGAACGAGGACACCCCCGAGCTCAGCAGAATCTGTCGAATCCGTGCGGCTGTCTCGGCATCCTCGGTGGCTTCGCGGGTTCGCGCGGTTTCGAACCACACCCCCAGCCTGGCGTTGTGCAGCTCGACGGCGACATCGGATACCGCGGGGGCCGCGGAAATGCGCTTGGCGATCTCCGCGATGTCGACCCGCTTGCCGGAGACCTTGACCACGTCATCCTTGCGGCCGGCGAAGAGCGGGAACCCGTCGTCGTCGAGGATCACGCGGTCGGCGGTGGCGAACGCACGGAGGCGCGAACCGTCGCTGGTGGTCACGGTGCCGAAGTTGCTGTCGTCGATGCCCAGGTAGCCCTCGGAGACCAAGTCACCGACGATCACGACTTCACCGAATGCCAGGAACACCGTGTCGGGCACGATCGGGCGCCCCAACCGCAACCGGGCGGCGGGGGTCACGGTCACGCCGTCACCGGTGATCGGCAGATACGTGACCACCACGGTGGTCTCGGTGGGACCGTAGCTTGACATCAGCGAGACTCCTGGTGCCGCAGCGGAATCCAGCCATTTGTCGACGGCCGCGGAGCGGATGGCTTCACCGCCGATGACGATCTGGCGCAGCCGCGACTGCCCGATCGCGTCCATTGCGTTGTGGTCCTCGCACAACAGGTGCCAGACGGCGGTCGGCAGGTCGACGACGGTGGCGTCCGCATCGACCAAATCCCTTGCCAGCCAGTCGAAGTCGCCCGCTTTCATCGCGGTGGTTCGGACCAGTTCCGCGCCGCAGAACGCGGCACCGAAGATCTCCTCGACGCTGATGTCCGAGGTCAGCGGCGCGCACTGCAGAACGGTGTCGTGCGGTCCCCATCCGTAGGCTTCGGTGACCGCGGCGCAGAACAGCGCGAGCGAGCCGTGCGGGACTCGTACCAGCTTGGGCTGCCCCGTCGAGCCCGACGTCGGCATGACGTAGGCAGTCTTCGCGCCGAGCGAGGGGTCCTGTGCCACTTGCCGAATGCGCTCGTTGGCCAGCGCGCTCAAGTCGTCATCCAGGGCTTCCGGCAGCCGGACGGCGGCGACGTCGACCACCCGCGCCGTCACATCCCCGACGTGCTCGGCAATGGCGTTAGCGCGCAACGGAAGCTGGTCGCTGGTGTCGCAGATGCTGTATCCGCAGCCGGCGAGGTGGCACGCGATCAGGCAGTCGACGGTCTTGTCGGTGTTGTCGTCGGTGAGCACGATGACGTCACCGGGCGTGCTCCCGTTCTGCACCAACCAGGCAACCCACCGGTGGATGGCGGGGCGCCGCGTCAGCATCTGGTCGACGCGCGACGCGGCGTCGACGAACCAGGCCGGCGCGGGCGGCGTGGCCGTCTCAAACGCATCGGTCCGGTCGACGGCCCCGTCGGAGCCGACCCGGATCCAGTCGTTGACCGCCATGGCAATTGGCTGGTCCCACAGCCTGACGATCGCCTCGAGGGCCGCGGCGATCCGGTCGGCGACTCGCGGCGCGGTCGTCGGCTCGGGCAGGTCGGCCCGGTCCCAGATGGCCAGGTTCAGGGCGCGCTGCTCTTCGTCCAGCACGGTCGCCACGGTCATGCCCTCGACCGGGCCGATGTCCGTCGCCAGCGGTGCTTCGATCAGGAACGGGCGCAGGGCCGGCGCGCATGTCTCGCGGATGAAGTTGAGCGTCAACGCCTCGACGTGCGCGGTCCGGTTGATCGCCAGATACATGCGGCGGTAGTGCTCTTCGCGCAGCCACCGGCGCCGCACGGCCTTGACGTAGCCGCGATCAACCGTACGGACGACGTCGCGCACCGAGGCGAAGGGCGCGAACCTGACCGGGTGCGCAACCGAATTGACCAGGCAGGTAGCCACATTCAGCGCGGGGTCGGCGAATCTGTTGTCCACCGCGTGCACGAGCAGGGTTTCGGTGCTCTGCCGCATGCTTGCGTCCACCGCCAACGCCGCCGTGGCCACCAGCACATTGAGCGGGACCTGCTCGGACTCCGACAGGCGGAGGATGGCGTCGAAGGCGTCGCCGGAAACGGTCACGGTTTCCCGAAGGACCCCCTTGGCCGCGGCACCCGAAGCGCCGGACGCGCCTTGCCCGGGTGCGCCGAGGCGCGCGTCTTCGGTGAGCTCACGCTGCACGGCGTCGGCGACCCGGCCCAGCGACTCTTCGACCTTCGCCCGCTCCCTGCGGTGAGCTTCCGCCAGCTTCACCAAACCTGCTGTCGGAGTGAGCGATTGGTAGGTTTCGCCAGCGGCGAGGTGATAGGCGAGGTGACGGGCGAGATCGGCTTCGATGATCCCGGTGGCGCCCCCGTCGACGACGATGTGGTGCGCGTGCACATCGAGGCCGGACACGTCGCCGCGCTCGTCGGTCCAAACGGTGTACCGCACCAACGCCGTATCGAGGATGCCGGACGCCCAGGTGCGCTGCAGCTCGAAATCGCCGTCTGCCGCGTGGACCTGATCGCCGGCCCGTACCCGGACGATGTCGCCGAACTGTAGGCGGGCAACCAGATCCGGATAGTCTTCTCCGCTCGTCGGCGCCTCGAGAACGCATAGCTGCACCGGATTTTCACAGACCGTGGCTTCCAGGGCCGCCAGGAATCCGGGCAGCGGCAGCGGGTGGAAGCGATACTTCTTGCCGATCAGGTACAGCGACGGATCGCCGTCCTGCAGCACCCCGTTGTACAGGTTCTGCTGCGACCTGCTCAGCGGGATCCGGTCCGCCCAGGCCTCAGCCGTGCTCATGCACCGCCTCCAGCTCTTGGACCCATCCCGCGATCGACAGGTTCTCTGCCAGTCGGGACGGTACTTCGGACTCTCGGTTGACGCCCAGCTTCTTCATCAGCAGAACGAATCGAACCGAGTCCAGCCCGAGGTCGCGAAGATCGGTTGCGTCGCCATCGGTGAGATCGGCCTCGTCGATGTACAGGACATCGCAGACGGCGGCGAGAACTTTCGCCCTGATCGTCTCAGCCATGCGCCGCCACCTCGGCCACCTCGGCCACCTCGGCGGCTTTGCCGCGGCAGACGGACGCGGCCAACGAAGCGCGCATGACCTTGCCGGACTGTGTGCGCGGGATTTCGGCGACGATCGCGATGGTTGACGGCCGCGCAATCGACTCCGATTGTTGCCGGAAGCGCGCCGCGATCACTTGCTTGAGCTTACGGGCCGCCGACTCGTCCAGATCCTGAGCCGACGCGGTAGGGACCACTGCAAGGCCGACCAGAGCCCCGAACTCCGGGTCCGGAATCTCGTAGCAGGCGGCTTCGCGCACCCCCGTGGCGCCTTCGGCGATCCGATCGACCTCGTCGGGCGCGATGTTCACCCCACCGGAGATGAACATCTCCGCTGACCTGCCCTTGATGTAGAAGAACCCGTCCTCGCGCCGCTCCAGCAGGTCGCCGGTGTTGACCCAGCCGTCGACCAGGACCTCTCGGGTGCGCTCGGGACTGTTCCAATACCCCAGCATGTTCGCCGGCGACTTGATCCAGAGCGTGCCGAAGGCGGCGGACGGCGCGGCGTTCGGCGCGGTGGGTCCCGAGTTTTCCGGCGCGTCCGGACTGGCCAGATACACCTCGACGCCCGGGTAGGGTCGGCCCACCGCACCGGCCTCGATCTTGGCGATGGATCCTCGGCCGGTGGGCAAGCACAGGGCGGTGCAGCCGGTTTCGCTCAGCCCGTAGACCTGTGCGGTCCGAACACCCGTGGCTTCGATGTACGCCACGTCGGACGCGACCGCGCGCGAACCCCCGTATCCCACCAGTCGCAGCGACGGAACCTGGCCCGCACCGGACTTCAGCTCGGAGACCAGTTTCGAAAGAAGCGTCGGAACCACGCAGGTGGTCGCCACCTCGTTGCTGTTGAGGATCGCCAGCAGGGATGTGGTGGTCTCACCGCCGGTGATGCACACCCCTCCGTGCATCAAACAGGTGAGTATCCACCACAGCCCGCCGATATGGGTCGCCGGCAGCGGCGAGTAGGTGGTTTCCCCGTCAACCCAGGTGATCCAGTCAAGGCCCGCGTCGCGCAGGATGTCCGGGACGGCCAGGAAGGTGCGGTTGGCCAAGAGTACGGCCTTCGGCTCGCCCGTGGTTCCGCTGGTGAAGATCATCGCCAACGGGTCGTCGGCCCCGAAAGGCGCGCCAGCGGGGAGATCGACGACATCCATGGCCGCGGCGCGGTCCCTCGCCTCGACGTTCACGTCGACGGTGAGAGCCGGGACCGAGCGCAGGGTTTCGGGCAGCGCCGACGCGTCGGTTCGGCTGCCGGGCGCGATGAGAACCGCGCTCGGCGTGGCGAGTTGAGCGAAGCGGTCGATGGTGGCCGGCGGCAGATTGGCGTCGGCCATCACCGCGATCGCCCCGATCTTGGCGCAGGCAAGCACCGACAGGTATGTCTCGGGTCCATTGTCCGAGAGGACGAGTATCCGAGATCCCGGTGAAACCGATTGCGCCCGAAGGGTTGCGGCAAGCGCGTTGACTTCGGTGACGAGTTCGGCGTAGCGCAGCGCGCTTCGTCCGTCGCAGCGGCGCAAGGCAATCGCCTGCGGCCGCTGCCGCGCCTGATCAAAGATCCGTTCCAAGACGGTAGCCGGCAAGTGAGACATAGCTGTCGGGTGCTTTCTAGATGCGTTACGGGGATGCGTTACGGGACTGGTTACGGGATGTTGAGGACCGCCAGTTCGACCTCGCCGGAGGCCGACCCGCCGTACTCGTCCCAGAACTCGATGCCGCACTGGATCTGTAGGTAGCGCAGCCTGCGCTCGATCACTTCGAAGTTGTGGCACAGCATGCGTGCGGAGAACCTCTGAGCGTGAATCATCTGCTTGAAGCGCGAGGCGGTGTTCTTGATCAACATGCTCGGCAGTTGGAAGTCGAAGTAGTCCGAAATCGACCAGCCGCGCAACTCCGGGATCTCCTCGTTGAGGACCGCCGGCGCGAACGCGCTGTAGGCGAGTTGGTTGAAGCACATGATGAGTTCCACCGCGTTGAAATGCCCGGTGGCGCGTATGTAGGCGGGCTCATTGATGCTGAAATTGCCGTAGGCGAGGACCGAGTCGGGCGTCGCTTTGTAATTGGCGTCAATGAGATAGCGGCAGCCCTTGTAGGCGTAAGGCTCGAGAACCTTGACGAGCAAGTGCTCCTCGATCGGGGCGGTTTCGCTGATGTCAGCGAATTTCTCCTGTGCCTGTAGAGGTGACAAAGTGATGCTACTCATGCTGCATATCCTGGTGTAGCGAGGCCGTCCAACATTGTCAGACGGTGGGTGGTTAAATGGCCTGCGGCGGTGCCGTGCTTTGCGCGGTGCATTAAAGCGCGGTTGTCCCACAGAATGATGTCGCCAACCTCGTAGTGTTGGGTGTGAATAAATGGCGATTTGTACTCGGTGTCGAGTTGGCCCGTCGCCGCCAAGAGTTCTTGCAAGATCGCCGGGTCGAGTACGTTTCCGTCCCTGTCCTCGATCTTGGTGGTGCCGGTCGCGCAAATGTAGAGAATCTCTTGCGCGGTGTACGGGTGCTTGATCACCGTGGGCCACTTGATCGGGGGCGTGGTCTTGTTGATCTCGTTCCAGATCTCGCCGATGGGCCGGTACACGTCACTCGGGCGAATCTTGATGTGGCGCCGCGGATCGTGGGTGCTGAACGTACCGCGGACCGGGTCTTGCTCAGCGGCCGGCAGCGACTCCCAGACCTGGGTGAGGTCGATGAAGTACGTTCCACGGTCCGTCCCGGGCACCGTCAACGGCAGCACCATGGAGAATGCGAACGGTTCCGGCATGAACATGTAGTCGATGTGCCAGAACGCTCCCGTCTTCGGAACTCCCTGGCCCTGTTCCGTGGAGGAAACGAAGATCTCCGGGTGGTTCTTGTGGTGGTAGACGGGCTCGTAGTACGGAACAATTTCGCCCACTATCCGACCGAGCTGTATGAATTGCTCCGGCGTCGGATGGACGTCCTTGAGCACAACCAACTTGTGGGTGTAAACGATCTCGCGGATCTCCTTGGTGGACAAATGGTCCAGGTTTGCGGGGTCCAATCCGGTGACCTGCGCACCGAGGCCCTCGCCTTTTACATTGAGTGTCATTAACTGTCTTTCCTGCTTGGTCAATTGATGAATGTGTTTAAACGTCGTCGGCATGCATGGCCGTGATGGTCGAACCCCCTGAGTTGAATTTCGGATTTTGTAGCCGTATGCCACCCTGCCCGGCTTTGGATGTTCAGAGGGTGTCAGCGGCGGCTTGCGCGTTTCTTGCGCGATCCTTGGAGGCGCCCAAGCTGCCCGATACTGTCGGAGCTATGCCAGTCGTCGATGGCCGCCATCTCAGCGGGGTATCCGAGACCGCGCTGCTCACGCTGCATCAGCGGGCGACGGAGGCCGCCCGACCCGATGGCGTCATCGACGACCCGATGGCCATCGCGTTACGGGACAGCATCGATTACGACTACCACCACTTCGGTCGTACCCATCAGGCCACGGCCCTGCGGGCGCTGGCGTTCGACAACGCAGCGCGCGAGTTTCTCACCGCGCATCCGCGCGCCACCGTGGTAGCGCTGGCCGAAGGGCTGCAAACCAGCTTCTGGCGTCTGGACAATGGCGAACTCAATTGGCTGTCTGTGGATCTCGAGCCGATAGTGCAGTTGCGCCGACAACTACTGCCGCCGTCGGAAAGGCTGCGGTACTGCGCCCAGTCCGCGCTCGACTACTCGTGGATGGACCAGGTCGACGACACCAACGGCGTGCTGATCACCGCGGAAGGTCTGCTGCAGTATTTCGAGCGGGAGACGGTGTTCGATCTGATCGGGGCGTGCGCCAACCGATTCCCCGGCGGGCAGTTCGTGTTCGACAGCATCCCCTGGCTGCTGAGCGTGTATTCGCGCCGACGCGGGTTTCGACTCAGCGAGTTCTACACGGCACCGCCGATGCCGTTCTGGTTCACCGCAAATCACTACGACCAACTAATGGCCCTTCCGGGCGTCCGTGCGGTACACGAACTTCCGGCCCCACCGGGCCGCGGCAAGATACTGCCGAAGGTCATCGCGTTGACCTACCGGGTTCCCGCTCTCGCCTCGCTGCGGGCGCCCACCAACGTGGTCGATTTCGCGGGCAGTCGTCAAAGCCCCTGAAATGACATGCTTTTCGGCGCTTTTGCGTCTGATGACGCAAGGGCGGTGCCGCCCAGCACCCGGTCGGACAACAAGCCCAGACAGCTCAGGTTGGGGAATCCCGGGCCCACGTTCACCCCGGACAGATTGGGCAGGATCAGCTTCGGCGTGACGCCGGCAACGGACAGGTCGTCGTCGATGGACTCCTCGAACCGCTCGCACGTCAGCGGTCCGCCCAGACCGAGCTCAAGCAGGTCCACGGCGTCCGGTCGTAACAACGGCACAAACCACGTCGGGTCGGCACCGGATCCGTCGATGACGAGGTCGAAGCGGTGCAGGGTCTCCAACGGCTCACCACGGTTCTCGGTGGAAAGCGTGATCCAGATCCGGTTGTCGCGATCGGTCACGCGCGCCACCCGACCACGCAGATGCTTGATCCTCTCGTCGGCCAGGAGTGACTCCTGAACTCGCGCGGAAAAGACCCCGCGGTCGGTGCGGGCGATGCAGTCGCGGCGTTCGGCCAGGTTGAGGTCGCGCCAGCCGGTGGGATCGGAGAACAACGAGTTCTCGAAGAATCCTTCACCGCGGGTGAACAGGGTCGCTTGTGGCGAGATCGCCGTGATCGACGAAACACGGTGGTGGAAAAGCTCATTGAGCATCGACGCGGCCGTCTCGCCGCCGCCGATGACCGCCACATTCTCGGCGACGATCCGGTCGTGCCGCATGGCACGTTCCCAGAATTGCGCGATCGACCACACCCGTGGGTCGCCGGAAAGCATGGACCGTTCCGCCTGGCCCGGGCCGGTGATCATCACCGCATCCGCTGACAGGGTGGACCCGGGCAGGTGCACTGCCCATCGCGAACCGTCGACCGACAGCCCAAGCACTTCGCCGCGAACGACCTCGAGGCCCACCACGTCGGCGACCCAGCGCAGATAGGCGGCCCACGTGTCGTGCGTGGGGGCCGGTCTGCCTCGGTCGATCCAGCCCACGAATTGGTCGGTGGCAACCAGATACGACTGCCAACTGAACCGCATCATCCGCTCGTCGACCTCGTCGTTGCGCCCCGGCGCAAGGGTCGAGCGGTACGGGAAACCGACGTCCTTCTCCGGGCTGGTACCCAGCCGCTGACGACCGTCGGTCCAGCCCCCGCCGGCCTGCCAGTTGGCCGCCACACCGGTGCGTTCGACGGCAACGACGTCGACCACGTCGACGCCCATTTCCCGCAGCACCGCCGCCTTCGCGGCCACGGCCACTGCCTTGGCACCCGCGCCGACGATCGCAAGTGTCCTGGTCATGGCGCTCCCGCCAGCGCGCTGACGAACGATGCGGCGCCCACGACCCACCCCTCCGTCTTAGCTCAGGCTGTCCTAACTTCTGTACGCTACCTTATTGGCCTCGCGGCCAGGACACGCGCCCAAGGAGCCACAGTGCCAGTCACGCCCGGGGTACCCGGATTCGTACCCTTTCCGCCGCAACGTGCGGCGGAGTACCGCGCTGCCGGTTTGTGGGCCGGTCGCACGGTCGACTCGCTGCTGCGCCAAACCGCGGCGACCTGGCCAGACCGGACGGCCGTGGTGGATCCGCTGGGCAGCCATACCTACTCCCAGCTCGACGAACTCGCCGACCGAGCCGCCGCCGGCTTCGCGCGCCTGGGCATCGCACCCGGCGAGCGAGTACTCCTGCAACTGCCGAATTCCTGCCGGTTCGCCATCGCACTGTTCGGCCTGCTCCGCGCCGGGGCGATCCCCGTCATGTGTCTGCCCGGGCATCGGCTGGCCGAGCTGACGCACTTCGCGAAGGTCAGCGACGCCGTGGGGTTGGTCATCGCCGACAAGGCGGGCGGCTTCGACTACCGGTCGATGGCCGAACGGTTGGTCGCCGCGAATCCACGGCTGCGCCACGTCGTCGTCGACGGTGACGCCGGTCCGTTCACCCCGTGGTCCGAACTGCCCGAAGGCGACCCGCCTCAGGTCGTCGTTGACAGCCAGTCCCCCGCATTGCTGCTGGTGTCGGGAGGCACCACCGGCACCCCGAAACTGATCCCCCGCACCCACGACGACTACGTCTACAACGCCACCGCGAGCGCGGAGCTGTGCCGGATGACCGAGGACGATGTCTACCTGGTCTCGCTGCCGGCCGCGCACAACTTCCCGCTGGCGTGCCCCGGGATCCTGGGCGCGATCAGCGCCGGCGCACAGATCGTGTTCAGCGCGGATCCCAGCCCGGAGGCCGCGTTCGCCACCATCGACCGGCATCAGGTCACCGTCACCGCGCTGGTACCGGCCCTGGCCAAACTGTGGGCCCAGGCCTGCGAATGGGAGCCGGTCACGCCAAAGACCTTGCGGCTCTTGCAAGTTGGCGGGTCGAAGTTGGAGCCGGAGGAAGCTCGCCAGGTCCGCAGTGCGCTCACCCCCGGTCTGCAACAGGTGTTCGGCATGGCCGAGGGGCTGCTGAACTTCACCCGCCTCGACGACGCGGCGGAGCTAGTCGAACACACCCAGGGCCGGCCGCTGTCCCCCGCCGACGAACTGCGCATCGTGGACGCGGCGGGCGAACCGGTGGCGTCCGGCGACGAGGGCGAACTGCTGGTTCGCGGACCGTACACGTTCAACGGCTACTTCTGCGCCGAGCGCGACAACGAGCGGTGCTTCGACCCCGACGGCTTCTACCGCAGCGGTGACCTGGTGCGCCAGCGCGACGACGGCTACCTGGTCGTCACCGGTCGGGTCAAAGACGTCATCTGCCGGTGCGGTGAAACCATTTCCGCGGGCGATCTCGAAGAGCAACTGCTGAGCCACCCGGCCATCTGGTCCGCCGCGGCGGTACCCCTGCCCGATCCTCGTCTGGGTGAGAAGATCTGCGCCGCCGTCGTTTTCGCCGGACCTCCGGTGACCCTCGCGGACCTCAACGGCTACCTCGACCGACGCGGTGTCGCCACCCACGCTCGTCCGGACGTGCTGGTCGCGATGCCTAGCCTGCCCACCACCCCGATCGGCAAGGTCGACAAGAAGGCGATCGTCCGCCAACTCAGCGAAGACGCGCGAGCGTAGGTCGCGGGTCCCGGGACGCTTCGACTAGTACGAGACCAGTGCCATTGACTAATGCCGTCGTTTGAGATGGACTGCGCATCCATGAGTGACGGCGTGCCGGAGCCGCGGTGCTGCCGCGGCCGGTCAGCGGGCTGGTGCCGCCGGCCCCGGAAAGGGTGGGTTGAGCATGTTCGGGCCATTCGACAGGCTGCTGGGTAAGTCAGCGGTCACCTCTCGCGGGGCGTATGCGGTGGTGACCGGGGCCGGCAGCGGCATCGGCGCCGCTTTCGCCGTGGAACTGGCCAGACGCGGTGGTGCGGTGGTGTGCAGCGACATCAACGAAATCGCCGCTCAGCAGACAGTCGACGCGGTCAGAAAACTCGGCGGTAAGGCTGTCGCGATCCGTTGCGACGTCTCCCAATTCGACGACGTCACCGCCCTCGCCGCGCAATCCCAGGACTGGTTCGGGGCGCCGCCGACACTCGTGATCAACAACGCCGGCGTCGGCGCCGGTGGCGAGGGCATCGGCGACATGCCGCTGGACGACTGGAAGTGGACCCTGGGGATCAACCTTTGGGGTCCCATTCACGGCTGCCACGTGTTCACTCCGATCCTGCGGGAGGCGGGGCCCTCGCACGCGCAGCGCGGCATCATCAACGTGGCCTCGGCGGCGGCCTTCGGCGCGGCTCCCGGGATGGCCGCCTACAACGTCAGCAAGGCCGGCGTGCTCTCGCTTTCGGAAACGCTGGCCGCCGAGTTGTCCGGCAGCGGAGTCAAGGTCACCGTGCTCTGCCCCACCTTCGTCAAGACCAATATCGTCGAATCCGGCCGTATCACGGAGGAATCGGGCGAACAGGCTGCAAGACTGATGCGCTGGATCGGGTTTTCGGCGGAGCGGGTCGCCCGAATCTGCCTCGACACTCATGACCGCGGCGCGCTGTACTGCATGCCGCAGATCGACGCCAAGATCGCCTGGAACATCAAACGCTTCACGCCGCAGGCATATACGCGCGCGGTTGGCCTGGCTTCGCGGGCCGGCGGCATCCGGTAACCGAACTCGCCAACGGAGCTGTTGACTCTGCGGCCATGGCGACGAAGTTCGAGAAGGCGTCGCCCTGAGCGCAGAGTGAGCGTACGGGATTTCCCCGATGTATGCCGCCGCCGCCGGGGAAATGCTGGCTACCATGACCGGAACTGATGCGCGCGCGGATGTTGCGCCGGTGAACTGGAGCGAATTGGTCGTGGGCGAGCTGCCGACCGGGACGGTGACGCTGCTGCTGGCCGACATCGAGGGCTCGACCCGGCTGTGGGAGACCCAGCCGGAGGAGATGACGACCGCCGTCGCGCGCTTGGACCACATGCTGACCGAACTGCTCGCCCGGTCCGGCGGGGTGCGGCCGGTGGAGCAGGGCGAGGGCGACAGCTTCGTGGTCGCGTTCACCAGGGCCACTCAGGCGGTCGCCTGCGCCTTGGAGTTGCAGCGGGCCCCACTGGCGCCCATCAGGCTGCGCATCGGCGTGCACACCGGCGAGGTGCAGTTACGCGATGAGAGTAACTACGTCGGCCCGACGATCAACCGGACGGCGCGGTTGCGCGATCTCGCCCATGGCGGGCAGACGGTGCTGTCGGGAACCACCGAGGACATCGTCGGCGACGGGCTTCCTGAGGGTGCCTGGTTGACCGACCTCGGCCGGTACGAACTGCGGGGAATCACCCGCGCCGAGCGAGTGGTGCAGCTCTGCCACCCGGACGTCAACAACGACTTTCCGCCGCTGCGGACCGCGAAACCCACTGCCGCCGAACACTTGCCGGTGCAGCTCACCAGCTTCGTCGGCCGCGGCGTCGAAATCGACGGCGTGCGGCGAAGTCTCGCCGACGACCGGCTGGTCACCCTGACCGGCGCCGGCGGGGTTGGCAAGACCCGGCTCGCTGTTCAGGTGGCGAGCCAACTGGTCCCCGATTTCGCCGACGGTGCGTGGTATGTCGACCTTGCGACCATTACCGACCCCGGTCTGGTGCCGGTCGCGGCGGCCAAGGCGCTTGGCCTGGCGGATCAGCCGAACCGCTCGACCACCGACACGCTGACCCGGTTCATCGGAGACCGCCATCTGCTGGTGGTGCTGGACAATTGCGAGCACCTGCTCGATGCGGTGGCCGCGCTGACGGCCGCGCTGTTGACGAGTTGCCCCAGGTTGACGTTGTTGGCGACCAGTCGCGAACCGATCGACGTTCCCGGCGAGGTGACCTGGCGCGTGCCATCCCTTTCGCTGGACGACGATGCCGTGGCCCTGTTTGTGGACCGGGCCCGGCGAGCGCGATCCGACCTTGGACTGACCGACGACGACATCGGGACGGTCAAAGAAATCTGCCGTCGTCTTGACGGGATGCCGCTGGCCATCGAATTGGCGGCGGCGCGGGTGCGGGCCTTGTCGCTCGACGAGATCGTGGGAAGTCTGCACGACCGCTTCCGATTACTCACCGGTGGTGGGCGCATCGCGGTGCGAAGGCAGCAGACGTTGCGTGCGTCGGTGGACTGGTCGCACGCGCTGCTGACGGATTCCGAGCGGGTGTTGTTCCGCAGGCTTGCGGTTTTCCTGGGCGGCTTCGACCTCGCCGCAGCGCGGGCCGTCGCGGGCGACACCGAGGTCGAGCGCTTCCAGGTCCTCGACCAGCTCACGTTGCTGGTGGACAAGTCACTGGTGGTGGCCGACGGAGGCAACGGCCCGACGCGATATCGCCTGCTGGAAACGGTGCGTCAGTATGCCGGCGAGAAGCTCGACGAATCCGGTGAAGCCGACGCCATTCGAGCGCGACACCGCGACTACTACGCCGCGCTCGCCGCCGGCCTCGACGCCCCGGCGGCCAGCGGGCATCAGCGGCGGGTGGAGCAGGCAGAAGCAGCGATCGACAACCTTCGTGCGGTTTTCATGTGGAGCCGCGAAAACGGCGACGTCGAACTGGCCCTGCAGATCGCGTCGTCACTGCAGCCGCTGTGGCTGACCCGTGGCCGGCTGCGCGAAGGTTTGAGCTGGATCGATACGGCGCTGGCCGACCTGACGACAGCCGACCGGGACGTCGCTACGGCGGTGGTGGCGCGGGCGCTGGCCGATGCCGCTGTGCTAGACGGCTGGGCCGGCGTGCCGGAGCGCAGGGAGCAGGCCGCCGAGGCACTACGCATCGCGCGCCAACTGTCCGACCCGGCTCTATTGGTTCGCGCCCTGACCGCCTGCTGCGGCACGGCCGCCTTCAGCCCCGAACAGGCGGCGGCATTCTTCGCCGAGGCCATCGAGTTGGCCCGCGCGCTTGGTGACAAGTGGCGCCTGAGTCAACTGCTCGGCTTTCAGGCGTATGCCGCCATGATGGCCGGCGACGCGATCGCCGCCCGCGTAGCCGGCGAAGAGGGCCGCGCACTCGCCGACGCGATCGGTGACCGGTTCGCCTCAGGCCAGTGCCGTGTGTGGGGCATCGCGGGAGCGCGAGCGATCCTCGGCGACCTGGCTGACGCCGTCGGAGAGCTGCGCGAGGTGATCGCGGATGCGGATGCGGCCAGCGACGAACTGTCGAGGTTCAACGCCCTGATCTCAGAGAGCATATTCCTCGGGTGGCAGGGCAATCCGCCTGCGGCGCTCGCAACAGCGGAAGCCTCCATCGAGTGTGCCGCCGAGCTCGGCACGATCATCGAAGGGCTAGGCTACCTCGCATTCGGCGTTGCCAATCTGGTTGCCAACGACGTTGCCGCGGCCAGGGATGCTCTGGCGCAGGGCTATAGCCGCATTCCGGACGTCGCATTCACGAGTGCCAACATGCGATGGAGGGCCGAAACGGAGCTTGCCGCAGGCGATGTCGCCGAGGCCCAGCGCTGGGCCGATCGAGCCGTGGCGGCAACGGCGGGATTCCATCGAATGACCGCGTTGACAGCGCGTGCCCGGGTGGCATTTGCCGTTGGCGATGCGGAAGCGTCCGAACGTGACGCGCACGACGCGCTGGCATGGGCGGCCGACCTGAGGGCGCTGCTGGGCCTACCCGACATCTTCGAGCGCCTCGCTTTCGTGGCCGTCCGAGCCGAAAGCTACCGAGAAGCGGCCCGACTCGCCGGTGCGGCCGAGGCCGTCCGGCGGCGGACCGGCGAGGTCCGGTACCGGATTTACGACGCCGACTACCAGAACTTTTCAGCCACACTTCGAGATGCCATGGGCCAGAATGATTTCGACGTCGCCTGGGCAGAAGGCGCCGCCTTGTCCACTGAGGAGGCAATCGCCTACGCCCAGCGCGGCCGCGGCGAACGCAAACGCCCCTCGACCGGGTGGGCCTCACTCACCCCAGCCGAACTGGACGTGGTCCGCCTGGTGAGCGAGGGCCTGGGCAATAAGGACATCGCCACAAGGCTTTTCATCTCGCCGCGCACGGTCGAGACCCACCTCACCCACGTCTATACCAAGCTCGACCTTTCGTCGCGTGTGCAGCTCGCGCAGGAGGCCGCCCGCCATGCCTAGTGGCGTTGCGGGAACTACGGTCGCTCCACGAGATAGGGCGCCAGGGTGGAAAGCTTCTCGCAGGTTTCCTCGAATTCGCGCTCGGGATCGGATGCCTCGATGATTCCCGCCCCCGCCCGCAGCCAGGTCCGTCCACCGCGTTCGTAAGCCGCGCGCAACGTGAGCGCGGCGTCGAGGCCGCCGTCAGCCGAAAACATCACGACCGCACCGGAATACAAACCTCGCGGCCCTTCGTCGAGCCGCATGATCGCTTCGACACCGTCGGCCTTCGGAATGCCCGACGCGGTGACGGCGGGGAACAGCGCTTCCAAGGCGTCCATCCGGTCGCGGGACGGGTCCAGTCGGGCAAAAACCGTCGAGCCGAGATGCTGAACACTGCCGCGCTCGCGCACGGTCATGAAATCGGTGACCGCGGGCGTTCCCGGCTCGGCGATCTCGGTGATCTCCTGAATAGAAGTACGCACCGAAAGGGCATGTTCGACAATCTCTTTGGGGTTCGACTCCAGATCCTCGCGCGCCCGCCGATCATGCGCGGGACCACGCCCCAACGCCCGGGTGCCGGCCAGCGGCTCGGTGACCACCACCCCGTCCGGACGGACGGCTGTGACAAGCTCTGGGCTGTAGCCCAGCGCACGCATTCCGCCGAGCCGCAACAGAAACGACCGCACCGGCGTGTTGTGCCGACGCCCCAATCGATACGTCGCCGGGAAATCGAGCCGGAACGGCACTTCGACACTGCGCGACAGGATCACCTTGTGGTAGTCGCCGGCGACGATCTCTTTTACCGCAACGGCAACCCGGTCGCGGTAGTCGGACGGGTCGGCGGCCAGGTCGACCGGCCGCGGACTCGGGACATCGCGCAACCCCTGCTCAACCAAGCGGTCGACCGCCTCGCGGTGTCGTTCGTCGGCCCCGTACAGGCGAATTTCATTCTCGGACACCACGATCCGAGTTTGCGGCCAAAACACTCGGGCCAGCGGGACGGCGGGGCCGAGCCGTTGCTGCAATCCGTAGCGGTAGACGCCGAATTCGAATGCTATCCAGCCGAAGGCTTGATCGGTCTCCAGCAGCAACCGGTCGACGGCTTCGCCCAGCACCGGCCCCGGCAGCCCGGACCACACTTGACGGCGAGTCACCCCGTCGCGAATGACGCGGAGTTCATCGCTGTCCAGCTCCACCATCGCTTGAACACCACCGGCGAGGATCCATTGCCCGTCACACTCGTAGAGCTGGTACTCCTCGCCAACCGGCTCGAACAGCACAGCCGCCAGTTCGGCGGCAAAGTCGGCGGGGGCGATGCCCGCAGGCAGCTGGACCGATGACCACGCGGTGCTCAAAGAGTCCGCCCCCACACTCGTCTTGGTCACAAAGGGTAAATGTAGCCTAACCTTCCTAGCGACGGCGACCCTTCCCCAGCTTCCTGCGCTCGCTTCCACCCCGCCCCCGCACAGCAGCTGGTTCAACCAAGCTGGTCGGCACGCGGTAGAGGCACATTCGGTTCATATGAACCGCAAATGTTCTCCTCTCGTTCACCACTCGGCAAGACAGCCGCCGGTCCCTATACGGGCTATGCGGCTAGCGTCACACCCAACCGCACGGAAGGAGTCACCCATGTTCGTCATCAAGCTCGTCGATGGGGACGAAATCAAGGGCGATTACGAGGAACTCTCCGTCAACGAACAGACCGGCGTGCTCACCGTTCGCCGACTCGAAGGCTTCGACGAGACCATCACCCATTACTCGCCATCCTCTTGGCGGTCGGTGACGCAGCGTACGCGCGGCTCCGCCGCGCGGCCGTCCCTGGTTTCATCTGCTCGCTGAACGCTCGCTGAACGCTCGCCACGCGCACAGAACCGAATTTCCAGCAAACTCGCAGGAAAGTCACACCTAACCCGATCAAACGTCATAGCCTGCACCGATGCGACCGCCGGACGTTACGCCCAAGTTTCGCGAGTCACTGCTGCCCCAAAAATGGTCTAAATCAGGCACTTCGGCGCAATTCCCGACTGGCGGTTGAGCCAGGTTCTCGTAAAGTTCTCAGCGTTGTCTGGGAGTTCGTAGTCGCCTTACCTGGGGGGTTGGGCGCTTCCTTCTATTGCCGAATGACGCTCGGGAGGTGCCGATGCTGCACGAGTTCTGGGAGAACTTCACCCACAATTTGTTCAAGCCATTGCTGCTGTTCTTCTACTTCGGATTCCTCATTCCGATCCTCAAAGTGCGGTTTGAATTTCCCTACGTGCTCTATCAGGGCCTGACCATGTACCTGTTGCTGGCAATCGGCTGGCACGGCGGCGAAGAGTTGGCAAAGATCCAACCGTCGAGCATCGGCAACATCGTCGGATTCATGGTGCTGGGCTTTGTGTTGAACTTTGTGATCGGCGGCCTCGCCTATCTGTTGCTGAATCGCATGAGCGCGATGCGGCGAGTGGATAAGGCCACGGTCGCCGGCTATTACGCCTCAGACTCGGCCGGGACCTTCGCCACCTGCGTGGCGTTTCTCAGCAGCGTGGGGATCGCATTCAACGCCTACATGCCGGTGATGTTGGCGATCATGGAGATTCCCGGCTGCCTGGTGGCCCTGTACCTGGTGGCACGGCTACGGCACCGTGGCTTGAACGAGGCAGGGTTGATGCCGGGAGAGCCGGGCTACACCCCGCCCGCGACGGTGGGTGTCGGACCCGGCACCGCCGCGCGACCCGCGCCGGGACAAACCCTGGAGAGTGAGCACGAGCGGGAGTCGGAGCTTGCGCTGGAGGAGCGCGACCGTTCCGATCTGGAGCAGATTGCGGTATCGGGCGGCACCAAGCAGCGCCTGTTTTCGCGGGAATTGCTGCAGGAGGTGTTCCTCAACCCCGGTCTGGTCCTCTTGCTCGGCGGCATCCTGATCGGTCTCGTCAGCGGACTGCAGGGCGAGAAGGTCGTCCACGATGACGACACCTTCTTCGTCACCGCATTCCAGGGCGTGCTTGCCCTGTTCCTGCTTGAAATGGGCATGACCGCGTCGCGCAAGTTGAAGGACCTGAGAACGGCCGGCCGCGGCTTCATCTTCTTCGGCCTGCTCGCGCCGAATCTCTTTGCGACACTGGGGATCATCGTGGCCCACTGCTACTCTGCGGCGACCGGGACGGACTTCAAGCCGGGCACCTATGTGTTGTTCGCGGTGCTGTGCGGTGCGGCGTCCTACATCGCGGTCCCGGCCGTACAACGGCTTGCGATACCCGAGGCCAGTCCGACCCTGCCGCTGGCCGCGTCGTTGGGCTTGACGTTCTCCTACAACGTGACCGTTGGGATCCCGCTCTACATCGAGATCAGTCGCCTCGTCGCGCAGTGGTTCCACACCGCCTGACGCCACGGTAGTCCCCGCGAGCGTGCGCAGAATGCCGCGGGATACGGCGTGGCGCTGCACAACCACGCACGCTCGCCGCAAAACGGGGCGGGGCGGGGCTAGTCGAGCAGGGTCCGCACGACCCCGTCGGCCAGCAGTCGACCGCGGTCGGTGAGAACCAGCCGGTCGCCTTCGGCGACCAGCAGGCCGTCGGCTATCACGTCGGCGGCCCGCGCACGTTCTGCGTCGCTCAGACGCTCCAACGAAAGACCTTGCCGCAACCGGATTTTCAGCAATACGTCCTCGGTGTGCAGCGCATCGGTGCCGAGTTCCTCGAAGCCCGCCACCGGAAGCTTCGCATCGGCCAGCAGCTGCGCATAAGTGTTGGGATGCTTGACGTTCCACCAACGCGTCGAGCCGACGTAGCCATGCGCGCCCGGACCGGCACCCCACCAATGGCCGCCATCCCAGTAGCCGAGGTTGTGCCGGCATTCCCCACCCGGCCGTGACCAATTGGACACCTCGTACCACGTCATCCCGGCCGCGGAGAGTTGTGCGTCGACCAACTCGTAGCGGCGCGCCAGCACGTCATCGTCGGGCGGCGTCAGCTCTCCTTGACGCACCCGGCGGGCCAGGGCCGTGCCGTCCTCGACCACCAGCGCGTAGGCGGACACGTGATCGACGCCGGTTTCGATCGCCGTGTCCACCGAGCGGAGCAGGTCATCGTCGGACTCTCCAGGGGTGCCGTAGATGAGGTCCAAGCTGACGTGCTCGAAGCCGATCTCGAGTGCCTCGCGGGCCGCAGCCGCCGACCGGTTCGGTGTGTGCACCCGGTCGAGCACGCCCAGCACGTGCGGGACCACCGATTGCATGCCGAGCGACACCCGCGTGTATCCGGCGTCGCGAATGGCCTCGAAGAACTCCGGCCACGTCGACTCGGGATTGGCCTCGGTGGTGATCTCGGCGTCCGGCGCCAGGGTGAAGTGCTGACGCACGGTGTCCAGCAAAGCGGTCAGGCGGGCCCCGCCCAACAGGGACGGCGTCCCCCCGCCGACGAAGACGGTGTCGACGGTCGGGCCCTGCAGCCGTGCGGCCGCGAGCTCGAGCTCTTTGGCCAGTGCGTCCAGCCAGGCGTCGGGGTTGACTCCGCCCAGTTCGGCCGGTGTGTAGGTGTTGAAGTCGCAGTAGCCGCATCGCGTGATGCAGAACGGGACGTGCACGTAGAGCCCGAACGGTCGCCCGGGACTCCCAGTGAGCGCAGGGAGCTCACCGGGTTGCTGACCAAAAGTCATGCCAAATCTTTACACGGCTCGACGGCGCGGCATGCGCGTTCTCCCAGCATATTCCTTGGGTTTGTTGGCCAAATCAGCCAGAATTGCCAACTAGTTTTAATCATCGTGAGAAGAAATTTGACCTGGTCGCATGGCTAGCTGAGATTCATGGCAGAATGGCACGCGTGATCGCCGCCTATCCGAATCAGCGCATTGCGCTAGTGGTGCGGCGGCATATCGACCTCAAGCGCGTATGCAGCTGTTGCTGTCTGCCTTGACGTCGTAGACCCAGCCCACCTGTACTTCCAGGCCCTCGGATCTGCGCTGCCGGGAGCACCGGTGTTCTGCGCGGGTTGACGGCCGACGACGTTCGCGAAGGAGAACCGTCGAATGACCACCGCACGACCCGCCAAGGCTCCCCGTAATGAGGGCCAGTGGGCGCTGGGCAATCGCGAGCCGCTCAATGCCAACGAGGAGATGAAGCAGGCCGGCCCCCCGCTCGAGGTACGAGAGCGCATCGAGAACATCTACGCCAAGAACGGGTTCGACAGCATCGACAAGAGCGACCTGCGCGGCCGGTTCCGTTGGTGGGGCCTGTACACCCAGCGAGAGCAGGGCTACGACGGCTCATGGACCGGCGACGAGAACACCGACAAGATCGAAGCCAAGTACTTCATGATGCGCGTGCGCTGCGACGGTGGCGCACTTTCGGCGGCAGCCCTGCGCACGCTGGGACAGATCTCCACGGAGTTCGCGCGCGACACCGCCGACATTTCCGACCGGCAGAACATCCAGTACCACTGGATCGAGGTGGAGAACGTTCCGGAGATCTGGCGGCGACTCGACGAGGTCGGGCTGCGGACCACCGAAGCGTGTGGCGACTGCCCGCGTGTGGTGCTGGGCTCGCCGTTGGCCGGCGAGTCGCTGGACGAGGTGCTGGACCCAACCTGGGCGATCGACGAGATCGTGCGCCGCTACATCGGCAAACCGGAGTTCGCCGACCTGCCCCGCAAGTACAAGACCGCGATCTCCGGTCTGCAGGATGTCGTGCACGAGGTCAACGACATCGCGTTCATCGGCGTCAACCACCCCGAGCACGGACCGGGCCTGGACCTGTGGGTCGGCGGCGGGCTGTCGACCAACCCGATGCTGGGCCAGCGGGTCGGCGCCTGGGTGCCGCTGGAAGAGGTGCCTGAGGTGTGGGCCGCGGTGACCTCGGTCTTCCGCGATTACGGCTACCGGCGGCTGCGCGCCAAGGCGCGGTTGAAGTTCCTGATCAAGGACTGGGGTATCGAAAAGTTCCGCGAGGTTCTCGAAACCGAGTACCTCAAGCGCCCGCTGATCGACGGTCCGGCGCCCGAGCCACCCAAGCATCCGATCGACCACGTGGGCGTGCAGCGGACCAAGAACGGGCTCAACGCCGTGGGCGCCTCCCCGATCGCCGGACGGGTTTCGGGGACCATCCTCACGGCCGTGGCCGATCTGGCCGAGCGGGCCGGTTCGGACCGGATTCGCTTCACCCCTTATCAGAAGCTGGTCATCCTCGACATCCCCGACGACAAGCTCGACGAGACGATCGCCGGCCTGGAAAAGCTCGACCTGCAGACGCGTCCGTCGCATTGGCGACGAAACCTGATGGCGTGCACCGGGATTGAGTACTGCAAGCTATCCTTCGCCGAAACCCGGGTGCGGGCACAGTCGTTGGCGCCGGAGCTGGAAAAGCGACTGGAAGACATCAACTCTGAACTGGACGTCCCGATCACCATAAACATCAACGGCTGCCCCAACTCGTGTGCCCGAATTCAGGTGGCCGACATCGGGTTCAAGGGGCAGATGGTCGACGACGGCGATGGCAACTCGGTCGAGGGCTTCCAGGTCCATCTGGGCGGCAGCCTCGGTCTGGACAGTGGTTTCGGCCGCAAACTGCGTCAGCACAAGGTCACCAGCGACGAACTCGGCGATTACATCGACCGGGTGACCCGCAACTTCCTCAAGCATCGCAATGAGGGTGAACGCTTTGCGCAGTGGGCACTTCGGGCCGAGGAGGACGACCTGCGATGAGCCAGGCGACGAAGCCCACTGAAACGGAGTTGCGCGAACTGGCGGCCCGAGGCGCGGCCGAACTCGAGGGAGCGAACGCCACCGACCTGCTGCGGTGGACCGAAGAGAACTTCGGCGGTGTCAACGGGCCGCGCGGTTGGGCGACGTGCAACTACGTCGTGGCATCCAACATGCAAGACGCGGTGCTGGTGGACCTGGCCGCCAAGGTGCGCCCCGGCGTGCCGGTGCTGTTCCTGGACACCGGCTACCACTTCGTCGAGACGATCGGCACCCGCGATGCGATTGAATCCGTTTACGACGTCAGGGTTCTCAACATCACCGCCGACCACACCGTGGCCGAGCAAGACGAGCTGATGGGCAAGGATCTGTTCGCCCGCGATCCCGGCGAATGCTGCCGGCTGCGCAAAGTCGTGCCGCTAGGCAAGGCGCTGCGCAACTACTCCGCCTGGGTGACCGGGCTGCGCCGCGTGGACGCACCGACGCGCGCCAACGCGCCGCTGATCAGCTTCGACGAGGCGTTCAAGCTGGTGAAGGTCAACCCGCTAGCGGCGTGGACGGACGAGGACATGGAGGACTACATCAACAAGCACGATGTCCTGGTGAATCCTCTTGTCCAAGAGGGTTATCCGTCGATCGGTTGCGCACCGTGCACCGCCAAGCCCCTCGACGGCGCCGACCCGCGCAGCGGACGCTGGCAGGGTTTGGCCAAGACCGAGTGCGGGCTGCACGCGTCGTGACGAGCCGGCGACGACGCAGAGCGAAGCGATGAGAAGGAGCGGCGCCCTCGGGCCGACCCTGCTGCTGACCGCGCACGGAAGTGCGGATCCCCGGTCGGCGGCCAATGCCCGGGCCGTCGCGGGGCGGTTGGCGCTCATGCGGCCCAGCCTGGACATCCGCCTTGCCTTCTGCGAGTTGAATGCGCCGAGCCTGGTGGACGTACTGACGGACCTGTCCGGCCCGGCCGTCGTCACACCATTTCTGCTGGCCAACGCCTACCACGCCCGCGTTGACATCCCTCGGCAGATAGCCGGCTGCGGTCTTGCCGGGCGAGGGATGCAGGTGCGCCAGGCCGAGGTGCTCGGTGAGGACGACCGGCTGGTGTCGGTGCTGCGTCAGCGGGTCTCCGAGCTCGGCGTTTCCCGACACGACGAGTCCCTTGGCGTGCTGGTCGCAGCGATCGGTTCGTCGAATCCGGTCGCCAACGCGCACACTGCCGAGGTAGCGCGCAGGGTGCTGACGGGAACCCGCTGGGCGGCCGCCACGACCGCGTTCGTCACTCGACCGGAGCCATCGTTTGCCGACGCCGTCCGACGGTTGCGGCGACGCGGTGCCCGGCGGGTGGTGATTGCGCCATGGTTCCTGGCGCCCGGGCGGCTGCCCGACCGAGTGGAGCGCTTCGCACGCGAGGCCGGCATCGCCATGGCGGCACCGCTGGGGGCGCACCCGTTGGTGGCCGCGACCCTGCTGGATCGCTTCGACCGGACCGCGGCGGAGGGTATGGCGGCCTGAGTTCGCAGCCTGGCGGGTCTGACGCCAAAGTGGCCGATTCGCCCAAGCGCCAAATCGCGTACACCCCAACAACTGTCGCTTGAAAGCCGACAACTTGACATCCCCAGCTGGGACCAAAGTGACAGATGTCAACGCGGCGAGCGATATCCGCTGTCGCATAACACTTCTCATGTCACAGCGGAACTATTTGACCAATCCGGCGTGTGATGTGAGCGCAACGGGGTACCTGCTATCCATGACCGCACTTCCACCAGACCCCGAACCGTCAAGAACGCCGGGCCTTGAGGCGGGCGGAGGCGTCCCGCCGGGTTCTACTCCCCCGGACTCGGCGCAAACCTCCGGCGTCTCTGAACCCCAACCGAATCCGAAACGGCGGGTGACGCCGCTCGCCGTCGTCAGTATTGTCGGGGTCGTCATTTTTGTTTTGCTGTTTGTCGCGGTCGCCGTCGGAATTGTGTTGTCCTGAAATGGCTTCAGCCCGAATTAGGTAGGACGGCTTCGCTTTCCGTCATGCAATAATCTGCGAAAACGCAGCTCCCGCACATTGGAGCGCAGTAATATCAATCACTGCCGATTGGTCGATGGTGACCATGCGGTCCTCCGGGTCGTCATGACTTATTGGTCGGGAACGCCTGGGGGTTCACATGTCCTTCATGATCGCGGCGCCGGAGGCGCTAATAGCGGCGGCCACCGATCTGGCGGCCATCGGTTCGACAGTCAACGCGGCTACCACGGCCGCGGCTGCCCCGACCACCGGATTGCTGGCCGCCGGCGCCGATGAAGTGTCGGCGGCCGTTGCGGCACTGTTCGGAGCACACGGCCAGGCCTATCAGAACCTCAGTGCCCAGGCGGCGGCGTTCCATCAGCGATTCGTGCAGAGCTTGACCGCGGGTGCGGGGGCGTACACCGCCGCCGAGGCCGCGGCCACCTCACCGTTGCAGGCATTCCAGCAAGAAGTGCTCAACGCCATCAACGCACCCACGCTCGCGCTGCTGGGGCGCCCCCTGATCGGCAACGGCGCGAACGGCGCCCCGGGGTCCGGGGCTCCCGGCAGGGACGGCGGCATCCTATTCGGCAACGGCGGGGCCGGCGGAGCAGGCGGGCAACTAGGGGCCGCCGGCGGTCAGGGCGGGGCCGGCGGTGCCGGCGATGCCATCGGCGGCAACGGCGGCGCAGGCGGCGTCGGCGGCGCGCTCTTCGGCTCCGGCGGCAGCGGCGGCGACGGCGGGGGCGCAAACAGCGGCGCGAGCATCGGCGGCAACGGTGGTGCGGGCGGAGCCAGCGGACTGTTCGGCGCCACCGCGGGCGCCGGTGGCGCCGGCGGAAATGCCCAGGCGATTGGCGGTACCGGTGGCGCCGGCGGCAAGGCCAACCTGATGGGCAATGGCGGCACTGGCGGCAACGGCGGCAGCACCACCAGCACCGCGGGGGTAAGCGGGAAAGGCGGCGCCGGCGGCGATGGCGGCATGCTCTTCGGCGACGGCGGCACCGGTGGCTCAGGCGGGGACGCGAACTTCAAAGGCGGTAACGGCGGCGCCGGCGGTAATGCCGGGCTGATCGGCAACGCCGGCAATGGCGGCAACGGTGGTTACAGCTTGAGCGCATTGGTTGGAGCGGCGGGCGGTACCGGCGGTAACGGCGGCAACGTCGTGCTGATCGGTAACGGCGGTAACGGCGGCAACGGCGGGAGTGCCGTGGTGACCCCAGGCAAGGGCGGGGAGGGTGGCGCCGGCGGGCAACTACTCGGACTGAGTGGGCTGGACGGGTCGTCGCCGTAGCGCGGTCCAAGCGTGCCCTAACGGGTCATCGCGCATCACGCCCGCGACAACGTGCTGGCATCCTCCTCCGCGGCACCCGCATCGCCGTCGGACACACCAGGAACAGGGCTGGCGATCGGCGGTACCCGGGTGGCCCGCACGTAGACGGTGTCGCCGTCCTTCAAGGCCAGCGCCTCGGCATCGCCGCGGGTGATCTGCGCCGTGAAGGGACTCCCGTTGACCGCGCTGGTCAACTCCACCCGCACCTCGAAGCCCAGCACCACCACCCGGTCGACGACGGCACGCACCACGCCAATCGAATCCGCGGTGCCGTCACCCCCCGCGACCGCCATGGCGGGATTGCGTCCGACCCGGATGTCGTGCGGGCGGACCAGTGCGCCGTTGAGCGTGGACACCGCACCCAAAAACGACATGACGAACGGATTGACCGGGGTGTCATAAACCTCGGTGGGCGACCCGACCTGCTCGATACGCCCCTTGT
>NZ_MVHT01000269.1 GCF_002086275.1 Mycobacterium intermedium | reverse complement strand
ATGCGGGTGAAGTGCAGGTTCGGCGGAACCACCCCGTGCTGCACGGCGAGGACCGTTTTCATCAGTCCCAGCGCGCCGGCGGCCGACTGGGTGTGCCCGAAGTTGGTCTTCACCGAAGCGAGCGCGCAGGGGCCGTCGGTGCCGTACACCTCGGCCAGGCTGGCGTACTCGATCGGGTCGCCGACGGGGGTGCCGGGGCCGTGTGCCTCCACCATGCCGACGGTGGTCGGGTCTACATCCGCTGCGGCCAACGCCGCCCGGTACGCCTCGACCTGCGCCGGCTGCGACGGGGTGACGATGTTGACCGTGCGACCGTCCTGGTTGGACGCCGTGCCGCGGATCACCGCCAGGATGCGGTCCCCGTCGCGCTGGGCGTCCTCGAGTCGCTTGAGCAGCAGCACGGCGGCGCCCTCACCGACCACGAACCCGTCGGCAGCCACGTCGAACGTGTGGCACTTTCCGGTGCGGGTCAACATGCCGTTGGCCGAGCCCGAGGCGAAGCGTCGGGGCTCGAGCATCGCGTACACGCCGCCGGCGAAGGCGAGGTCGCTCTCGCCGTCGTTCAAGCTACGGCAGGCCAGGTGGGTAGCAAACAAACTCGAGGAGCATGCGGTGTCGATTGTGACCGCGGGACCGCGGAGTCCGAGCGCGTAGGAGACCCGCCCGGAGGCCATGCAGGAGTTGGTCCCGGTGTTGCCGTACGGACCCTCCAGGGTTTGGGTGTCGGCCTGCACGAACGCGTAGTCGGTGTGCATCAAGCCGATGAACACACCGGTCAGCGAGTCCGCCAGCTTCGCCGGCGTCAGACCAGCGTGTTCCATGGCCTCCCACGAGGTCTCCAGCAGCAACCGGTGCTGCGGATCCAGCGCGGTGGCTTCCGTTTCGGGGATCCCGAAGAATTCGGGGTCGAAGTCGCCGATGTTGTCCA
>NZ_MVHT01000268.1 GCF_002086275.1 Mycobacterium intermedium | reverse complement strand
TCGGGTACTAGGTCCGCTGGCCGCCGACGACGAGGCAACCTACCGGGTAGCCATGACGTTGTCGGTGTATCTGCAGGAGAACCGCAGTAGGTCACGGGCCGCGAAGCGACTTACCGTGCACCCCAACACTATTAGTTACCGTGTCGATCAGGCTCAGATGATTCTCGGCCGCAGCATTGACACCGACACGCTCGATCTGGCCATGGCGCTGTTATTGCTACCCCTGCTGCCGGGGCTCGTCGCGGAGGCATCGCCCCGCTCGCACGCACTGTGACCTGAGTACAAACCAGGAAACCAACCTTGGTGTCGCAACCCAAGGAATACGCGGCGCCCGGCCCTACCGTCTTCGTCAGTTGGCCAGCTGGCCACCAGTCCATCACGAAGCAAGGAAACCCCGATGCAAACGCTGCAAGAACTCGACGTCAACTACATGAGCGGCGCCGACAACCCCTGGATCCCGTTCACCCCGTTGAGCGACCAGGTGTTCCTGAAGTATTGGAAGGTCGACCCGGTCCGTGGCGAGATCGTCGTGTCGATGAAGTTTCCCGCCGGCCTGGAGTTGGCCCCGCACTATCACACGGGCATCGTGGTCGGACACACCGTGAAGGGGGCGTGGCGCTATCAGGAAAACAACTGGGTATCCCGCGGTGGCGACACCGTCTATGAGGTTTCCGGTTCCAGGCACACCCCGGAGAGCATGGAAGACACCGAGGTGTTCTTCTTCATCGTCGGTGAGCTGCTGTTCATCGACGAGAACAACACGATCTTGTGGCAGG
>NZ_MVHT01000267.1 GCF_002086275.1 Mycobacterium intermedium | reverse complement strand
GCCGCCCAGAAAAGGACCCTGAAATGACCGCTACCCCACGCACGCCAAAGACCGCCAATATCCCGGCCGCGGACTCCCCGTCGCACGCCGCCAGCCGCTATCAGCAGCTGCGTTCACATCTGGCCGAACTCAAACTGCACGCCGCCGCCGAAGCCCTCCCCGCGGTGTTGGATCAAGCCAGCGCCGAAGGGTTGTCGCTGACCGTGGCCCTGGAGCGGCTGTTGGCCGTCGAAGTCGATGCGAGCACCGCCCGCCGGTTGGCTGGCCGGCTGCGCTTTGCCTGCCTGCCCACCCCGGCCACGCTGGCTGACTTCGATGTCGATGCCGCTGTCGGCATCGACCGCAAGCTGATCGACGAACTGGGGACCTGTCGCTACCTCGAATCAGCCACCAACATTTTGCTGATCGGCCCGCCGGGCACGGGCAAGACGCACTTGTCGGTTGGATTGGCCAGGGCCGCGGCATACTCGGGGTATCGGACCTACTTCACCACCGCCGCGGATCTGGCCGCCCGTTGCCATCGTGCAGCCATCGAAGGCCGCTGGGCCACCACCATGCGGTTCTTCGCAGGACCAACCCTGCTGGTCATCGATGAACTTGGCTATCTACCGCTGCCCGCCGAGGCAGCCTCAGCGCTGTTTCAGGTTGTCTCCCAACGATATTTGAAAACCAGCATTGTGATCACCACCAATCGTGGCGTGGGGGCCTGGGGAGAAATCCTCGGCGACACCACCGTGGCCGCCGCAATGCTCGACCGCCTCCTACACCGCTCCGTGGTCATCAACCTCGACGGTGAGTCCTACCGCCTACGCGACCACCAAGCCGCCGCCGAAACCCTCCGCAGAGCCTCCACCGGGACCCCACCAACTACACTGAGCCCTGCTCACAGGTGAGGACTTTCAGCGGGCACACCTGAGGAATTTCGATGAGCGTGATCA
>NZ_MVHT01000266.1 GCF_002086275.1 Mycobacterium intermedium | reverse complement strand
GTCGCGAAGGGAAAATTCTGAGCCCAGCTGCCAAACGCCGCGCCGTGGACATGCTCAAAGAGACGCTGAGCATGTCCGAACGGTTGGCGTGCAAGGCCGTTGGGCTTGCCCGCTCCACCTACCGCCGCCTGCCTGCCGCTCAGACCCCGGCCGACCCGGACACCGAAATGCGGGCCTGGCTGCGTGCCTATGCCACCAAGCATCCCTGCCATGGGTTCCGGCGTGCTTGGGCGGCCTTGCGCTACGACCAGGGCCGTGAGGTCAACCAGAAGAAGGTCCACCGGCTGTGGCGCGAAGAAGGGCTGCAGGTGCGGGTGCGCAGTCCACGCAAACGGATTGGGCAGTCCTCGGTCCCGCCGATCCAGGCTGATGCGCCGAACGTGGTGTGGGCGATCGATTTCCAGTACGACTCCACCACCGATGGCAAGGCGATCAAGATCGCCTCGATGATCGACGAACACACCCGGGAGTCGCTGCTGAACATTGTGGAGCGCTCGATCACCGCCGAACGTCTGGTGGCCGAACTCGAGACGGCGTTCGCAGTGGCCGGCGGGCCGCCGAAGGTGCTGCGGATGGACAACGGCCCGGAGTTGGTTTCTCAAGCGCTGCAAGGGTTCTGCGAGAACAAGACCGGGTTGCTCTATATCCCGCCAGGGTGCCCGTGGGTCAACGGGTATATCGAATCGTTCAATAACCGGCTACGTAAGGAGTGCCTCAACCGCAACCATTGGAACACCGTGTTGGAGGCCCGCGTGGTAATCGGTGACTTCAAGCACGAACACAATCATCGACACCGCCATTCGGCGCTGGGCTATCGAACCCCCGCCGAGTACGCTGCGGCGTGCCGGCACACCCACACCCCGGTGGCCTGCGAGATCAACTGAATCCGAATCAACAAACCCGACTCCAAAACCGGGTGGACTCAGTAACGGGGACTAGCCA
>NZ_MVHT01000265.1 GCF_002086275.1 Mycobacterium intermedium | reverse complement strand
GGAGCAATGATCGAAACCTGTGGATGAGCCTTGATGAGGTGGCGTGAAAGTGGGCGCACCTTCCCGAGGATGATCATCACGGAATCAGGTATTCGATCAAGACCGGCGTTGGCGCGCTGGTTGGGAAGGTACGCCCTTGCTCACGGTAGTTCACGACTCGGATTCAGCCAACGGCGGTGACGGAGGCGCTGGCCGGTCGCTGTTGGATGAGATTGTTCGCGATGGTGCCCGGCAGATGCTGGCCGCGGCGTTGGCCGCCGAGGTCGCCGCGTATGTCGACCAGTTCGCTGACCAACTCGACGAGAACGGACGCCGGTTGGTGGTGCGCAACGGGTACCACCAGCCCCGCGACGTGCTGACCGCCGCTGGTGCGGTCGAGGTCACCGCGCCGCGGGTGAACGACAAACGGATTGATCCCGATTCTGGTGAGCGACAGCGGTTTTCTTCGGCGATCTTGCCGGCCTGGGCGCGCAAGTCCCCGCAGATCAGCGAGGTGCTGCCGCTGTTGTACCTGCATGGGTTGTCCAGCGGGGATTTCGGGCCCGCGTTGGAGCAGTTCTTGGGTTCGGGGGCTGGGTTGTCGGCGAGCACGATCACGCGGCTGACCGCGCAGTGGCAAGACGAGGCTGCGGCGTTCGGTCGCCGGGATTTGTCGGGTACCGACTATGTCTACCTGTGGGTCGACGGGATCCACCTCAAGGTCCGCCTGGAGCAGATCAAGCTGTGTCTGCTGGTGATGATCGGGGTGCGCGCCGATGGCCGCAAGGAGCTGGTCGCGATCAGCGACGGATTTCGGGAATCCGGTGAGTCGTGGGCCGACCTGCTCCGGGATTGCCGCCGCCGTGGGATGACCGCTCCGGTGCTGGCTGTCGGCGACGGAGCACTCGGGTTCTGGAAGGCGGTCCGGGAGGTGTTCCCGGCAACCCGAGAGCAGCGATGCTGGTTTCA
>NZ_MVHT01000264.1 GCF_002086275.1 Mycobacterium intermedium | reverse complement strand
GGTGACGGTGCCGTCATTGTCATCGACCGGCAGAACGAGCGGGTGCTGAAGCTGCCCCAGACGGCGACGGAAGCTACGGTCCTGCCCTACGTGATAGGTCGTCCGGACTACGTTGCTGTCGACACCGAGGGCAACGTGTACGTGACCGACACCCGAGGCAATCGGGTCCTGCAGCTGATCAAGGAGTCGAGCTCGGTAATCACGTTGCCGTTCAACGGTCTCAACGACCCACACGACGTCGCGGTCGATGCCGCGGGCAATGTATACGTCGCCGACGCGGGTAACAACCGGGTGCTGAAACTCCCCCGGCGCTGACCCTTCGGCGTCCGGCGCCGAGCTGATCGAGCATGCGACCGACGTCCGAAAATCCTTGTGCACCAGCGACTTTCCATCATCGCGATAGCGGCAGGAAGCGACACCTGCCTAATCGCTAGTGCAGCCGTGGGGCTCCGGCGAAGTGCCGCTTGCGGAACGACTTGGTCGGCTCGGTACGGCCGTGCTTCGTGGCAGACGCCACCACACCTCCTCGTCCAGGTAGCTATGTCCCGACACTGTGAAGTAACAGAGCGATCAGCGGTAGTCACTCGCGGACTCATGAGCCGGGCAGGGACTCGTTGAAAGCTGGTTTGCGTTAGGCCTCTGGTTCCAGAGGCCTCCCCAAGTGGTATCCCAAGCGCATTTCGTAGTCACCGGGCTGATTGCGTCCGGCCTCCATCGCCGCAGCAAGTCGGCGTTGAGATCCTGGCCATCGGAACGACGCCAGGTAGATGTCGAGCGAGGACTTGATGTCGTCCGGCGACGGCAACGTATACCGATTGATCTGCTGCTTGACTGCCGCAATGGATTCCTTGTCGTATGACGCGATCCGACGCGTTGATCACGCTCATCGAAATTCCTCAGGTGTGCCCGCTGAAAGTCCTCACCTGTGAGCAGGGCTCAGTGTAGTTGGTG
>NZ_MVHT01000263.1 GCF_002086275.1 Mycobacterium intermedium | reverse complement strand
GCTGCGCGAGGCGTTCTACGGGGTGCGGCGGTTCGACGACTTCCATGCGGCGTTGGGGTGTGCGCGCAACCTGTTGTTCGGCGGCGGCGGTGATGGCGGCAGTGGTGGCAGCTCAGGCACTGCCGGCGGGGCTGGCGGAGCCGGAGGCAATGCGGGTCTGTTCAGCCTCGGTGCCGCCGGTGGCGACGGCGGGACGGGTGGGACTCCCGCTGGACCTGGGACTGGCGGGACCGGAGGCGCCGGCGGCAACGGCGGTTTGCTCTTTGGTTCCGGTGGTGCCGGTGGAGCTGGCGGCGCCGGCATCGGTAGCTCGAAAGCGGGCGGGACCGGCGGGGCAGGCGGAAACGCCGGACTCCTTGTCGGCTCCGGTGGCGCCGGTGGCGCTGGCGGTGCCGCTGGCACCGGCGGCTTTATCGCTCCCGGCGGCGCCGGCGGGGCCGGCGGCAAGGCCGGGCTCATCGGCAATGGTGGCAACGGCGGCTCTGGGGGGGCCGGGACGATCGCCGGGACTGGCGGTGCTGGGGGCTCCGGCGGTAACGCCGTGCTGATCGGCAACGGCGGAAACGCCGGTAATGGTGGTACCGGCGGAACCGCTGGTAGCACCGGAACGGGCGGCATCAGCGGGCGGTTCCTGGGTCTGGACGGGTTCAACGCGCCCGCCAGCACGGACCCACTACACACCCTGCAGCAGCAGGTGCTCACCGCAATCAATGCACCGATCCAGGAGGCGACCGGGCGCCCCTTGATTGGAAACGGTGCCAACGGAACTCCCGGGACCGGCGCCGACGGTGGGCCGGGCGGATGGTTGTTCGGCAACGGCGGAAACGGTGGCTCGGGCAAGGCCGTCAACGTCGGAAACGGCGGAAACGGCGGTGCCGGAGGGGCCGGCGGCAACGGCGCGGCGGGCGCGGCCGGGAGCAACGGCGTGGGTGCGGGTGACCACGGCGGCGACGGCCAGGC
>NZ_MVHT01000262.1 GCF_002086275.1 Mycobacterium intermedium | reverse complement strand
CAGCGAGTAATAGACCTCCTCGGCCGAGCCACCCATCTCAGCCCGCCGCGCATACCACTTACGCGCGTTGGCGAAATCGCCGGAATCAAAGTAGCTCTGGCCCAAGTCGAACACCGACTTGACATCCGAGGGATTGCGCGCCACCTCAGCCAACAAAAAATCGCGATCACGGTGCAAGTCAAGCGGCACCGTCACGTACGTAGATTCACCGCCATTTCCGAAATGGATCCAAGACACCACCACGATCTTCGAACCAGACTCCGGCGGCCGAGCGATATGGTGATAGAGGTAATTCGACGGAAAGAAAAGAACGGTTCCCTTCTCGCAACGCTGTGAGAAGTCGAAGCCTGTAAACACCGTTTCGCCGCCCTCTGCAACATCGTTCAAATAGGCGACCACACTTACTTGTCGCGTCGCGGATGCGATACTCCAGGCATCGGCATGCTCGTGGAACCACTCCGGTCGATCGGGCGTCGACGGTTCGTACCGCACGACATTCGGTGCCTCGAGGCGTGTGCAGAAGTTCAGCGTTCTCGACGTCCCGCAGTAGTCCGCGAAGCATTCGCGCACAACACTGCAGAAGCGTAGTAACACGTCACCAACGACGGGTGTAAGGGAACAGCGCCGGTAGTCCAGGTCAAGCTCTTGGGCACCCGGTAGCGCGATCAGGTCAGCAGCCAGCGCGTCATCAATAGCACCTGGGTAAGTGCGCACGAACCGCGCAAGGTCCGACGAATGAGACGCAGCACAAAGTTCCATATCGCTGGAAAATATCACCGGCACAGTGTCGCGGTACAGAGGTCACGAAGTTGCCCGGGTATCATTTGACATGGCGGTCGCCCAGCCAGAGATCGTGAAAGTAAACGTTTTTCTTTGAGGTCGAGCAGCCCGCAAGACGAGGAATCGTCAATACCTGTGGATCGGGTGTTTCAGGCGACCTCCGTTTCGGTCGTGGTGGCGGCGTCGTCTGCCGG
>NZ_MVHT01000261.1 GCF_002086275.1 Mycobacterium intermedium | reverse complement strand
AAGAGTTAGCCAATCACCCGCTCAGGGGCGGGGACTTCTCCTGGCCAAAAACGGGGACTTCCAGATGGCCATTGACAAC
Organism: Mycobacterium intermedium; assembly: GCF_002086275.1. GTDB lineage: Bacteria > Actinomycetota > Actinomycetes > Mycobacteriales > Mycobacteriaceae > Mycobacterium > Mycobacterium intermedium. Next base: position 902 of record NZ_MVHT01000261.1, on the reverse strand, counting down.
GGTTTTGGCTGCATTTGGGGCCAGGGCTGGCGGTTTTCTGCCCCCGAGGACTCCACAATCACCTACGAGTTGATGTGGGGCGTGACGGAATCTAGCATCTCCGCGATGACGTATGCCTCGCTTTCACGATCATGTTCAGGCAGGTCGGGTAGCGCGCATTCACTGGTTTTGGCACCGCTAAGTCGTTATCCAGCAACGCGTGTCGCGAATCGTTCCACGCGAGTAGAGGCCGGCTGTGGACTCACCAATCGTGCTGTTCGGCGAAAACCCCGCCGCGGTGGGGTTCACGTTCGCTGAGCTTGGCACCACGGTGCACCCCCTCACCACGTGTGAAAAGATAACCCCTCGGGCTGACGACTGGCACTAGCAATTGCGTGGGCGGCGGCGATCGATGAATCACCGCACTGCATCGTCCGCACTAGCCACGCGCAGCATCGTCGCTTCTCCTTGCCCCGAGTACCACGACGACACGCCAATCCGCGTCGAAATGCGCAGATTGTTCAACCGCTTTCACCATCGAACGCCCTAGGCCCCCTAAGGATTCAGCTCACCCAGCCACGTCCACCACAGATTGTAGATAGGCGATCCCTAGTACCGGTCTATGGAGGGGGTAGCCACCCGCTACCCCCTCCTCCGGCCTACGGGCCGGTCGGACCGGTGTCCCCGGTTGGCCCGGTCGGGCCGGTGTCGCCGGTCGGCCCGGTCGGGCCGGTGTCACCCGTCGGACCGGTCGGGCCGGTTGCTCCGGTCACCGGTCGGGCCAGTGGCTCCGGTGTCACCCGTCGCCCCGGTGTCACCGGTCGGGCCAGTGGCTCCGGTGTCACCCGTCGGGCCGGTCGCCCCGGTGTCACCCGTCGCCCCCGTGTCACCGGTCGGGCCAGTGGCTCCGGTGTCACCCGTCG
>NZ_MVHT01000260.1 GCF_002086275.1 Mycobacterium intermedium | reverse complement strand
GGCGCCCCGCCGGCACCTCCGCTACCAGCGTTCCCGCCGTTGCCGTCTGTGCCCACCGTGCCGTGCGTTGAGTCGCCACCGGCGCCACCGGCGCCGCCGTGGCCGCCGGCCCCACCATCGCCGCCCTGCCCGCCGGCCTGGCCGACGGTGCCGTGGTCCTCGGAATCGCCGGCTTCGGCGGGGCCGGTGGCAACGGAGGCAACCCGGGCAACGGTGGAGCGGCAGGGATCGGCGGCCTCGCCGGCGGGGCCAGCGGGACCGATGGCGCCAACGGAAAGGTCGGCTTCACGCCCGCCAGTGGCGGCAACGGTGGCGATGGTGGCGATGGCGCGCACGGTGTCACCGCCGGTGTCAGTGGCGGTGCCGGCGGGGCGGGCGGCAACGGCGGGTCGGTGGGCAACGGCGGCGCCGGCGGGGCCGGCGGCGACGGTGCGGCAGGCGCTGCGGGTGCCGACGGCGCCGGAGGCACCGTTACCCCGTTTACCACGGGCGGCGCGGGAGGTAACGGCGCGGCAGGTCAGGCCGGCGGTCACGGCGGTGCCGGCGGTGCCGGTGGAGCCGGTGGGTCCAAGTCCGGCAATGGCGGCGCCGGTGGGATCGGCGGCGACGGCGGCGACGGCGGCGACGGCGGGGACGGCGGCAACGGCGGTCACGGCAACACCGGCAAGGCCGGCATTGGCAACAACGGCGGGTCAGGCGGCCACGGCGGGGCCGGTGGAGCCGGCGGCAATGGTGGCGCCGGTGGGGCCGGTGGTGCGTCGACGAACGGCATTGTGGGCGCCGACGCCAACGGCGGCAACGCGGGTAACGGCGGTGCCGGCGGGGTCGG
>NZ_MVHT01000025.1 GCF_002086275.1 Mycobacterium intermedium | reverse complement strand
GACACCCACGTGACCACCCCAGGCAGCGCCCTGCTGTTCCCCAGCCTGTGCCAGGCGGTGGGCGGCATGCCGTGTCCGGAGGTCGACACCCCCGATGACTACTGCGGGCAGCGCACCGCGATGATGCCCAAGCGGCGCCGCACCCGCACCCAAGACCGCGCCACGCGGATCAAGGCCGAACGCAAACGCAACCGCGAAGCCCGCGCCAAAATCCGCAGCATCGGCCTCAACAGCAAAGCCGAACAAGGCCCACCCCCCGACCCCGACGACGAACCACCACCCTTCTAGGGTCGGCGGCGTCGTAAGCACTACATCTGCGAGTCCAGCACCCGGATTTCGCCCGTTGAGCCATCGACCTCGACCATGGCTCCCTGCTGCAAGCGCCTGGTGGCGCCCTGCACGTCGACCACACAAGGAAACCCGAACTCCCGCGCGACCACTGCCGCGTGCGACATCGGGCCGCCGAGTTCCGTCACTACCGCGGCGGCGTAGCAGAAGGCGGCGGTGTAGCCGACGTCGGTGACCTCGGCAACCAGGATTTCGCCGGGCTCGAGGTCGTCGATGGTTTCCGGACGGACGATACGGACTCGACCCCGGACCTTGCCGCCGCAGACCCCGACGCCGCGCAGGACATCCCCGCCCGCCATAACCGTTGCCTCGATGGCGACCGGCTCCCAGCTCCCGCTGAACACCGTGGGCGGAATGACCGCCGCCAGCCGGTGCTGTTCGGCTCGGCGCCGCGCCACCAGTTCGGAAACGTTGTCCGGCAGCGCATCGAGTTCGTCGACCAAGAGGTAGAACACATCATCCCGGGCGGTGAAAACACCAGCGTCGGTCAGCCGTCGACCGTACTCGCGAAGCAGGCCACGAAGCACCCAGATCGCCCGCACCATCTTGTCCCGACGCACTTCCCGATCGCGAAGCTGACGCGCAGCGAGCACCGCAACAGGCTTGGCCCGCAAGGGAATCGACGGCGGCGGTGGCGGCGGGGTGGGCGGGGCATCCAACGCCTTGGCCACCATCCGGATCAGCAGCTCGGGATCGTCGGCGTAACTGGTCGACAGCATCTCGACCTCCGCGGGCCCACGGTGCCCCATCAACGCCAATTCGCGCAGCACCGCAGCATGAAACTCCGGCGAATCCACGGCGAGCTTGTCCAGCCGCTCCCCCGGTTCGCCCAGCAGCCGTGTCACGGCCGGGTCCTTCCGGGCAGCCTGCACCAAGCGCTGCACGGCTTCCACCGAACGCGCACTGACCAACTCGGGCCCCGCCGCCGGGGCCGTGTCCCGACCCACCAGGGCGCGCAACAACACGTTGTACGCGGCGCACAGCATGAAAGAACCCGAGGCCAAGAGCCATCCCTGTACGACGTGGTCACGCGCCAGCAGGATCAGACTCAGTAACCGCCGGTCGTCGAGCTTGGCGACATCACCGGCCAACCGCTCCAACCGGTCGACGTCCTCGAGGTAGTCGCTGGTGTCCCGCGGCGAACCCGCGCTCAGGCCAACGAGATTGACGCCGAAGACGCCGATGTTGCGCAGGGTGCGCAGCTGCTTGCCGACCCGTCCGGACTGTGCCGACGGCGGCTTCTCGTCACCGAAGATCGGCAGTGAAGCCATACTGGGGCCGAAGAACCCGCTGTTGCTCACGATCATCGCGGGCTTGGCGAACGGCACCGTCTCCGCCATGAAATGCGCCGAAGTGATCGCCCCGTAAAGCCGGTGAGCGAACACGGCCACCGTCCGCATGGCCATTTCCCGCTGGACCACGCCACCGGGCCGCAATCGCTCTGCGATCGCCACCCCGCCGGCGCGTAGGCCGCGCACGGTGACCGACGCCGAGGACGGCGAAAAGGGGCCGGGCAGCGCCTCGGACAGGTTGGTGGCCAGGAAGGTCGGGAAGCGTGGATCGATCGGGGTATCGAATTCGCCGTTAGCCCCTTGTGGCCCAGCCAGTTTAGGCAATACGCCGTCCGCAGCCGGGGCATCGACGGCGGGCAGGTCCGGGATGTTGGCCAGCCGCCAAGGCAGCGACACCACTCGCCTGCCGAGCGAAACCCTCCCCCGCACCGCCAGCGCGAAGTCAGCCAGGCATTCCTCCGCGGACCACGCGGGTTCGAATTCCCACTCGTCACGCAGCCGCGAAATATCGATCAACGGCGCACCCGTCACCGAATCGAATTCGGCGAACGACGGCAGGACTCTCGCGCCAACCGCCACCATCGGCCGGCCGAGTGCGACCGCGATTTGTCCAAACGTCACGGTTTCGGCAGCGGCGAGATCAACAGGGCCGCCACGAAATTCGTGATCCAGCACCGCCCGCGTCAGGAAACGAAGGACATCGTCGGGGTGGACCACCTGCACGGCACGATCGGCAAACGTCCGGGGAAACACCGGCGAGGCAAACAACCGACGTACCCAGTTATCAACCCCGCGGCCGACGATGAGCGCCGGGCGGATGGCCACCCACTGGCGACCGGATTCGGCCAGCATCTGCTCAATTTCCTGCGCATCGGGAACGTGCGCGGAACTGGTGCAGACGATGCGCCCCGCCCCCGTCTCGGCCATCGCCCGCAAAACGTTGCGGGTGCCCTCGACGTTGACCGCGTGAGCGATCCGGCCTTCGGGCCCGACCGGACGGACCCACGCACAGTGCGCGACGACATCGACCCCGGCAACCGCGCGACCGACAGCGGCCGAATCCCGGATGTCGCCCACCACGAAGGTCGCCGCACTGGACCAACTGTCGGGCCGGTGGCGGGCGAGGCCGACGACCTCATGGCCCTGGCTGAGCAACCTGGCAGCCAGTCCGCGGCCGAGTACGCCGCTCGCCCCCGTGATCGCGATTCTCACGTGTCCATCATTATTCGTCGTCGTCCATGAACGCCGCGTTGACCAGATCTTCGAGATCCATCTCCGCAAGGTCCTTCTCGCCGGTTGCCGCTTGCTGCGACGAGGTGGGCACGTCGGTCTCGTTGGCCAGCGCGAGCAGCACGTCGAGCACCCCGGCCTGGCGCAGCCGCTTGATCGGAATGGAGGCCACCACCCGCTGCAGTTCCGCTTCGCCCGGTGCGGCGACCGGGGCGGGTTCCGCTGCGGCACCCAGCAACTCGCGGTGCATGTAGCCGGCCAACGCCGCGGAGTTCGGGTAGTCGAAGATGAGCGTCGGAGAAAGCGGCAGGCCGGTAGCCGATTTCAGCCGGTTGCGCATTTCGACGGCGGTCAGCGAGTCGAAGCCCAACTCCTGGAAGGCACGGTCGGGGTCGATCGCCTCGGCGCTGTTGCTGCCCAACACCGTGGCGATGTTCGAGCGCACCAGATCCAGCAGCAGCGCGTGCTGCTCGTCTTCGGGCAGCCCGTCCAGACGTTGCAGCAGAGCCGATTTCGACTTCGCAGCGGCGAGCGAGTCGTCCACCTGGCGCCGGGTCGGGGCGTTGATCAGGTCGACGAACATCGGCGGTAGGGTGCCCGAATCGAACTTGACCCGCAAGGCGGCGAGGTCGATGTGGGCGGGCAGCAGGAACGGTTCGTCGACGATCATTGCGGTGTCGAGCAACTCCAGCGCCTCGCCCGAGGACATCGCGACGATGCCGTCCCGCGCGAGCCGCTTGAAGTCGACGGACGCCAGCTCGCCGGTCATCGCGCTGGCTTGATCCCACAGCCCCCAGCCGAGCGAAATCGCCGGCAGCCCTTGCGACCGCCGGTACGCGGCCAGCGCATCCAGGAACGAGTTACCGGCAGCATAGTTGGCCTGGCCGGCGGCCCCGGCCAACCCGGCGATGGACGAGAACATGACGAACGCCGCGATATCCAGGTCGCGCGTCAGCTCGTGCAGGTTCCACGCCGCGTCCACCTTGGCGCGGAGCACGGGTTCCATCCGCTCCGGCGTCAGCGACGTCACGACCGCGTCGTCCAGGGTTCCGGCGGCGTGGATGATGGCCGAAAGTGGTTGTTGCACCGGGATATCGGCGATCACCTTGGCCAGCGCCGCCCGATCGGCCGCGTCGCACGCGACGATCTGGACCTGGGCACCGGTCGCGCTCAGTTCGGCCGCCAGATCCTCGGCGCCCGGCGCATCCGGCCCCCGCCGGCTGACCAGCACCAGGTTCCGCACCCCGTGACGCGTGACCACGTGACGCGCCAACGCCGAACCGGCCATGCCGGTGCCGCCGGTGATGAGGACGGTGCCCGCGGCCCAAGCGTCGGGCATGGTCATGACGACCTTGCCGACGTGGCGAGCCTGGCTGAGGTACCGCAATGCGGCCGGCGCCCGACGCACATCGAAGGTGGTGACCGGCAAGGGCCGCAGCACGTCGTCGGCGAACAGCGCGGCGAGTTCGGCGAGCATCTGCGCGATGCGGTCGGGTCCCGACTCGAACAGGTCGAAGGCGCGGTACCGCACGCCCGGGTGCTCGGCGGCGACCACCTCGGGTTCGCGGATATCGGTCTTGCCCATCTCGAGGAAGATCCCGCCGGGGGCGACCAGCCGCAGTGAGGCATCCACGAAGTCGCCGGCCAGCGAGTCGAGCACCACGTCCATGCCGCGCCCGCCGGTGACGGCCCGGAACTTGTCCTCGAACTCGAGACTGCGCGAGTCGGCGATGTGATCCTCGTCAAAGCCCATGGACCGCAACGTGTCCCACTTGCCCTTGCTGGCCGTGGCGAACACTTCCAGACCCCAGTGCCTTGCCAACTGGACGGCGGCCATACCAACACCGCCGGCGGCCGCGTGCACCAGGATCCGCTGGCCGGGCTGGACCGCCGCGAGGTCGGTCAGCGCGTAGTAGGCGGTGGCGAAGACGACCGATGTGGTCGCGGCGGCGGTGTGCGACCAACCCGCAGGCACCTTGACCAGCAGCCGGTGGTCGGTGACCGCGACGGTCCCGGTGCCTTCGGGGAACAGACCCATCACCCGGTCACCGATCGCGAATCGACCGCCATCACCAGCTGTCTCGACCACGACGCCGGACGCCTCGACACCCATGACCGCATCGGGGTCGGGGTATAGACCCAGAGCGATCATCACGTCCCGGAAGTTGGCGGCAATGGCCGACAAGGCCACCCGCACCTGCCCTGGCGCTAACGGTGCGTCGGCGTCGGGAATCGGCTCCAGCCGCAGATTTTCGAAGGTGCCGGCACTGCTCATGCCCATGCGCCAAGGCATATCGCCCGGGGGCACCAGCAGGGCGTTGACCGCACGGCTGCCGTGCACCCGCCCGGTGTACACGTGCCCGTCTCGCCACAACACCTGGGGCTCGCCGGCCGCGAGGATCGCGCCGACGGCCATCTCGTCGAGGTCCGCGTCGGTGTCGACGAGCACGATGCGGCCCGGGTGTTCGGTCTGCGCCGAACGCACCACACCCCACACCGCGGCGCCCGCCAGATCGGTGATGTCCTCCCCCGGCAGCGCCACCGCTCCGCGGGTCGTCACCACCAAGGTGCCCGTCCCATCATGGGACAACCACGACTGCAGAACTTCCAACATCGAACTCGTGGCCGTGTATACGCCCGCGATGACATCGCCGGCCACGGGCGCGGACTCGAACAGCACGTTCGCCGCCCCGATCTCGGTGACATCGAATTCGGTTGCGTCCCAAGGTTGCACCGAGACCGGTTCGACGGCCTGCTGCGGTTGCGCCGACCAGTTCACCTCGAACAACCGGTCGGGGCCCGACCCGGCCACCGCGGCGCGCAGCTGCTGGTCGGTCACCGGGCGGGCCAGCATCGAAGCGACCGACAGCACCGGCAGACCCAGTGCGTCGGTGAGTTCGATCGACACCGAGGACGGGCCCACCGGCGCTATGCGGGCCCGCACCGCCGAAGCCCCCGCGGCGTGCAGGGACACGCCCTGCCAGGCGAACGGAACCAGCACCGAACCTTCCGGGACCTCCGAGCGGTCCGCGGTCAGGACCACCGCGTGCAGCGCGGCGTCCAGCAGCACCGGATGAACACCGAAACCGGTGACCGACAGGCCGGCGTCGGCGGGCAGCGTCACCTCGGCGAACACCTCGTCACCGCGGCGCCACATGCCGTTCAGTCCGCGGAACGCCGGACCGTAGTCGTAACCACGCTCGGCCAGCCGCTCATAGCCGTCGGCGACCTCCACCGGGACCGCGCCCACCGGCGGCCAGGCCGACAGGTCTGCGGCCGGCCGCGTCGAACCGGGCTTCAGTGAGCCCTCGGCGTGCAACAGCCACCCGGCGCCGGCCTCGGCGCGCGAGTACACCGACACCGCGCGGGCGCCGGACTCGTCGGCACCGCCGACGACCACCTGCACGGCGACCGATCCGCGCGACGCTTCGGTGGGCAGCACCAGCGGCGCCGCCAACGTCAACTCGTCCACCACCCCGCAGCCGACTTCGTCGCCGGCCCGAATGGCCAGTTCGACGAAACCCGCTCCCGGGAAGATCGCGACGCCGCCGACGGCGTGGTCCGCGAGCCAGCCCTGGGCGCCGGGAGTAAGGCGGCCGGTCAGGACGACACCCCCGGAGGCGGGCAACTCGACCACGGCGCCCAGCAGGGCGTGCTCGCTGGCTTCCAGCCCGAGGTCGGCGGCATCGGTGGCCGCGGCTTCACCGGACAGCCAGAACCGCCGCCGCTCAAAGGCGTACGTCGGCAGCTCGACGAAGTTCGCCCGTCCGACTGGGGCCACTATGGCGGCCCAGTCGACGCCGGCGCCGGCGACGAAGGCCTGCGCCACCGCGTTGGTCAGGGTGGCCGGCTCGGGGCGGTCCTTGCGCAACGCGGACACCGTCAAGACGTCCGCATCGGGCAGCGACTCCTCGACGGCGGCGGCCAGGCCGCTGTTGGGTCCGACCTCGAAGAAGCGAGTCGCGCCGGCGGACTGGGCGAAACGCACACTGTCGGCGAATCGTACGGCTTCGCGGACATGCCGCTTCCAGTACGCGACGGACGCGAAATCGTCGCCCGCGAGTTCACCGGTCAGGTTCGAGATGACCGGGATGTTCGGCCGGTTGATCGTGAGACCGCCGGCGACCGTGGCGAACTCGTCGATCATCGGATCCATCAGCGGCGAGTGGAACGCATGCGAGACGGCCAGCTGGTGGGTACGGCGACCTTCGGCGCGGAACCGGTCCGCGATGGCGGTCACGGCGTCCTGCGGGCCGGAAATCACCACCGAGCTCGGACCGTTGATGGCGCCGATGCCGACCTCGGCCGTCAGCAGCGGCCGCACTTCCTCTTCGGTGGCCTGCACGGCGACCATCGCCCCACCGGCCGGAAGCGACTGCATGAACCGGCCGCGAGCGGCGACCAGCACCGCGGCGTCCTTCAACGACAGCACCCCGGCGACGTGTGCGGCGGAGATCTCACCGACTGAGTGACCCATCACGAAATCGGGTCGCACGCCCCAGGATTCGAGCAATCGGAACAGGGCGACTTCGATTGCGAACAAGGCGGGTTGCGCGAATTCGGTGCTGTTGAGCAGGTTTTCGTCCCTACCCCAGATCACGTCGCGCAACGGTCGCAGCAGGTGCTGGTCCAGTTCGCCCACCACGGTGTCGAACGCCTCGGTGAACACCGGGTATGCGGCGTGCAATTCCCTTCCCATGCCGAGCAATTGGGAACCCTGGCCCGGGAAGACGAAAACCGTCTTGCCGCTGGACTGGGCGGTACCGCGGATCACCGAGGCGCCCAGGCCGTCGCCGGCCAGTTCGTCCAGTCCGGTTAGCAGCGCATCCCGGTCGTCGCCGATGACCACGGCCCGGTGCTCGAACACCGAACGACCGGCCAGCGTCCAGCCAACGTCGACGACGTCGAGCTCGTGGGCACGCAAATGCTCGGCCAACCGGGCCGCCTGCGCGGTGAGCGCCGTCTCGGTTTTCGCCGACACCACCCAGGGAACCAACGGCGGCTCCGGCTTTGGCTTCGGCTCGTTGACTTCTGCGACCTCCGCAACGCAGGGTGCGGATTCCACGATGACGTGCGCATTGGTTCCGCTGATCCCGAAGGAGGACACGCCGGCCCTTCTGACGTGGCCATTCGCCGGCCAGGGCTGCGGCTGGGTCAACAACGACACCGACCCCATCGACCAATCCACGTGTGGGCTGGGCTCGTCCACGTGCAGGGTGGGCGGCAGGAGTTCGTGGCGCATCGCCAGCACCATCTTGATCACACCGGCCACCCCGGCGGCGGCCTGGGTGTGACCCATGTTCGACTTGATCGACCCCAGCCACAGCGGTGACCCGTCCTCCGGGCGCGATTGCCCGTAGGTGGCCAACAACGCTTGAGCCTCGATGGGATCGCCCAGCGTGGTGCCGGTGCCGTGGCCTTCCACCGCGTCGACCTCGGCCGGCGACAACCCCGCATTGGCCAACGCCGCCCGCACCACCCGTTGCTGCGACGGCCCATTCGGAGCGGTCAAGCCGTTGGAGGCGCCGTCCTGGTTGATCGCCGACCCCCGCACCACCGCCAGCACCCGGTGGCCCAACCGCTGCGCGTCCGAAAGCCGCTCCACCACCAGCATTCCGCCGCCTTCGGAGAATCCGGTGCCGTCGGCCGCGCCCGCGAAGGCCTTGCATCGACCGTCCGCCGAGAGCCCGCGCATGCGGCTGAACTCGACGAAGATGTCCGGGGTGGCGTTGACGGTGACGCCACCGGCCAGCGCCAGGTCGCACTCACCCGACCGCAACGACTGGACCGCCATGTGCAGGGCCACCAATGACGACGAGCACGCGGTGTCCACCGACACCGCAGGCCCTTCCAGGCCCAGCACGTATGCGACCCGCCCCGAGGTCACGCTGCACGACTGACCGGTCAACCGGAAGCCTTCCAACGCGTCGCCATGCATGCCGTAGGCCTGCGTCATCACCCCGGCGAACACGCCCGTGGCGCTGCCCCGCAACTTCGCCGGATCGATTCCCGCGCGCTCCAAGGCTTCCCAGGACAACTCGAGGAACATGCGCTGCTGCGGGTCCATCGCCAGCGCCTCACTCGGCGCAACCCCGAAGAACGCGGCGTCGAAGTCGGCAACCCCGTCGACGAAGCCGCCGGTGCGGGTGTAGCAGGTGCCCGCGACGTCGGGATCCGGGTTGTACAGGCTTGCCAAGTTCCAACCGCGGTCGGTGGGGAAGTCCGAGAGCACGTCCCGGCCCGCAACCAGCATGTCCCACAGGTCTTCTGGGGACTCGACACCACCCGGGTAGCGGCATGACATGCCCACGATGGCGATGGGGTCGTCGCCGGTGGGGCGAACCGCGGGAGTGGGCTTGATTTCTTGTGGAACCCCGGCAAGTTCGGTGCGGATGTAGGTCGCCAGTCCGCTCGGTGTCGGGTAGTCGAAGATGAGCGTCGGTGAAAGGGAAAGGCCGGTCGCGGATTTGAGCCGGTTACGCATCTCGACGGCGGTCAGCGAATCGAAACCCAAGTCCTGGAACGCCTTGTCGGGGTCGATGGCTTCGGGCGTGACGTTGCCCAGCACCGTGGCGATGTGGGACCGCACCAGGTCGAGCAGGACGGCATGCTGTTCGGCCTCGGGCAGGCCGTGCAGGCGGTGCGCCAGCGCCGATTTCGACTTCGCCGCGGCCAGCGAGTCGTCGACCTGCCGACGGATCGGCGCGCTGATCAGGTCACTGAACATCGGCGGCACCGCAACGGCGTGGGCGCGCAGCGCCGCCAGATCGATGCGGGCGGGCACCAAGAACGGCTCGTCGACGATCAACGCGGTGTCGAACAACTCCAGCGCGTCGTCTGACGACAACGCCAGGATGCCGTCACGGGCCAGTCGGGCGCGATCGGCGTCGTCCATTCCACCCGTCATCGCGCTGGCCTGATCCCACAGACCCCAGCCCAGCGACATGGCCGGCAGACGATGGGCACGGCGGTGCGCGGCCAGCGCGTCCAAGAAGCAGTTCGCCGCCGCATAGTTGCCCTGGCCCGACGAGCCCACCAGCCCGGCCATGGACGAAAACAGCACGAACGCAGACAGATTCAGATCGCGGGTCAGCTCGTGCAGGTTCCACGCGGCATCCACCTTGGCGCGCAACACCGTATCGACGCGGTCCGGCGTCAGGGACGAAATCACGGCGTCATCGAGCACACCGGCGGCGTGGATCACCGCCGTCAGCGGGTGTTGCGCGGGGATGTCTTCGATCACCTTGGCCAGCGCCGCACGGTCGGCCGCATCGCAGGCGACAACCTGGACCTGCGCACCGGCCGCGGTCAATTCGGCAACCAACTCCGCGGCTTCGGGTGCGTCCGGGCCGCGTCGGCTCAGCAACACCAGGTGACGTGCCCCGTGCCGAGTCACCGCGTGACGCGCCAGCGCCGAACCGGCCATTCCGGTACCGCCGGTGATCAGGACGGTGCCGGTACCCAGTGCACCACCTGGGCCAAAAGGCACCGTCATGACGACCTTGCCGATGTGGCGGGCCTGACTCAGGTACCGCAGCGCCGCCGGTGCCCGGCGCACGTCGAATGTCGTGACCGGCAAGGGGCGCAGCACGCCGGTGTCGAAGAGTTCGGCGAGCTCGAGCATCCACTGGTGCATGCGCGGCCGGCCCGGCTCGAAGAGGTCGAAGGCGCGGTAGCCCACGCCCGGGTATTCCTCGGCGATCGCGCCGGGATCGCGGATGTCGGTCTTGCCCATCTCAAGGAAGATCCCGCCCGGGGCGACCAAACGCAGTGATGCGTCGACGAATTCGCCGGCCAGTGAGTCGAGCACCACATCCATGCCCTGCCCGCCGGTGGCCGCACGGAACTTCTCCTCGAAGTCCAGGCTGCGCGAATCGGAGATGTGGTCGTCGTCGAAGCCCATGGCGCGCAGGGTGTCCCACTTGCCCTTGCTGGCCGTGACGTACATGTCCAAGCCCAGGTGGCGGCCGAGCTGCACGGCCGCCATGCCCACACCACCGGCGGCGGCGTGAATCAACACCCGCTGTCCCGGCCGCACCTCGGCCAGGTGCACGAACGCCATGTAGGCGGTGGTGAAAACGGCCGAGATGGCGGCGGCTTCGGCGTATGACCAGTCCGCGGGCATGGGCAGTAGCAGTCGCGTGTCGCCGGGGACCAGCGTGCCGCTGCCGTCGGGGAAGAACCCGTACACCGAATCACCGACCGAGAATTCGGTGACGCCCGGGCCGACCTCGACGACCACACCGGCGCCCTCGCCGCCGAGCAAGGCCTCGTGGGTGAACATGCCCAGGGTGATCATGATGTCGCGGAAGTTGGCCGCGATGGCGCGCAGCGCCACCCGGACCTGACCCGGTTCCAACGGAGCGTCGGCGTTGGGAACCGGCTCCAGCTGCAGATTTTCGAAGGTGCCGGCGCTGCTCAGGCCCAGCCGCCATGGACCCTCAGCGGGCGGCACCAGCAGACTGTCAATTGCGCGGCTGCCGTGCACCCGTGCGGTGTATGCCTGCCCGTCGCGCAGCACTACCTGCGGCTCGCCAGCGGCCAGGGCCGTGGCTACCGCGGAATCATCAAGTGGTGCATCGGAATCCACCAGAACAAACCGGCCTGGGTTTTCCGTCTGCGCCGAACGCACCAGCCCCCACACCGCTGCGCCCGCCAGGTCGGTGACGTCCTCACCGGGCAGCGCCACCGCGCCCCGGGTCGCCACCACCAACACGCCGGAGTCGTGATCGGTCAACCAGGACTGCACGGCAGCCAACGCCCGGTGGGTGCGCTGGTAGGCGCCTGTCACCGGATCATGCTCGGCCACAACGGATTCGAAGATCTCGTAGGCGGGTGACTCATTCGAGGACGTGCCGGATGCCGGCGCCGGTGACCAGACCAGTTCGAACAGCCGGTCGGGCCCGGTGCCGGAAACCGCGGCGCGCAGCTGCTGCTCGCTGAGCGGGCGGGCGACCATCGCCTCGACCGAGAGCACCGGCAACCCAAGGCCGTCGGCCAGTTCGATCGACACCGCCGACGGTCCGGCCGGCGCTATCCGGACCCGCACCGCCGATGCGCCCGCGGCATGCAACGACACACCCTGCCAGGCGAACGGCAACACCAGCTCGGCATCCGGGTTGGCGATGACGGCCGCGTGCAACGCGGCGTCCAGCAGCGCGGGATGCACGCCGAATCCGGTGACGCTGCCCGCCGCTTCGGGCAGCCGTACCTCTGCGAACATCTCGTCGCCTCGGGCCCACACCGCGGTCAATCCACGGAACGCCGGGCCGTAGCCGTATCCGCGCGCGGCCAACCGGTCGTAGCCGTCGGAAATGTCGACCGCGGCCGCGCCGGCGGGCGGCCACGCCGACAGGTCCGCGCCGGGCTCGATGGTCCCGGAGCGCAACGTCCCCTCCGCGTGGCATACCCACACCGCCCCCGCACCGGCCTCGGAGCGGGAATAGACAGACACGCTGCGCTGGCCCGACTCCGTGGCGGCACCGACAACCACCTGCAGCGCAACCGCATTCGACTCGGAGATGAGCATCGGGGTGCGCAGGGTCAGCTCGTCGACCACCGAACAGCCGACCTCGTCACCGGCCCGGACGGCGAGCTCGACAAAGCCCGCGCCGGGGAACACCGCCGTGCCCGAGACCGCGTGATCGGCCAACCACCCTTGGACGTTTGGGGCCAGGCGGCCGGTCAACACCACCCCGCCCGAGGCGGGCAACTCGACCACCGCGTGCAGCAGCGGGTGGTCACTGGTACCGAGCCCCAATCCGTGCGCGTCGGCGGCGATGCCTTCACCCGCAATCCAAAAGCGCCGCCGGTCAAAGGCATACGTCGGCAACTCGACGTGGCGTGCACCGCCCAACATGCCACGCCAGTCCACCGCGACGCCGGCGACGAAGGCCGACGCGGCCGACGACAGGAACCGCTGCAGTCCCCCGTCCTCGCGGCCCAGCGTCGGGACGACAACCGCTGCGGGAGCAGCGTTGCCGTCACCTGACAGGCAGTCGTTCACGGTGTCTTCGACACCGGCGATCAACGCCGGGTGCGGGCTGGACTCGATGAAGGTGCGGTAGCCGTGCTCGCACGCGCTGCGCACCGCCCGGTCCAGCTCGACCGTCTGGCGGATGTTGCGGTACCAGTACTGGGCATCCAAACCGGCTGTGTCCAAACGGTTTCCGGTGACGGTGGAGAAGAACACCGTCCGCGACGACTGTGGCTCGATATCGGCCAGCGCTTCGATGAGCTCGGCGCGGATCGCCTCGACCTCCGGCGAGTGCGACGCGTAGTCGACCTCGATCCGGCGGGTGCGCAGTTGCTTGTCGGTGCAGACCGCGATCAGCTCGTCGAGCGCCGCCACCTCGCCGGACACCACCACGGCCGCGCGGCCGTTGACCGCGGCGATGCCGATCCGATTTTCGAACGGCACCAACAACTCTCGCGCCTGCTCGGCGCTGCAGGCGATCGACACCATGCCGCCCGGACCGGCCAGGCCGGTGAGCAACTTGCTGCGCAGCGTGACCACCTTGGCGGCGTCGCGCAGGGACAGCGCGCCGGCGACGTAGGCGGCGGCGATTTCACCCTGGGAATGGCCGATCACGGCATCGGGGCGCACCCCGACCGACTTCCACAACTCGGCCAGCGACACCATCACCGCGAACAGCACCGGTTGCACCACGTCCACCCGGTCCAGCCCCGGTGCACCGGGCGCGCCGCGCAGCACGTCGATCAGCGACCAGTCGACGAACTCCGCGAAGGCCTCGGCGCACGCGTCGATGTGTTGGGCGAATACCGGTGCGGTGTCCAGCAATTCGACGCCCATGCCCACCCATTGCGAGCCCTGGCCGGGGAACACGAACGCCGTCTTGCCGGCGGGCTGAGCCGAGCCGCGGATCACACTGAAGACGTCATCGCGATCGGGATCGGCCAGTTCTTCCAGCCCGGCCAGCAAACTGGCACGGTCGCCACCGACGACCACGGCCCGGTGCTCGAAGGCCGACCGCCCGGCCAACGTCCACGCCACGTCAGCAACATCGAGTTCATGGGTGCGCAGGTGCTCGGCCAGCCGCGCGGCCTGCGCCCGAAGCGCCGTCGCCGACTTGGCCGACACCACCCACGGCACCGCCGGCAGCGTCGGGCCGGATTCGCGCTGCTGCTGCGCGGCGGCGTTGGCGGCGTCGACGGCTTCCACGATGACGTGGGCGTTGGTGCCGCTGATCCCGAACGACGACACCCCGGCGCGCCGCGCGCGACCGTTCGCCGGCCAGGGCTGGGGCTCGGTCAGCAGCGACACCGCCCCCGCCGACCAGTCCACATGGGGGCTGGGCTGGTCGACGTGCAACGTCGGCGGCAACACCTCGTGGCGCATCGCCTGCACCATCTTGATCACGCCCGCCACCCCCGCAGCGGCCTGCGTGTGACCCATGTTGGACTTCACGGAACCCAGCCAAAGCGGCTCCGACCGGCCCTGCCCGTAGGTCGCCAGCAGCGCCTGGGCCTCGATCGGATCGCCCAGTGTCGTGCCGGTGCCGTGGCCCTCGACCACGTCGACATCCGCCGTCGACAGACCGGCGTTTTCCAGCGCGGCGCGCACGACCCGTTGCTGCGACGGGCCGTTGGGCGCGGTCAGGCCGTTGGAGGCGCCGTCTTGGTTGACCGCCGTCCCCCGCACCACCGCCAGCACCGGATGGCCCAGCCGCTGCGCGTCCGAGAGCCGCTCGACGACCAGAATCGCCCCACCCTCGGACCAGCCGACACCGTCGGCCGCGCCGGCGTAGGCCTTGCAGCGCCCGTCCGGCGCCAGCCCGCGGTGCCGACTGAACTCGACGAAGACGGTTGGCGTGGCGTTGACGGTCGCGCCGCCGGCCAGGGCCAGGTCGCACTCGCCCGTACGCAGCGACTGCACCGCCATGTGCAATGCCACCAGCGACGACGAACATGCGGTGTCCACCGACACCGCCGGGCCTTCCAGCCCGAGCACATAGGACACCCGGCCGGACGCGACGCTGGAGGTCATGCCGGTGAGGCGGTAGCCCTCGATCTCCTCGGCCAACATGCCGTAGCCCTGAACGATCAGTCCAGCAAACACACCGGTGGCACTGCCCCGAAGTCCGGTCGGATCGATTCCCGCGCGCTCCAGCGCCTCCCAGGACAACTCCAGCAACATCCGGTGTTGGGGATCCATGGCCAGCGCCTCACTCGGCGCGATACCGAAGAAGGCGGGATCGAAGTCGGCGACGCCGTCGACGAAACCGCCGGTGCGGGCGTAGGTCTTGTGGCGTGCGTCAGGGTCGGGGTCGAACAGGCTGGACAGGTCCCAGCCCCGGTCGGTGGGGAAATCGGAGATGACGTCGCGACCTTCGGCGACCATCTGCCACAACGCTTCCGGCGAGTCGACCCCGCCCGGGAAGCGGCACGACATGCCCACGATGGCGATGGGCTCACTCGAGCGCTCCAGCAACGCACGGTTGGTGCGCTTCAGGCGTTCAACCTGGACCAGCGCTTTCCGCAACGCTTCGGTTGCATGCTGGAGTTGGTCAACCATTACTAAACCCTCGCCTACTTAGTCTTAGTCGTCTTCGACTGTCGGATCCGGCTCTCGCCGCGTCACCGACGCTGCTGCACGACACGACGTCGTTGTCAGGTCGACCTGCATCGCGCGCTCCGACCCAAGAAACTCGCTCGTGAGTATCGCCAACTCCGGCAGGATTTCAAAACGTCCGATACTCCCAGCTGTACGAAAAACGGCAGGCCGTCCGTGCGCCCCCGCGTGGCCTGCCATCCATGGCGCGACTTTACCGTTGCAGCGGGCTTGGCGGGCTACACACCCACCCGTCGCCACCCGTCGGCGGCCCTGGCCGCCCGGATCAACTCCTCGCACAATTCGCGCAGTTCGGCGGCCGCGGCGCCTTCGTCGAGTGCCGTGGCGACGTCTTCAGCCGCACATCGCACCTGGTAGACGCGGTCGGAGAGGTCCGCAGCCTCGTCGGCCGTCAGCACCACCGCATCGGCGGGCAGAGCCAAGGAGACCCCGGCCTGACCACGGGTGATCATTGCTCGCTGTTCATAGGCCCGCTGTCGACAGGACTGGCGGCAGTACTGACGGCGACGGCCCATGCCTGCATCGGCCACGTCCCGTCCGCACCACCGGCAGGGCTGGGGCCGGGCTCGCTGACGTCGGGCGGCACTCACGGTGCAGACTTTAGTCCCGAGCGGGGCTCGACTCCGGCATCTTCCCGGTATTATTGACTGTCGCGTCGCGCAAGACGCGGCCGGGAACTACGCAGACCGCCTTAACGTTTGCTTAAGCGGTTGGAAGAATCGCAATACGGGAGCATTGCAAGCTCACCGCACCAAAAGGAGCAGCGCCAATGGCTGATCGTGTTCTTAGAGGCAGCCGGCTCGGAGCCGTGAGCTATGAGACGGATCGTAATCACGACCTGGCCCCCCGCCAGATCGCTCGGTACCGCACCGAGAACGGCGAGGAGTTCGAGGTCCCCTTCGCCGATGACGCCGAAATCCCCGGCACCTGGCTGTGCCGCAACGGCATGGAAGGCACCCTGATCGAGGGCGACCTGCCCGAGCCGAAGAAGGTCAAGCCGCCCCGCACCCACTGGGACATGCTGCTGGAGCGGCGCTCGATCGAGGAGCTGGAAGAGCTGCTCAAGGAGCGGCTCGAATTGATCAGGTCGCGCCGCCGGGGCTGATCGCCCCTGGCTCCCTGAGTCGAAGAGTCGGAATTACGCGCGGTTGCCCGCCCGGGCAGCCCGCGCCCGCTCGCGCCTGCCCTCGATGCCCCACCGGGTGACCTTGACCAGGGCCTCGCGGATGTTGGACCCGCTCATCTTCGACACGCCGATCTCCCGCTCGGTGAAGGTGATCGGCACCTCGACCACGACGTAACCGCCGTTCACCGCGCGCCAGGTCATCTCGATCTGGAAGCAGTAGCCCTTGGAGTCCACGCTGGACAGATCGATGCTTTCCAGCACCTCACGACGGTAGGCGCGGTAGCCGGCGGTGATGTCGTGGACACCGATCCCGAGTGCCAGCCGGGAATAGGTGTTGGCGGTCTTGGACAACGCCAGCCGTCGCCACGGCCAGTTGCGCACCGTGCCGCCGTAGACGTAGCGCGAGCCAATCGCCAGGTCGGCTCCGCCGTCGACGGCATCCAGCAGGCGGTAGAGCTGCTCCGGCGCGTGACTGCCGTCGGCGTCCATCTCGACGAGTACTGAGTAGTCCCGGCTCAGTCCCCAGGCAAAACCTTCGAGGTACGCCGCGCCCAAACCATTCTTGGCGGTGCGGTGCAGTACGTGGGTGCGTCCGGCGTCGGCCTCCGACAGCTCGTCGGCGAGTTTGCCGGTGCCGTCGGGGCTGTTGTCGTCGACAACGAGCACGTGCACGTCGGGGCAGGCCTCCCTGACCCGTCGATGGATCAGCGGCAGGTTTTCCAGTTCGTTGTAGGTGGGGATGATCACCAGGACGCGCTGGCTGGGACGATTGCCCCCGACCTGGGGCGCAGGCTGGCCGGTGGTCATGTAGCTCCTTTATCTGGCCCGAAATCAGTGTTGCCGCCCTCGGCGGACGGAGTGTCGTTCGCAGTCTCTGCTTCGCTCTCCGGTTCGCTCGGAGGCGCCGCAACCGATTCGTCTGGTTCGTCCGGGAGCCCGTCGGCGTCGGCAGGCTCGCCCGTGGGACCGGACCGCCGGCGAGGCGGACGCGGGAACCACCCATTGTGCCGTATCGCGACGAAAATCACCGCAACGGCCGCCGCGACCAGCACCAATTGCAGGATCGGGGCCCAGCGCGTCGCGGGTGTGAGGTTGGTCTTGAGCCGCACCTGCACGTCCAGGTAATCGGGCTCGAAGAACTTGGTGCGGACCAGCTCGCCCCCGTCGGGCGCGATCACCGCGCTGATGCCGGTGGTGCCCGCGACCACGACATATCGGTCGTGCTCGACGGCCCGCACCTTGGCGAAGGCCAGTTGCTGCTCGCTCATGTCCTGGTTGAAGGTGGCGTTGTTGCTGGGCACGGCCAGCAGCTGGGCGCCGTTGAGCACCGAATTCCGCGGTGCGCGGTCGAATATCACTTCCCAGCAGGTGGCGACGCCGACCGGAACCCCGGCGATCCGCACCACGCCGGAACCCTCGCGCGGCACGAAGTGGCCGGCCCGGTCGGCGTATCCGGAGAGGTGCCGGAACAGCCACGGCATCGGTAGGTACTCGCCGAACGGCTGGACGATGGCCTTGTCGTGGCGGTCCGCCGGGCCCGTGCCCGGATTCCAGACCAGGACCGTATTGGTGTATTCCGGGGCGTCCTGCGGGCGACCGGGCACGTCGAGGACGGTGCCGATCAGGATCGGCGCGTCGACGGCGCTCGCCGCCTCGGCGATCAGCTCCGCGGCGTCGGGATTGACCAGCGGATCGATATCCGACGAGTCCTCGGGCCAGACCACGAACTGGGGTTGGGGGGCGTTGCCTGCGCGGACTTCCTCGGCCAGGCGCAGGGTCTCCCGGACATGGTTGTCCAGTACGGCGCGCCGCTGGGCATTGAAGTCCAGACCCAGCCGCGGCACGTTGCCCTGGATGACGGCGACGGTGACGGTGGGTTCGCCGCCGGATCCTGCCCCAGCGTGGCGGACCTGGGGCCAGACCACGATCGCGGCGAGCAGCACCAGGCAAATGCAGACACCGGGAAGTAGCACCGCGGGCGGTTTGGCTTCATCTTGCGCGGCGCCGGCCCGCGACCCCGCGCGCCACCACGTCTCTATTTCCAGAGCGATGGCCGTCAGGCTGGCGCCCACCAACACGACACCGGTCGACAGCAGCGCAACGCCGCCGAGCTGGACCAGCGGCAGCAGCGGACCCTCGGCTTGCCCGAACGCCACCAATCCCCAGGGGAACCCGTCGAACGGGAAGGACGACTTCACCCACTCGAGAGCGGCCCACAGCAGCGCAAACCAGATCGGCCAGCCGGGTAGGCCCCGAACCACGACGGCGAGCAGTCCAAAGAGGGCGGGGAACAGCGCGCAGGTGGTGGCCAACGCCAACCACGGCCCTGGGCCGACGAAATTGCCGGTCCACGGCAGCAGCGGCACGTAGAACGTCAGACCGAACAGGAAGCCGTAGCCCAGCCCACCCGCGAGCGTGGTGGCCCGGTGGGTCAGTACCCAGCTCAGCAGGGCGATGGAGATGAAGGCGGCCCACCACCAGTTGATCGGCGGGAAGCTGGCGTACATCAGTGCTCCGGCGGCGGCCGAGACCAGCAGCCGGGGCAGCCGGGGGCGTAGCGCGGCCCAGGCGCGCGGCAATCTCGCCTTCAGCCCGGTGGCGACGGCCGCCAGGCGCCGACGTGCGGCTCCGTCCCGCTCTGGTTCGGCGGGCTCGGCGGGTTCGGCTGTCGTGTCGTCGGCGGTGTCGTCGGCCTTGTCTTCGGGTGCCTCGTCCGTGCGCCCATCCTCTTCGCTAGCCATAGATGACGGCACCTCGGTGCACGGTATGGCGACACCGTGGCAGGGCATCGTCCGGCGCCAGGGAAGGCAGGGCCGGCACCCGGGACCGCGGATCCGTCGACCAGCGCTGGACTGCGTCGCGGGGTGCGGCCACGTCGAGCGGTCCGGCGTCCCACACCGCGTACGACGCGAGCGCTCCGGGGACCAACGTGCCGGTCGTCCCGTCGCGGACACCACCGGCCCGCCAGCCACCGCGGGTGGCCGCAGCGAACGCGGCGCGTGCCGACACCCCGCTGCCCGGGGTGCGGTGATTGACCGCCGCGCGCACGCTGGCCCACGGGTCGAAGCCGGTGACGGGGGCGTCGGAACCGAGGGCGAGGGGCACGCCTTGGGATGCTAACAGCGCCAGCGGGTTGAGCTGGCTACCTCTTTCCTTGCCGAGGCGCCGCGCATACATGCCGTCGTCGCCGCCCCACAGCGCGTCGAAATTGGGTTGGACGCTGGCGATGACGCCCCACGCGCCAAGTTTTGCGGCCTGTTCCGCGGTGACCATTTCCAGGTGCTCCAACCGGTGCCCGCAGCGCGCGACGGCCGCTACCCCGAGGTCGTTGACCACGTTTTCCAACGCCGCCACCACCGCCGATACCGCGGCGTCGCCGATGACGTGGAATCCGGCGGTCATTTCTGCCTCGGTGCAGGCCCGCAGATGAGCCTCGACGGCATCGGGCTGCAGGTGGCAGGTACCGGTGCAGCCGGGTTCGTCGGCGTAGGGCTCGTGCAGCCAGGCCGTGTGCGAGCCGATGGCACCGTCCACGAACAGGTCGCCGGCCAGTCCGTGTGATTTGGTCTCGGCCACCAGGGCGCGGGCCTGCGCGGCGGTGGTCACCGCCTCACCCCAATAGCCGATGACTTCGACGCCGTGTTGCAGCTGATGCAGTCGCAGCCAGTCGTCGAGTCCGCCGATCTCGGGGCCGGCGCATTCGTGTACCGCGACGACGCCGGCGGCAGCGAGCGCCGCCAACGCGGCCGCGCGCGCTTGGGCGAGTTGGCCGTCGGTCAGTAGGCGACGGGCGGCGGCCCTGGCCAGGTGATGTGCGTCGCCGGTCAGCGGCTGCTCCGCGCTGTAGCCGGAGGTCCGCGGAAGGTCGGGGATGAGGCGGCGCAGTCCCGTCGAGGCCAGCGCGGAGTGCACGTCGATGCGGGCCAGATAGGCGGGGCGATCACCGAGTACGGCGTCCAGCTCCGAGGTGCTGGGCGCGGTGTTGTCCGGCCACGCCGACTCGTCCCAGCCGTGGCCCCACACCGGCTCGCCCGGGTGGGCGGTCGCGTGGTCGGCAAGCATTTTCAGGCAGTGCTCGCGGGAGGTCGCCGATCGCAGGTCCAGTCCGCTGAGGCTGAGACCCGTCGCGCTGAGATGGATGTGGCTGTCCACGAAGCCGGGCGCGACGAAGCCGCCGTCGAGATCCTGTATCTCGGCATCCGGGAACTGGCTACGGCCGACGTCGTCACTGCCCAGCCAGGCGATGACGTCGCCGCGCACCGCCATCGCGGTGGCGTCGGGATGGGTGGGGCTGTGCACCCGGCCGTTCAGCAGCAGCTTGGTGGGGATCGGCGTCACACGCCAAAACTACGTGGGCCAGCGGTCGAATTGCGTCGACCCGGGCGCGGTCTGTGGCCGCGTATACGGCAGCGGCGGCGGCTCGACGTGGTAGACGTCTTCGACGCTGATCACCTCGCCGTCGATGAAGTCCTGGTTGTCGGGCGTCCTGCGCACGTAGCGGGCGTCTGCCAGACCTGCACGGGCGGCATATGCCTCCTCCGCGGTGAGCGGGGCGTGCCGCAGAAAACCACGCATGGCGATCGCGGTCAGTGCCGGGCGGGCCACGGCGCGGATGGGAGGCACCAGCAACAAGAGCCCCAGCACGGTACTGGCCAGCCCAGGGACGAGGACCAGGCCCGTCGCGACGGCGACCAGCGCGCTGTCGCTGAGCGCCTTGCCGGGCTTCGTCTCGCCTGACCGCAATTCCAGCAACTTTCGGCTGAGCTGATATCCGCCCAACGGCGCCCACAGGACCAGTCCGAGCCCCGAAGTCGCCGCCAGCACCAGCAAGGTCCAGCCCAACCCGATGGCCGCCGCCAGTCCGACAAACACCGCGAACTCGACGACGGCGTAGATGAGAAGCAGCCGTCTGACCATGCCCCGTCCAACGTCCGCAGGTTCTGCGCGAGTTCCCCCGCCGGCAACATGTCGGCCGCAGTTAGATGACGCAATGACGACGATCGAGATTGAAACTCCCGCGGGACCGATCGATGCGTTACCGGGCGTTCCGGAAGGGCCGGCCACCGAGGACGCCTGACAGCGCGTCTTCGCATGCGTGAGATTGTCAGGTTGCCGCGGCTTGCAGCTTTTGCGCCAGGGCGGCGGCGAAGGTGTGGGTGTCGCCGGGCCACCGCGCCGATAGGTAGGTGCCGTCTTCGACGACGAAGGCCGGGCGAGAGTTGGTCGGGCTGTCGCGGAACAGCCCGGAGGTCTTGATCCACCGGCGTGGCGTGATTCGGGGGACGTCACAGAAATCCCGCGGATCGCGCAGGCTGCGAGTGACCTCCGCCTGGACCGACATGAATCCTTCGCTCTGGCCCGGCTGTTCGGTGTAGGTGCGGTAGTAGTCGGGATCCCAGTATCGGGTGATGCGGGTGAGCCGCCAGGCGCTTCGTTCCAGCGACCACGTCAACGCCGTCGTCCGGTGGCCGTAGAGCGCCGAGCTGCCGGTGTGGGGATCAACGCTGCGAGCGGCCAGCAGCACCCCGTGACAAATCGCGGCCACGATCACCTTCTGTTTGAAGGCGTGCACGACGAGCTGATGCAGTGTCTCGCTGTCGATGTAGCTACGCATGCCGCGGGCGCGGTGGCCACCCGGCAGGAGTAGTGCATCGATTCCGTCGAGGCTGGCTTCCGACCAGGTGATCGGGCTGAGGAACTCCGGCGAGCACCGCATTTCCGCATACGCGCGACGGCCGTTCTTGTCGGCGCGGAGGATCCGCCCGACGAGCGTGACGGCGCCCAGGCCCGGCACTCGAGACCACGGGTCCAAGCCCCGACCGGTCAGCATGATGTCGTCGGCGACGCCTGGGTTGCCGCTTTCGGTGGCGAAGACGACTCGGTGCCCCTGCTGGGTCAGGGTTCGCCAACTGACCGCGACCTCGGTCGGGTCGAAGTCACGGTCCGGAATGGGAATCAGGACGGTGCCCACCGGGTCGGCTTTAATTCACCCTGAGCTCAAGTCCGATGTTGTTCTCCATGCCGCCGCGCCACTTGCTGAACAGGTTGAACACCTTGCCCACGATGCCGTACCGCTTGCCGATTGCGTCATAGACCGCGGCGTTCTGCGACTTGTCCAGGACGGTCGCGGTGCCCTCGACGGCTTCGCTCTTCGGGTTGCCACGGACGTCACAGATGGCAAGCGTCACGCGGGGAGTGTTGCGAATTCGCTTGACCTTCCACGACTTTTCCTGGGTGATGACCAGCAGCCGATCCCCGTCGGCGGCGGCCCAGACCGGGACCGGCTTGGGCCGACCGTCCTTGGTGAAGGTGGTCAGCAGGATGTACTTTGCCTTGGCTAGGTCGGCGAAAGAGGGTGTCACGGATGACAACCTACCCGGCCAGGGGTTTCAGCGGCTATACGGCCGCGCTCTCACCCGCGAGCAGACGCAAAGTTGTGCTGTGCGAGTCCTTTTCATACAAGTTGATGTCTGCTCGCGGGGGAAGGTGCTAGCCCTCCAGGTCGCCTTCGGTTTCGAGGAGGGCCTGGCGCAGGCCGTCGAGGGTTTCGGGTTGCGGCTCTGCCCACATGCCGCGGCCGGCCGCCTCGAGCAACCGCTCGGCCATACCGTGCAGAGCCCACGGATTGGACTCCGACATGAACTTGCGGTTCTCCGGGTCCAACACGTAACGCTCGGTGAGTTGTTCGTACATCCAGTCGGCCATCACACCGGCGGTGGCGTCGTAACCGAACAGGTAATCGACGGTGGCGGCCATCTCGAAGGCGCCCTTGTAGCCATGGCGGCGCATCGCGGCCATCCAGCGGGGGTTGACCACCCGAGCACGGAAGACCCGCGTGGTCTCCTCAGACAGCGTGCGGGTGCGGATCGCATCCGGACGGGTGTTGTCGCCGATGTAGGCGGCCGGTGCTTGTCCGGTGAGAGCGCGGACCGTGGCGACCATGCCGCCGTGGTACTGGAAGTAATCGTCGGAGTCGGCGATGTCGTGTTCGCGGGTGTCGGTGTTCTTGGCGGCCACCGCGATTCGCCGATACTGGCGGTTCATGTCGTCGACGGCCTCGCGACCGTCGAGGCCACGCCCGTAGGCGAATCCGCCCCACGCGGTGTAGACCTGCGCGAGGTCGGCGTCGTCGCGCCAGTTGCGGCTGTCGATCAATTGCAGTAGACCGGCGCCGTAGGTTCCCGGCTTGGAACCGAAAATCCTTGTCGTGGCCCGACGTTGGTCACCGTGCTGACTCAGGTCGGCTTGGGCGTGGGCGCGGACGTAGTTGTCGTCGGCGGGCTCGTCGAGGTCGGCGACCAGCCGCACGGCGTCGTCGAGCATGGTGACCACGTGCGGGAAGGCGTCCCGGAAGAACCCCGAGATGCGTACCGTCACATCGATGCGCGGCCGGCCCAGCTCGGCCAGCGGTATCGGGGTCAGACCGGTGACGCGCCGCGACGCGTCATCCCAGACCGGGCGAACACCCAGCAGCGCGAGCACCTCGGCAATGTCGTCACCGGCGGTACGCATCGCTGACGTACCCCACACCGACAGCCCCACCGATTGCGGCCATGCCCCGTGGTCGGCGCGATAGCGCGCCAGCAACGAATCCGCCAGCGCCACACCGGCTTCCCACGCCAGCCGAGAAGGGACGGCCTTGGGGTCGACGGCGTAGAAGTTGCGACCCGTGGGCAGCACATTGATCAGCCCACGCAGCGGCGATCCGGATGGCCCGGCCGCAATGAAATGTCCGTCCAAAGCCCGCAGCACTTGGTCGATTTCGGCGTCGGTGCCGGCCAGCCGCGGCACGACCTCAGTTGCGGCGAATCGCAATACCGCCGCCACGTCGGGGTTGTCGGTGATGCGGTCCACGGCAGCCGGGTCCCAGCCGCCGGCCTGCAATTCGGCCACCAGTCCACGGGCCGCGGACTCGACCTGGTCGACCGATGCGCGTTCGTCGGTGCCGTCTTCGGCCAAGCCGAGCGCCTGGCGCAGCCCGGGAAGCGTGTGCTCGCCGCCGAACAGCTGTCGGGCGCGCAGTACGGCCAGCACCAGGTCGAGTTCGGTCTCCCCCGTTGGCTTTTGCCCGAGGATGTGCAGGCCGTCGCGGATCTGAACGTCCTTGATCTCGCACAGCCAGCCGTCGATGTGCAGGATCATGTCGTCGAACGTGTCTTCTTCGGGACGCTCGGTCAGTCCCAGGTCGTGGTCCATCTTGGCGGCGCGGATCAGCGTCCAGATCTGCTGGCGGATGGCGGGCAGCTTGGCCGGGTCCAACGCCGCGACGTTGGCGTGCTCGTCGAGCAGCTGCTCCAAACGGGCTATGTCGCCGTAGGTTTCGGCGCGGGCCATGGGCGGGATCAGGTGGTCCACGAGTACCGCGTGCGCCCGGCGCTTGGCCTGGGTCCCCTCGCCCGGATCGTTGACCAGGAACGGATAGATCAGCGGCAGATTGCCCAACGCCGCGTCGGATCCGCAGGCCGCCGACATGCCCAGCGTCTTTCCCGGCAGCCACTCGAGGTTGCCGTGCTTGCCGAGATGCACCACGGCGTGCGCACCGAAGCTGGACGGGAAGCCGCCATCGAGCCAGCGGTAGGCGGCCAGGTAGTGGTGGCTGGGCGGCAGATCCGGGTCGTGGTAGATCGCGACGGGGTTCTCGCCGAAGCCGCGCGGCGGTTGGACCATCAGCACCAGGTTGCCCGCTTGTATTGCGGCGATGACGATTTCGCCGTCGGGATCGTGGCTGCGGTCGACGAACAGCTCACCCGGGGGTGGGCCCCAGTGCTTTGTCACGGCATCGGCCAGTTCGCCGGGTAAGGTCGCGAACCAGGCCCGATAGTCCTTGGCCGGCACCCTGATCGGATTGCCGGCCAGTTGGACTTCGGTGAGCCAGTCGGGGTCTTGGCCGCCGCGTTCGATCAGGGCGTGGATCAGGGCGTCTCCGTCGCCGGCGTCGAGACCGGGAATGTCGCCCACCTGGTAGCCGTGCTCGCGCATGGCCCGCAGCAACGCGACGGCGCTGGCCGGGGTGTCCAGTCCGACCGCGTTGCCGATGCGGGCGTGCTTGGTGGGGTAAGCGGAGAACACCAGCGCCACCCGCTTGTCGGCGGGCGCCACGTGTCGCAGCTGCGCGTACCGCACGGCCAGGCCGGCGACCCGCGCGCAGCGTTCCGGATCAGCGACATAAGAGATCAGGCCGTCGTCGTCAATCTCCTTGAACGAGAACGGAACCGTGATGATCCGGCCGTCGAACTCCGGCACCGCCACCTGGCTGGCGACGTCGAGCGGGCTCAACCCGTCATCGTTGTCCTGCCACTGACCGCGAGAACTGGTCAGGCACAGTCCTTGCAGGATCGGAATATCCAGTGCGGCAAGGTGTTCGACGTTCCAGCTGTCGTCATCGCCGCCGGCCGACGCGGTCGCGGGCTGCACTCCCCCGGCGGCCAGTACGGTGACCACCATGGCATCGGCCTCGCCCAGTTTTTCCAGGAGCTCCGGTTCGGCGGTGCGCAGCGACGCGCAGAAGATCGGCAGGGCGCGGGCGCCTGCTTCCTCGATCGCACGGCACAGCGCTTCGACGTACGCCGTGTTGCCGGCCAGGTGCTGCGCGCGGTAGTAGAGCACCGCGATCGTGGCGCCCCCGTTTACCGCGGCATGTGGCCGTTCCAGTTCGCCCCAAGTCGGAGTGGTCACCGGGGGGTTGAACCCGAATCCGGTCATGAGCACGGTGTCGGCCAGGAAGGCGTGCAGCTGGCGGAGGTTGTCCACGCCGCCGTGCGCGAGGTAGATGTGGGCCTGCACCGCGGTGCCGGCCTTCACCGTGGACAGTCGGGTCAGTTCAGCGTCGGGCGCCTGTTCGCCGCTGACCAACACCACCGGTACACCGCTGGCGAGGACGGTGTCGATGCCGTCTTGCCAGGCGCGGTAGCCGCCGAGGATCCGCACCACCGCGATCGCCACGTCGTCCAGCAGGTCGGACAGTTCCAGATCCGAAAGCCGTGACGGGTTGGCCCACCGATAGTTCTTCCCGCTGGACCGGGCGCTGATCAGGTCCGTATCGGACGTCGACAGCAGCAGGATGGTCGGTTCGGCCATCCCCCATTCGTACAGCAGCGGCGGCTACGCCCGTTCGACCGCCCCGCCGCTGTCCGCCCAGTCCTTGAAGCCGCCGAGGTTGTAGACCTCGTTGTAGCCGAGCTCCTTGAGCGCCTGGCCGGCCAGCGCGGAGCGACCGCCCGACGCGCAGTACACGATGACGGTCTTGTTCTTGTCGAACTGCGGGTCGTGCGAGGGCACACTCGGGTCCGCCCGGAATTCGAGCATCCCGCGCGGGACGTGTACGGCGCCGGCGACCTTGCCGCTTTGCTGCACCTCGGGCGCGTCCCGCACGTCGACGACCAACACATTGCCCGCGACTATTCGTTCCTGCGCCTCGGCGGGCGTGATGCGCGGCACGACGGCGTTGGCGGCCTCTACCAACTCCTTGACACTGCGAGCCATGGTTTTCCCTTCTCACCCCTTGCTGTGACCTGGTACACACCTCATCTTGTCCCATGTCGCGCGCATGGGCACCGGGCGGTCAGCGTTCGAGGGTCGCCGCGACGTGGTCGGACACCTCGGCGGCCATGCGCCGCGTTTCTTCGCCCTTGCCCGGCCCGTAGCGATCCGCGACTGGGTCGTAGTCGGCGCCGGCGATCGACCCGTGGTCGGCGGCCAACTCGACGAGTTTTACCTGCCAACCGGCCTGTGCGAGGCTCGCGGCGAAATCTCTGCTGGCCGTCGACGGCACGGCCTCGTCGCTGAGGCCGTGCAGGAGCGTGAATGGGGAACCGATCGGGGCGGACGGCAGCATGTCGGCCGGGCTACGACCCGAGATCGGGTCGGGCGCCATGAACGCGCCGGCCAGGCACACGGTGTGCGCGATCGCGACGTCATGGCTTGCGGCGTCGATCGTCAGGCCGGCCGCGGCGGCTCCGCCCAGCGACCAACCGACGAGCACGATCGCCCCGTTGGCGCGCTTGCGCACGAAGTCGACCGAGCCGAGCAGGTCGCCGCGCCCACCGTCGTCGGCGTGGGAGTTCCAATCCGGTGCCACTACAACGGCGCCGTGCTGGGCGAGCAGGCCGGCGAGGGGGCCGACGGCGGCGCGGGCATCGGCCTGCATTCCGTGCCACAGCAACACCGCCGGCTGCGACCAGTGGCCGTAGATGTCGGCGAGGCGTCCTGGGGCGTACTCCGCCGTCTCGGTGGACTCCGTGGGATTCATGGCCAAGAGGGTGCCCAGGTAACCGGAATCCAATCCCCGGCCGCGTTCGCGAGGTCGTACGGTGAGGGCATGAAGCCTGGGTCCCTCACCAACAAAGTCGTCGCCGTCACCGGTGGAGCCCGCGGAATCGGTCTGGCCATCGCCGTGGCCGCGCATCGTTTGGGCGCGCGCGTCGCCATCGGAGACATCGACGAAGCCGCCGCGAAAGAGTCCAGCGACCAACAGGGATTTGAGTTGTCCAGCCGCTTGGATGTGACGGATCGCCAGTCCTTCACCAGCTTCCTCGACGCCGTCGAAACCAGCCTGGGTCCCCTCGACGTACTGGTGAACAACGCCGGGGTGATCGCGGTGGGCAGCGCGGTCGAGGAAGCCGACAACGTCACCGAGCGCCTGCTCGACGTGAACATTTTCGGCGTCATCCTGGGCACCAAACTGGCCGCGCAACGGATGCTGCCACGCCGTCGCGGCAACATCATCAACATCGCGTCACTGGGCGGCGTGCTGCCCACCGAGGGCATCGCAACCTATTGCGCCACAAAGCATGCCGTGCTCGGCTACACCGACGCCGTCCGGCTGGAGAACCGCGGCAGCGGCGTCCACTTCACGGCGATCCTGCCGACGTTGGTCAATACCGAGATGACCGCCGGGATCGGACACGCCAAGGGCTTCAAGAACGCCGACCCCGAAGACGTCGCCAACGCTGTCGTCGGCGCGATCGCACGGCCGGAAGCCCGGGTGTTCGTCCCGCGTGCCATAGGCATCACGGTGGCATCGCAACGCCTGATGCCGCTTCGGGTGGCCGAGGCGATGGGACGCGCGCTGGGCACCGGCCGCGTGTTCACCAGCGACGTGCAGAGCGACAAGCGCAAGGGCTACGCCGACCGGACGGGGACGTCCTGACGGTGTCTCGTGGTGTGCATGGAAACAGCTCGGGCGGATCACCTTTGCCGATGTGCCAGCTGTTACGTCCAGTCACCCAACCTGATTGCGGCACAGTGTATGTCGGCTGCGATGATCGCAGCCTGCAGGCTTAGGTCAATTGATTGCCCCCAGGCTGGTCGGCGCTACCAAAGTCTCGCCGCTCCCCTCGGTTGCGGGCGGGATGGTCGTCTGCGCACGGTGCTGAGCGCGCATGATGCGAAGCAACATCGAGGGGCGCAGCAGGCGACTCGGCGGGTCGATCATCGCGGTGACCCTCAAGAATTGGCCGGCGACAACGGGATCCGACTCCGTCGCGGTCAACACGCGGTCCAGCAGCAGGTTGCTGGCGCGCATCGACAGTGGCCGCGGCCCCGGTACTTCCGGGAGTGACAAGTCGGAACCGACAGCGGTCTGCCACGCCACTCGGACGCCCTTGGCCGCGCGGCGGTTGAAACGTCGGGTCAGGCCGCGGACCCCGCGACGCAGGCAGTCGCGCAGGATTGCCGCTTCGATCGCCGCCACCGTCATGCCTTGCCCGTAGATCGGATTGAAGCTGCAGAGCGCGTCGCCGACAACGAGCAGGCCGTCGGGCAATAGGCGCATCTTGTCGTAGCGCCGCCAACGGCTCGACGGAACGCGGTGATGCACAAACTCGCCGATCGGTTCGACCGTTCTCAGCGCGCTGTTCACGTGTGCGGGCGCCAATTCCGCTGCGTAGCTGAGTAATTCGGGGCGATTGCGAGGCGGCTCGATCCCGGCCATGGTGCCGGCGCCGATCATGTACGTGTTGTTCTCATATTCGATCAGCCCGAACATCCTGGGCCGGCCCGGCTCGGGAAATACCGCGACCATGTGTTCTTTGATCGCACCCGGCGCCACCCGGACCAGTTGGCATGCGTAGGCGAGCTGCACCGTCACCTCGTCCTCGCGGGGACGGTCGTAGCCGAGTTGCTCGAGGAAGACCGGTGTCCGGGACCCTCGCCCGGTGGCATCGATGACCAGGTCGGCCGGGAGGGTCGTTTCCTCACCGTCGGATCGGTCCACCACCTGCGCCCCGGTGACACGGTCACGACCGGCGGTCGCCGTCAGGCCGACGACGTCGTGGGCCTCGAGGAACGTCACGTTGTCGATTGCTTGCACCCGCCGGCGCACACTCCATTCCAGGACGGGCCGGCTCGGAGACACCATGTCCGGCGCATCGGACGTACTGCCGCTGCGCACCAGCTGGTGTCCGCCAATCGACAAGAACAACTTCGAGAAATCCCCGTCAGCCAAGCTGGTGGCGCCGGCGGCCAGCAGATCAGCACGCAATCCGGGGAACATGTCGTCGAGCTCCCGCATCAGCCGGGCCAGGCAGGTGTGGATGAGCCTGCCCTGGGGCACCCCTCGCCGGTTCACCGGATCGACCGGGAGGTTGTCTCGTTCAACCACAGTGACCCGGTCATAGAAATCGGCCAGCACGCGAGCGGCCATCAGACCGCCCATGCTGGCACCCAACACCACCGCGTGATTACCGCACCTCGTCATAGCGCACCCCTGACCTCGGCTGATACGGACAGCAAAAGTGTCCGGCCGGGGTGAGGCGGCAAAGTAGCGTAGGCGACTACCTCATTTCGGTCGGCATCTCGGTCGGTGGCCGGCTCGCGGTGAGCCGTACCGTGGATGGGTGGCCAGAGCCCGTGACGTCGACGCTTGCCCCGGTGCGCTACAGGTGCACCAGGCCGCCGACGGCGCGTTGGCACGGATCCGGTTGCCCGGCGGGATGCTCACCCCCGCTCAGCTGTCGGCACTGGCGGCGGTGTCCACCGAATTCGGTTCGGGGACGTTGGAGCTCACCGCGCGAGGCAACGTGCAAGTGCGCGGCATCACCGACACTGCCGCGGTCGCGGAAGCGATCGCGGGCGCCGGGCTGTTGCCGTCCGCCACGCATGAGCGCGTCCGCAACATCGTCGCCTCGCCACTGTCCGGCCGCGTCGGGGGCAAGGCGGACGTGCGGGCTTGGGTCGAGGAGTTGGACGCGGCCATCCAGGCGTCACCGGAGCTGGCGGAGCTGGGCGGCCGGTTCTGGTTCAGCCTCGATGATGGCCGCGCCGACGTGTCTGGCCTGGCCGCCGATGTCGGTGTGCACGTGTTCGACGACGGTCCCGGTCTGGTGGTGGCGGGTCGCGACGCGGGTGTGCGCGTCGACGACGTCGTCGGAACGCTGATCCGCATCGCGCTGAAGTTTGTCGCGATTCACGGAAAGGCTTGGCGGATACAAGAATTGGATTCACTCGGTGAACTGCTGCCCGATGTTGAACTGGGCGCGGCCTTTCCGCCCGTCACCAAAGCGCCGGTGGGGTGGCTGACGCAGGACGATGGCCGCGTGACGTTGGGCGCGGCGGTGCCGTTGGGGGTGCTGCCCGCCCGCGTCGCGGAGTTCTTGGCGGTGATCGAGGCGCCCCTGGTGATCACGCCGTGGCGTTCGGTGCTGGTCTGCGACCTTGACGAAGGGGTAGCCGACACGGCGCTGCGGGTGCTGGCGCCGTTGGGCCTGGTGTTCGACGAGAACTCGCCCTGGCTGGGCGTCAGCGCGTGCACCGGCTCGCCCGGCTGCGCGCATTCGGCCGCCGATGTGCGCGCGGACGCGGCGGCGGCGCTGGACGCGGATTCCGACGTGCACCGGCACTTCGTTGGCTGCGAGCGCGCGTGCGGTAGTCCGCTGGTTGGTGAGGTGCTGGTCGCGACTGCGGATGGGTATCGGCCGCTCCGAACACGCCCACCTTTAGGGTGAGCGGGTGCTCGACTACATCCGCGACGCGGCGGAGATCTACCGGCAGTCGTTCGCAACCATCCGCGCCGAAGCGGACCTGACGCGCTTTCCCGACGACGTCGCGCGCGTGGTCGTCCGCTTGATCCACACCTGCGGGCAGGTCGATGTCACCGAGCATGTGGCCTTTACCGACGACGTCGTTACTCGGGCGCGGGCCGCACTGGACGACGGCGCACCGGTGCTGTGCGATTCATCGATGGTCGCCGCCGGGATCACCGCGAAACGGCTGCCCGCCCGCAACGAAGTGGTGTCGCTGGTCGCGGACCCGCGCGCCGCCGACTTGGCCGCCCGGCGGCAGACCACTCGCTCGGCCGCCGGCGTGGAGCTCTGGGCCGAGCGACTTGGCGGTGCCGTGCTGGCGATCGGCAACGCGCCAACCGCGCTGTTCCGGCTGCTCGAACTGATCGACGAGGGCGCGGCGGCGCCGGCTGCGGTGCTGGGCGGACCGGTCGGGTTCGTCGGGTCGGCGCAGTCCAAGCAGGAGCTGATCGAGCGCCCGCGCGGGATGTCGTACCTGGTGGTGCGCGGGCGCCGCGGCGGTAGCGCGATGGCCGCGGCCGCCGTCAATGCGATCGCGAGCGACGCCGAATGACCGCTCGCGGCACGCTCTATGGGGTCGGGCTGGGACCCGGTGATCCGGAACTGGTGACGGTCAAGGCCGCCCGGCTTATCGGCGAAGCCGATGTGGTGGCCTACCACAGCGCGCGGCACGGGCGCAGCATCGCCCGCGGCATCGCCGAGCCATACCTGCGGCCCGGCCAGATCGAGGAGCACCTGGTCTATCCGGTGACCACCGAGACGACGGATCATCCGGGCGGTTACGCCGGCGCGCTGGAAGACTTCTACGTCGCGGCCACCGAACGCATCGCCGCCCATCTGGACGCCGGGCGCAACGTGGCGCTGCTCGCCGAGGGTGACCCGCTGTTCTACAGCTCCTACATGCATCTGCACACCCGCCTCACGCAGCGGTTCAACGCCGTCATCGTGCCGGGCGTGACGTCGGTGAGCGCCGCCTCCGCGGCGGTCGCAACCCCGCTGGTCGCCGGCGACGAGGTGCTGTCGATCTTGCCGGGGACGCTGCCGGTGGCCGAACTGACCCGCCGACTGGCCGATGTCGACGCCGCCGTGATCCTCAAACTCGGTCGCTCGTATCACAATGTGCGGGAAGCGCTTTCCGCATCCGGCCAGCTCGACGACACGTTCTACGTGGAGCGGGCCAGCACCCCGACACAGCGGGTACTGCCCGCCGCCGAGGTGGACGAAACCAGCGTGCCGTACTTTTCGCTGGCCATGCTGCCGGGCGGCCGGCGCGGCAAGGCGGTGACCGGGTCGGTCGCAGTGGTCGGCCTGGGCCCGGGCGCCACCGAATGGATGACCCCGCAAAGCCAACGCGAATTGTCTTGCGCGACAGACTTGATCGGGTACGCCAACTACCTGGATCGAGTACCCGTGCGGGACGGGCAGCGACGCCATCCCAGTGACAACACCGACGAACCCGCGCGCGCCCGACTGGCCTGCGAACTCGCCGAGCAGGGCCGCGCGGTGGCCGTGGTGTCCTCCGGCGATCCCGGGGTGTTCGCGATGGCCACCGCCGTCTTGGAAGAGGCCAAGCAGTGGCCCGGCGTGCAGGTCCGGGTGATCCCGGCGATGACGGCCGCCCAGGCGGTGGCCAGCCGGGTCGGCGCGCCACTGGGGCACGACTACGCGGTGATCTCGTTGTCCGACCGGTTGAAGCCGTGGGACGTCATCGCCCAGCGCATCTCCGCCGCGGCCGCCGCCGATCTGGTGCTAGCGATCTACAACCCGGCCTCCAAGTCGCGGACCTGGCAAGTAGGGGCGATGCGGGATCTGTTGCTCGAGCACCGCGAACCGGGGACGCCGGTGGTGATCGGCCGCAACGTGTCGGGTCCAGATGAAGAGGTCCGCGTGGTGCGGTTGGCCGATCTGGACCCCGCCGACATCGACATGCGCTGCCTGCTGATCATCGGGTCGTCTCAAACCCAATGGCATGCAACGGATTACGGCGACCGGGTATTCACGCCGCGCCGCTACCTGCGCTGACCAGGCAGGGCGGATGCGACGATTTTCGCCGCCGCGGCGACGATGGCGTCGTTGTACGGGGCGTTGTATCCGCCGGTGACGCAGTCGGAGTAGATCGCCACGACGTACGACGCGCCGCTCGGTGACCACGCCACGGCGACGTCGTTGGTACGTCCGTAGTCACCCGACCCCGTCTTGTCCGCGATCTTCCAGTCCGGTGGAAACCCGGCGCGGATCCGCTTGTCCCCCGTCGTGTTCCGAACCATCCAGTCGGTGAGCAACCCGCGCTTGTCGGCGGGCAACGCTTCACCGAGCACCAACTGCTGGAATACCCCGGCGATCGCGCGCGGTGTGGTGGTGTCCCGCTCGTCGTTGGGGGCATCTCGATTGAGTTCGGGCTCAAGCTGATCCAGGCGGCTGACGTTGTCCCCCAGGCTGCGCAGGAATTGGGTAAAGCCGGCGGGCCCGCCGATTTCGGCGAGCAGTAGGTTGGCCGCGGTGCCGTCGCTGTAGCGGACCGCCGCGTCGCACAGCTGCCTGATGGTCATTCCGCCGTCTACGTGTTGCTCGGTGATCGGCGAGGTTGATCGGATGTCGTCGCGGGTGTAGGTGATCACCTTGTCCAGGTAGGCCAACGGATTTCGCTGCAGCACCGCGGCCGCGAGCGGCGCCTTGAACGTGGAGCAGAACGCGAACCGCTCGTCGGCGCGATAGGAGATCGGTGCGGTGTCGCCGTCGGCGAGCACATGCACGCCGAGTCGGGATTCGTACCGTCGCTCAAGTTCTGCAAAGCGCTCTGACAAGTCTGGCCCCGCGGGTGACGTCGTCGGCGTACTCGACTGGGGACGGTCGGTGGCCGCTTTAGGTGCTGCACAGCCCACCAACGGGACGAGCATGGCCAGTAGGACTTGTCTGCGGGTGGCGGGCGTTGCGGGCATGCCGCAGTATTCCATGCTCAGGTTGCGGGCTTCTTCGTCGGCGCCGGTGCCGTTCGTCCCGGCCGCCATTCGTAGATCCGGGCTTCGCCGTTGTCGTAAATCTTGGTCCAGGATTGCGACTCTTCCAGTCCCGTCAGTCCGTCAGGCATGACGAAGTCGCCAACGACCGGTGTGCTGGTCAGCACATAGCGGATATGAAGGGCGCGTACGGCCTGGGCGACGCGGGGATCGCCGTCCGCATCGTCGGCGTAGGCCCAGAAGATGAACCGGTGGTAGCCGGGGCCGAGTTGCTGCGGGTAGTCGTAGTGCGTCCAGAGTGGGTGCAGGCCGGCTACCGCGTACATCCACGCGGTGCCGTCGGTGTTGGCGTTACCGATCAGCGTCTCGCGGGCACCGGGCAGCGTGGCCAGATAGGCCATCGCCGCCAAGTCCTTGTCGTCGATCATGACTTGGTCGTACTTCTCCCCGATCAGGAAGCGGTGCCGGGGGAAGTAGTGCCACGCGCAGACGATGCTGGCTCCGATCACAACCATGGCGCAGGCGGCATTCCATGCGGGCGTACCCCAAATGCGGATGTTCCGTCGGGTCAACAGTTCCCGCGCCGCGTTGGCCGCCGCCGCGACGAGCATGAACAGCCCGACGCCGGCCATGGGTGTCAGCAGCAACGTGATCGCGGCCGACAGGCGGCGAGGGTCGGAATAGAAGCTGTCGCTGAATCGACTCAGGAGCGCGCCGATCACGCTACCGAACGGCGCCGCCGAGTACACCACGGAACCCACCAGCAGCAACCACACGACCAACGGCCACCAGACGCGCTTCACGAGCAGGATCACCGCACCGACGGCGGCCAGCACCAGCAGCGTGTATTGGATCGGGTAGTCGCTGAGGTGACGGGTGTATTGCAGCACCGCCCGCAGCAGGGCCCGTTTCTTACCCTCGTGGCTGACAAAGGAGTGCCCGGCAATGATTTCAGCCTGCTCCAAAATGCCTATTACCTGAGGGACTTTCGCCAGAGCCGTCGTCCCGACGATCAGTAGCAGGACCACCATGTCGGAGACGCGACCGCGCACCGGGCGCCGTAACCCGTCCACCAGCCACCACGCCGCGACGAAAACGACCGCGATGACCCCTCCGGTGGTGTGTACCGAGAACACCCCGATCAACGCCAGGACGGCGATCGGGATGCGGTCGCGGTGTCGCAGCGCGGACACGATCAGGACCATGGTCGGCGCGGCAATGCCGTACGCGGCAAGGTTGGGCGTGGCGGCGGTGTTGAACTCGACATACGGCACCGCGGTGAAGGATGCCGCCAATCCCGCTGCGGCGGTGGCACATCCGGCGGAGCCCCACAGGGTTGTGTGCGGGCGTATCAGATGCCAGGCGAGCGCCGCCGCGCTGCTCGGGAAAAGCCAGGTCGCCGCCGCGAGCGAGGACAGGGTGTAGGCCGTTGTGGGTGCGGCGCCGGTGAGTTGAGCCAGCACGGCTGCCAGCGCATGAAATGTCGAGGGGTAGAACAGTCGGGCGTGGGTTTCGACGTTGCGCAGCTCACCCATGTGCGTCGGTGAGGCCTGACCGGTGTCGAGAATCGAGCGAATGGTGTTGGCGTGCCAGACCGAATCCCAGGTACTGGGTACGGACTGCCAGTGCGGCAGGGCGGACACCGCGGCACACCCGATCAACAATGCGCCCACCACAACACCGGCACCGACACACAGGGCCGGCCATCGCGTGGCGGCTAGGGCTTCGGCCTCGTGGTCGCGGTAGCGCTCCAGCACGACCCGAAATACCGCGGTCAAGAACAACACCACACCCAGTGCCGCCAGCGCTGTCAGCGCGTTCCACGGAATTCCGATGGCGCCGAACGGGACGATGGCCAAGCCGACTGTGCCGTAGGTCAAAGCCGGGCCGGCCGCGATCGAGAGGGGCCATGACAGGCGGGCTAACCGCGCGATCAACGCCCCGGGGATCACCAGCAGCAGCGTCGCCGCCAGCACTCCGGCTACCAAATTCACCGAACCCGCCCAGTTGGCCGACTGGCTCGGTCACCGTGTTCACATCGCGTAGTCGGGTAACTCAAAGTCGTCCCGCAAGCTCCGGCTTACCAACAAACCGGCGAGTGGGCGGAAGTTCAGCGTACCCATCACGAAGTCACGGAACCGGACGCCAAACTGAGTCCGTGTTGCGAATACGGGAAGGAATTTCTGCGCAGCGATTTGTTTGTCCTCGATGAAGCGGCGCAAGCGCTTCTCGTAGTTGGCGAACGCGCGCCGGTAATCGCCTTGGGCGCAATGGAGTTCACCGGCCAGCACATACGCTTCGGTCATCGCCAGGCCGGTGCCCTCGCCGGCCAGCAGCGAAACGCACGCGGCCGCGTCGCCGACCAGGGCCGTGCGGCCCCGCGACCAGCTGGGCAGTCGGATCTGGCTGACGACGTCGAAGTACAGATCATCGACGTCGTCGAGCGCGGCCAGAATCTGTGGGCATTCCCAGCCCGTGTCGGCATACACCGTCCGCAGCAACGCTTTTCGCCCTTCCAGATTCGCAGGGTCGGCGGCTTCGGCTGAGCGGAACACGAACAGAACCATGGTGCGGTCCCCGCGCAGGGAAAAGCGGCCGACGGAGCGGCCCGGCTCGGTGTGGGTCACATAGACGAGTTCGTCGCGGGGCCGATAGCCCTCGAGCACGCAGGCCGCGACGCAGCAGCCCAAGTAATGTTCGGCGTCCGTATCAGGCCCGAACGCGAGGCGGCGCACATTGGAGTGCAACCCGTCGGCACCGATGACGAGGTCGAAATCTCGGGTCATGGCGCCGGAGAAGCTCACCGACACCCCTTCGGAGTGTTCGTTGATCGCGGTGATGTTGTTGCCGAAGATCGTTTCGACGTCGTCCTTGACGGTGTCGTAGATGGCGGCGGCAAGGTCGCCGCGCGGCAGACTGGTGAACTTCTCTCCCGCCGCTTTGCGGATCGCATCGGTGCTCAGGCTGGCTCGCACCCGGTTGTCGGAACCCACCGAACGGATCGTGTGCACCTGATAGCCCGCGTCGAGGATGACCTTTTCGATTCCCATCAGCTGCGCGATGCGGTATCCGAGTCCCCAGAAGTCGATGACATAGCCGCCGGTGCGAAATTGCGGTGCGCGTTCGATCAGCGTCGGCTCGTGACCGGTCCGGCGCAGCCAGTAGGCGAGCGATGGGCCAGCGACGCCAGCTCCGCTGATGGCGACCTTCATGGCGTGAACACCTCTCGTGGGTGCGATCGTTCAGACCATCCTAATGCAACTATTGCATATTGCTACTTTGACCCTTGCGCAATTGTTGCCTGGTGGGTCGCGTGTATCGCGGACTTAGCGTGCCGGGTTTAGCGTTCGCCTGCCAGCCAGGACTTCCCGACCTCGTACTCGGCCTCCATCGCGGCCACAAACTGGTCGATGATGATGCCGGCCACCTTGCCGCCGACGAGCGGCACGTTGACCTCGACGTTGATCTCGACGGTCTCCACCGTCTTGCCGTCTTTCGAGACGACGCTGACGTTGCCGCTGCCCCCGCCGGGTTTGCCGGGGATCTCGAGCGTGAGGGTCATGTCGGCGCCGGTCCAGGTTTCCCGCTGCCGTACGTCAGTTCTGGCGCCTAAGAATTTCGTCGCGACCGAGGGCAGTCCGGCCATCGGCTGCTGCTTGTCGATCGCAACCAGCGTCGTGTCGCCCTCCTTGGTGATCGAGACGTCGTGGGACAGCAGCCCCTGGGCTTCGCAGACCTTGTTGCGAAATCCCTCATCGAGCAGCATCGCCATCACGTCGTCGAGTGGCGCGTCGTAGTTGCACACAAACTGCTTGCTGGCCTGGGCCATTGATCCTCGCTAAGCCTCGATCCGCCTAAGGGTCCCGATATGTTAGCCGAGCGCCGCCACCCATTGGACCGCTTCATAGACGGTGTCCACAGTTTGGACTCCGGGCGGCAGCGGTGGACGCGCGACCATGATCACCGAAACCCCTAGCGCCGCTGCGGCATCCAGCTTGGCTCGGGTCATGTCGCCGCCGCTGTTCTTGGTGACCACGGCGTCGATGCGGTGTTCTTTGAGGAGTTGCAACTCGCCGTCGTAGTGGTATGGCCCGCGGGACAAGATCAATTGATGCCGACGTGGCAATGTGGCGGGGTCGGGGGCGGTGACAGCGCGGATCAAGAACCACGCATCACTGTTCAGGAAGACGTGCACGCCGGAGCGGCCGGTGGTGAGAAAGACCCGCTGGTAGCCTTGTCGCTCAACGGTTTCCGCAGCCTCGACATCGGAGGCCACTTCGATGGCGTCACCGGGGTCCCACGGCGGGCGCGCCAACACCACATGGGGCAGGCGCAGTTCGTCGCAGACCTGTGCCGCGTGGGCGGTCATGGTCGCCGCGAACGGGTGCGTGGCGTCAACCACCGCGTCGATGTGTTCGTCGCGCAGCCACTGTCGCAGGCCGTCGGTGCCGCCGAATCCGCCGATACGCACCGGACCGACCGGAAGCGCGGGTTCCGGAACACGACCGGCCAGTGAGCTGACGATGTCGACCCGCGGATGCAGTTGGGCGGCCAAGGCGCGGGCCTCAGCGGTGCCGCCGAGCAAGAGCACACGCATCAGTGGGCCTGTCGGCGCGCCACCGAGTACAGGTAGCTGTCGGTGAATCCTTCGGCGGCAAGCACGTCGCCGACGATGATCACAGCGGTCTTGGTGACGTGGGCGTCGTGCATCTGTCCCGCTATGTCGGCCAGGGTGCCCCGCAGCACCACCTGTTGAGGCCAACTCGCGAAAGCAACTACCGCCGTAGGCGTTTCGGGACGGTAACCCGCGGCGGTGAGTTGCGGGACGATGACGTCGATCTGCGCGGCGGCGAGGTGCAGCACCAGCGTGCCACCGGATCTCGCGAGCGTCGCCAGGTCTTCGCCGGGAGGCATGGGTGTCGACAGGGTCGAAACCCGGGTGAGCGTGACGGTTTGCGCCACTCCGGGAACCGTGAGCTCGCGTTTGAGCGCCGCTGCGGCGGCCGCGAAAGCCGGTACACCGGGCACTATTTCGTAGTCGATCTGCAGGGCGTCCAGTCGGCGGCACTGCTCGGCCAGGGCGCTGTAGAGGGCGGGGTCACCGGAATGCAACCGGGCCACATCAAGGCCGGCGGCGTCGGCGTCGGCGAGTTCGGTAATGATCTGTTCGAGCGTCAACGGCCCGGTGTCGACGACCTTGGCGCCGGAGGGGCAAAGGGCCAGTAGGTCTTTCGGCATGATGGAGCCCGCGAACAGGCACACCGGGCAGCGCTGCAACAGCCGTTGGCCGCGGACGGTGATCAGGTCTGCGGCGCCCGGTCCCGCGCCGATGAAGTACACCGTCACGGCTTGACCATCGTCCACTGGGTGACCGGCAGCTGCGGGCGCCAGCCGGTAAAGGCGCCGATCGGTTCGTCCCGATAGTGCTGGAAGCGTCTCAGTTCGCCGCCCAGCCGCGAGTATGCCAGCGCGAGAGCGGCTTCCGATTCCACGGTGACCGCGTTGGCGACCACGCGTCCGTCGGTGGGCAGGATGTCCAGGCAGGCGTCCAGCAGGCCGGGCTGGGTGAGGCCGCCGCCGATGAAGATCACGTCGGGCGGGGCGGCACCGTCGAACTCCTGCGGCGCGTCGGCACGGACGTCGATGTCCACGCCAAATGCGCCCGCATTGAGCCCGATGTTGTGACGACGCCGCTCGTTGCGCTCGAAGGCCACCGCCGTGCAGCCGCGGGCGCTTCGGCACCACTCGACCGAGATGCTGCCCGAACCGGCGCCGACATCCCACAGCACTTGCCCGGGCCGCGGCGCCAGCGCCACCAGGGTGAGCGCCCGAATCCCCTGCTTGGTGATCTGCCCGTCGTGGACCAGCGCGTCGTCGGGCAGGGACGACAGGCGTTCGTCGGGCAGGTAGCGCACGGCGATCACGTTCAGGTCTTGGATGTCGATGGGCGCGTTGTCGGCCCATTCGCGCGCGGTGCCGTCACGACGGCGCTCATTGGGGCCGCCCAGGTGTTCGAGCACGCTGAATTCGGAGTCACCGCGCCCGTACGAGTTGAGCAGCACCGCCAGCGCTTTGGGGCTGGTGCGGTCCGCCGACAGGACGATCGCCTGGCCACCGCGGCGGACGGCGGCACGCGGTGGCGCGGTGACCAGGCTGATCACCTCGGTGTCCTGGACGCTCCAACCCATCCGCGCACACGCCAGCGTCACCGACGAAACATGCGGCAGCACAAGCACTTTCTCGGACCCGAACAATCGGATGAGGGTGCTGCCGATGCCGTGCAACAACGGGTCCCCACTGGCTACCACATGAATGTCGTCTCCGTCAGGATCAAGCTGTTTCAGCGCCGGCAGCATCGGCGAAGGCCACTTCCGGCGGGGAGCGGTGACGGAATCATCGAGCAGGTCGAGTTGCCTCTCGGCGCCGTAAATGACGGTGGCCCTGTGCAGTTCGGCCTTTGATTGCGGGGCCAGCCCGTCCATTCCGTCGGCGCCGATGCCGACCACGATGATCATCGCGGCATCCGCCGCCACACGAACTGCGGCAGCAGCTTGAGAACGAAAAACATCGGCCGCAGCGCCCACGGAATCCAGACCGTGCGCCTCCCCTTCGCCAGCGCGCGGGCGGTT
This sequence comes from Mycobacterium intermedium, assembly GCF_002086275.1. Lineage (GTDB taxonomy): Bacteria > Actinomycetota > Actinomycetes > Mycobacteriales > Mycobacteriaceae > Mycobacterium > Mycobacterium intermedium. The sequence goes on along the minus strand of NZ_MVHT01000025.1, from coordinate 31,878 downwards.
GCCTTGGCCACCTGGTCGGGCGTGCTGGACAGCGGCGCGGGCGACATGCCCTCGGTCATGCGGCCGATGACGAACCCCGGCCGTGCGACCAGCAGCCGAACCCCGCTGCCGTGCAGCGCGTCGGCCAGGCCGCTGGCGAACCCGTCAAGGCCGGCCTTGGCCGATCCGTACACGTAGTTCGCACGGCGCACCCGGACCCCGGCCACCGAGGAGAACACCACCAGAGATCCGCGGCCGGCCGCGCGCATCGTCTGGGCGAGGTGGGTAAGCAGGCTGACCTGGGCGACGTAGTCGGTGTGCACGATGGCGACCGCGTGCGCGGCGTCGGTTTCCGCACGGGCCTGGTCGCCGAGGATGCCGAAGGCCAGGACTGCGGTCTTGATGGGGCCGTGTTCGGCGACGATCGCCTCGACCAGCGGGCCGTGCGAGGCGAGGTCGTCGGCGTCGAACTCCCTGGTGTGGACCGAGGCGGCGCCCGCTTCCTCCAGGGTGGCGATCTCCCCCATCAGCTGGTCGGCTCTGCGCGCCGCCAGCACCAACGTCGCCCCGGGGGCGAGCCGTTGGGCCAGTTCAAGGCCGATTTCGCTGCGGCCGCCGAAAATTACCACCGGACCCGCGCCCGTGTCGTCCACGGCTGCGATTATCACCTGCGCTAGCGTGAGTGGCGATGGCGAATACCACTACGCGGCTCACCGACGACGCGCTGGCGTTTTTGTCCGAGCGTCATCTGGCCATGCTGACGACGCTGCGGGCCGACGGCTCGCCGCATGTGGTGGCGGTCGGCTTCACGTTCGACCCCAAGACGCACATCGCCCGGGTGATCACCACCGGAGGGTCCCAGAAGGCCGTGAACGCCGAACGAGGCGGAATCGCGGTGCTCAGCCAGGTCGACGGCGCACGGTGGCTGTCGCTGGAAGGCAAGGCCACCGTGCACAAGGACATCGAAGCCGTCCGCGACGCCGAACTGCGGTACGCGCAGCGCTACCGCACACCCCGCGCCAACCCCCGGCGGGTCGCCATCGAGGTGCAGGTCGAGCGGGTGTTGGGGTCCGCGGACCTGCTCGACCGCGGCTGATTTCGCTTCCGCTTCGCGTTTCAGAAGGTGTATGCCACCCAGGCGCCACCGACCGCTTCGGCGACGGCGTGCAGACGCGAGTTCTGATCCCCGGTTCTCGGTAGGGCGAAGCTCGAACCTAGGGCGGCGCAGGCGGCGGCCGCCGCGGCGAACGTGACGACGGCCGGCGTCACGGTCCAGGTTCCGCTCCCGTCCTGGCAGGCTGCGGGATGGGAGTCGCCGCATTGGGCAGCCACCCAGCGACTGTCAGGACCCTGCAGGGTGCAGTTGCCGGCTCCGGCGCGCGGCTCGTCCGGGGCCCAGCTCCACAGGGTCGCCTGGATCCGTCCGTCCTCGGGGAGCAATTGGTCGAGCCCGAACAAGTTGACGCCGCAGTTGGTCATCGACTGCACCTTGATCGGCGTGAGCGCGGCGGGGTTGTTCGGCGGTCGGGTGGGGTTGAGTAACGCTGAGACAAAGGTGGAGTCCTCGAAGTAGCGGACCACACTTGAGCCGTAGACCGAGGGTGGGTAAGTGGCGTCGCAGGCCGGGTACGGCTGATAACCGGACGTTGAGCCGCTCTGGACCTCTTGGCCAGCCCAGTCGAAGACCGTGCCGGCCCAGGCGGTTACACAGGAGCTGACCAGCACGACCCGCGCGCCGGTTGCGCGGACGTTGGCGCGCGAGTCGTCGAGCGGGAACGGGACGCAGCCGTTGGCGGCGCGCAGGCCGAGGTCGGGGTGATAGATGAGGCTGGACCCGTCGGGCCGCCTCAACGCCCTTTCCAGGGTGGCGACGGCCTGCGCATCGCCCTGTCCATCCGTCATAAGGTTGTCGACGAGAATCAGCAGAACCTGGTCGGAGTTGGCGGGCGTGTTCAGCCAGTTCGCGATCTCCGGCAGCACCGTGGCAAGGACCGGTTCCACCGTGCAGCCAAGGTTGCCGACCTGCGCGCTCAAGCCGTGGCACACGGTCACCCCGGGTGCGCCGAGGCGCTCGATTCGTGGCATGAAGTGCAAGTCGAGTTCCAGGCTGCGGACGTCTATGTCCAGCTGTTGAGCCAACGACAACTGCTGGTTCGAGTCGGCATGGGAGATGGTGAACTCGTGGGCGAGGCTGTTGAACGAGTTGTGGGTGCCGATCCACTCAGTTTCCCGGAACGGCAACGAATCTCCGAGGGCGTACTGGAATGCCGCCGCACGATGCACCCACGACTGCAGGTAGGCGTCGCGCGCGGCTTGAGTCACCTTGTGGGCCAACGGCAGTACGCATTTCTGGTCGGGTATCCCGACACGACGGCACTCCGCCGCGGCCGCGTCGGCGAACTTGCCGACCCCGACACAGGGAAAGGCGACCGGACTGATGGCGTTGCACGATGCGGTCGGCGAAGGCGGATTGGGCGGCGGGGGTGGCCCGTCCGGGGCGGCGACGCCGTGTGGTGGGGCCATCGAAATCACCACCGCGGACACGGTGACGACGGCCGCGGTGTGCAGCCATCGCACGCGGGGCATGCGCGCAACCTTCGCACAACGACACGCCGGTGCCGAGAAATGTTGTCGAAGTGATGCTGTGATTTGGCCAAGTTGCGACGCCGTGTCGTCACCTGGGGTGAATTGACCTGCCTATGCGCCCTGGCTAGCGTCGCCAGCGTCATTGACCGGTGGTCGGGAAGGGTCGCGATGTTCGTCGACATCGAGGTATTGCACTTGGGAGCCAACGACGCGCGTCACGCCGGTGAGCACGCGATGGATGGGGCTGGTCGTTTGTTGCGAGGGCCTTTGCAAGCCGGGATGTTTGGTGGGTTTGTCGCTGCTGAGATGTTTCATGACGTGCTGAACTCGGCCTACGCTGCGCACGTCGGACTCCTGCAAACGCACGGAGAGACGCTGACGTCCCTGGGCGGCAGGGCTTATCGGGCGGCGGTCGAGTTCACCGATATGGAGCAGCGAAACGCTGCGGTACTTCGGGCTGTCCCGTGCATCTCCAGTACCTAGATACGTCGTGGTTGATCGCACGCGCCGGCGGTGACCCATGGGCCATCAACAGGATGCTCCAAACCGGAAGTCCGGCACAGATTTCGAGCTTGGCGCGGGCATTCCACGAGGCCGGACGACATACTGCCGACGCCGATGCGAAGTTTGACGAAGCCCGCCGCCGGTTCGAGGCCGCTTGGAATCGTCAGAACGGTGATCATCCGATCAATGACGCCGATGAGGTGCAGCGTGCTACTCGGTCGCTAGGCGTGCAGGCAGCGCAGCTACCCAAGATTGCGGTGGACTTGGAATCGCTTGCGGCGAGCCTGGCTGAAGCGCAACGCACAGCGGGAGCTCAGATTTCGGAGTTGGAGAAGGGGTTGGAGGCGATTGACCGCCTCATAGGCGATGAGCACGATTCTCACGTCAAGGAGGACCTGAAGCAGGACGCCGCCGCCATAACCACGCATTTCCTGCATCAGCTGGAGCTGACTCGTGACCGGTATGCCGAAACCCTGCACGATTCGATGACCCGCCTGCGGACCAACGACGGCTACGACGCCTCGCTTCTCGGGAGCGTGGACGGTTACGACGTCGAAACGCCTGACCAGGCCGAAAAGGACGTGCACGCAGCCCTTGCCGGTGATCAAGCGGCCGCTGCGCGCATCAACGCGGTGCTGGCCTCGATCACCGAGGAACAAGTGACCGGAAAGAAGCCGCTTGGCCGCGAACAAGCCTCTGTGTTGAGCCAACTTCAAGCTCAGCAGCATGGCATGTCCGTAGACGAGCTGGTAACGGCGGAAGGACGTCTAGGTGATCAGCGTTCGATGATCGGCGATTCATGGCAGTTGATGAGCAATCCGGCCATCGTCTTCCCCCGGACCGAACTCAAACCCGGTGCAAAGCAAGGAACAGACACCGTCAAGGGTGGCGCGGAGCAGCTGCCAGAGAGCATCCACGGGATGCTAGACCCGCATCTGTTCATCAACATCACCCACTTGCGGTTGGCTTCCGAAATAGTCAGTCGCGGAAATCCTGCCCTGCAACGAAACACAGAGTTGGACCGCGGTCTTCTCCGGAAGGCTTCGGCGATGATGGACATCTGGTTCGGGATCAATGATCCGGGGGGTGATACTCGCGAGAGGGAGCCGGAGAGCAACTTTGACCCTGCGATAGCCACTGCCCTCCGGGCCGTCTCGCCGGATCACCAGGTAGTGCACGACACTTTGACCGGTCTAGATCGAGACCCTTTCCTTAAGAATGTTACTCATCATGTCTGGTTAGACGGAGGCAAGAACGCCGCGTCCCTCTTCAGTTGGACCGAAAGCGCAGCCCATGGACCAGAAGCGATTATCGCCGGCGAAACCGCGCACACCTATGCCGATTACCTCGGCAAGAACCAACAAGAACTCCTCCGCCTGCCTGGCAATCACACCCTCGGTGAAAAGAACCCAGAGTTGGTCCGCGGTATGGCGCACGGGCTGATCCCGTACGTCGGCAACATTGCCGGCATTTCAGGCGCCCTCCCAGAATTCGGCCGTCCCCTCGATGACCCGGACATAATCGATACCGGCACAATGCCCATCGCAAAAGGCGTCGTCGCAGTGCTGAGTACTGATGCTGATGCGGGCGCGCACTTCAACGGTGCGGCGTATGGACGAGCTGTGTTAGCCGAAGGCGCTTTTGCTCAGGCAGTCATTCAGCACGACCCTGATGTGCACGGCTACAACCAATATCTGCACGAAGCCGCGACTCTGCGCGGCTTGGTCGACACGGGGATTCACATTGCCTTACAGGCAGACGTTGATAACCACCACCTCAGCGAAACCGCAGCCCAGAATGCGGAATACGACCACAAGAAGTCCGCGTACGAATTGAACCTCAAGATAGCCGGCGCAGCAGCAGGCCTGATTCCACATGTCGGCGCGTACACCGGGCCCTTGGTCGGAATACTCGGCTCGATGCTCGAGGATGACTTCGTTGGTAAGACCCGCGGTACCGTGCCACTACCGCCCGACCATGGGTTGCCAAATATGTCGATCGGCTTCGCCGACCGTGAGATCCTCAACACGCTCATTGCATTTGGGCAACGCGTCGACGGAATTTCGCAGTACATGATCGACGGATACGTGGCAACCCCACACGCGCTTGAGGATCGACCCGGATTCACCACAGGCGCGTACGACCATGCACTGAATAGGGCTCTGGCCCGGGTGCTGGCGCAGATCCCCGGCAACGATCTTGGCAAGCCACCCGATGCGGGCATGATCGACCGCTACAACAACGTGGTCACGGACGCCAAGGTTTTCCCGAAATTAGGCGCGTCGCAGGTTCCTCAACACCATCCATGACCACGAAAGGCTTTGTTATGCAAACAAAACCGACTCTAGGGGCGACCGCGCTCGCCGTTACCGCCAGCATCCTGGCGCTGTCGAGCGGCGGCTACCAGGTTTGGCGTGGACTGAAACTGGCCGATCTCGCCGTGACGTATTCCGAGGAGTACTACCCGGCTCGACGGTATACCATGAGTCTTGACTTCTTCAGCTTATGGCTGGACCTAGAGGCCGGATTGTCTCTGTTCGCAGCAATACTCGTCGTATTCGGCGTCGTCTGCGTACTGGTACGGAAATCTTTGGGGCGGTGGTTGGTATTGGTTGGGGGCGCAATCGCCATCGGCCACACCATCATCGGCTGTGTAGCTACTGCCAGAACGCACCACTGGTTCGTCTTCTTCGGAGACGAAGCTGCTGGTTGGCGTTGGTTCAACACGCCCAACGTGCCAGTCATGATCCTGCTGTCGTTTGTGGTGCCCGTAATCGCAGCAGGTTTGCTATGGCTTCCTGCCGCACGTAGCTGGTGGGGTGGATCACGCGGATGGAGCGTCTCTTTACTTAAGCAGGCAAGTAAGGCGTTCTTAGCAGAGATCCGAGCGGGGCTTCGTCCTTCCGCTAGCACTGCGTATTTCGATCCCACCACCAGTAGGCCAGCAAACCTGACTAACCCGTTTCGCTGATCGGCGATAGCATCTCCGAATGCCGAAATCCACTGACTGGCGTTCGCTTCGGGCACTTCAGACCGTGGTCCGCCTCGGCAGGTGGGCGTAGTGAGCGGGGGTGACGATGTGCGGATCCTGCTCGATCAGCTCTCACAGCTGCTTGGGATCCCGCGGCCGCCAGTGATCACGTCGGATGAAGTTGCGACGGGTAATTCACCCATCAGCCAATTGCTCAGAGCGCTCGGCGCTGCTGCCAACGCCGGCGATCCTGCCGACAATGAGGATGCCGAATTAGGGCATGACGAACGGACCGCTAAGACGGCTGACGCGATGGCAAAGTTCCCAGCCAATGAAGAGGACGCATCCCTTCAGTTGGCTGGCGTCGGAGACTCAGGCCAAGCGGCGCAGATGCTTCAACAAATGCCGCAAATGGCTTCGGGCATCGCGGGTGCGATCGCTGGGGCATTGGGCGGTGTGTTGCAACCGCTGAGCCAGATACCTCAGCAACTCGCCCAGGCCGGCCAGCAGGCCATGCAGATGGGAATGGGCATGCTTGAACATGGGGCCGGTTCTAGCACAGAAGGCATTGGCCCGGCTGAGGACGAAGACGAATTCGGAAGCAGCGGACGTGAATTCGGAGGCGGCGGCGCTGGCGCCGGTGGCGCTGATGGCGGCAGCGGCGCTGGTCCGAGCTTCACGACTCCAACGGCAATGCTTGGGCCGCCACCTACTCCGTCGGCAGGAACCGTTCCGGCGTCATCGCAGGCAGGAGCGGCGGTGGCTCCGAGCGTGCCCGAGACTGCGCCGGCAGCACGCGGCGGCATGGGCGCGATGCCCATGATGCCGCCGGGCGCCATGCACGGTGCCGGCGGTACGGGCAACGAGGCCAAGCCGGACACTAAGCGCATCGTGGCCCCGTCGGTGAAGAACGGCGCGCCGGTGCAGGGGCGAATTACGACGCCTCCGCCTGCGCCTCCGGTGATCAAGCATGTTGATGGGAAGCCGGTTGGGGCAACTAGGCGGATCGTGTTGGGGGACGCTAGCAGGCCTGTCGATGGGGAAGATGCACCGCGCTGAGATGAATCACGGCGATGCTGATTAATACGATGACTGCACCAACGATGACCTAGCCAGCACGGCTTGCCGAAAATATTAAAGCGCGATAACGATCCACGAATCGATGCAAAATATATTACTCATATTCGATAGCCAATGAGCGAAAAGTAAAATTATGTCGATCAATTCATCGGTGACTAGCGTAATGCAGCACGAACGCTAGGATCAGCCCGTGTCGAAAGCACTCGAACCCCTTCTCCCCCACCCGCAGGCAGTTTCAACCGCCCCGCGCCCACAGTGGCGGACGTCGGGCATGCTGGTCATTCTTCTACTGACGCTCACGGTGGCGATTGTGGGTTGGTTTCGCCCCGTCTCAGTACATGAAGAGGCAGTCAGGCACCCTTCCTACTCCGACGCACAGGTTCGCGAAGCGAAAGTCAATGTGTGTGCGGCATATGAACAGGTGCGGAAAGCGGGTGACGTAGCTGGGGCACGCCCAAGCGATGGCACCGATGCAACCGCGCGGCTCGCAGTAGCCACCAGCACGCGGCAGGTGCTGGATACTGGGGGCCGCTACTTGCTGACGAGGCTTGCTGAATTGCCAGCAACCCCCAATGACCTTGCCCTGGCAATCCGACAACTTGCAAATGTCTACCAGCAGCTAACCATCGACTACTTAGCTGAGGTGCCGGATTCGGAGCTGGACCCACTGCTTCGTGCAGGAAATGAGACACATTCCAGAATCCAGAGCTTGTGTAGATGACATTTTTCCCTTCCGGACCATGGTCCGCCGCTATCGTCGATGATCTATGGCCCGACGACCAAGACATGACGGCACTAGCGCGCGGAAAGGCAAATCGCCAAAGCTTGAAGGCTTCTTTCGGGGGCCTCGCAGTGTCGTTGCAAAATGCGCAAACAGGACCATTATCTGGTCAGCGAGGGCTTACAGCCGACGACCTCCGGAGTGCATTTCATAAGGGCGAAGGCCAGGCTCGGGGCGTATCTGATAAGAACGGCGTAAAAGAAGTCGCATACGGAGTTGCCTTCGACTCCATGTCGAACCTGCGTCAGGAGTTGGCGGACATCGTCGACCAGGCCAATCGCGAGATCAAGGCGATCCAAAGCTCTCAGGGGTCTCTTGAGGCTAAAGTAGAGCAGATCGTTGCTGCGATAAACCGCTATCGAGGGTTAGCTATCCTCGCGGCCGCGAAGTACACGGCCAATGTCCTCGACGCAATGCAATCAATCCTCGAGGAAGACGGATCTGTTGAGTCGGCAAGGCAATTCGCACATGCCAATGGCTTAGACATAAGCGATATGTTTCGGCAACCGAGGGACCAACGGGACCTACAGAACCAAGTCCGCGACGGACTGCAGCGACTGGGTTCACCGATGGGATTTGCCAACAATGCGCATCTCCCGACCACTCAATCACCCGCGCCAGCTACCGAACACCACGACGGCCTCGGTGGTAACGCCAAACTTCGCTGTGAACCAGTGCATGAAATGTCCACCTCCCTTCACAGCAATCCTCCAATGGCCTTCGCTCACACTGCAAAGTTGCCGAAAGCACCTTTAAACTTTGCTGATTCCCCTGTTTCACAAGCACTTTCGCCTTCACAAGTCGTCCCCGCCGTGCAGAGCCCAGCACCGCCAACCCTTGCGATACCGTCGACGTCAGCGGTACCTGCGTCTAACCCGACCAACACATCGGGTTGTGCGTCGCCCGTCGCAAACAACCCTTCTCCCGGCGAAATGCCGATCGAATTAGTTCACAGTTTCGAAAAGGGCCTGGATTCTGGCAATCCAATCTCACCAGTAGCCCACACAGCACCACAGGCGCCAATAACTGCTGCGGAGTCGCATGTCGCGACGCCGCCAGCATCAACTCCACCTGCGCACGTGCAAGCCCAATCCTTCGACACATCCCAACCAATCCAGCACGCTCCCCCGCCGGACGCGCCACCACAGATGGTCGCGGCCCCCATCGCACCCGCAAATCCCGTGGCACCGACCGTCACACCAGCCGCCCCGCTGCCCTCCTACGGCTCAGACATACGACCACCCGTCACCACCACCATCGCGCCGGCACCCCCAAGCCCGTCAACAACACCAGCAACGCCGACCTCAGCACCCGTCCAACCGTCATCAGGGCAATCCAGTGCAAACCAGCCGTCCGTCGTGCGCCACGGTCCCCCGCCAACCAAGCCGGGACCCCCGCCGAATGTCGCAACCGAAGCGGCCGTCGCCACCGCAACAGGAGCTGCAGCCGGAGCTGCATCAGCGAAAATCGCTGCCAGACAACGCCTTGAGCGACTTGTTGCATCGGTGGCCCGCCAGCAGCCACGCCTCGCATGGGCAGCGGGAGACCGCGCCGACAACACGACCGTCTTGGCCACCGACCTTGCCAGCGGCTGGATCCCGCCCGGCATAGCACTCCCGGCGGCAGTCACGCTCCTGCAACCTCAACGACGCCGCGGCAACTTGGAAGCCATGCTCGGTGAGGTCGACGACGTCGCCAACTACGCCCCGATCCATCACGTACCCGACGACGTCGAACCGCCACCTACGTCCACCCGTCCCAGGCAAACACCCGAAATCGACGAGCTCGGATGGGAACTCAGCAAGGCGACCCAATGGCGAGACGGTCTCCCCCGGCTCGCCCACACCCTGGCCAAGGCGACTATCGCCGGAACTGGGGTTCTGGACTCGGAAATCGAACTACTCCACGAGCACATCACGACAGTCAGCACCAAAGTTCTCGACGCCTATCCCGATCGCGTAGATCCAGACGACGTCGGCAACTGGCAGCTGCTCGCTGCGATCGATGCGCTAACAGCCGGCGACAAGACTGCCGCTAACTACCACCTTGCCTGGTTCCTGGCCTGCAGCAACGAATTTGGCTAGGAAACCGGCACCACGATCAACTCGTGCGGTCGATTGTTGACCGACAACGCCCCATCGTCGGTCACGATCACGATGTCCTCGATGCGAGCGCCCCATCGGCCGGGGAAGTAGATGCCGGGCTCTATCGAAAACGCCATGCCTGCTTTCAACTGCAACTTATTCCCGGCCACGATGTAAGGCTCTTCATGTACGCACAGCCCGATTCCATGCCCGGTGCGGTGCACGAAGTACTCGGCTAGCCCGGACTCGGCCAGCACATCACGCGCGGCGGCGTCCACCTGTTCGGCCGTCACGCCTGGACGGACAAAGTCAAACGCCACACGCTGCGCGCGCTGCAATATCGAATACTGTTCAGCCACTTCAGCACTGGGCTGGCCGATGCTATACGTGCGGGTGGAGTCGGAGTGGTACCCCGGCCCATAGGTACCGCCGATATCGACGACGACGATGTCCCCCACCTGTAGCTCACGGTCGGAATACCCGTGATGCGGGTCTGCCCCGTGCGGTCCGGACCCGACGATGACGAAGGCGACATCCGAATGTCCTTCGGCAACAATCGCTTTGGAGATGTCGGCGGCGACGTCAGCCTCGGTGCGGCCCGGCACCAGGAACTCCGGAACACGAGCGTGCACTCTATCGATGGCCGCGCCGGCCTTGCGCAGTGCGTCAATCTCGGCCTCTTCCTTGACCATCCGCAGTTCGCGCAGGACATCGGTGGCCAACACCGGCGTCACGCCCAGCACGCGAGCCAGCGGCAACAAGTGCAGCGCCGGCATGGAATCGGTGACTGCGGTCGCCGCCGGTGAGCCACCCAAGGCGGCGGCCACCAATTGGTACGGGTCGTCGCCGTCGACCCAGTCCCGCACGTCCAGGCCGAGGTCCGCCGCAGCGGACTCCTTCAACGACGCAAGCTCCAACCGCGGCAGCACGACCGTCGGCGCACCAACCGCGGGCAGCACCAGCGCGGTCAGTCGCTCGAACGTCTCGGCGCGTGAACCGATGAGGTAGCGCAGGTCGTAGCCGGGGGTGATCACCAACCCCGCGAGCCCCGCGCCGGCGGTCGCGGCTGCCGCCGCGCTCAACCGGCGGGCGTATACGTCGGCGTCGAATCGGCCAGAACTCGTGCCAGAACTCATGCCAGCCAGGCTAACCGCGCCAACAAACGCGCCGTGACAAGATAGCCCGCATGCCCGCACCACTTGTGCTGCTCGACGGCGCCAGCATGTGGTTCCGCTCGTACTTCGGAGTGCCCTCCTCGATCACCGCACCGGACGGCCGACCCGTCAACGCCGTGCGCGGTTTTATCGACGCGATGGCAACCGTGATCAGCCAGCAGAAACCCAGCCGCCTCGCCGTATGCCTGGACCTGGACTGGCGGCCCCAGTTCCGGGTGGACCTGATCCCGTCGTACAAGGCACATCGGGTCGCCGAAGAAGAACCCAAGGGGCAACCCGACATCGAAGAAGTGCCCGACGACCTGACCCCGCAGGTCGACATGATCATGGAACTCCTGGACGCGTTCGGCATCCCGACCGCGGGCGCAGAAGGTTTCGAAGCCGACGACGTGCTGGGCACCCTGGTGGCGCAGGAACGCAACGACCCCGTGGTCGTGGTCAGCGGGGACCGCGACCTGCTGCAGGTGGTCGCGGACGAGCCGGTGCCGGTGCGGGTGCTTTACCTGGGTAGCGGCCTGTCCAAGGCGACCCTGTGGGGACCCCAGCACGTCACCGAGAAATACGGGGTGCCGGTCGACAGGGCCGGGCCGGCCTACGCCGAACTCGCCCTGCTAAGAGGCGATCCCTCCGACGGCCTGCCCGGCGTCCCCGGCGTCGGCGAAAAGACCGCCGCTACCCTGCTGGCTCAGCACGGCTCTCTGGAGCAGATCATCGCGGCTGCCCAGGACCCCAAATCGAAAATGGCCAAGGGCCTGCGGTCGAAACTGCTTGGCGCGTCGGACTATATCGAGGCCGCCGACAAAGTCGTGCGGGTAGCGACCGACGCTCCGGTCACGCTGTCGACGCCAACGGACGCCCTGCCGCTGCATGCCGCCGATCCGAAACGCACCGCCGAACTGGCAGCCCAATACGGCGTCGGGTCCTCGATCGGCAGGCTGCAGAAAGCGCTAGACGCGCTGGACTGACTACTGGGGCCGGCCGACCTCGTAGGTGCCCTTGTCGTCCTGGAACGTCACCGTCACATGCTTGGACGCGCCGTCGATGCTGACGGTGCAGTCGAAGGTGGCACCCTTCTTGACGGTCGGATTTGTGCCGTTGTTGCACTTGACGTCTTTGACGTTCTTGGCCCCGTAGCCGTTGGTCTCGTCGGAAAGTATCTGCTGCACACCGGTGTTCGCCTTATTGATGTCCAGCTTTGTCGTGACAAAGAACCCGGGCTGCCAGAAGCCGAGAATCAGAACGACGAGGACCAGCAGTCCGATACCACCGCCGACCAAACCGAAGATGAGCCCTTTGGAACGCTTGGGACCGGTCTGCTGCGGGGCGTACTGTCCGGGGTACTGAGCAGGCTGCCCGGGCTGACCGTATTGGCCGGGTTGAGCCGGCTGGCCGTATTGCGGGGGCTGGCCGTACTGCGGTGCCTGCTGCGGCTGGCCGTACTGGCCGTACTGCGGGGTCGCACCGTACTGGGTGGCCTGCGAACCCAAGTCGGACGGCTGCCCATAGGCGGGTGCTGCCGGGTACTGCTGCGGGTATGCCTGCTCGGGCTGTTGGTACTGCGGGTACTCGGTCGGGGTGTAAGCCGGTGCCTGCCAGGTTGCGTCTTGGGAGGGCTGCTGCTGCCAGGGGGATCCCGCCGCCTGGGTCGCGTCCGAGGGATAGTCCCCACCCTGGCCTTGCGGCTGCCACTGCCGCGGGTCCTGTGGTCCGCTCATCGTCTCTCCTCAGTCCTTCTTGTCCGGCTCAAAACCCACTCGGGATGTAACCGTAGCTCCGGCCCAGCCTACCCGGCGTCAACTGCGACGACGCCGCGCCGAATGTCGTTAATCGCTCGCTTTGCCGCTGCCCGCACCTCGGGGTCCGGGGCAGCGTTGCGAAGTTGGTCCAGCAGGTCGAGAACCTGCCGGCACCAGCGTACAAAGTCGCCCGCTGACATGGGCGAACCGGTGCCCGAGGCATCGGCGGCGGCCAACGCCGCCGCCAGATCACCGGTGCGGGCCCACCGATAGACGACCTGGACGAAACCATCGTCGGGTTCGCGACTCTGGCTGATCCGATGGGCCTGTTCGTCGGCGCGCAGCTCGTAGGAGAGCTTCGCCGTCTGGGCCAACGCCTGGCGCAGACGTGGCGTGGGCACGTCCGTCCCGAACGGGGCACGCGGGCCGTCAGACCCACGGGACTCGTACAACACCGCCGAAACCACCCCCGCCAGTTCGGGCGGCTTCAGCCCCGCCCACGCACCCGTACGCAGGCATTCGGCCACCAGCAGGTCGCTTTCGCTGTAGATCCGGGCCAGCAACCGGCCGTCGTCGGTCACCGTCGGGTCGTCGGCCGGGCCCGAGATGAACTCCCGCTCGGTGAGCAACCCGACGATCCGGTCAAACGTGCGGGCCAGCGAGTTGGTGGCGGCGGCCACCTTCTTCTCCAGTTGGGCGTTGTCCCGTTCGATGCGCAAATAGCGCTCCGCCTGGCGGATCTGGTTGTCCAGGTCTGGCGCGGAATGCGCAGGGTGACTGCGCAATTGGGCGCGCAGCGACGCCAGCTCCGGGTCGTGAACAGTGCCCTCCTCCGCCCGGCGACGTTTCGGAATGGCCAGCCCTTCTGCCGCCGAACGCAGTGCCGAGGCCAAGTCGCGCCGCACCCGCGGCTGGCGGTGTTCGACCCGTTTGGGCAGCGTCATCGACCCGACGGGCGGGTTCGCACCCGGATAGTCGGCCGACGAGATCCGTCCGGCCCAGCGGTGTTCGGTAAGCACCAAGGGCCGCGGATCCTCACTGTCCCGGGCGGATTCGAGGACGACGGCGAGTCCGCCGCGGCGGCCGTGGGTGATGTTGATGATGTCGCCTCGACGCAACGCCGCCAGCGCATCGCTCGCGGCTTGTCGGCGATGCAGCCGCGACGCCCGGGCCTGTGACTTTTCCAGTTCGGAAATGCGGGCGCGGAGCCGCGCGTATTCGAGGATCGGCGCCTCGTGGCCGCCGAGTTCGGCCGCGACTTCGTCGAGCATCCGTTTGCCGCGCTCGATTCCGCGTACCAGTCCGACGACCGACCGGTCAGCCTGATACTGCGCAAACGACTGTTCCAGCAGTCGGTGGGCCTCCTCTGGACCTAGCCGCTGCACCAGGTTGATCGTCATGTTGTACGACGGCGCGAACGAGCTGCGCAGCGGGAACGTGCGGGTGGAAGCCAGTCCAGCCACTTCCGACGGCTCTACGTCTGGGTGCCACAGCACCACCGCGTGACCTTCGATGTCGATTCCGCGCCGTCCGGCACGTCCGGTCAGCTGGGTGTACTCCCCCGGCGTCAGCGGCACGTGCTGCTCGCCGTTGAACTTCACCAGCCGCTCGAGCACTACCGTGCGGGCCGGCATGTTGATACCCAGGGCCAGGGTTTCCGTGGCGAACACCGCTTTGACCAGGCCGCCGGCGAACAGTTCCTCGACGGTGTGCCGGAACACCGGCAACATCCCGGCGTGGTGGGCGGCCAGGCCACGCAGCAGCCCTTCGCGAAATTCGTAGTAGCCCAGCACCGCCAGGTCCGATTCGGCGAGATCGCCGCAGCGGTGATCGATCACCTCCGCGATCTGGGCACGCTCCTGCTCGGTGGTCAGCCGCAGCGGCGAGCGCAGGCACTGCTGAACGGCGGCGTCGCAACCGGCGCGGGAGAACACGAAGGTGATCGCGGGCAGCAGCCCTTCGGAGTCGAGGATCCCGATCACATCCGGCCGACTGGGCGGTCGGTAGAAGCGCGGGCGGCCGCCTTGGCGTTGCCCACCTCTGCCGCGGCGCGGCTGCCAGTCCACCATCCGGTCGGCCTCGCGACGGTGCGCGATGTGCCGCGTCAGTTCGGCGTTGACGTGCGGCTTGTCCTTATCGGTGGAGGCGGCGGCCGGGCTGTCGGACCGGTAGTCGAACAGGTCGAAGAGGCGTTTGCCCACCAGGACGTGCTGCCAGAGCGGCACCGGGCGGTGTTCGTCGACCACCACCGTCGTGTCGCCGCGTACCGTCTGGATCCACCCGCCGAACTCCTCGGCGTTGCTCACCGTCGCGGACAAGCTGACCACCCGCACCTCGTCGGGCAGATGCAGGATGACCTCTTCCCAGACCGGGCCGCGCATCCGATCGGCGAGGAAGTGCACCTCGTCCATCACCACGTACGAAAGGCCTTGCAGCGCAGATGAATCCGCGTAGAGCATGTTGCGCAGCACTTCGGTGGTCATCACCACCACAGGCGCGTCGGAGTTGACCGAGAGGTCGCCGGTCAACAGGCCGATCTTGTCCTTGCCGTAGCGCGCGGTCAGGTCGGTGTGTTTCTGGTTGCTCAGCGCCTTGAGCGGCGTGGTGTAGAAGCACTTGCCGCCGGCGGCCAGCGCCAGGTGGACGGCGAACTCGCCGACGACCGTCTTGCCGGCGCCGGTGGGTGCGCAGACCAGTACCCCGTGGCCGCGTTCCAGTGCCGCGCAACCACGCTGTTGAAAGTCGTCGAGTTTGAAGGGCAACTCGGCGGCGAAGCGGGCCAACTCGGGCAGATCGGTCATGTCATGGTCCGCGAGGGTGCGCAAATGCACGCGCTAGACGGCGTGTCGGCGTACAAACACGCACGCTCGCGGGGAGAAAAATTAGGTGACGTCGTCATGGGAACCGCCGATCACCGATGGCGCCGGCACCGGCGAGGGCGGGTCGATGACCGACGCTTGGTCATCGGGTATTTCGGCAGCCGCCGCGCGCTTGGCTTTGCGCTTGTCGTGCACCCGGGCGATCTGGATGGCGAACTCGAGCAGCACGGTCAGCGCCAGCCCCAGCGCGGTCATCGAGAACGGGTCGGAGCCGGGGGTGAAGATCGCCGCGAACAAGAACATCGTGAAGATCAGCCCGCGCCGCCACGCCTTGAGCCGCTCATAGGACAGCACGCCGGCGAGGTTGAGCATCACGATCAGCAGCGGGAACTCGAAACTGACCCCGAACACCACCAGCAGGTTGATCAGGAACCCGAAATACCGGTCACCGGACAGCGCAGTCACCTGCACATCACTGCCGACCGTCAACAAGAAACTCAACGCCTTGGACAGCACCAGGTAGGCCAACATGGCACCGGCGATGAACAGGATCGCGGCGGGAATCACGAACGCGACGGCGAAGCGGCGTTCCTTCTTGTACAGCCCCGGGGTGATGAACGCCCATATCTCGTAGAACCACACCGGGCAGGCCAGCACTATCCCGGCCGTCATACCGACCTTGAGACGCAGCATGAACTGGTCGAACGGCGCGGTGGCCAGCAGCCGGCACTGCCCGTCCGAGCTGATATTGGCCCGCGCCGACGCGGGTAGCGAACAGTAGGGCTGCCGCAGCCACTCGCCGAGGCTTTCCAGCCCGAAAATCGAGTGCGAGTACCAGATGAAGCCGAAGGCCGTGGTGACGACGATCGCAGCCAGCGAGATCAGCAATCGGGTACGTAGTTCGGTCAGATGATCGACCAGGGACATCGTCCCGTCAGGATTGACGCGGCTGCGCCTGTTTCGAGGGTTGAGCCGTTTGAATAAAGCTGAGGCGCGCGCTGAGGCCTTGACACCCACCGCGAGGGTAGACGCCGGCTAGGCCGGGCGCGCCTCGGTGTGACCCTGCTCAGCCGCGGCTGGGGGGTCGACACGCTGCGACTGAACCGGCGTCGGGTTGTCGGTCGAGGCCTCGGCTTTGTTCTCGCTCTGCAGCTCACGGACCTCGGACTTAAAGATTCGTAGCGACTTGCCCAACGAGCGCGCCGCGTCGGGGAGCCGCTTGGCACCGAACAGCACGATCACCACCACAGCGAGGATCAGCCAGTGCCACGGTTGAAGACTGCCCACTTCAATTACCTCCAGACGTCCACCCGATGCTACCGCAGGATGGCGACCCCACCGGGCCAAGCGAGCGCGACCGGCGGCGCGCGCCGCCAGATCAAGCGGTATCAGGCCAGGTCAGCGGCCTGGTAGGCGTCGAGGGCCGCGATCGCGGCGCCGCGTACCCGCTCGGCCAGCGACTTCGGCGCCAGCACCTGCACGGCGGACCCGAAGCCCAGCACCAGCCGGGTCATCCACTCCTCGGAGGCATACGTCATCTCCACCTCGCAGGAGCCGTCGGGGAGTTCCTGCAGTTCCCGCATCGGGTAGTACTCGAACATCCAGGTCACCGACGGCGCGAGTCGCAGTGTTGCCGACGGCAGCGATGGGTCGCCGTCGAACAGCGACGTATCCGGCGGCGCCTGCAGCGCGGGTTCGGGGGGCGCGGCCGGTTCGTCCAGGACGGTGGCGTCGACGATGCGGTCGAACCGGAACAACCGCACCCCGTCCGCCTCCCGCGACCACGCCTCCAAATAGCTCTGACCCCCGATCAGGAGCACCCGGATGGGGTCGACCGTGCGGGTGGTCAGCGTGTCGTGCGAGGCGGCGTAGTAATCGAGGGTCAGGGCGCGCTTCTCGCGAACGGCGGTGCGCACGGCGGCCGTGGCCCGGTTTTCGACGGGCGCCGGCTCGTCGACCGCGGTCACGGTGCCGTGGCTAGCGGCACCCGCGGCCGCCGCGATCTTGGCGATCGCACTGCGCGCCGCCTGCGGGTCGACGACGCCGGGAATGTCCGCCAGCGCCCGCAGCGCTACCAGCAGTCCCGTCGCCTCGGGGGACGTCAACTTCAACGGCCGGTCCATGCCCGCCGAAAAGGTCACCTCGATGGTGTCGCCGGAGAACTCGAAATCGATGAGGTCCCCCGGGTAGTAGCCGGGCAGCCCGCACATCCACAGCTGGTTGAGGTCTTGCTCCAACTGCTTGGGCGTGAGCCCGAGGTCTTTGGCGGCCTCGGCCTTGGTGATCCGCGGATTGGCCTGGAAGTACGGCACCATGTTGAGCAGCCGCACCAGGCGCGTCGAAATGGGTGTCACCTCGGCTCACCCGCCTGGGCGCGCAACCGGGCCAGCACGTCCTCGCGCAGCGACTGCGGTTCCAACACGATCGCGTCGGCCCCATAGCCAGTGATTTCGCGTGCCACCCGGTCGCTGGCGCTGAGCTCGAGTTCGATCACCTCACCGGAGCGGCCGGCCAATTCGCGAGGTCCCAGGGAACGTCCGGCGCGCCGTAGTGCGGTGCCGCGCCCGTCGGCCACCCATACCGTGGCCTGCACACCGGTCGGCGCCTCAGCGATCGCCTCGGCCACGATCTGGCGCAGGTCCACACCTTCGGGCACGGTCACCGCCCCGGCAGGTCCGATCGGGGTCACCTCGGCGCCGATGCGGGACAGCCGGAACGTGCGGGTGGCGTCACGGTCGCGGTCGTGCCCGACGAGATACCAGCGGCCCTTTTCGGTGATGACGCCCCACGGCTCGACCGTGCGCGTGGTGTAGGGCTCACTGCGTGACGGGCGATGCGGGAACTGCACCGCCTGGCGGGAATCGATGGCCGACAACAAGATTCCGAGCACCTTCTCCGACCCGCGCAACCCCGGCTGGCTGACCGGCGAGGCGATCTCGACCGGCGCGTCGGGATCGACGTCCACGCCGGCGGCGCGCAACTTCAGCAGCGCGCCCTGCGTCGCGGTGATCAGCTCGGGCGACTCCCACAACTGGGTGGCGACCGCAACCGCGGCCACCTCGTCGGCGGTCAGCTCGACCGGTGGCAACGCGTAGGCCTCGCGGTTGATGCGGTAGCCCTCGGTGGGGTCCGTCGCCGACACCCTGCCGACCTCGAGCGGGATACCGAGGTCGCGCAGTTCGTTCTTGTCCCGCTCGAACATCCGCGAGAACGCTTCATGGCTAGGGCTCTCGGAATAACCCGCGACGCTGGTTCTGATCTTCTCGGCGGTGATGTACCCGCGGGTGGACAGCAGCGCAATGACGAGGTTGACCAGCCGTTCGACTTTCGAAGTGGGCATCGGGGTTCGTGGTTACATGCTCGCGATCAGCCGCTTGACCCGTTCGTCGACCGCCCGGAACGGGTCCTTGCACAGCACGGTGCGCTGTGCCTGGTCGTTGAGCTTGAGGTGCACCCAGTCGACCGTGAAGTCGCGCCCGGCTGCCTGCGCGGCGCTGATGAACTCGCCGCGCAGCCTGGCGCGGGTGGTCTGGGGCGGACGGTCGACGGCCTCGGCGATCTCCTCGTCGGTGGTGACGCGCGCCGCGAGGCCCTTGCGCTGCAGCAGATCGAAGACGCCACGGCCCCGCTTGATGTCGTGGTACGCCAGGTCCAGCTGGGCGATCTTCGGGTCGGACAGCTCCATGTTGTAGCGGTCCTGGTAACGCTGGAACAGCTTGCGCTTGATAACCCAGTCGATCTCGGTGTCGACCTTGGCGAAGTCCTGGCTCTCCACGGCGTCGAGTTGGCGACCCCAGAGATCGACGACCTGCTCGATCTGGGCATTGGGTTCCCGAGTCTGCAGGTGCTCGACGGCGCGGGCGTAGTACTCCCGCTGGATATCCAGTGCACTCGCCTGACGCCCCCCGGCCAGCCGCACGGGCCG
Organism: Mycobacterium intermedium; assembly: GCF_002086275.1. Taxonomy (GTDB): domain Bacteria; phylum Actinomycetota; class Actinomycetes; order Mycobacteriales; family Mycobacteriaceae; genus Mycobacterium; species Mycobacterium intermedium. Next base: position 12,238 of record NZ_MVHT01000025.1, on the reverse strand, counting down.
CCGGCCGGTGATGTCGTGGCTGACTTCCCGGATGGCGCGGATGGGGTTGTCCAGGGAGAAATCACGGAACGCCACGCCCGACTCGATCATTTCCAGCACCAGCGCGGCCGTGCCCACCTTGAGCATGGTGGTGGTTTCGCACATGTTGGAGTCGCCGACGATGACGTGCAGGCGGCGGTACTTCTCGGCGTCGGCGTGCGGTTCGTCGCGGGTGTTGATGATCGGGCGTGAGCGCGTCGTCGCACTCGAGACGCCTTCCCAAATGTGTTCGGCGCGTTGGGACAGACAGAACGTGGCCGCCTTGGGCGTCTGCAGCACCTTTCCGGCACCGCAGATCAGCTGGCGGGTGACCAGGAACGGCAGCAGCACGTCGGAAATCCGGGAGAACTCGCCGGCCCGAACGATCAGGTAGTTCTCGTGGCAGCCGTAGGAGTTGCCCGCTGAATCGGTGTTGTTCTTGAACAGGTAGATATCGCCGCCGATGCCTTCGTCGGCGAGGCGCTGCTCGGCGTCGACCAGCAGGTCTTCGAGCACCCATTCGCCGGCGCGGTCGTGGGTGACCAGCTGCACCAGGCTGTCGCATTCGGCGGTGGCGTACTCGGGGTGGCTGCCCACGTCGAGGTACAGCCGTGCGCCGTTACGCAAGAAGACATTCGAACTGCGGCCCCACGACACCACCCGGCGGAACAGGTAGCGCGCCACCTCATCCGGGGAGAGGCGACGATGCCCGTGGAACGTGCAGGTGACACCGAATTCCGTCTCGATGCCCATTATTCGTCGCTGCACACATCGAGCGTACTTGCTGTTTGACGGTGGCGGTCGGCAACCCGCGGCGCGCGTGGCTGGACCGTGACCCGAATGATCGTGCTCGTCCGGCCGCGACCGTTTGACCAGCACTTTTTTCGGGCCGCCATTACCCGGTGTGTCAAGTAACGAATCTTAAAGTTAGTCTGACCGAAATAATTGGCAATTCCATTGCTGAGTGAGGTCGTCGGTGACAGGGGCAGGTGACTGGTGACGGCGGCGATGTGGATGGCGGCGCCGCCGGAGGTCCACTCCGCGCTGCTGAGCGAGGGGCCAGGGCCCGAGCCGCTGCTGGCGTCCGCGGCGGCGTGGGAGTCGCTCAGCCTCGAGTACGCCGCAGCGGCCGAAGAAGTCAACTCGCTGGTGACCGCCGTGCACCCGGGCCAATGGGACGGTTCCGGCGCGGACTCGTTCGCGGCCGCGCACGCGCCCTATACGGCGTGGCTGCTGCAGGCCAGCGCCGACAGCGCCGTGCTGGCCGCACAGCACCAAGCCGCGGCCATGGCCTATTCCGTCGCGCTGGCGGCCATGCCGACACTGGCCGAGTTGGCGGCCAACCACACGGCCCACGCAGCTCTGGTAGCGACGAACTTCTTCGGCATCAACACGATCCCCATCGCGGTCAACGAGGCTGACTATTTGCGAATGTGGATCCAGGCCGCCACCACCATGGCGGTTTACCAGGCCACCGCGGCGGCAGCGGTCTCCTCGGCACCGGAGGCGGCGCCGGCACCCCCGATCCTTGCGCGACCGGCAGCGTCGCTGGATCCGGGGCGTGCGCTGATCGAAGCGCTCAGGCCGTATCTGCTCAGGCTCGGCATCAACCCGCTGATTCGGAATCCGTTGGTGTCCAACGCCGCGACCGAATTCATTGCCGACCTTCTGGAGAACTTCGGTGTGTACTGGGATCCCGGCGCGGGCCTGCTCAATGGTGTTGGCTACGAGTCCTATTCGGACGCCACCCAGCCGATGTGGTACCTGGCCCGGGGCCTGGAACTCATCGGCGACTCGATGCAGATGACGCAAAACCCGGCAATGGCGCTGCAGTATTTCGTGGCCCTCTCGGTGTTCGACTGGCCCACTCACGTCGCCCAGCTGGGTACCGCGATAACCCAATCACCGCTGCTGGTCGCTGCGGCCGGCGGAGCGATGCTGGCACCGGCGGCGATGGGGGGCGGGTTCGCCGGGTTGGCCGGGTTGGCCAGTCTTCCCCAATCGGTCGCCGCGCCCGCCCCGGCGCTTGTCGCGGCCACGCCCGACTCGTGGCCTGCCGGCGGGATGACTTCCACTGTCACGACGGTCGCCTCGGCTCCGACGGGAACTCCGGGATCGGCTCCCGCGCCGGCACCGGGTACCGGCGTCGCCAGCGCCGCACCGGCTGGCCCACCGGCCGCGGGGACGGGCTTCGTACCGCCCTATGCGTTGGCGCCGCCGGGCATCGGGTTCGGTTCCGGGATGGCGTCGAGCGCCAGCGCCAAGGCGCAGCGAAAAGCGCCAGAGCCCGACAGTGCGGCCGCCGCGGCGGAAGCCCGGGCCGCGACCCGCCGCCAGGCGCGTAGTCGGCGGCGCAAGCACATGACGCAGCGCCAGTACGGCCACGAATTCATGGATATGGACGACGTGCCTGACATCGACGAGCATTTGAACCAGCCCAAAGCCTGGGCGGCGGCGTCGGACGAGGGCGCTGGGGCACTGGGAGTGGCTGGGACCGTTCTTCACGAGGTCCAGGCCGAGGCCGCCGGTTTGACGACGTTGGCCACCGACGACTTCAGCAGCACGCCGGACATACCGCTGCTGCCGCGCAACTGGCGATGAAAGCCGCCGGCTACTCCTTGGAGTCGTCGCCCTCGTCGTCGCCATCCTGTTTGGAATCTTCGGTATTCGATTCCTCCAGCAGGGCCTCGAGTTTCGAGCGATGGATTCGCTTGAACGCCCGCCGCGGCCGATTGGCGTCCAGGACTGCGACCTCCAAGCTGGTCACGCTCAGGCTGGCCTGGCCGTTCGTCGACGACTCGGCGCTGCCCGCCCGAAGTGCGTCCAAGGCGATGCGCAAAGCCTGCGGCAAGTCGGCGTTCTCGGTGTAGGACTCCTTGAGCTTGTTGGTGATCGGCTCCGTGGTGCCACCCATCACCACGTAGTGCGGCTCGTCGGCGATCGACCCGTCGTAGGTGATCCGGTAGAGCTCGGGCGCTTTCGTCTCGCCGTAGTGCGCGACCTCGGCCACGCACAACTCGACCTCGTAGGGCTTGGCCTGCTCGGTGAAGATGGTGCCGAGAGTTTGCGCGTAGACGTTGGCCAGTTGCCGGCCGGTGACGTCGCGGCGGTCATAGGCGTAGCCGCGGGTGTCGGCGAATTGGATCCCGCCGCGGCGCAGGTTGTCGAATTCGTTGAACTTCCCGGCGGCCGCAAACCCCACCCGGTCGTAGATTTCGCTGATCTTCTGCAACGACCGCGACGGGTTCTCCGCGACGAACAAAACGCCATCGGCGTATGCCAGCGCCACCACACTGCGGCCCCGAGCGATGCCTTTGCGTGCGAGCTCGCTGCGCTCGCGCATGGCCTGCTCGGGCGAGATGAAATACGGAAAGCTCACTGCTTCTCACCACCGTCGGGGCCGAAAGTGTCAGCGCGCGAGCGGCTTTCGATGATCTCGCGGGCCAGGCCGGCGATGCGGCGCTCCGGCACGTCCACCGCTCCGTCCGCGTCGATGAGGACCGCGGTGGGGAAGATCCCGCGGACCAAATCCGGTCCGCCGGTGGCGGAGTCGTCGTCGGCGGCGTCGTACAGCGCCTCGATGGCAACCCGCAGCGCCGAATCGGCGTCGGTGACACGGGAATACAGCTTCTTCATCGACGACTTGGCGAAGATCGACCCCGAGCCCACCGATTGGTAGCCCTCTTCTTCGATGTTCCACCCGCCGGCGGCGTCGAATGAGACGATGCGGCCCGCGGATTCGGGGTCTGAAGCATGGATGTCGTAGCCGGCCAGCAGCGGCAGCGCGACCAGTCCCTGCATGGCGGCGGCCAGGTTGCCGCGCACCATGATCGCCAGGCGGTTGACCTTGCCGGCAAAGGTGAGCGGTACGCCTTCAAGCTTTTCGTAGTGCTCAAGTTCGACCGCGTAGAGGCGGGCGAACTCGACGGCTATCGCGGCGGTGCCGGCGATGCCGGTGGCCGTGTATTCGTCGGTGATGTACACCTTTTGCACGTCGCGCCCGGCGATCATGTTGCCCTGGGTCGAGCGCCGGTCCCCGGCGATGACGACACCGCCGGGGTACTTCAGAGCCACGATGGTGGTGCCGTGCGGCAGTTGGTCGCCGACGGTTCCCGCGCTGAGGCTTGCGGGCAGCAATTCCGGCGCTTGGTGCCGCAGAAAGTCAGTGAATGACGACAGATCTACTGACGGTGATCGGAAGAGTGCTGAGTTGGTGGACAGGCGATCAGGCAACGGCCAGGTCACTGTCCGCCCTTTTGAACGTATGCGCGGACGAAGTCCTCGGCGTTCTCCTCCAAGACATCGTCGATCTCATCGAGCAGGTCGTCGGTTTCTTCGGTCAGCTTCTCGCGACGCTCCTGGCCTGCAGCAGAAGCGCCAGCGAGATCCTCTTCGTCGCCACCGCCGCCACCACGTTTGGTTTGCTCCTGAGCCATCGCCCGCCTCCTGCTTCGTTAACGGCCCTCCAAGAGGCCTCGTGTGAGTCCACACGCCCGCTGGTCTTTACCTACAGTACCGTTCAGCACCGACGTTTCGTCGGTCTAAGCTCCATTGTCCGCGTTCGCTAGCTGGTGAGCTGCTCCACGAGTTCAACCGCACTGTCCACGGAGTCCAACAACGCGCCGACGTGCGCCTTGCTGCCGCGCAGCGGCTCGAGCGTCGGGATGCGCACCAAGGAATCACCGCCCAGGTCGAAAATCACCGAATCCCAGCTGGCTGCGGCGATGTCGGCGCCGAAGCGGCGCAGGCACTCACCGCGGAAGTATGCGCGGGTATCGGTGGGCGGATTGTCGACCGCCTCCAGCACCTCGTGCTCGGTGACGAGGCGCTTCATCGATCCGCGCGCGACCAGGCGGTTATACAGCCCCTTGTCCAGCCGAACATCCGAATACTGCAGGTCAACCAGGTGCAGCCGGGGGGCCGACCAACTCAGGTTCTCCCGGTGCCGGAAACCCTCGAGCAAGCGCAACTTGGCCGGCCAGTCCAGCAACTCGGCGCACTCCATCGGATCCCGCTCCAACAGGTCGAGAACGTGCGCCCAGGTCTCCACCAGGTGGGACGCCCGGGGATCCGGGTCGCGGCTGTCGACGAGCTTGGCCACCCGGTCGAGGTAGATCCGTTGCAGTGCAAGGCCGGTCAGTTCGCGGCCGTCGGCCAACGCCACCGTCGCCCGCAGCGACGGGTCACGGCTGATGGTGTGCACCGCGTGCACCGGACGGGCCAGCGTCAGGTCGGTGAGGTCGATGCCCTCCTCGATGAGATCGAGCACCAACGCGGTGGTGCCCAATTTCAGGTAGGTCGACGTCTCGGCGAGGTTGGCGTCACCGATGATGACGTGCAATCGGCGGTATCTGTCGGCGTCGGCGTGCGGTTCGTCGCGCGTGTTGATGATGCCGCGTTTGAGCGTTGTTTCCAGCCCGACCTCGACCTCGATGTAGTCGGAGCGCTGGGACAGTTGGAAACCCGGCTCGTCGCCGGACGGGCCGATGCCGACCCGGCCGGAGCCGGTCACCACCTGCCGGGACACCAGGAATGGCGTCAGACCCACGATGATCGCCGAGAACGGCGTCTGCCGCGACATCAGATAGTTCTCGTGCGACCCGTAGGAAGCGCCCTTGCCGTCGACGTTGTTCTTGTAAAGCTGCAGCTTGGCGGCTCCCGGAACGCTGGCGACGTGCCGGGCGGCGGCTTCCATCACCCGCTCCCCGGCCTTGTCCCAGATCACCGCATCCAGCGGATCGGTGCACTCGGGTGCGGAGTACTCCGGGTGCGCGTGGTCGACGTACAGACGCGCCCCGTTGGTCAGGATCATGTTGGCGGCCCCGACCTCGTCGGCGTCGACCACCGGCGGCGGGCCGGCCGAGCGGCTCAGGTCGAAACCGCGGGCGTCGCGTAGCGGCGATTCCACTTCGTAGTCCCAGCGGGTGCGCTTGGCGCGCTGAATCCCGGCGGCCGCCGCGTACGCCAGAACCGCCTGCGTCGAGGTCAGGATCGGGTTGGCGGTCGGGTCAGACGGCGAGGAAATGCCGTACTCGACCTCCGTACCGATAATCCGTTGCATGCGTAAAGCCTAGGCCCGCCGACGATCCGAGCCGTGAACGGCCCGGTGTGACGCGTCAGGGCTGGTCACCGGCACTAAGGTGAGGCGCGATGGAGCTGCCCCTGCTGCGCAAGCGCGCACGCCCCGACACGGCAACGGTCGCGGCCGAGAGTTGGTTCTTACAGCGCGGCCTGCCGTCCGTGCTGACCAGGCGGGCCCGCTGGCGACGGCTGTGGTCCCGTTCGGCGCCCGTGCTGGCGGCCTACGCGATGCTGCATTGCTCGGGGATACCGATCTACCTGATCACCCGCGGCGAGGATGTGAACATCGTCGGGACGCCGTCACCCACCGAGTGGCTGCTACTGGCACTCATCGCGGTCGCGCCGATAGCGATCATCCTCGCCGGCTGGTTGGTCTCGCGACTGCCGAGTGGTCGGGCGCGCGCGATCGCCGCGACCGTCGCAATCTCTGTCGTGGCGACCGTCATCCTGGTGCAGGCCGGCGTGGCACACCTGCCACAGGCCGCTGTGGCCGCGCTGATCATGCTGCTGCTGACGGCCAGCGGCCTCGGCTCCGTGCTCGGGTGGGCGATTCGCATGACGCTGTCGCATCTGGCGACGGTTGGCACCCTGGCGGTGCGCGCGTTGCCGGTCGTGCTGCTGACCACATTGGTGTTTTTCAACGGCAACGTCTGGCTCATGGCGGCGAAGATCAGCGGCGAGCGGCTGCTGCTGGCCTTGGCCTTCCTGGTCGGCATCGCCGTCGCGTTCGTCGTCTCCTCGACCGTGGACCGGGTGAGACCGATGCTCCGGTCACCGGCGTCGGTGCCCAAAGACAGTGAGCTGCTTGCCGATACACCCTTCGAGCCGCTGCCCGATCCGCCGGACGCCCCGGCGCTGACCAGGGCCGAACGGGTCAACGTGGTGTTCGTACTGGCCGTCTCGCAGCTCGCGCAGATCATGGTCGTCGCGGCCCTGACCAGCGCGATCTACCTGGTGCTCGGGTTGATCGTGCTGGATGCCAACCTGCTGAAGGAATGGGCCCACACCGGCGTGACCAGCTCCACCATCCTGGGCTTCACCGTTCCCGTGCCGCATTCGCTGATCCACATGTGCCTGGTGTTGGGCGCCTTGACGTTCATGTACATCAGCGCTCGCGCCGCCGGCGATGAGGAATACCGCACCAGCTTTCTCAATCCGCTGATGGACGACCTGCATGCCACCCTGACGGCACGCAACCGATACCGCGGCACCGTTGCGCGCGTCGCAGTTGACGGCGGTGACAGCGATGATTACCTTCACCCGAATGCCGGGTAAACATGCACGTAGTGAGGTGGCCGACTTAGCCGGTCAGCGATATGGCGAAGTCCTCTTAGTAGTTCCCGGCGAGGCCGGTCCGCAGGCCAACGTCTACAACAGCTATCCGCTCAATGATTGTCCGGCCGAGCTGTGGAGCGCGCTCGACGCGCAAGCTCTGGCCACCGAACACGGCGCCGCCGCGGTGCTGCTCAACGGTCCGCGCTACTGGCTGATGAATGCGATCGAAAAGAACCGCCAGGGTCCGGCGATCATCAAGAACTTCGGCGGGATCGACATGCAACTGCAAGCGACAGTGCTGTTGTCGTCGATGAACCCCGCGCCCTACGTTCCCAATCAGGTCAACCGCCACACCGTATTCGTCTACGACGCAGGCGAAGAGGTCTACGAACTTCAAGACCCCAAGGGTCAACGCTGGATCATGCAGACCTGGAGCCAGGTCGCGGACCCCGAGTTGTCACGAGCAGATCTGCGGAAGCTGGGCGACCGGCTGAAATTGCCCACCGGGTGGTCCTATCACGTCCGCGTGCTGCCCAGTGAGTTGCGCGTTGACACGCTCTCAAGTCCCGCACACGTCGTGCAGGACGACCTGACCAACAGCTACTCGCTGGTCACCTGATATTCGGCGTCCCCCGGACCGAGACGTAGCCGCATCGGCCAAACGCTGGTCGCGGCGAGCGACAAGTGTTTACAGGTACTGACCGAGGTTGGACTCGGTATCGATAGCCCGACTGGCGCTCGAACTCTTCCCGGTGACGAGCGTGCGGATGTAGACGATCCGCTCGCCCTTCTTGCCCGAAATCCGCGCCCAGTCATCGGGGTTGGTGGTGTTGGGCAGGTCCTCGTTCTCGGCGAACTCGTCAACGATCGAATCCAGCAGGTGCTGAATGCGCAGACCGGGCTGGCCAGTCTCCAACACCGACTTGATGGCGTTCTTCTTCGCGCGGTCGACGACGTTCTGGATCATGGCCCCGGAGTTGAAGTCCTTGAAGTACATGACTTCCTTGTCGCCGTTGGCGTAGGTGACTTCCAGGAACCGGTTGTCGTCGATCTCGGCGTACATCCGCTCGACGACCTTTTCGATCATCGCCCTGATGCAGGCCGCCCGGTCGCCGTCGAACTCGGCGAGGTCGTCGGCGTGCACCGGCAGGTTCTCGGTCAGGTACTTCGAGTAAATGTCCTGGGCCGCTTCGGCGTCGGGCCGCTCGATCTTGATCTTCACGTCCAGACGGCCGGGCCGCAGGATGGCCGGGTCGATCATGTCCTCGCGGTTGGACGCGCCGATGACGATGACGTTCTCGAGGCCCTCGACGCCGTCGATCTCGCTGAGCAACTGCGGGACCACGGTGGTCTCGACGTCCGAGGAGACGCCGGTGCCGCGGGTGCGGAAGATCGAGTCCATCTCGTCGAAGAACACGATCACGGGAGTGCCTTCGGAGGCCTTCTCCCGGGCCCGCTGGAAGATCAGCCGGATGTGACGTTCGGTCTCACCGACGAACTTGTTCAGCAGTTCGGGGCCCTTGATGTTGAGGAAGTAGGACTTGGCCTCGCGGGAGTCGTCGCCACGCACCTCGGCCATCTTCTTGGCCAGCGAGTTGGCCACCGCCTTGGCGATCAACGTCTTGCCGCAGCCGGGCGGACCGTAGAGCAACACGCCTTTCGGCGGCCGCAGCGAGTACTCGCGGTAGAGCTCCTTGTGCAGGAAGGGCAGCTCGACCGCGTCGCGGATCTGCTCGATCTGGCGGCTCAGACCGCCGATGTCCTCGTAGCTGACGTCCGGCACCTCTTCGAGGACCAGATCCTCGACCTCGGCCTTGGGGATGCGCTCGAAGGCGTACCCGGCTTTGGTGTCGACCAGCAGAGAATCGCCAGGCCGCAGTTTCCGCGGCCTGGTGTCGTCGTTGAGCGCATCTGGGTGTCCGTCTGGCAGATCCTCGGCCACCAACGGATCGGCCAGCCACACGATGCGTTCCTCGTCGGCGTGACCGACCACCAAGGCCCGATGACCGTCGGCGAGCACCTCGCGCAGGGTCGAGATCTCACCGACCGATTCGAACGAGCCCGCCTCGACGACCGTCAGCGCCTCGTTGAGCCGGACCGTCTGCCCCTTACGAAGAGTCTTGGTGTCGATGTTCGGCGAGCACGTCAGCCGCATCTTGCGGCCGGAGGTGAACACATCGACTGTGTCGTCGTCATGGGTGGCCAACAGGACCCCGTAACCGCTGGGCGGTTGGCCCAATCGGTCGACCTCTTCGCGAAGCGCGAGCAGCTGCTGACGCGCTTCTTTAAGAGTTTCCATTAACTTCGAATTTCGGGCCGCCAGTGAGTCGATCCGAGCTTCTAGCTGGTGCACATCGCGCGCTGAGCGTGTCGGGCTCTGATGGCTGAGCGCGTTCTCGAGTTGCTCGCGAAGCACCGCTGCCTCGCGTCGCAACTGTTCTAATTCGGCAGCATCGCCGCTGGACAGGGAGTTATCGCGAGGGAGCTTGTACGCTTCGGAACGCTCTGAGTCACCCATGTTGCACTCCTTTCCCGCACCAGAAATGGCGTGGCGGATACATCCAAGCTACCGGCGATTGGCGATCCATGTGTGTAGTCAAATGCCGTTGAAAAGTAACAATCTTGGTCTCGCTGGTATTCTCAGCTTCTACTCGGGCCGAGCGAAAGGATCGCTGTGACTGCGAAATCCCAAGCCACAGGCTTGGCGACAGTCGTTGCGGGTGGCGCTCCGGCGGCGAGTGTGACGTGCACTGCTTCTGCCGATTTCCCATAAACCGAACCTCCCGCTGGATGCACCGAAACATCTGCGTAACTTTGGCCAAGGCGACGACGTTGATCGTCGCGGTGGCACTGGCGCTTACGGGATGTTCACCTGACGAAACCAGGAATTCCTCGTCCACGACCCCCTCAAACGCATCGGCGCCGACCAGTCTGAGCTCCGCGCCGCCTCCCACTGCCCTGCCCACCCCAGAGGCGTTGACCGACGTGCTGGCCCGCCTTGCCGATCCGGCCGTCCCGGGCGCCGACAAACTGAACCTCGTCGAGGGTGCAAACCAGGAGACCGCCGCCGCTCTGGACAGGTTCACCACCGCCTCCCGCGACGGCGGGTATCTGCCGATGACTTTCGCGGCCAATGACATCGCATGGTCGGACAAGAATCCGTCGGACGTGATGGCCATGGTGGTGGTCACGACCGCCAACCCGGAGCGCCCTGTGTTCAGCTTCCCCATGGAATTCACGCGCTTCCAGGGCGGCTGGCAGTTGTCCAAGCGGACCGCCGAAACGCTGCTGGCGCTGCAGAAGTCAGGCAGTTCGACGACCGCACCACAGCCTTCTTCGGCCCCTACGCCGGCTCCCACAGGGACCCCTACGCCCGCGCCGACGGGGCCCGGTCCTGCGCCTGAACCATCGCCGTCTCCGTCGCCCACGGGCTGAACCGAGGATGTGGATCGGCTGGCTCGAGTTCGACGTGCTGCTCGGGGACGTGCGTTCCCTCAAGGAGAAGCGTTCGGTGATCCGTCCCGTAGTGGCGGAGTTACGGCGCAAGTTCAGCGTCTCGGCCGCCGAGACGGGGTCGAACGATCTGTACCGCCGGGCGGGCATCGGCGTGTCGGTGGTGTCGGGCGACCGGAGCCATGTGGTCGAGGTGCTCGACGCGGCCGAGCGACTGGTGGCCGCGCACCCGGAGTTCGAGTTGCTGTCGGCGCGGCGGAGTTTGCTGCACAGCGACGATGAATAAGCGCCAGCGCCAAACCCGCTAGGCGGGTGGAGCGTGCCAAAGGCCGGAATTTGTTGGTGCGTTCGGCGTAATCTGTGGTGATCGGGGCTGGGGCGGCGGGGAGGTTGCCTGATGTCGATGTTGATGGTGGTTCCCGACGAGTTGGTCGGCGCGGCCGCCCAGTTGCAAGGAATCGATTCGGCGCTCAGGACGGCAAACGCAGCGGCTGCGGCGCCGATCACTCAACTGCTGGGCGCAGGCGCTGATGAGGTGTCGGCGGCGGTGGCCGCGCTGTTTTCGACACAAGGTCAGGCCTATCAACGGCTGAGCGCCGAGGCGGCGGTCTTCCATGAGCGTTTCATGCAGGCGCTGAGCGGCAGCGCAGGCGCTTATGCGGCCACGGAGGCCGCCAGCATTGAGCAGAGCCTGCTCGACCTGGTGAACACGCCGACCCAATTGTTGTTGTCGACGGTCGTGGAGGCCATGCGAGCGCAGCAATGCTGGACCGAACCGCGCTCGTGGGAGACGTTGCAGCGCGGTTGGAACGTCGTCGGGCTGGCGGTACGGCCGCAACATTCCATGCGCGGGCACACCGCGTTCTTGGTGACGGCGCGGCGTCTGGCGCCCGGTGTCGTCGCCCCGGCGCTACTGGGTCGCAAGCGCCCCGGACGCGACGGCTAGGCCGCAACTCCCCGCCGCAATGGTTACGCGTCCGGGCCGGGCGTACCCGGGGCGCCTGGGATGTTGATCAGCCGTCCGCCCCTGCCGCCGAGCCCACCGACCCCACCGAACCCGCCGGCACCAGGGGAAATGCTGGTCCCCCCGGCGCCGCCGTTGCCCCCTTGGCCACCGGCGCCTATCAGCTGCGCGCTGCCGCCGGCACCGCCGGATCCACCGTTACCGCCGGCTTTGCCGACCGCAGCGTCCCCGCCGGCACCGCCGGCGCCTCCGTTGCCGCCGGCTCCGCCGTTGCCGTACAACAGCCCGCCGCCACCACCTGCGCCGCCGGCTCCGCCCGAACCGCCAGGTCCGCGGGTCGAGTAGGGGCCGGCGCCGCCTTGACCGCCGGCGCCGCCGTTTGCGCCGCTGCCACCGATGATGGGACTCGAGCCGCCAATGCTGAACTGACCCGCTATTCCGTTGGCA
>NZ_MVHT01000259.1 GCF_002086275.1 Mycobacterium intermedium | reverse complement strand
GGCGATCAGCGGCTCGATCTCGGCGATGGTCGCGGCGAACACCGGCTCGTTGGCCAGCAGGTCCGCGCCCATGCGGGTCCACTGCGAACCCTGCCCGGAGAACACCCACACCGGGCCCTTGTCGTCCTGACCGACCGCCGGCGGATACGGGGTGTCGCCATTGGCGATTTCCAGCAGTGCACTGGACAGTTCTTCGGGCGTGCTGGCCAACACAACGGTGCGCACCTGCCGGTGTGCCCGCCGAAGGGCCAGCGTGTAGGCCAGATCCCGGAGCACGAAGTCGGACCCCTGTGCGTCGACCCAATCGGCGAGCCGCCCAGCGGTTTGCCGCAGCGCCTCCTCCGAACTGCCCGACACCGGGAACACCAATTTGCCGTCTAGGCCGGCCCCCGCATCGGCCGAGGAGTCACCTGGCGCTTCGGGGGCTTCGGGCGCCTGCTCCACGATGGCGTGCACGTTGGTGCCCGACATGCCATACGAGGACACCGCGGCCCGCCGAACCCCGTCGGCAGCGACCTCGGGGAACGGTGTGACCTCTTGTGCCACAAAGAGATTCGTTTCGATCTCCGCCATTTCGGCGGGCATCTCGTTGAAGTGCAGAGTCCGCGGAACCACGCCGTGCTGCACGGCGAGAACCGCCTTCATCAGGCCCAGCGCGCCAGCGGTCGACTGGGTGTGCCCGAAGTTGGTCTTCACCGATCCCAGCGCGCAGGGGCCATCGGTGCCGTAAACCTCGGCCAGACCCGCGTACTCGATCGGGTCGCCCACCGGGGTACCGGTGCCGTGCGCCTCCACCATGCCGACGGTGGTCGGGTCTACATCCGCTGCGGCCAACGCCGCCCGGTACGCCTCGACCTGCGCCGGCTGCGACGGGGTGACGATGTTGACCGTGCGACCGTCCTGGTTGGACGCCGTGCCGCGGATCACCGCCAGGATGCGGTCCCCGTCGCGCTGGGCGTCCTCGAGTCGCTTGAGCAGCACGACGAC
>NZ_MVHT01000258.1 GCF_002086275.1 Mycobacterium intermedium | reverse complement strand
AACGCCGGCATGCTCTTCGGCGACGGCGGCGCCGGCGGCACAGGCGGGTTCAGCGTCATAGGGGGCACCGGCGGCAGTGGCGGCAAAGCCGGGCTGATCGGCAGTGGCGGTAACGGGGGGGCCGGCGGTCAGGGCATTCCTGACATCGGCCTCGGCCTCGGCGGCACAGGCGGTAACGGTGGCAATGCCGTGCTGTTCGGCGTCGGCGGTAACGCCGGAAACCCGGGGATCGCCTTTGCCAACGGCGGCGCCGGCACTGCCGGATCCGGCGGACCCCTGCAACCCGTGTTCGATGCGCTGAACGCTCCCTCCCAGGCTCTCACCGGGCGCCCGCTGATCGGCAACGGCACCAACGGCGCCCCAGGGACTGGACTAAACGGCACGCCCGGCGGCTGGCTGCTCGGTAACGGCGGGGCGGGTGGATCCGGCGCGTCGGGTGCTAACGGGCAGAACGGCGGCGCAGGGGGATCCGCCGGGCTGTTCGGTAGCGGCGGCGCCGGTGGGTCCGGCGGAGAATCAACGGGCGCAGCCCCCGGGTTTAACGGGGCAGGCGGGGCCGGTGGGGCCGCTGGCCTGCTGTTCGGGACCGGCGGTGCCGGTGGAACCGGCGGAACCGGCGGCAATGCCTCGTTGCTGGCGGCCGGCGCCGGCGGGGCCGGCGGGGCCGGCGGGCTGTTCGGCGACGGCGGCGCCGGCGGTAACGGCGGGTTTTCCCGAGGAGCCAATGCCGGTGGCGCCGGCGGGGCCGGCGGGGCCGCCGGGCTGCTCGGCAACCATGGCGGCGTGGGCGGCGCGGGCGGTTTCGGCACCGTTGGGGGTACCGGTGGAATCGGCGGA
>NZ_MVHT01000257.1 GCF_002086275.1 Mycobacterium intermedium | reverse complement strand
TGCGCTGAGAACAGATATTTGGTCGTAGGCGGGTTCGGTACCTGGGCCCCATGTTTGGCGTCCGCACAGCAAGCGATAACGTCTTGACATCCAACGATGGAGGTGGGGCATGGCCGGGCAGATCCCGCTGGTCGATTATCTGGTGCTGGACGGCGACAATCCGCATTTGGTCGCGCAGGAGTGCGTGGGTTGCGGGGCCCGGTTCTTCGACCGACGCAATGCGTGCGCCAACTGCTTCGCCACCGAGTTCACCTCGGTCCCGGTCGCGACCGAGGGCACGGTGCGTGCGTTCACCATCGTCACGTTCGCGGCACCCGGGATACCGACACCGTTCGTGGCCGCCGTGGTCGACTGCGACGGGACTCATGTTCGCGCCAACCTGGTCAACGTCAAACCCGATCCCGAACACGTTTACGACGGCATGCGAGTGCGTCTCGTTACCCAGCCGATCGGTACCGACTCCGAGGGCACCGAAGCCATCGGGTTCGGCTTCGAGCCAGTGAACAAGGAGCAGTGATGAGCGCAAGCGACGACATCTGGATCCTCGGCATCCACATGACCAAGTTCGGCAAGCACCCCCAACTCGACACGATCGACCTGGCGGCCGAAGCGGCGATGGGCGCGCTGTCGGACGCGGGCGTCACCATGGCGGACATCGGTGTGCTCGCCGCCGGCAGCCTGATGAATGCGAATGCCAGCATCGGCCAACAACTTCAGAAGCAGATCGGTCAGACCGGGATCCCCGTCTACAACGTCGCCAACGCCTGCGCGACCGGCGCCACCGCGTTGCGCACCGCGATCATGGCGGTCAAGGCGGGCGAGGTGGACTACGGTCTGGC
>NZ_MVHT01000256.1 GCF_002086275.1 Mycobacterium intermedium | reverse complement strand
CCGGGCGAGGAAACCCAGTGGGACTGGCTGGACTTGCCGGATCCGCCCGCATCGTGGGGGTGGGGAAAGACCGCGCATCTGCTGGTCGGTTCGCTGGCTCATTCGGGCAAGTGGCGCGCGGCGCTGTCGGCGGTAACCGATCAGCCGCATCTGGTTGCCGGGATCGACCGCGTGGTGCGCGGGCTGGGCGGGGTGAGCCGGGTATGGCGCTTCGACCGGATGGCCACTGTCTGCGATCCAGGTTCCGGGCGGGTCACGGCCTCGTTTGCGGGGGTCGCCAAACACTATGGCGTGGCAGTGGCGATCTGCCCGCCGCGGCGCGGCAACCGCAAAGGCGTGGTGGAGAAGGTCAATCACACTGCCGCGCAACGCTGGTGGCGCACCCTGGCCGATGACCTGACACCCGAGCAGGCCCAAGTCAGTGTGGACCGCTTCGCTGCGGTGCGCGGCGACACCCGGCTGCGGGCCACCGCTGATGGGCGGTCCTCGGTAGCCACCGTCGCCCAGGGCGAGCCGTTGGCGCCGGTGCCGGCGTTGGCGTATCCGGTGATCATCTCCCAGACCCGCACGGCCAGCCGCCAGGCGTTGGTGCCCTACCGCGGCAACCGCTACTCGGTGCCCCCGGAGCTGGCCGCCGCCCAGGTGGTCGTCAGCCACCCGGTGGGCGGGCAGTACTGCGACATCGCCACCAGCACCGGCATCGTCGTTGCCCGACACCGCCTGGCCGCCGACGGCCTCGGGGTGACGGTCCGCGACAGCGGCCATGTCATCGCCCTGGACGCCGTCGCCATGGCTACCGCCACGACCGGGCGCCCGCATCGCCGCAAGGAACGCATCCCACCCGGGCCGGCGGCCAACGCCGCCGCCGCCCAGCTGCTGGCCAGCCGCAACACCTCATCGGCTCAAGCCTCGCCTCCATCAACCGATTCCACCGTCATCGACTTGTCCGTCTATGAGCGGGCCGCCCAGAAAAGGACCCTGAAATGACCGCTACCCCACGCACGCCAAAGACCGCCAATATCCCGGCCGCGGACTCC
>NZ_MVHT01000255.1 GCF_002086275.1 Mycobacterium intermedium | reverse complement strand
CGAAGCCCAGCATGAGTTGGTCAGTGCCGTGGGAGCCGTTGGCGCCGTTCCCGCCCGCACCTCCTACACCGCCGACGGTAAGACCGGCAGCGTGCCCACCAGCGGCGGCAACGGCGGCACCGGCGGAAGAGGAGCCGACGCCCCAGTCGCCGGCCTCTCGGGCTCCGTTGGCGGCGCGGGCGGCAACGGTGGCCTCGTCGGCAACGGCGGCAACGGCGGCGCCGGCGGAAGCGGAGGAACGGGTACGCCGGGCACTCCGTCGGCGGGCGCCGGTATGGACGGTGGCGGCGGAGGGAACGGCGGGGCCGCCCGAGCCCGGGTCGCCTCCGTCGCCGCCCCTGCCGCCGACACCACCGTTGACAAAGACATTGCCGTCGGCGCCGGTACCCCCGTTACCGGCAATTCCGCCGGTGCCGCCGCTGCCACCGACCCCGCCAACGCCGAGGCTGCCCAACTGAGCACTTCCACCGGCCCCGCCGTCGCCACCAGCCCCGCCGTCACCGCCACTGCCGCCAGTTTGGCCGTCGGCAAAGGCTGAGCCGCCCTGACCGCCGTTACCGCCGTTGCCGCCAGCACCACCGGCACCGCCGTTGCCGGCCTTGGATCCGCCGTCGCCGCCCGCGCCGCCGTGTCCACCGGCCCCGCCGACAAGGCCATTGCAGGCGCTGGGGCCCGAGGAACCAGCAGTGCCCGGGGCTCCGTTGCCACCCTTGCCGCCGGCCCCGCCGTTTCCGTATCTGCCGCCATCGCCGCCGTCCCCGCCAGCGCTGCCGTCGCCGCCGAGCGCGACCGAGGCGTGGGCTCCATTGCCGCCGTCACCGCCGTTACCGCCGCTGGTGGGCGTGCTGCCGGCCGCACCGTGGGCGGCAAAAGCACCGCCTCCGCTGTGGCCGCCCGCCCCACCGACTCCGCCGAACCCGGGGTCACCGCCGTCGCCGCCCCTACCGCCAATCCCATTGTTGAAAAGCAGCGAGCCGTTGCCGCCGCGGCCGCCGTCACCGGGTGCCCCCCCACACCCCCCCGCACCCCCCCCCCCACCGGC
>NZ_MVHT01000254.1 GCF_002086275.1 Mycobacterium intermedium | reverse complement strand
ACTCGACGACTATCCACACTCCAAGACTGGTACACAGGGCTCACATTCGGCGGTCCCTGAGCACCGCAACCAGTCGGCGGCTCCACTGAACATGCCGCCATGGACGTATTTCAAGGAAGCGAAGCGGTCCGACGCGGGACCGTCACCCGAAAGCAACTCCGCAGGCGCTATATAGCGGTGTTCCGCGACGCGTACATCGCAAGGGATGCGGAACTGACGGCGGCCGTCAAGGCGCGCGCGGCGTGGCTGTCTACCGGCGCCACGCTCGCGGGCCTGTCGGCAGCCGCGGTATTCGGCACGAAGTGGCTCGACGATGACGCGCCGGCAGAGATCGTGCGTGCCAACCGGCACAGTCAGCGGGGAATTGTCACTCACACCTATCAGTTGGCTACGGGCGAGACGCAGTGGTTCCGTGGAGTGCGCGTTACAACCCCGGCGCGAACGGCCTTTGACATCGGATGCGGTATACCCGCCACCAAGTCGATTCCCATACTCGACGCGCTGCTGAACGCGACCGGCATCAAACCCGCCGATGTTGCTGCCGTGGCGGACGAACATCCTGGCGCCCGCGGAGTCCGTCAACTACGGGCGGCGCTGGACCTCGTGGATGGCGGTGCGGAATCGCCGCAGGAAACCAAAGTGCGACTGCTGCTGGTCGGCGCCGGGTTGCCCCGGCCGGAGACGCAGATCGAGTTTCACAACCTGCACCCGCGAGTGATCCGCGTCGACATGGGCTGGCGGGAGTGGAAGGTCGCCGTCGAATACGACGGCATTCAGCACTGGGATGACCCCGAGCAGCGAGCGTGGGATATCGAGCGAATTGCCCTGCTGGAAGAGGCTGGCTGGATCGTGATCCGGGTCAGTGCGGCAATGCTGAGAAGACCCCACGTCATCGTCGATCGCGTGCGAGTCAGGCTCGCCGAAC
>NZ_MVHT01000253.1 GCF_002086275.1 Mycobacterium intermedium | reverse complement strand
CACCAGCACGCTCGGGGCAGACACCGCGGCCCTGATCTCCGGTATCGGCAACATCGGCAGCCAGGTCTCGGGCTACTTCAACGGTCTGCAGGCGGCGCTGGCGAACTGGGTGGGCAGCTGATGACGTACTTATCCACCTTGAACGGCCGACCGTTGTTCTGTAGCACCTACTACTCCCAAGAAGCTTTCCTGCAATGTAAGGAAGAGGATTGAGCCGGTGAGTTTCCTAACCTTGCCACCTGAGATCAACTCCCTGAACTTGCTGCTCGGCGCGGGTTCGGCGCCGTTGACGGCGGTGGCGTCGGCGTGGGACGGTCTGGCGGCCGAGTTGAGTTCGGCGTCGTCGTTCTTTGAGTCGGTGACTTCCGGCTTGGTCAATGGTGCCTGGCAGGGGCCGGCGTCGGGTGCGATGGCGGCTGCGGCTTCGCCGTATGCGGCGTGGTTGAGTGCGGCGGGGATCGCGGCTGAGGAGGCGGCGTCGCAGGCTCGGGTGGTGGTGGCTGCCTTTGAGTCGGCGCGGTCGATGATCGTGCATCCGGCGGTGATTGCGGGTAACCGTAATTCGTTGGTGCGGCTTGCGGTGTCGAACCTGTTTGGGCAGAACTGGCCGGCGATTGCGGCGGTGGAGTCGGCCTACGAGGAGTTCTGGGCTCAGGACGTGGTGGCGATGTTGAGCTACTACGGTGGGGCTTCTTCGGCGGTGTCGGCGTTGACGCCGTTCACGAAGTTGCCGTTGGGTCAGTTGGCGGGCGCGGTGGCGCAGGTGGCTGGCGTGGCCGGTGCTGGCGGTGGTGGTGTCAAAGCTGTTGTTGCGGGCTTGAGTTCGGGCAATGTGGGTGGTTTGCGGCTGGGCAGCTTGCTGGGTGGTTTCAACCTGAGCGGGTTGTTGGGCAGTTTGCGGCTGGGTACGGGGAATCTGGCCAATTTGGGCCTGCACAGCTTGGGTGATGCCGGCACGGGTGCGGCGGCGGCGGCTGGGCGTTGGGGGTCGTTCGGTCGCCACTTCGGCTCGTGGGGTGGGTTCGGCGGTGCGGGCTTGCAGGCGTTCGTGCCGGCTCTGTCGGGTGTGGGGTTGGGCAG
>NZ_MVHT01000252.1 GCF_002086275.1 Mycobacterium intermedium | reverse complement strand
TACGGGATGGTGTGGTCGAGCTGGCAGTCCCAGGCCGACACCTCACACCCGGGCCAGCGACACGTCAGATCCCGGCACTTGACGAAATCCGCCAAGGCGGTCGAGGGCCGGTAGTGCGGTTCGGGGGCGCTGTAGCCGGGATGGGCCAACGGCACCACCGTCGCGCTGTGAGCCAACTCGGCCACCAGTTCAGGGGTGATCAACCCGTTAGCGCTGACCTCCGAGGCCGGGGTGGTGCCGGTGCCGGTCAGGGTGGCGTGTTCAGCGATGACGTGGATGACCACCGGCGAGGCCGCCCCCTTCTTCCCGGCGGCGGTGCAGTCGGGGCGTTGGCAGTGACAGGCCAGCCGATCCGCCCCGGCGGCCAACGCCCCCAACGCATCAGCGCGGCGCTGCTGCCGGCTGCGCGGATCATGGGCACACACGGTGGCCGCCAACGCGGACAGCCGCTTGTCCAGGGCGTGCGCATCCGGGGTGAGGAAACAGCCCTCGATGCGCGAGATGCCGTCCTGATCCCCGCCGATCCACACCTGCCGATCACCCTGCTGCCGGTCGCGCCGCCGTAACGCATCACGGTCCTGGCCGGCCACGATCTTGTCCACCTGCGCACCCAACCGGCCCCTCGTCAGTGAGGGCCAACGCCGGATATTGGCGGCGATCAACTCATCGACACGGGCCAGGATCGCCGGGTCCTCGATCGCCTCGGTGTGGAAGGCGATCGTGACGAACGCCCGAAAATCGATGTCCCCGGCGCGGAACACCTCCCCGGTCTTGGGCAGGCGTTCGCGCAGCACCCGCGCATAATGCAACCGGCTCAGCGCCAACCCCCGGCTGATCCGCAGCCCCGCCCCCACCTCCGCGGCCACCGCCGCCGCCGCATCGATGGCCCAGTCCTCCTCACACCCGCAGTCGGCGAAACGGTGGGCGAACAACTCCCCGATCGCCACCAACTGCGCGGCCGCGGCCTGATTCTCCACCCGAGAAGCCGCCCGCACCCGGTCCAACCACGTGGTGACCTCGGCGGTCGTGGTCGCCAACGCCTCCTGACGCACCAAATTCTCATCCAGCCACGCCAACGCCTCCTCGG
>NZ_MVHT01000251.1 GCF_002086275.1 Mycobacterium intermedium | reverse complement strand
TCGGCACCGCCGCCGCCGCATTGGCTGCGCTCAACGACGAGCCAATACCCGCCACCTGTGTCGCCGCCGCCGTCACCAACTCCGGCACCGCCACCAGATAGGACATCACCGGCCCCCTTCCCCAGGCAGACCCGTCGAACGACGAGACTGAAAGCACCTCGGCCACAGTGGGCGCAACCGTCCCGTGGTCGACGAACTGGTCGAACAGTAAGGCGCACAACCCCGCACCGATACAGGGATTTCCCTGGAGTTGAGACCCGATCAAGACGCGGGAACCACCCGGCGCACGACCGAGTGAGATTTCACGTCCCCTCCCGCTCCCATGCCCCCGGGTGCCAGGATCGCGATCGTCTGCGCCCGCACACCGCGTTCGCGTCCCGCACCCTTGGGCCCCCTCGCGGATGTCACTCATGCACCCCAACAGGGTTCTATGAAAATGCTATGAATATGGTGCGGTAGGCCACCATGAACTGCGAAAATCCCGCGCGTGGGCAACCTTTCGACGATTCGGGAGGCTGAGTCTCGCGAGTCATCGAAGTTCTTGGCCCGCATCGAAGGCGGCCCGGCTGGACTGGTGTTCGAGGGTGCAGCGGGGATCGGCAAGACCACGGTGTGGTTGGAGACCATCCGCCGTGCTACCGAGTCGAGCTTTTGCGTGCTCACCGCTAGGGCATCGGCCGCCGAAGCCAAGCTGTCGTACGCGGCCCTGGCCGACCTGCTCGCCACCCTCGAGCCCGCTCTGTTCGACCAACTCCCCCCGGTGCAGCGTGTTGCCCTCGACCGGGTGCTGCTGCGCGGCCACGACGGCCCGGACACCGACGAACACGCGGCCGCCGCGGCATTCCTGTCGGTCCTGCGCCTGTTGGCTCAACAATCACCGGTGCTGGTAGCCATCGACGATCTGCAATGGCTGGACTCCCCCAGCCGCGCCGTCGTAGCCTTCGCCGCACGCCGAC
>NZ_MVHT01000250.1 GCF_002086275.1 Mycobacterium intermedium | reverse complement strand
ACGCCTTGGCCCAGCGACAACGGGCCGCGCCGGGCCGCGGTGTCGTCGTATGGATTCTCCGGCACCAACGTGCACGCGATCCTCGAACAGGCGCCCACCGAGGGGGCGCCCGAAGTCGTCGCGCCGGCGGGTACCCCGGCCCTGGAGGGAATGCTGTTCTTCCCGCTGTCCTCCAGTTCTGACGAGGCGCTGGCCGAAACCGCTACCCGGCTTGCCGATTGGGTCGACGCACAAGGACCCGAGTTTTCGATCACCGACCTCGCCTACACGCTGTCGCGCCGGCGTGGGCATCGCCGGGTGCGCACGGCCGTGCTGGCCGGCACCCGCGAAGAGTTGTCGGCGGCACTGCGCGAGGTCGCCGGCAGCGAGGTCCCGCATCCGGCCGCGGTCGGCCACGACGACCGGGGGCCGGTCTGGGTCTTTTCCGGGCAGGGTTCGCAGTGGGCCCGCATGGGCGCGGACCTGCTGGCCAACGAGCCGGTGTTCGCCGCGACCATCGCCGAGATCGAGCCGCTGATCGCCGCGGAGTCCGGGTTCTCGGTGACCGAGGCGATGACCGCTCCCGAGGTGGTCACCGGTATCGACCGGGTGCAGCCGACGCTGTTCGCCATCCAGGTCGCGTTGGCGGCGACGATGAAGGCCTACGGCGTGACGCCCGGTGCGGTGATCGGCCACTCGCTGGGCGAGTCGGCGGCATCCGTGGTGGCCGGTGCGCTGTCGATCGAAGACGGCGTGAAGGTGATCTGCCGGCGCTCCAAGCTGATGACGCGCATCTCCGGCGCCGGCGCCATGGCGTCGGTGGAATTGCCTGCCCAGCAAGTGCTTTCCGAACTCACCTCGCGAGGCATCAACGATGTCGTGGTCGCGGTGATGGCTTCGCCGCAGTCGACGGTGATCGGTGGAGCGACCCAGACGGTGCGTGACCTGGTGGCGATCTGGGAAGAGCGCGACATCATGGCCCGCGAGGTCGCCGTGGACGTGGCCTCGCACTCACCGCAGGTGGAGCCGATCCTCGACGAGCTGACCGAGGCGCTCGAAGACATCAGCCCGCTGGAACCGGAGGTCCCCTACTACTCGGCGACGTCGTTCGACCCGCGGGAAGAGCCCTACTGCGACGCCTA